>NZ_SOEZ01000077.1 GCF_004402215.1 Cryobacterium tagatosivorans
AGTCGTGCTGCGGGAAGCCCAGGTTGATGCCGCCGTGGCTCGGGTCGAGCCAGCGGCTGGTCACGGCCTTCTCCCGCGTGTAGAACGCGATCCCGGCGGGGCCGTAGGCCTTCGCGTCGCCGAACAACGAGTTCTTCCAGCCACCGAACGAGTGGTACGCCACCGGCACCGGGATCGGCACGTTGATGCCCACCATTCCGGCCTGCACCTCGTTCTGGAAACGGCGGGCCGCTCCGCCGTCATTGGTGAAGATCGCCGTGCCGTTACCGTACTGGCTGCTGTTGATCAGGTCGAGCCCCTCGGTGTACGTGCCCACCCGCACGATCGAGAGCACCGGGCCGAAGATCTCGTCCTGGTACACGGCCGAGTCCGTGCCGACCTTGTCGAACAGGGTCGGGCCCAGCCAGAAACCGGATGCGTCGCCGTCGACCTCGATGCCGCGCCCGTCGACGACGACCTCGGCCCCGTCCGCCGCGGCGATGTCGATGTAGGAGGCGACCTTGTCGCGGTGCACCTTCGTGATCAGCGGGCCCATGTCACAGCCGCGCATCCCGTCGCCGACCTTGAGCCCCGACATCCGCTCGGTGATCTTCGCGATCAACTCGTCCGCGACGGGCTCGACCGCGACGATGACACTGATCGCCATGCAACGCTCCCCCGCGGAGCCGAACCCCGCGTTCACCGCGGCATCCGCGGCGAGGTCGAGGTCGGCGTCGGGCAGCACCAGCATGTGGTTCTTCGCACCGCCGAGCGCCTGGACCCGCTTGCCGTGGAGCGCCGCGGTCTCGTAGATGTACTTCGCGATCGGCGTGGAGCCGACGAACGAGATCGCCTGCACGGCCGGGTTCACCAGCAACGCGTCGACGGCCTCCTTATCGCCGTGCACAACGTTCAGCACCCCGGCCGGCAGGCCAGCCTCGGTGAACAGCTCGGCCATCCAGTTCGACGCCGACGGGTCCTTCTCGCTGGGCTTGAGCACGACCGTGTTACCGGCCGCGATCGCGATCGGGAAATACCACAGCGGCACCATCGCCGGGAAGTTGAACGGGCTGATGATGCCCACCACGCCCAGCGCCTGGCGCAGCGTGTACACGTCAACGCCGGTCGACACGTTCTCGGAGTAGTCGCCCTTGATCAGGTGCGGCATGCCGAGCGCGAACTCGACGACCTCCAGTCCCCGCTGGATCTCGCCGAGCGCATCCGCGGTCACCTTGCCGTGTTCGGCGGTGAGGATGTCGGCCAGCTCGCCCTTGCGGGCGTTGAGCAACTCACGGAAGTTGAACAGGATGGTCTGGCGCTTCGCCTGCGAGGTGTCGCGCCAGGCCGGGAACGCGGCCAGGGCCGACGC
>NZ_SOEZ01000062.1 GCF_004402215.1 Cryobacterium tagatosivorans
TGCTGCGGCAGTACTTCCAGCTTGTTGAATAGGGGTAGGAATCGTGGGTCTGCAGCCCATTGTTCTCAGATCGTGGCAGGCCTCGCTCGAGTACTTCCTGTCGACCTTTTTCTGGCCTGGCTTTCTTAGGGCGTGCGGGCCAGCGACGGTCTCTTCGGCGGAGTGGCCTGAGAGAGGCTTGGATACGTTCTGAAAGCTGGTTTGCCCTCCGCTGTTCACCTATCCGATGAACTGAAAGGCATGTCATGGCAGCAACGATCATCGGTATTGACCCGCACAAGGAAAGTTGGACAGCAGTCGCTGTCGATCCCCGCGGACAGAAACTCGCATCCGTGCGGGCGCCGGTCACGGCGGCTGGCTATCGGCAGCTGCTGCGCTTCGCGGATCGGTACTCGGATCCGGTCTGGGCCATCGAGGGCGCCTACGGGCTCGGCGCTCCCTTGTCCGCGTTGCTTGCTGGGGACGGAGTCACCGCGTGGGATGTTCCTGCGAAGCTCGCCGCCCGGGTTCGGGTCCTCTCTACCGGTCACGGCCGCAAATCCGACGAAGACGACGCTCTATCAGTGGCTGTTGCCGCCACTACCTCCATGAAGTTGCGGCCCGTCCACACTGATCCGGCAGCTACGGAACTGAAGGTCCTCACCGAGTACCGCGACGACCTGGTGCGGACCCGAACACAGACGGTGAATCGGTTGCACGCGATCATGGTCTTGCTGGTCGTCGGTGGGGCACCGCGGAACCTGACCGCCGACACCGCAGCAGCGTTACTGCGTCGGGTTCGACCGCCGGAGAGTTTGGCCACAACTCGCCGGCTGATCGCAGCCGACCTCGTGGGCGAGATCCGCCGGCTGGACAAACGGATCGCCACGGCCACCGGCCACATCACCACCCGCGTGGCCAACGCGCAGTCCACGCTGACGAGCATCCCGGGAATAGGCCCGTTGACCGCTGGCAAAATCCTTGCCCGAACAGGGATGGTCACCCGGTTTACAACCGAGGCGCACTTCGCCGCATATGCCGGCGTCGCACCCCGGGAAGTGTCATCCGGGGACGTGATCCGCCATCGCCTCTCCCGGGGCGGGGACCGGCAACTGAACTATGCCATGCACGTCATAGCCCTCACCCAGATCAGCATGCGAACGAGCCCAGGGCGCATTTTCTACGACCGGAAACGCAGCGAGGGCAAAAGCAGTAAAGAGGCAATCCGTGCCCTGAAACGGCGTTTGGCTACCGTCGTGTTTCGGATTCTGACGGCTGACTGCACACGCCGGACAGCGGGCCCGGCAGGACAACCGGGAACGGCCCTAATATCCAGCGTGACCGGCTCGCATCCCAGCACCGGCTCTTTGGAAAAGTCACTGACCGGACCCACCACAACAAAGCCTACCCACGACGCCACTTGACCAGAGAGGCGCCC
>NZ_SOEZ01000003.1 GCF_004402215.1 Cryobacterium tagatosivorans
CAATACCGTTCAGTTAAGCGTTTGAATGGTGATTTCTGAGGTGTTCAGGGGTTGTGGCCATTGGGCGTGGTGGAGACGTTTGGCGGGCCACTTGGAGATCTTGCGCTTGATGACTCGAGGGTTTGATCTTCGTCGGCGAGCGGGATTCAGCCGTCGAACGAGGGCGAGTACCGCATGACGCCAGATGGCCCTGGCGTGATCAGGGCGCGGAGGGGGAAAAAGCGCCCTGGGCCACGGAGCGGCGGGCGATTCGAAGTGCGGCGACGAAGGAGACCCGGTCCGGGTCGCGGCGGGCGTGCTGGGCGGCGTCGACCATGAGGGTGCGGATCGCGTAGTGGCAGCACAGGTGGCCCCAGATTTCCTGTTTGACCAGGTCTGGGGATTTGGACCGCATCACCATGCGGGGGCCGCGTTGATGCGTTTTCAGCTCGTCGAATACTGACTCGATCTCCCACCGCTCGGAGTACACGGTCGCGAGTTCTTCCGACGAAGCCTCGTCCGGATCCAGGATCGTGGTCAGCAACCGGTAGGCGTCGGGGCTGTCGCGTCCGTCGTCGATCGTGTAGTCCACGACCCGCACCGTCAACGGCAGTGTCTGTTGACGTCCCGTACCCGAGGTCGGGATGATCTGCGCCAGCCAGGACCCATCAGCGAGGGTCTCCTGATACCGGGGGCGCAGGTTCGTCTTGACCCGCCAGAGCAGGTCAGCACCCGTCGCGGCCGCCTGCGCCCACAACCGGAAGCCATAGAAGCCGCGGTCAGCGAGGACCAACATGCCCGGTTTGAAGCGCCCCGCGAGCTCCCGGGAAAGTTCAATTTCCGACGTCGTGCACGGGCCAATCACCGCGTCCAAAACGGCATGCGTTCCACACTCCGCCAACGCCACCAAGCGTGCTTGCGGGAAAGCGGATTGCTCCCCCCGACTGACCGGCGGGCGGCCAAAGAACTCCGCATTCACCGTGCTGTCGGCCAGATCCAGGATTGTTCCATCGATGGACATCAAACGCCGCCCGGCCAACCAGGACCCCGGCGTGTCAGGCCCTGCCAGCGGGCGCGCCACGCGGGCGAACAAGTCCCGCACCGGCTCAAACCCCAGCCGCCGACGCGCCTGAAAAATAGCCGACTTCGACGGGGGCGCATAGGTCTCAGACCAGCCAGAGGACCACGACAACCCATCCGTCAGTTGAGCAAATACATCCTCGTACGACGCTTCGGCATACAGCCCCATCCCGATCGAGAAATATGCCATCACCCGCGCCGGCAACGCCCGGTTCCGCTGCTCGGTCCGCCCCGCCGCTTTGACTACTTCGTCGATGACATCAGCCGGGAACACGCGGGTCAACAAACCCACCGACACCAAATCTGACAGCCGGCGATCAGAGACCGGCTTCACCCACCCTGTACGCGCCATACCGTCAACGTAACACGAAAGACCTTAACTGAACGGTATTGCG
>NZ_SOEZ01000019.1 GCF_004402215.1 Cryobacterium tagatosivorans
AACGTCATCAAGCAAACTCCGCGAATATCTTCACATCGTTCAGCTTGGGATGGTCCCGCTTGAGGCCGGGAAGCATTCCGCTTTCCGCACCTGTGGGGTACGTAGATATACATTACGGTCAGCTGGGGCGCCCGTCAAAACCGTGCGCTTCCCGGGCGTGTCTCTCGCTGTTCACCTAAGCGCCGGTCGCTGTTTCGTTGCCCTGGACCGAGATAGCTGCGCCCGAGGGGTACTCCTTGCCGGCGACCCAGCCAGCCAGGAGCTGGAGTCCGTCAGAGGAGGCGGAGCCGGGGACCCCGGCGTAGGCCAGGAGGAGCAGCTCCGGTTCTGCTGCCAGTTGCATGCCCTCGTAGGTAAGGTCCAGATCACCGACGATTGGGTGGTGGATGCTCTTGATACCGGTGCGGCGCTCTCGAACGATGTGCGAGGCCCAGAGAGTCCGGAACTGATCACTCCGAGTGGACAGCTCCCCCACCAGGTCGGTGAGGGCACGGGCGTATGGGTTTCGGCCGGCCTCGGTGTGGAGAATGGTGCGGAGAATCGCGACGATCTGTTCCGCGGTCGACTCCCAGTCGCGGTAGAAGTCCTGGGCGCGCGCGTCGAGGAACACGAACCGGGCCGCGTTCATCGGGCGTTCTGGATCTTCGAACAGGAAGCAGAACAAGGCTCTGCCGAGGTGGTTGGCCGCGATCGGGTCGAGGCGACCGTTCTGGACAAAGACGGGAACGGTCGACATCGCGTCGATGGTCTGCTGCACACTCTGCCGGACCAGCCTGGATCGGGAGGCCCGTCGTTTCGGTGGCCGGGAGCCGGAGCTGGCTCCCCGGCGAGGTCGAAGAGATGCGAGCGCTCAGCGTCGTCGAGCTGCAGGGCCCGGCGTATTCCCTCGAGCGCGGCGGCTGAGGCGCCCGTTGCGTTGCCACGTTCCAGGCGGAAGTAGTGTTCCGTACTCATCCCGGCGAGCAGGGCGACCACTTGCCGCCGGCCACTCGGTGGTCGCGACCGCTCGCGTCGCCGCGAAGGTCACCGAAACCATCGGCGAACACGAGAACCTCGTCGCCGTCTCCCTGGACATCACCGACGCTGATACGGCATCAAGACCACCATCGTCGAACCCGGCTTCTTCCGCACCGAACTCCTCGTCGAGGGTGCGTCCTCGATCTGGCCTGAACTCTCCATCGACCACTACGCCGAACGCACAGCCCGGACGATCACGGCGTGGAAGAGCATGAACGGCCTTCAGGGCGGAGACCCCACCAAGCTGGGTGCCGCGCTCCTGACAATCGCGGGGCTGGAACAACCGCCGCTGCGATTTGTCGCCGGGGCGGATGTCGTCGCCGAGGAAACGACCACCGGGAGGGTGGCCGTTAACGAGAAAACGGCCACCCCGGGAGGGTGGCCGTTAACGCAGGAAAGCCACCCCGAAGGGTGGCTTTCCTGGTATTTCTAAGTTAAGTCCGGCGG
>NZ_SOEZ01000058.1 GCF_004402215.1 Cryobacterium tagatosivorans
AATCCGAGTCCACTGGTCATCGGTCAGCAGAGCAGTACGCGACATTCCTCCAGCCTCCCAAACGAATCACGATTCGATTAGGAGACACGCCCTAGCCCGGCTCAGCGACTAGCCCGGCTCAGCGAGCGGCCCGGCGAGGAACAGGCTCCACGACCAGGCCCGCCCAGGAGACGAGCGTCCAGCCGGCGTCCGGCGAGCCGGTCAGCTCAACAACTCCCGCGTTGATGAGGTCGTTCGTGCCCGCGAACATCGGCGGCACGTTGCGGGCGCGGGCGGCCGTCCAGACGCGGATCGCCGCCCCGTGGCTGAAAACGGCGGCGGTTTCGGCGCCGGAGGCCGCGAGCTCGATATCGGCGTCGAACCGGGCGAAGAAGGCGTGCCCGTCCGTGGCCCTGGGCATCCGGGTGTCGAGGTCACCGGCGCCCCAGGCGAAGACGGTCTCCATGTACGCGCGAACGGATGCCCGGTCGCTCAGGCCCTCGAGCGAGCCGGCTTCGATCTCGTGCAGGCCTTCGGCCACGTGCACCTCGAGGCGCCGGTCGACCGCGAGCGGCTCCGCGGTGAGCTGCGTGCGGAGGAGCGTCGACGCGAAGATCGCGTCGATCGGTTCCGAGCGGAGGGAGTCCGGAATCACGGCGGCCTGGCGCGCGCCGAGGTCGGTCAGGCCGGGACCCGGGTGGGCGGTGTCCAGCTGGCCGAGAACGTTGGCGGGGGTCTGTCCGTGGCGGATCAGGAAGAGTCTCATGTCCCCTCCAGCATAGGCATCGGGGTGCTTCCGGAGGGCGAATCCGCCCTCGCCGGGATCCGGCGGTGACCCCCTTTTGGGGGGAGATTCACAGGATTTGGGTGGCAGTTCTGCAGAAACCCGTTGCATACTAACAACTTCGCCCGCGCGGAGCCCCGCCCGTGGAACGTCGAACAAGAACCGCCCGGCCACCCGTGCACGAGCCGGTTCGAATGGTGAAAGTCATGCATAACTCATTTCAATGGTCTGCCCGAAAGTCCGCCGGCGTCACCGAGACCCGCAAAACCCGCCGGGACCGCGACCGGAACACCCGCTTCCGCCGTAACCGCCGCGGTACAGTGCTGATCGCCGCGCTCGTGGCCGTCGGCGCTGTTGTCGCCAACGGCCTCGTGCTGCAGCCCGCGCTTGCGGCCCAGAGCGAGAGCATCGCCGCGACGGCCGCCCACGCGGCAAGCACCGGCTCGCACTACGAGCAGCTGGACTCCTACGGCGGCGTCCTCGAGGCCCGCGCCGACCAAAGCGCCAAAGCCGCCCTCAGCGTCGCCAAGAGCACGGTGACCGCGGCCAAAGGCAAGACGGATGCCACGGCGCTCACGGCATCCGTTGCCTCCCTCACGTACTACACGCGGCTCTTCCCCGAGCAGGTCTTCGAGCTCGTCGAGAACACCAGGGCCGAGACCGCGACCCTGAAGGCAGCCACGGCCGCCGTCGACCGTTCGGCGGCGGACAAGGCCGCCGCAGCGGCCGCAGCGGCCGCAGCGAAGGCGGCCGCGGCGAAGGCGGCCGCGGCGAAGGCCGCCGCGACGCAATCCGCCGCGCCCG
>NZ_SOEZ01000002.1 GCF_004402215.1 Cryobacterium tagatosivorans
CGATCATGAATGCTCCCGTCTCCTGTCATCGCTGGCCAGGAACCACGGCATCAAGTCTCGGCATCCACGTTACGAACGGCCTGGAAACGAGTCCGGCCCGGCCCCTATCAGCGATCACCTGATGCCAGTCAAGCCCGGTGACAACACCCCCCGGATCATCAACGACTGGGGGCAACAATCATGCCGGGCCTGACAGGCCAACACCCTCACACAATTACACGATCAAGGGATACGAAGAAGGTAACGGGGGTCAGAGCAGGGGCAGCTCGCCGGCGAGGTCGGCCCGCTGGCCGGAGGCGTGGATGCGCCCGGTAGCGATGCCGTCCTGCCAGGCCAGGGTGCCCATGGCGAGGGCGAGCCAGGTGGCGGCATCCGTTTCGACGACGTTCGGCGGCGTTCCCCTGGTGTGGCGCGGCCCGGCGATGCACTGCACGGCTCCGAAGGGCGGCACCCGCACCTCGACGGTGTTGCCGCTCGCCTTCTCGGCGAGCAGCTGCAGCGTGTAGCGAACCGCCAGGGCCCGGATGTCCCGGCTCGCACCCGCCGCGTCCGCCGCGCACTCCCGCACGGCGGCCGTGCCCACCGCATCTTCGATCCTCACCCTGGCCATGACCCAAGTCTGCCCGGTCCGGCCCGGAAATCGGACACCGCGCCGAGCACGGCGGCCCGTTTACCCAGCCGCCACGCAGCCCGCCACCCGGCCGGCCACCCGGCCGGCCGCGTCGGGCCGTGACGCGGGACGGGACGAGCGCGGCCGCATCGGCTAGCCTGAACGCGTGAGAATTCTGGTCCTCGGTTCCGGTGCCCGCGAGCACGCCATCATCACCGCGCTCCTCCGCGAGGAGCCGCGCCACCACGTCGTGGCCGCGCCGGGCAACGCCGGCATCGCGGCGGATGTCCCGGTCGTCCCGCTGGACCCGACCGATTCATCGGTGGTCACCAACTACGCCATCGAGAACAACATCGACCTCGTGGTGATCGGCCCGGAGGCCCCCCTCGTCGCCGGCGTCGCCGACGCGCTGCGCACCCGAGGCATCCCGGTCTTCGGACCGGGCAAGGCCGCCGCCGCCCTCGAGGGCAGCAAGACGTTCGCCAAGCGGATCATGGACGAAGCGGGCGTGCCGACCGGCCGGGCCGTGCGCGCCGGGAATCTCGCCGAAGCCAAGGCCGCCCTCGACGAGTTCGGGGCGCCGTACGTCGTCAAGGCCGACGGCCTCGCCGCGGGCAAGGGCGTGCTCGTCACCGAGGAGCGCCCCGCCGCCGTCGCCCACGCCACGCACTGGCTCCAGCACGGCAGCGTGCTGATCGAGGAGTTCCTCGACGGGGCGGAGGTCTCGCTCTTCCTGCTCAGCGACGGCCACACCGTGCTGCCGCTCTCCCCCGCCCAGGACTACAAACGCCTCGGCGACCACGACGCCGGCCCGAACACCGGCGGCATGGGCGCCTACTCGCCCCTGCCCTGGCTCGACGCCGAATTCGGCAGCGAACAGGCCTTCGTCGACGAGGTCATCGAGACCGTCGCGCTGCCCACCGTGCGCCGGCTCGCGCACGAGGACACCCCGTTCATCGGGCTGCTCTACTGCGGGCTCATCCTGACGGATGCCGGCATCCGGGTGATCGAATTCAACGCCCGGTTCGGCGACCCGGAGACCCAGGTCGTGCTGCCGCGCCTGCTCACCCCGCTCTCCGGCCTGCTTCTGGCGGCGTCGACCGGGGAGCTCGGCGGCCTGGCCCGACCGGAGTTCTCCGACGAGGCCTGCGTCACCGTCGTGCTCGCCAGCGAGAACTACCCGGAGACGCCGGTCACCGGGCGCGTGATCACGGGGCTGGATGCCGCATCCGCGGTCCCAGGGGTCACGATCGCGCACGCCGCCACCGCCGCCCGCGGCGACGCCCTCGTCGCCACCGGCGGCCGGGTGCTCAGCGTCGTCGCCACCGGCCGGGACTTCGCCGAGGCCCGCACGCGCGCCTACGAGGCGCTGGGCGAGATCGGCCTCGCCGGCTCCCAGTTCCGCACCGACATCGCCGCCCGCGTCGCCGGCTGAGCGCAGGGCTCCCCGTGCCCTGAACTGACGGTTGCTGTTGCTGTATCGGACGACTGTGGCCGGCACACCGGCTACAGTCGTCCGATTCGGGAACTATTCCGCGGCGACCGCCGGCGCGGCGGGCGCGGCGGCGGGCGCGGCAGCGGCTGCCCGCGGCCCC
>NZ_SOEZ01000056.1 GCF_004402215.1 Cryobacterium tagatosivorans
CCACTCCGGCACCACGGTCCTCATTCCCCACGGCGCCGGCGATGTGTCGATCATCGGACGCATGCGCGGCATACTCTGCGCGCCCCCGGCACCCTCCGCGCTGGTGCTCGGCTGAGCAGGAGCAGACAGTTAATCTACCAACGATGTTGAATCGGAGTCAGCCATGACAATCACTCTCACCCGTGAAGATCTTTTCTCCTTCAGCGGCTATAGCGTCGGCTCGGACGCGGCACGATGACGCTCGTCGCGGGAGTGGACTCGTCCACCCAGAGCTGCAAGGTGGTCGTCCGCGACCTCGACACAGGAGAGGTCGTCCGCACCGGTCGCAGCGCGCACCCGGTTGGCACGGAAGTCGACCCGGAAGATTGGTGGTGCGCGCTCGGCGAGGCGATCGAGGCGGCAGGCGGCCTGACCGACGTCGCAGCGATTGCCATCGGGGGCCAGCAGCACGGCTCGGTACTCCTCGATGAGAATGGCCGGATCGTGCGGCCTGCCCTGCTCTGGAACGACACGCGGTCCGCCCAAGCAACCCTCGACCTTATCGCCGAATTCGGAACCGAGGCGTTCGTCCGACGAACCGGGTCCGTGCCCGTCGCCTCCTTCACCGCAACGAAGCTGCGCTGGCTCCGCGATAACGAGCCACACCATGCGGCGTCAGTGGCGGCCGTGGCGCTTCCGCACGACTGGCTCACCTGGCGGCTACGCGGCTTCGGACCAGCGAACCCTGCGCTCGAGGAACTGACTACAGACCGCTCGGACGCCAGCGGCACGAGCTACTGGAATCCGGCAACAGGGGAGTACGACCGGGAGATCCTCATGGCCGCCCTTGGCCACGATGTAATCCTTCCCCGCGTGCTCGGTGCTGCTGAGCCCGCGGGCTGCGTGCCTGGTACGAACACCGTGATCGGCGCGGGAGCCGGGGATAACGCGGCGGCCGCTCTCGGCCTCGGCGCAACATCGGGGGACGTGATTATCTCGATCGGGACCAGCGGCACCGTCTTCGCGGTCACCGACGATCCAATAATGGACGTGTCCGGGGCGGTGGCCGGTTTTGCGGATGCGACGGGGCGCTTCCTACCGCTCATTGCGACGCTCAACGCCGCCCGGATCCTGGATATCGTTGCCGACCTGCTCGCGGTAAGCCACGGCGCGCTGGGCGAACTCGCCGAGTCCGTCGCCCCCGGCTCTGGCGGACTCGTGCTTCAGCCATACTTCGAGGGCGAGCGGACCCCCAACCTCCCGGATGCGACAGCCACCCTGCTCGGGATGACCCTGGAGAACACGTCCAGGGCAAACCTCGCTCGGGCGGCGATCGAAGGCATGCTGTGCAGTCTGGCCGGTGGGTTGGACGCGGTAATGAGCCAATCGGTCGAGGTCAGGAGACTCCTGCTCATCGGAGGGGCAGCTCAAAACTCGTCCGTGCAGAAGATCGCGTCCGAGATCTTCCCCTATCCCATCTCTGTCCCCGTCGCGGGTGAGTATGTGGCGGCGGGCGCGGCCCGGCAAGCCGGCTGGGCGCTCATGGGGGAGTTGCCCGTATGGTCGACGCCGATCGCCTCCGTTCGTGAACCGCGGGTTGCCCCGGTGATTCGTGCGCAGTATCAAGCCCGGCAGGGCTAGTGGTACCGAGTCATGACGTTGGTGGCACTCGGCTGATCGGGGTTGCTCCGATGCCGGTGTAAATCCGCTCAGTGTTGCAGTAGTTCAGCCATGGCGCAAGCGCGACGTGCCTCGTCTGGTTGCTGGTGAAGATCTGCCGGTAGGCCCATTCGATCGACAGGGTCCGGTTGAGGCGTTCGACTTTCCCGTTCGTCCAGGGGCAGTGCGGTTTGATGAGGCGCTGCTCGGCCTGATCTGCGCGACGGCGTCCTTGAAAGCGAACGAGTTCCGGTAAGCGAAGGCGTTTTCGGAAAGGACCCTTTCGATCCTCGGAATGCCGTTCAGAGCGAAGAACTCGGCGGCGCGGGTGAGGACACCGGCGGCGGTTGCGCCTTTCTCGTCGTCGTGGATTTCGGCGTAGGCGAGTCGGGTGTGGTCGTCGATGCCGGCGTGCACGTAGTCGAATCCGATGCCGCGGCCGACCTGTGGAGATTCGTCTTCGCTGGAAGGATGTCATCACGCAGAAGCCCTACCCTCCCGAGTTCCGCCGCGACGTCGTCGCCGTGGCCAGGAAGCACGAAGCCCGCTGAACCAGATCGCGAAGGACTTCGGCATCTCGGAGTCTTGCCTGGCGAACTGGCTGAAGAAAGCCGACGTTGAAGAGGGCGTCAAGCCCGGCGTGACCGAGAAGGAATCCGCGGAGCTCCGGGATGCGAAGAAGCGCATCCGGCTGCTTGAGCAGGAAGCCGAGGTCATGCGCCGCGCGGTCGCCTAC
>NZ_SOEZ01000005.1 GCF_004402215.1 Cryobacterium tagatosivorans
CCGCCGGGATCGCGTTCTACACGCGGGAGAAGGCCGTGACCAGCCGCTGGCTCGACCCGAGCCACGGCGGCATCAACCTGGGCTTCCCGCAGCACGACTAACCCGCCCGGTCGTCGAGGCCGTCCCGGTGGTCGAGCTTGTCGAGACCCAATCTCGACGGGCTCGACCAACGTCGGCTCGCCCCCCGGTGCGCCCCGTGCGTCAGGACGTGTGCTCGGCCTGCACCCGTGCCGCGCGGGTGCGCAGGGCATCGATGACCGTGCGCACGGCGAGGCGCTCGGCCCGGTCGGGGCGCATCAGGGCGACGATCTGCCGCTCGGCATCCACCCCGCGCAGCGGCTTGAGCACGAGCCGGCCCGGCTGGCTGCCGCCGGAGGTGTACCGGGGCACGAGCGCGATGCCGAGGCCAGCCATGATGAACGCCTCGACGAGGCGCATGTCGGCGAAGCGCTGCGACACCTGCACGCGTCCGCCGCCCTGTTGCTCGATCTCGTGCACGATCCGCTCGAACGGGAAGCCGTCCGGCACGCCGATCCAGGTCTCGCCGACGACATCCGCGGCCCCGACGGATGCCCGCCCGGCCAGGCGGTGATCGGTCGGCAGCCCCACGTCCAGGGGCTCCGTCATCAGGGGAACCACGGTCAGCCCGCGCCCGCCCCAGGGCACCTGGCCGCGCATGCTGTGCGCCAGCACGATGTCGAAGTCCGAGGTCAGCGCGGGGAAGTCGCTGAGCTCCGGGTCCATGTCCGTGCACTTCACGATCAGCCCGGTGTGCGCGGCGAGCTGCTGCAGGACCCCGGGAAGCAGCATCTGGCCCGCGGTGGGGAAGGTGACCAGGCTCACCTCGCCCGTGGCGCGGTTGCGGAACTCGTCCCACACCGCGGTGGCCCGTTCGAGCGCGACGGCGACATCCGTGGCGCTGCGGGCGAGGGCTCGGCCGGCATCCGTCAGGACCAGGCCCCGGCCGCTGCGCTCGGTGAGGGGGAGGCCTGCCTCTCGTTCGAGCACCTTGAGCTGCTGCGAGACGGCGGATGGCGTGCGGTGGGTGGCCCGTGCGACGGCCGTGACGCTGTGCCGTTCGGCCAGTTCGCGGAGCAGCTCGAGGCGTTGCACGTCCATGTAGCCAAGCTACACGATGGGTACAGCACAATGCGATTGTGCTGAAGGATGCCGCGTGGTCAGATTGAACTGTCGAACACGAGCAATGGCGCCTCCGTCTGGATCGGCGAATCCCCTCTCCTGAAAGGCACCCTCGTGTTCGTTCTCTCGGCCCTCATCGCCATCACCGCCCTGCTGTCCATTACCTTCCTGGCCGTCGAGGTCAAGAAGGATGGCTACCGCCGCATGCCGCAGCGCCCGCTCGTTCGCAGCTTCTAGCATCCCCCTCGCCATCCCCCTCGCCGAACTGTGAGTTTGGCACCTTCCCGGGCACCGGGAAGGTGCCAAACTCACAGTTCGGCGTCGATTGCGGATGGCCTAAAGTTGGCACGTGACTGATACCCGCCAGAAGCTCATTGACTACATCTCGGCCGACGCCGTCTTCCATGGTGACTTCACCCTCACCAGCGGCAAGAGGGCGACCTACTACGTCGACCTCCGCAAGGTGAGCCTCGACCACCGCGTCGCGCCGCTGATCGGCCAGGTCATGCTCGACCTCATCGCCGACATCCCGGATGTCGCCGCGGTCGGCGGCATGACGATGGGCGCCGACCCCGTGGCCGCGGCGATCCTGCACCAGGGCGCCGCCCGCGGCAAGGCGTACGACGCATTCGTCGTTCGCAAGGAGCCCAAGGACCACGGTCGCGGCAGGCAGGTCGAAGGCCCCGACCTCGCCGGCAAGCGCGTCATCGTTCTCGAGGACACGTCGACGACGGGCGGATCTCCGCTGGCCGCCATCGAGGCGCTGCTGAAGGTCGGCGCCGAGATCGCCGGCGTCGCCGTGGTCGTCGACCGCAACACCGGTGCCCGTGAAGTGATCGAGGCGGCCGGCTACCCCTACTACGCGGCCATCGGGCTTGAGGATCTGGGTTTGAACTAGTGCCCCGCGACGAAGGCGAAGTCGGCCTCGAGTGGTTGAACAGCCAACTCGACGCGGACGACGCCGCTGACACCGGCGAGGTCGCCGGCCCGGTCGCCGGCCCGGCCTCCGCTGACGATTCCGACGCGGATGACGACGACGACGGTGTGGACGACCCCGACCCCGATCGTTCCGGCGCCGATAGGTCCGGCGCCGATCGCCCCGGCGCCGACCAGACAGGTGCCGGTGTGTCCGGCCGGGAGCCGCTGGGCCAGGCGCTCTCCGCGCCGAAGTCGGCTCGCGCCGCGGTCGACGCCGCGGATGGAGAGCCCGCACTCCCGGCCGGAGTGCCCACAGCTGCCGGCACGCCCGAACCCGCTCGCGCCCCCGAACCCGTGCGCGCCCCCGAGCCCGCCGGGCGTCCCGCGCCCGCCGGCACGCCAGAGCAGCAGCCGCACCTCCCTGAGCCGGCGCCCCGCGGCATCCGTTCGCAGTCCGACCTGGAACCCGCGCCGTGGTGGACGACGCCCGTGCAGAGTCCGCTCGTGCCCACGGCCGACGAGGCGGCGGCGACCGCTCTGCCGGCGCGGGCTTCCGCCCCGCCC
>NZ_SOEZ01000074.1 GCF_004402215.1 Cryobacterium tagatosivorans
TCAATCCGAGTCCACTGGTCATCGGTCAGCAGAGCAGTACGCGACATTCCTCCAGCCTCCCAAACGAATCACGATTCGATTAGGAGACACGCCCTAGCCGTCGTCGCGTTTCCTTAGGCCTTTGCGTATTCCGACCACCACTGCTCCGGTCGCCACAAGCAGCGCGAAAGCGAGGGTGGCCGCGAACGGCTGCAAGTCGCTCGGAGAGGCCAGTGCAAACCAGATCGCCGCGATGGTAATGGCAAGGGGTGGCCCGATGTATGCGATCGAAATGATGGTGCGACGCCGGCTCGCGTCGGCAGGATCGATGACGGGCTTGACGTAGCCGGGTTCGGCGCGGCGGGCGATCTCCCTGGCGGCCAGCTCCAGTTGCCAACGACGCAGCCACTCGATGGCGACGCGCAGCCCAATGCCCAGAGTCGATATCCCGACGCCAATCCAGCCGATCGGCTGCCCCTGCGTGAGGGCAATGACTCCCGCTACGCCAATGCATAGGTATACCGCAACGACTGCAGCTGTACTAGCGAGTTTTACGGTGCGGGGCATTTCGCAATGCTTGCAGTCGACTGCGTATCGCACAATCGCGACTTGCTGAGCGATCAGGTTGATGACACGCGGCTGATTCTCCTGGTCTTCACTTGAGCGAGACGGGGGGAGTGGTTCGGTGCCTCTCCTCCTAGATGCCGCGAAGGAACCCTGGCTGGGTCCGCTGCGGCCTGGATTTCTGTTCAGCACGCTGCCACCGGGGCCCCTCACCAGGGACTCGATGGCGCGCATCCTGCACCGCGTGATGACGGTGGAGCTCGGCTACGAACGCTATGGTGCGTTCGGCGGCGACATCGGCGGCACGGTCGCGGCCTGGCTTGGTGCCCTCTTTCCGGACGAGGTGGCCGGCATCCACATGATCCATCCCCCGTTTCCGGCCGACTTCGACGCGCGACCGCTGACTCCGGCAGAGGAAGCCTTCCTCGCGTCGGAGGAGAAGTACGACGAGAGCGACGGCGGATACAGTGCCATCATGATCACGCGGCCGGACACGATCGCGGCGGCGCTGAACGACTCGCCCATCGGGTTGGCGGCCTGGATCGTCGACAAGTTGCGGGACTGGAGCGACTGTGGCGGTGATCTGGCCACGCGTTTCGACTTCGACACCATTCTTTCCATGGTGATCCCTGTACTGGGCGACGGGCCTCGATCGGGTCGTCAATGCGCCAGTACTACGACTTCGGCCACAATCCGCCCAGGCCGAAGATCACCGTACCGGCGGCGTTCACGTTGAGCCATGAAGCAGGGATGATCGGCTTTCCGCGCACAATCGCCGAGCGGGCCTGTACGAACATCGTGAGTTGGAGCGCACCGGGGAAGGGCGGGCACTTCATGGCGCATGAAGAGCCGGAACTCCTGGCCGCGGAGTTCTTCTCCTTCGCTTACGAACTGACGCCTTCGACAACCAGGAACGTTTAGCCGACGTCGACGTCGCGGACGAGCAGAGGGGCCAATCCGGCTCGATTGCCGACTAACCATGAAGCAGAGGGAACTCGTGCGGGCTGCCTCAATAACTGGATCGACAAACCGCGCGATGACCCGAAGTGGTGCCCGCAAGCCGGACGTCTACAGACGCAGATGCGGCGCCAATTCGCCGAAGTTTCGAGCCTCGGGGGAGTGGCGTTTGGGAACCCTTTGCGGGACACCAGTTGTACGTTTGAAGACCTCTTGTACATCCAATACATGAAATGTACGATTGAGGCATGTCGACCACAGTCCCTGTCAGCGTCTCTGATGCACGCGACCAGCTCGCATCGATCATCGACCGCGCTCGCACCGAGCACGAGCCGGTCTTCTTGTCTCGCCGCGGGCGGCGGGTCGCGGCTGTCATCGACGTCGACGATTTGGAGCGTCTCATCAAATTGGCCGAAGACATGGCCGATATTCGTGCCGCCGAGGAATCACGTGAAGAGATGCGTCGCACGAAAAGCGAACCGACTCCTTGGGAACAGGTGAAGGCAGACCTCGGCCTCGTATGACCTACTCGGTGAAGATCGCACCAGCCGCTGAACGGCAACTGCACAAGTTCGATCCGCAGGTCCGACGTCGAGTTCAAGCAGCGATCGACCTCTTGGCACGCGATCCGCGGCCACCCAAGGCGATCCAACTCGTCGGGGGCTCTGGCGAATGGCGGGTCCGAACGGGTGACTACCGCATCATTTACGAGATTCACGACGACCAGTTAATCGTGCTCATCCTCCGACTCGGACATCGTCGCGAGATATACGAATCCCGATAAGTGGACGTCGAACGCGACGCAAATGCACATGCCCGGTTGACTCAGAGTCATTCTTCCAATGTTCCGAGCTTGGCCACGGTCTACTTTGAGTCGAAGTCGGCCGAGACGAAGTAAGTCTCATCGATCAAGCCGTCAGTCGATTTCACATTCGCCCAAGCCTCCGTGCCCATCTGATCGCTCAACGTGAATTTCAGGCTCCCGGCGGGCTCATTCGAATACTTCGATTTCAGCGCCTGCACGTCCAAATCGTCGACCACCATGCGATGCCGGCCGCGACCCGGCCGAGCGGGTGGGCTGGTCGGGGTCGCCCTCGCCGTTCCGGGCCAAGGTCGCCGAGCTCCGACCGGACTACGTCGTGCCGGACCCCGCGGACAGGCTCGGCACCCGCCCGGGTTCCAGGTCCAGTGCGACCTGTGGTTCCCGCACGAGGACCTGCCGCTCGGCCATGACCAGGCTGCGCCGCCGCCGGTGTTGGTGATGACGTCGGCGTTTTCCGGGTTCATTCAGGGGCGCATGTTGCCGACCCGGACGACGCCGGATCTGCTCGGCGGGATGTGGTCGTTGGTGCAGAGAAGCTGGGGCTGTTCCCTCCCGGTTGACCTGGGACAACGAGTCGGGCATCGGGCGCGGGAAACTGACCGAGCCCGTCTCCGCGTTCGCTGGCACCCTGGGCACCCAGATCAAGCTGTTGAAGGCACGGGACCCTGAGTCCAAGGGCATGGTCGAGCGGATGAACCAGTTCTTCCGCAGCCGCTTCATGTCAGGCCGGGCGTTCACGTCGCCCGACGACTTCAACGAGCAGCTCGCCTCGTGGCTGCCGGTCGCGAACAACCGCCTCTCCCGGTCCCGCAGAGGCCGGCCCAACGACCTGATCAGCATCGATCGAGCCGCGATGCGGGGCTTGCCGCCGATGGCGCCGGAGGTCGTGTTCCGTAACAGCGTCCGGTTGCCGCGGGACTACTACGTTCGCGCGTTCAGCAACGACTACTCCGTCGATCCGACCATGATCGGCCGGGTCGTGGACGTCAGCGCGAGCCTGGACACCGTCTCGGTTCACCACGACGGCGTCCTCATCGCCGAACATCGCCGCAAGTGGGCGCGTCAACTCACCGTGACCGACCCCGCGCACGTTGCCCGCGCGGCCGAGTTGCGCGCCCAGTTCCAAGCCCAGCGCGCCCGCCGGCCCGCCGTCACGGCGGTCGTCGAGACGGCGTCGCTGGCCCGTTACGACGAGCTGTTCCGTGTTGATATTGAGACCGCCCCGACCGAGTTGGCGGTCGCGTCGTGATTGGTCCGGAAGCGGCATCGCAGATCGAGTACTACGCCCGCGCGCTGCGGGCTCCCCGGATCAGCGAAGCGTTCCGCCGGCTGGGCGAACAGGCCCGCGACGCGGGCTGGTCTCACGAGGAGTACTTGGCCGCGGTGCTCTCTAAGGAAGTCTCCGAACGCGAAGCCTCCGGCGCCGGGCTGCGGATCAAGGCCGCCCGCTTCCCCGGCCATAAAACGCTCGAGGACTTCAACTTCGACCACCAGCCCTTAGCGGATCGGAACCTGATCGTGCACCTGGGCACGAGCGTGTTCCTCACCGAAGCGAAGAACGTGGTCCTGCTCGGCCCGCCCGGGACCGGGAAAACGCACCTCGCCGTTGGCATTGGGATCAAGGCCGCCAAAGCGGGCCACCGGGTCCTCTTCGACACCGCGACCGGCTGGGTGAGTCGTCTGCAAGAGGCCCACTCACGGGGCAAGCTCGCCGCCGAACTGATCCGGCTGCGCCGCTACAGTCTGCTGATCGTCGACGAGGTCGGCTACATCCCCTTTGACCAGGACGCCGCGAACTTGTTCTTCCAACTCGTGTCATCCCGCTACGAACACGCGTCACTGATCATGACGAGCAACCTGCTGTTCGCCCGCTGGGGCGACGTGTTCGGCGACCTCACATCGCTTCCGCCATGATCGACCGCATCGTTCACCATGCCGACGTGATCAGCCTCAAGGGCAACAGTTACCGGCTCAAGCAACACCAACCCGCCGCGACTACGGCACACTAGAACCACACGAAAGTGGCCCTGTTTTCAGTTGGGGCGAATTCCAGCGGTCGTCGCAACACTGGTTGGTCAGCTGGATCGTAGTACGTCGACCAGGAGCTGGGCTGGTGTTGTCCAACCGAGTCGTTTCCGGGGCCTGTTGTTGATCTTGGTGGCGACGGCGGCGAGGTCGTCGGCGCTGTGGATGGCGAGGGCGGTGTGCTTGGGGCGCCTCTCTGGTCAAGTGGCGTCGTGGGTAGGCTTTGTTGTGGTGGGTCCGGTCAGTGACTTTTCCAAAGAGCCGGTGCTGGGATGCGAGCCGGTC
>NZ_SOEZ01000001.1 GCF_004402215.1 Cryobacterium tagatosivorans
GGCGGAAGCGCGCGCCGGCCGGCGCCGGCCGTTCCGGGTCGGCCGGGTGCGGCCAGCCGGGTCTACCCGGCGCCGAATCCCGCGGCGGCCAGCGCGGCCGTCCCGGTGTCCGACAGCACAAAGTCCCGGAAGGCCCTGGCCGCAGCCGGGTTCGGCGCGTCGGACAGCATCGCGATCGGATACTCGGTGACCGCCTCGTCGGCTCCGGGGAAGTCGATCCCGTCGACGGCGCCGCCGGCGGCCAGGACGTCGGTGCGGTAGACGAGCGCGCAGTCCACCTCGTCCCGCTCGACCTTGACGAGCGTGGCCTTCACATCCTGTTCGAGGGTGTCGGGGGCCGGGGTGATCCCGGCGTCGGCGAACACCTGCGCGGAGAGCACGCCGCAGGGCACCTCCGGCGCGCAGAGGGCGACGGTCAGGTCGCCCCGGGCGAAGTCGGCCAGCCCGGTCACTCCCGCCGGGTTTCCGGCCGGAACGGCGATCCGGAGGCTGTTGCTGGCGAAGACGGTGGCCCCGCCCCGCACCAGGCCGGCCTCGTCCACGACGCCCATGGCCGACGGGCTCGCGGCGGCGAAGACATCCGCCGGGGCGCCCGCGGTGAGCTGCTGCGCGAGGGCCGAGCTGCTGCCGAAGTTGACCGTGACGCTCGTGCCGGGATGGTCGGCCTCGAATTGCTCGCCGAGGGCGGTGAACGCCTCGGTCAGCGATGCGGCGGCGAAAACGACGACCGTGCCGGCGACGGCGCCCGGCTCCGGGCCGACGGGAGCGGCCGGGGCGCAGGAGGTCAGCAGGAGACCCGCGCCGAGCACGGCCACCGACCCAATCCGCAACCTCGCCACGCCGCCCGTCCCGTCTGCACGCCACGCCCCGGGCGGCGACAGGCTTATTCTAGGCAGCATGAGCCTGTTCGACGCGCTGACCGATCCGGGCGCCCCTCTGACGCCGGACCGCGTGGCGCGCTACTCCCGCACGATCTCGCTACCCGGGTTCGGCCTCGCCGCCCAGGGCCGGCTCGCCGCCGCCCGGGTGCTCGTCGTCGGCGCCGGCGGGCTGGGCAGCGCGAGCATCCCGGGCCTGGCCGCGGCCGGGTTCGGACATGTAGGGGTCATCGACGCCGACACCGTCGAGGCCAGCAACCTTCCCCGGCAGACGATCCACGGCATCCGGGATGTCGGCCGCAGCAAGGTCGACTCCGCGCTGGAGAGCATCGCCGCGCTCGACCCCGAGGTGCGCGCCGTCGGCTACGACACGATGCTCACCGCCGCGAACGCGCTTACGATCATGGCCGGCTACGACCTCGTGCTCGACGGCAGCGACAACTTCCCCACCCGATACCTCATCAACGACGCCGCCCTGCTGACCGGGATCCCGGTGGTTTGGGGCGCGGTGCACCAGTTCGGCGGGCAGGCCGGCGTGAGCTGGGCGGCCCGCGGGTCGCACTACCGCGACCTGTTCCCCGAACCGCCCGCGCCCGGCACCGTGCCGTCCTGCGCGGAGGCCGGCGCCCTGCCGCCGGTCTGCGCGGTCATCGGCGCCCTCATGGTCGCCGAGGCGATCAAGCTCGTCACCGGCGTCGGCGACCCGCTACTCGGCCGGGTCACGATCTACGACAGCCTGCGCGGAACGTTTCGCGAGGTCGCCTACGCGAGCGACCCGGAGGGCACCCCGGTCACCGGGCTGATCGACTACGAGGCCTTCTGCGGCACGGGCACGGCTGCCGGCACGGGCACGGCTGCCGGCGCAACCGCCGAGAGCGGCGCCCCTGCTGCCGCCCCTGCCCCCGACATCGACGTGCGGGAGCTCTCCGAGCTGCTGGCCGCGGGCACGCCGCTCCGCCTGGTGGACGTGCGCGAGCCCTGGGAGGCCGAGGTTTCCAGTCTCCCCGGCTCGCTGCTGCTGCCGCTCGGGGAACTGGCCCGCGACCCCCAGGCCGCCGTGGCCGCGCTGGGGGACGAACTGCCCGTCGTGGTCTACTGCCACCACGGGCCGCGCTCGGACCGGGCCAGGGCCATCCTCGAGCACTACGGGCTCGCCGGCGTGCGCTCCCTGCAGGGCGGCATCGACGCCTGGTCGGCCACGGTCGACCCCGCGCTCAGGCGATACTGAGCACAGGAGAAACTGTGCACAGGAAGCACTGGGCACGGGAAACTTGACGGATGGACACCATGACCGAATCGACGCACCTGACCCACCTGGATGCCGACGGCCGCGCGCGCATGATCGACGTGGGCCACAAGGCGGAGACGAGCCGGGTGGCCGTGGCCAGCGGGCGGTTCGTCACGACCAGGAAGGTGCTCACCCTCGTCCGGGCCGACAACCTGCCGAAGGCTGACGTCCTCGCCACGGCGCGCATCGCCGGGATCTCCGCCGCCAAGAAGACCTCCGAGCTCATCCCGCTCTGCCATCAGGTTCCGCTCTCCTCCGTGAAGATCGACTTCCGCCTCGGCGAGGACACCATCGAGATCGAGGCCTCGGCGAAGACCCGCGGCCAGACCGGCGTCGAAATGGAAGCGCTCACGGCCGTCACCATCGCCGGGCTCACCCTGCACGACATGGTCAAGGCGGTCGACCCGGGCGCGACGCTCACCGACGTGCGGCTGGATTCGAAGAGCGGCGGCAAGCGCGGGCACTGGACGCGCGGCGACACGTCCGAGGCCGAACAGTCATCCGCGCCGGACGCGCCCGGGCGCACCGCCCGCGTCATCGTCGCCTCGACCCAGGGCGCGGCGGGCCTGCGCGAAGACACGACCGGCCCGGTCATCGCGGCCTGGCTCGGGGAGCTGGGCTACGACACGACCGCCCCGCTGGTGGTCGCGGATGCCGACATCGCCGACGCCCTCGCCACCGCGGTGCGGGAGCAGCCCGCCGTCATCATCACCACCGGCGGCACCGGGGTGTCCCGCACCGACGAGACGCCGGAGGCGACCGCCGCCGTGCTCGACCGCGAACTGCCCGGCATCGCCGAGGCCCTGCGCCGCCGCGGCGCGGAGACCACCCCGTCGGCCGCGCTCAGCCGGGGGCTGGCCGGCACGGCCGGCCGAACGGTCGTGATCAACCTGCCCGGCTCGACCGGCGGAGTGCGCGACGGCCTGGCGGTGCTGGCCGACCTGCTCGACCACCTCGTCGACCAGGTGTCCGGCTCGGGCCTGCACGAGGCGAGCGCGCCGGCAGCGAACACCTCGGCAGCGACCGCGCCCGAGGGCAGCACTTCGACGGCGAGCCTGCCGGCGGCCGACCGTGCCTGACGTGCTCGCCGCCATCTCGGCGGAGCCCATCGACCCGCACGCCGTGGACGACTTCGTGCTCTCCGCCGAGAACGGCGCCGTGGTGTCCTTCCAGGGGATCGTGCGCAACCACGACCAGGACCGGGCCGTGACCGCGCTGGACTACCAGGCGCATCCGGAGGCCGAGAGGTTCCTGCGGGAGTGCTGCGAGGGCGTCGCCGCCCGCACCGGGCTCCGGGTCGCGGCGATCCACCGCACCGGACCGCTCCGGGTCGGCGATGTCGCCCTGGTCGCCGCCGTCGCAGCGCCGCACCGCGCCGAGGCGTTCGCCGCCTGCGCCGAGCTGGTCGAGCTGATCAAAGCGAACGTGCCGATCTGGAAGCGCCAGCACTTCCCCGCCGGCAGCTCGGAATGGGTCGGTCTCTAGGAGCACCGCGCGCGACACGCTGGCCGTGCGCCGCTGCGCGCGTCGCACGCCGCACGCGCAGCGGCGCGCCGCCCGCGCAGCTCGAAATCCCCGGCTCGAAACCCCCGGCTCGTCAGGCTGCCGGAGACCTGCGCTAACCGCCGGCGAAGGGCGGGAGGACGTCGACGCGGGAGCCGACCGGGCGGGACTGGTCGCGGCTGACGACGGAGTCGACGAGGAACGATCCGGAGGCCATCACGGCCTCCATGCCGTGCCCGTACCGGTGCGACAGTTCGGCCCGCAACTCGCCGACGGTCGCGCCGTCCGGCAGCAGCACCGTCTCCTCATCGCGGCCGGCGACCTCGGCCGCCGCCGCGAAATAGCGCACCCGCACGTTCATGGTTGATGTCACACCATCACTCTAGACCGGCGGGTGTGTGCCGGCCCGGCCCGCTCGGGATGGCACACTGGAGAGGTCCTGCACCCGGCAGGCCACCTGGAAGGGCTCGCATGACGATCATCGCCGCCGCCGACGGTTCGGCCCTCGGCAACCCAGGCCCGGCCGGCTGGGCCTGGTACGTCGACGACTCCTGCTGGGGCGCCGGCGGCTGGAAACACGCCACCAACAACCAGGGCGAGTTGCAGGCCGTCCTCGAACTCTTCCGCGCCACCGCGCACCTCGACGACGACCTCCACGTCATCTGCGACAGCCAGTACGTGATCAACTCGGTCACCAAGTGGATGCGCGGCTGGAAGGCCAAGGGCTGGCGCAAGGCCGACGGGAAGCCGGTGATGAACCTGGACCAGCTGATCGAGATCGACGCGGTGCTCGTCGGCCGCAGGTACCGGTTCGAATGGGTCAAGGGGCACGCGAACCACCCGCTCAACGAGGGCGCGGATGCCCGGGCGCGCGCCGTCTCCGAGGCCTACCAGCGCAACCTCGCCGTTCCGGCCGGGCCCGGCTGGGTGCGCGCGGGTGACTCCGCCCCCGCGCCGCGTGCGGTCGCCGCGCCGTCCGCGCCGCGAGCCGCC
>NZ_SOEZ01000040.1 GCF_004402215.1 Cryobacterium tagatosivorans
AAGCATGCTGTTCAGGCCTTTACGCACGGGGTGCGCCGCCAGCTTGTCGGAACCGGGGTGCGGATCGGTGAAGTCGCCCCGGGCGTTGTCCTCAACGAGCTCTGGGGGATCGCCGAGAACGCTTCGACCGAATCCAGCGTCGAACAGGCACAAGGCATCACCTCGGAAGACGTAGCCGACGCCGTCCTTTATATGTTGACCCGGCCCCGTCACGTCAACATCCGCGACCTCGTGATCCTCCCCACCTCACAGGAGATTTGACAATGCCCGCTTCCACCTCAGCAGTGCAACCACTGCTCCAAGCCACCAACATCAAGAAGAGTTACGGACACGTGCAGGCAGTGCGGGGTGCGGACTTCACCGTCTACCCTGGCGAGATCGTCTCGCTCATCGGCGACAACGGCGCCGGCAAGAGCACCCTGGTCAAGATCCTCTCCGGAACAGTGACGCCCGACAGCGGCACCATCGAGATGGGCGGCAAGGAGATCAAATTCGACGGGCCTACGTCCGCCCGCGACCACGGCATCGAGACCGTCTATCAGGACTTGGCTCTCGCGCCGGACCTCGATCCGGCGTCGAACCTCTACCTTGGACGCGAAGTATTCCGTAAAGGCCTTCTCGGCAAACTCGGTTTCCTGGATCGGAAGCTCATGCTCGACAACGCCCAGCTGCAAATGGCGCAATTGGGAGTGAAGCTCAAGGACATCTCTGCCCCAGTCGCGGACCTGTCTGGTGGGCAGAAGCAGTCTGTAGCCGTCGCCCGCGCCGCTATGTGGGCTCAGGAGATCATCTTCATGGACGAGCCCACCGCAGCTCTGGGTGTGGTGCAGACCCAGCAGGTCCTGGAGCTCATCCTCCGGGTCAAGGCGGCTGGTATCTCAGTCGTTCTGATCAGCCACAACATGCCTCAGATTCTCGAAGTGAGCGATCGAGTAGAAGTTCTTCGACTCGGTCAGCGAGTTGCCCGATTCAATGCAGCGGACGCCACTGTCGACGATCTCGTGACAGCGATGACCAGCGGGACCATGGAGGTCAACAACTGATGGCTACAACAACCCCCCCTACGACCGAGACCTCGTCGACCGCCATCGTCGGACACGACGACCTCTACCGCCAGCCAACGTTCCTCACCTCCGTCGTCAAGAGCGACACCTTTCGCCTTTTTCTGGCGCTGGTTGCCCTGATCGTGGTGTTCTCCGTACTCAAGCCCACCGCTTTCCCCACGCTCAGCAACACGCTGAATATCCTCTCGGATGCCGCGATCCTTCTGGTCCTGGCCGTGGGGGCGACCTTCGTCATTATCACTGCCGGCATTGACCTGTCCGTCGGCGGGGTGCTTGTGTTCTCCAGCGTCGTTTCAGCCATGGTGATGGCTGGAATCGGCGACGGAACACCGCTGACTCTCATCATCGGCCTCATCGTGGCACTCGTTGCTGGCACCCTCTGGGGCATTCTCAATGGGTTCCTTGTTGCCAAGGCGAGGATTCCGGCTCTCATCGTGACGTTGGCCACCATGGGCGCTTCGCTTGGCGCATCATTGCTCATCACAAATGGCGTCGACGTGCGCAACGTGCCCTTTTCCCTCGTTGAGGCCGTCGGATCCGGAACCGTCGCGGGGATCCCTGTGTTGGCGCTGATCGCACTCGTCGTTGCGGTGATGTTCGGAATCGTGCTGGCACAGACCCGATTCGGCCGCTACACCTATGCCATCGGATCCAACGCAGAGGCTCTGAGGCGCACCGGTGTCAACACGACTCGCCACCTCATTAAGGTCTATGCGCTTGCCGGCCTGCTCGCCGGACTCGCCGGATACCTGTCGACCGCGCGATTCGCGACGACCACTCTCGGCGGTCACTCGACCGACAATCTGGCGACCATCACCGCTGTCGTCATCGGAGGGGCCAGTCTCTTCGGCGGCCGCGGACTGATGATCGGCACAATCATCGGGGTCTTTATCCCGGTTGTACTTCAGAACGGGTTCGTCGTTTTGAACATTAGCCCCTACTGGCAGCAAATCGCTGTCGGTGCGGTGCTCCTCGGAGCCGTCTATCTCGATCAGATGAGGCGCCGTAGCAGAGACCGGTAACCCCCGGTGAACCACATCACACCCCTCGCACTTCAGCAAAAACCAAACAGAAGGAATTCCATGAACAAGGTTAAGCGCGGCGCAGCACTCCTGATGGCGGCCGCCCTGGCCGCAAGCCTGTCGGCCTGCGGAACAACTGGCGAACCGGCGGCAGATGCTGGTCCCGCAAAATCCCTGACCACCGCCGACCTGGCCGGGAAGACGATCGGTTTCATCCCGGGCGTCAATGACCCGTTCTACATTTCGATGCAGTGCGGCATCGAAGCCGCGGCCGACGAGTACGGCATGAAGGTCAGCACCCAGATTCCTCAGCAGTTCGAAGCTGCCGTGCAGACTCCGATCCTCAACGCCATGGTGGCGACCGCCCCCGCCGCGTTGCTGATCGCTCCGACCGACGCCCAGGCGCTCGTTCCGCCGCTGACCAAGGCTGTCAGCGCGGGAATCCCAGTCGGACTCGTTGACACCACGCTGGCTGACCCCTCCCTCGCATTCACGAGCATCTCAACGGACAACGCCATCGGTGGCGGGCAGGCCGCTGACGCGCTTGCTGACCTCATCGGCAAGAAGGGCAAGGTCCTGGTGATCGCGTTCAAGGCCGGCGCATCCACGTCTGACGCACGGCAGAAGGGCTTCGAGGACCAGATCAAGACCTACAAGGACATCACGTACCTGGGTGCACAGATCAATGACAACGACCCAGCCAAGGCGGCGTCCATCGTCTCCGCGACCCTCGCGGCCAACCCCGACCTCGCCGGCATCTTCGCTACCAACCTGTTCGCAGCTCAGGGCGCGGCAACTGGCCTGCGCAACAGCGGCGCGGAGGGAACGGTCAAGATGGTCGGCTTCGACGCGGGATCCGGCCAGATTGAGCAGCTCGAGCGCGGCGACGTGCAGGCCCTGATCGCGCAGAAGCCGGGCGAGATTGGCAAGTTGGCAGTCGAGCAGGTTGTCGCTCACTTGACCGGTGGCGAAGTCAAGAAGTCCATTGGTACCGAGACAGTGATCATCACGCAGGAGAACCTGAAGGATGCTGACATCCAGGACGCTATCTACAAAGAGTCCTGCTAGATCTACAAAGAGTCCAGCTAGTAAAGAAGGGGCCGTGGGTGCAGGTCTCGCGGCCCCTTCTTGGTTCACTCCGTCACACCCACTCTTGACTTCCGCCAATACGAAGAGAAGCGCCCACATGTTAAACGATGGTTACCCCTCGACAGCTGCCCATGCGCGCGGCCGTGTTGGAACACTGGGGCAGGTCGCCCGAATTGACCAATACGTGGCCACGGGCGGAAGCGAAAACGGTACCCGTGTCGTCCGCTTTGTCAATGGCGGTGGGCTCGAGCTGGAGATCCATCTCGACCGGGCGTTCGACCTCGGCCGGGTCACATTCGCAGGCATCCCCTTCGCCTGGATGTCACCGGTGGGGATGGCCGCACCGGGGCTCGCCGACACCGCCGGCTTCGGCTGGCTGAAAACTTTCGGCGGCGGGCTGCTTGCCACGTGTGGCCTCGACGCCATCGGGGATCCCAGCCGCTCCAGCAACGGCGACAGTTACGCCTTGCACGGCCGCTTCGGCACGCTGCCAGCCACTCTCACTCGCGCCGTCATTGACGGCGAGCAGTTGATCCTCGAAGCGGAAACCCGGCAGGTGGCGGTGCACGGCGAGAACTTCGTGTTGCGGCGCTCAATAACCTCAGCAGTTGGTTCGAGCGGCTTTCGGCTGACCGATACCGTCACCAACGAAGGCAGTACGGACCAGCCGCACATGATCCTCTACCACCTGAACCTTGGGTGGCCGCTCATCAGCCCGGCCACCCAATTCTCCAGTCCAGCGCTTCAGGTCACGCCGGAGAACGACGACGCGAGGGCGGCAACCGAACGCTGGTCAACCATCACCGAGCCGGATGCCCGAAGCAAGAGCCTCGTCTTCCGCCACCACCTTCCGCTGGAGCCACGGACGGTCGTGCGGGTGACCAACCCCGAAACGCAGATCGCCCTGGAAATTGACTTCGACGCCACCACCCTTCCCCATTTGCACCAGTGGAAGGTGATGCAGCCGGGCCAGTACGTCGTGGGCATCGAACCGTCCAACTCTGCGACGCTGAAGGGCCGTGAGGCCGCCGCGGAACTCGGCCTACTACCCAGCCTCGCCGCTGGGGCATCAATTGTCTACCAAATCGACTTCACCTTCTCGGCCGGCGCCGGGACCACGCAACGAGAGAAGCCGTGACTCACACCACGTCCCCAACCATGTCAGCGCGCGACGGCGGCCTGCAGCCCGTAGTGCTCGCAGCAAACCAACCGATCGACCGGCCTTACCAGGGTGGTTCAGGCATCGCCCGGTTCCGCGGCGCCGGGAAGCAGGTCCCGTATACCCCGGAAGACTTCGTCGCCTCAACTACCGAGGTCTATTCCGGACACGGCGTAGGCCTGACGATACTTCCTGACGGTCGCACACTACGTGCCGCTATCGAGGCAGACCCGCTCGGGTACCTGGGCGCAGAGCACGTCCGTCGTTTTGGTGCCAACACGATGCTCCTCGTCAAACTGCTGAGCACAGACGAGCGGCTCTTCGTCCACTACCACCCGGATGCCGACTTCGCAGCGGCGCGTTTCGAACGAACCATGGGCAAGACCGAAGCCTGGATCGTCGTCGACACGGCGGGTCAGGACGAGGCCTACGCTTATCTCGGCTTCAACCGGCCGGTCACCGACGACGAAGTCGAAATCTGGGTCACGAACCAGCAAATTCCGGAGATGCTTGATGCGATGAACAGGATGCCGCTGCACGTCGGTGACACCCTGTACGTACCCGCCGGCATCGCCCACGCCATCGGGCCTGGAATCACACTCGTCGAATTGCAGGAACCCACAGATCTCTCAATCCTTCTCGAGTACACCGGCTATCCCGGCTTCACTTTGTCGAGCGCGCTTCTGGGCCTCGACCTTCCGACGGCAATCTCAGGGCTGCAGCGGTCGCAACTCACTGCCGATCAACTCGATTTTCTCTCGGCCGGACGCCGCGAGGGTTCGTCGACCGCTCAGCAGCTCTTCCCCGCTGAAGCGGACACCTTCTTCGCCGCTTGGAGTCTCGATGTGCACACACGACATGACATCGCTGCCGGTTTCGCCGTGCTCGTGGTCATAGAGGGCGGTGCGCGCCTGGAATTCGATTCCGGCAACCTCGATCTCCACTCCGGCACCACGGTCCTCATTCCCCACGGCGCCGGCGATGTGTCGATCATCGGACGCATGCGCGGCATACTCTGCGCGCCCCCGGCACCCTCCGC
>NZ_SOEZ01000055.1 GCF_004402215.1 Cryobacterium tagatosivorans
ATCTCCAAGTGGCCCGCCAAACGTCTCCACCACGCCCAATGGCCACAACCCCTGAACACCTCAGAAATCACCATTCAAACGCTTAACTGAACGGTATTGAGGCTAAGCCGGCAGTCGCCGCTCCTCCTCTCGGGGAAGGGACCTCCTACGGATATGCCCCGCGGAGACTGGCCTGCACAGCCCGCTTGGCCAAGAGAGTCACCTTTACCCCGCCCGTAAGGAAATCCCGCTCACATGCGTCCTGCGGGACACCCGTCGAGACTCGCTCTGTCTTTCAACTAGCGAGACAGGTGAAATCCCGCGCGAAACCGCCGACACGCGAGATTCAGCGTTTCTGCTTTCCGTGGTCAACGAGTCTGGATCTTGCAGAACTCCTGTGCCGTTTTCAAGTCCGCGTCACGCTCGGCGACGGCGATGTCGTCGGTGATATTGATCGGCTCGTCCAACCCTGCGTCGGTCGCGGGCATCCAATACGCCCAGCATGTTCCGGTTCCGCCGGTGGGGTGCCCGTGCTTGGAGGTGAAGCGAACCCCGAGGGGCTGCGTACCGTCAAAAAGTGTCACCGTGTCTCTGAGCCACCCCGCGATCAAGGTGGTGATCGCCCGGTCGTCACTTGTGACGTGGGCGACGGTGAGGCCTCCGGTAACACCCAGGTCAGTCAGTTCGCTGTCGAGGTGCGCGGACAGCGCCGCGAGGGTTCTGGTTGATGTAATGTCCACCCACCAACCAGACGGATAGTTCAGGCGATAGATAACCCGGCCATCTCGCCACACTTTCGGTAGCCACCTGGCCCGCATCGTTCCGGCCTCATCCCAGTCGGCGACGACCATGGCCCAGTACTCATCGAGCGGGACACCCATCGCATCCGCGTCTTTCTGCAGGGCGCGACGGGCGCCGTTGATTTCGGTACGGTACGGAGCCAGAAGCTCCATGAAAGACGTGAGCCGGTCGTCAGTGGAGTACAGAGTGCGCCCGACAGTATCGAAACGGCTCCAACCGGCAGGGTCGAGAGAGCCGTCAGGTTCTAGTTCTCGGGGCACCGGGGCGAGCGGCCCGAACGAAGTACGAGCAATGCGGTAGTTGCCAGGCATCGGATCATCCACGAGCTCCAGCCCAGAGCGGGCACAAACCTGCATCAGCCGGAGAAGGAATCGTCGATGACGGCCTGAGCCGCTGTGGCTACGTCCTTGAACCGGTCTTCACGAATGGCGGTGACCGGGGTGTCATATCCGAGCCACGGGTTCGCTCCAATGAACCAGGCGCGGGCGACGTGCTCACCTTCAGCCTCGGCCAGCATCGTCCACTGCTCGTAGGCGAACTGAAGGCGTCGCATCGCCTCGTTCTTCGGCGCGGGACCATCGGTCTTCGCCCACCGGTACGGGAGTTTCGCGTCTTTGCTCCCGGATAGAGAGGCAACAAGAGTCCCGCCCAGGGCCCCATTCAATCGGCGAGTGATCTCCCGAATGTCGAGCTTGATCATCCTCGTGTGGGCGGTGGTGACGTGCGTCGTGATAGCCATGTGATCCTTCAATCGCCGGTGGAATCCGAGAAAAACCCGCATAACCACTTCAATACCACCAGTATTACACCCAATTCTGGGTTTTGACCCGGCGGACGCGACTCGATCTCGTATTCTCGGACGATTCCGGCACCGCTGAAATTCGACGCTCCCGACTGGCCTGAACGCATAGCGAGCAGCATCCGTGGCCAAACAGTTGGCTGCGGCCGGAGTGGGGTCCGCTATCGAACGGCAGCGAACGCGCGAGCGGCGGCCAGCACGCGAGGGCCGACTTCATCCGGGTTGCCCTCACGGATGAGCCGCGCCGGCGCCGTGTCTTCGAGCTGGGGATTCATCCCCTGAAACCAAGCTTGGACCACCGCCGGCTGGTCCCGTTCGTTGAGCAGACCAGCGACCTGGTAAGCGAGCCTCAACCGGCGAATCGCGTCCGCTGGTGGCTTACGGGTGCCATCGGCCCACTGTCGTACGGCGCGGGTTTCGGTCACGGAACCCAGATAGGCAACCAGCTGGGCGCCCAAGAGCTCGCGCATCTGGCCGACAAGTTCAGTGGTGTCCGAACGAATGGACATTTCGTACGCCCTCAGTCCGGGCTGGGGTAGTGACATGTGCATAAGTTTAGCCATTTACCACGGTGCATGACACTTTGATCACACCCGGAATCCCACCCAATATGACCGATAATGGATATTATGACAGCTTGACTCCGGCATGTTCGCATGATTTGCAGAATAGGACTCCCCTGATAAGTGCTCCGTCTGGGGCAAAAGACAGCACGAACTTCCACGGATCCACTGGGAGGCAGCGGGTGCTGCTGGCATTGGCATGCGTTTCGCGAGCGATGTTCAACGTCGGGAACTTCGTGTCGAGCCATGGTGGAGAAAGAACGGGTGTCCTACACTGGCCGGCGAAAGCACCTCGTGAGCGGAAGGAATGCTGGCCCAGACGAAGTCCCCGCTGTGGACCACAAAGAAGGGAAAATCGTGGTCGACTTTACGAGCGACGATCTGTGCGACGCCCTTGTGATTGACCCCGAGGGTAATGAGATCGGCACGCTGGTCCGAATCTACGTGAACCCCGTCCATCGATCCCCTCAGTGGGCTAGCGTGCGTACGGGGATACTCGGGTCGGCCAAATCATTCGTACCGCTCGACGGCGCGCAGTGGGACGGCGTCCACCTCCGCGTAGCGATCAATAAGTTCCTCATCATCAAGGCTCCCCATTTGGACAACCAGGATGACGACGAATTGACCGAACCCGACACCGATTCTCTGGACGAGTATTACGCCATCTCAAACGGCACCGACCGGTGCAAGGCTGCCGGGCTCCGTGACGACGCCCCGACACACCATGCTCGCGCCCCTGACCCGACCGTCGCCCGGGAGACCAATGCGCCTATTGCAGGATTTGCAGAATAGAGCTCCAGCAAGAACGTCCACGGATTCAATCCCCACCTACGGCTGGTAGCCGCCGGCGTCCGCGTTGTGGCCCGGTGGGTTTCCGCTGATGAGCGTTCTCTCTTGTGAGCTGTTCACCATCGGGGTCGAGGCACGCAGGCGGCCTTGCGATCGTCAGCGGTCGCGAACTGGTCATCCAGTTTCTGCTTGGCGGGGTTGACCCCGGCGCCGTCACTCGTCTTCGCTGGGCTTTCTTTCGGCGGCGTTTTCGGCAACTGCTGGCAGGTCTGCCTGCTCCATGTTTTCGATGTGAGTCAGGGACGGGTACGGACCTACTTCGGTTTCGCCCTCTACTGACATATCTCCAACCGGGCTGTCCGCGTCCGGCTCGCGTGGCTTCGCAGACTGGGACGTCCCGCTTTCATCAGATACTGGTGTCGCTATCTCTTCGCTCATGGTGGACCTCCGCACGTCGATTCGCGAACGCTTCGCTGCTGGTGAGAATATGCCTGTGGTCAGCGCGCGTCCAGTGCACGATTCAACGGTTGCCGCGGCGGGTGTGGGCATTGCGATCTGGACTGATGGTCCTGGCAATTCTGCGACAGGCACAACAGGAACGCGGATTTCGGCTGGGTCTTATCGAGCACCTGTGAGCCCAAACAGCCGCCGCAGGAACCAAGACCAGCCTTGCATCGTGGCTTCGGCTGGGTTCACGCGCCTGTTACGCGCCTCGACGACCAGACATCGAGCGCACCAAGAACGCAATGACCGCTATCACCAGCAGGATCACACCCACCCACAATAGGAAGTTCAGCGACTGCACAAAACCGCCCGTCAGCAAGAGGACGATCGCGATGATGGCCACGACGATGAGCAGCATGTTCATGGTGTTCCTTTCCGTTGTTCCCGGAAGGTCCGGGCACCTGAGTGTACCGGGCGCGTTCGCTATTTCTTGAACACGTCTTTCACATGTTCGCCGGCCTGCTTCAGACTCGCCTTGGCCTGGTCGGTCTTGCCTTCAGCCTCGAGCGACTTGTCCCCCGCGATCTTGCCCGCGCTCTCCTTGAGCTTTCCCGCGGCCTTCTCAGCCGCGTTCTTGATCTTGTCAGCCTCACTCATTGTTTCCACCTCTCGTCAGTCGAAGACAGTGAGGCCGCGCCGGCTGATCGGATCTTCAGCGTTCTGGACGAGCCCCTTTCCGGCGACGATACCCTCGCGTTGGGGCTGCAACAATGAGCTGGCCTCCGGCTCCCGGCTCATCCACCGGCGATTCCGACCCACGACCTGCGGGGAATCCGCGCTGGATGGGCCCTCCGGTCAGCGAACCATTTCCAGGCAGGCTTCCGATTGTTGGGACGAGGGACAATTGGCGGTCGTGTGTCGCTGCTGCGCTTTTGCAACTCAACCTGTGCTGAGGATCCCGGCGCCGGCGGGGTTCCCGCCAAGAGGCTGCGAGCGGCGGCTGGAACGGATGGCGTCGGTGACCACGGCGGATAGCTTTCCTGTGCGTGCGAGCGTGGCGCGTTGCCGGCCTTCCCCGGTGCCCCGCCGCATGATGGCAGCCAGCCCGGATCGCACGCGGTGGAGATCCCCGGAATCGGCCAGGGCGGCCCGGACGTGGTTGAGGAGGGCCTCGATGATGTCCGGCGCCGGTTGCGGCCGGTTGTCCACGGGATGCAGGAGATCACCGTTAATGCCAGACCGGCTGGCCCGCCAGAGGGCCAGCCGAAGCAATGCGGCCGGGACCGGGCGAGGAGGGATGCCCTGCCGCCATTCTCTTGCGGCCGTCTCCACCAACGCACGGACCAGCCCCGCGATGAGGACGGCGTCCTCGGCGTACAGGCAGACATCGCTCACACGGACCTCCAGGGTGGGGTACTTCCGGGACAGCCGGGCGTCAAAGTAGACCATCCCTTCGTCCAGCAGAACTCCGGATGCGACATACCCGGCGATCAGGGAATGGTACCTGGCAGCCGAGCCGAACAACTCGACCGGGCCAGCTGTCGGCCACCGACCCCAAGCCTGTGTGCGGTAGCTGGCGTACCCGGTGTCAGCGCCGTTCCAGAACGGCGAATTCGCACTCAAGGCCGCCAGCACCGGAAGCCAGATGCGGATCCGGTCCAGAACCGCCACGCCTTCCTCGTCCGAACCGACGGAGACGTGCACGTGGAGCCCGCACGTTAACTGTTCCCTCGCGGTAAGGCCGAAGCCGTCCATCATGGCCGCATATCGGGGACCACGTGTGGGGCGGTTTCAAGTAGTCGTTGCAACACTGCGGTGAATTAGGCCGGGATTAGTAGATCACGGATCCGCTCGGCCGGGGTGTCCCAATCGAGGGTTTTGCGAGGACGGCCGTTGAGTTCCTGGGCGACGTGCTCCAGATCTTCCAGCCCGTAGGTGGACAGGTCGGTGCTTTTCGGGCGCCTCTCTGGTCAAGTGGCGTCGTGGGTAGGCTTTGTTGTGGTGGGTCCGGTCAGTGACTTTTCCAAAGAGCCGGTGCTGGGATGCGAGCCGGTC
>NZ_SOEZ01000066.1 GCF_004402215.1 Cryobacterium tagatosivorans
CGCCACCCGCTACGACAAACTTGCCCTGACCTACCGCGGAGGAGTCGTCCTCCGCGCCATCACCATCTGGTTACACGAATTAGGAGACACGCCCTAGGAACGCGTCGTCGTCGGGCAGCGCCACCTCCCTAAGCACTTCGCGTACCCGCTCCAGCACGGTTACCGCGTCGCCCTGCAGGCACTCTCGTAGTTGCGTGCCGATGCGCAGAGCCGGGTTGAGAGCGGATGCCGGCGACTGGGGAATGTAGGCAACCGTTCGACCTCGCAGTTCACGAACCTGGCGCCAATTCAACCCGGCGAGATCCTTTCCGTCGACAGTGACCCCGCCGCCATCTACGCGGGTGCCTTGCTTGCAGTAGTTCAGCAGCGCCAGCCCAAGGGTTGTCTTGCCGGAACCGGATTCACCAACCACACCCAGGATTTCCCCCGGCCTAACTTCAAGCGACAGCTCGTCAATGATTCGGGCCATCGACGGTACCCCAATGATGTTCAGGTCTTGGACCACCAAAGTGGGCGCGCCTATGTTCATGCTTGGATTCCTTCATCTGCGCCGATGGCGGCCCTGGCCAGACCGTCCGTAACGAGGTTCGTTCCCACGGTGAGGACCGCGATAGCGAGTACCGGCAACACCACCGACCATGGCGATACTGTGAGCGCGATGCGGTTTTCGTTGATCATGAGGCCCCAATCAGCAGCGGGAGGCTGCAGACCCAGTCCGAGGAAGCTCAGTCCGGCGACCAAGCCGATGGAGTAGGTCAAACGGAGGCCAAATTCCACCGCCAGGATGCTGCTGATATTGGGCAGTATTTCTCCGGCCAAGATCCGCCAACGACGAATGCCAACTGATTCAGCTGCCTTGACGAAGTCGCGTTCGACAATGGATAGAGCAGCGCCCCGCACGACCCGAGCTACTTGCGGCAGGTGGCCAATCCCGACCATGAGTACCAGGAGCCACAGTTGCGGGCCGCTGATGGACAGAAACAATAGGGCAAGTACGATCTGCGGAAATGCTAAGGCAACGTCGCCAGCTCGCATTAGGACCTCGTCCAGCCAGCCTCGGCTGTACGCGGCCAGAACGCCAACCACCATCCCCAGCCCGACGCCCAGCACTGTTGCGATTATTGCGAGGATTATCAAAGCCTGACCGCCAGCGAGGAATCTCGACAGCACGTCGCGGCCAAGGTTGTCCGTTCCAAACGGGGCTCCCCCGCCGGCGGGGGAGAAGGGCGGCGCAATGAATTCGGTTGGCGAGTGCGGAGCTACATATGGCCCGAGAAAAGCGATAGCGAGGACCAGAATGCTTAATGCCAAGCCGACCACGGTCCGCTTGGCTCCAAGCGCACGGCGCAGCAGGCTCTTCTTGCGTTGATTGCGGGTGAGGGTCAAAGCGGGTGCAATTGCGGTATCGCTCATTGTGCAGTTCTCACTTTGGGGTTGGCGGCCAGCGTGACGACATCGGCGAAGAAGTTCACAACAACATAAAAGAGCGCGATGACGATGACCAGTGCTTGCACGACCGGCAGGTCCCTATTAGTCACGGCGTCCACGAGCTGGAAACCGATCCCCGGAAAACGGAAAAGGTACTCCACAAGCACCACGCCCCCGATGAGCCAAGCGAGTTGAAGAGAAACGACTTGCGCAACGGGGCCAATCGAATTGGGCATGGCGTGGCGCCAAATCACGGTGCGCTCCGGGAGGCCTTTGAGCCTCGCCTGCTGAACATATTGACTCTCTAGGACTTCCAGCATTGTCGCCCGCATGATCCGTACGATGTACGGCGACACAGCCAGCACGAGAGTCAACACCGGCAGAACCAACTGGGCTGGTTTACTCCAGACTGGCTGTCCCGGGCTAAGCACGAAAACCGCGGGGAAAATGTGCAGGAAGCCCGTGGAGAGCAGCAGTACCAGCAGTACACCGATTACGAATTCGGGTAGGGCAGCCAGGACCAGGGTCACTACGCTGGCCACGCTGTCTACAATGGTGTTCTTTTTGAGCGCAATCCAAGCCCCGAAGGCTACTGAGAGCGGAATGGCAATGACCGCGGCGCAGAGCATAAGAATGCTGGAGTTTAGTACCGTAGAGCCGATCACCTGGACGACCGGCTCGCGGCTGGCAAGCGACGTGCCGAGGTTGAAGGTAACTAAGTTGTTCAGCCAAGCGATGTATTGCTCGGGCAGCGAACCGCCCAGATGGAGCTGTTCCCTCAACGCGGCGAGTCTTTCTGGTGTCGCCTCGCGGCCCAGGATGGCCTGGGCCGCGTCGCCGGGAAGCGCCTGTGTGGCAAGAAAGACAACAGAGGAAACGACCCAAAGAGTAACGATTCCGTAGACAGACCGTCTGACGACCAGCCGCCGCATGCCGACAGGCTTTGCCATTACTAGTCGCCGATCCAGACATTTCGGAAAGCGAAGAAGTTCAACGGGATGAAAGTCTTGCCCGACGTGAAACCATGGACCTTGGCAGCATAGGCGTCGACACTATTTGGGAATCCCCAAATTATGTACCCGCCGCGATCGTATTCGATTTGCTGGGCCTTCTGGATCAGCGGGCATTGCTTAGCCTGGTCCGTCGTCGCGTTGGCTTCGTTGACGATAGCGCTCCACGCTTGGTCGTCCCAATGTGTTTCATTGAACGGCGAGGTTCTGAAGCTGCTCCATGAGGTTTGGACCAAATAGTTGTCTCCGAACCAGAAGTCCTGAGAGAAATTCCGCTTCAAGTACATGTCCCCGAAGAATTCACCTGGGTCGACTTTCTTCACATTGATGGTGACGCCAGCTGCCTTGGCTTGCTGCGCGAACACCTGGGCAGCTTCGACCATTCCCGCTGCGACCGGCGACGTCACGAGGTCGACGCTGAGGTTGCTCTTGCCGGCCTCAGCTAATAGCCGCTTTGCCTTCGCGATGTCCTGGCTTCGCTGCGGGATGTCCTTGGGGTAGCAATTGTCAAAGCGTCCGTACATGTCGTTACCAAGTTCCCCGTGGCCCCCGAGCACCTGCTCCACCATCTGCTGACGATCCACTATGAGACGAAACGCTTCACGAACCTTGGGGTTATCGAACGGAGCTTGATCCACGCGCATGGTGAAGGGGATCCACCCTCCCGCAGGCGAATCCAGCACTTTAAGAAGAGGGTTAGACTTCACGACGTTGATCTGGCCGAGCGGCAACTGGTCGATCACGTCCACTTGACCGCCGAGCAACGCGTTCACACGTGCCGCATCATCTGGAAAATCAATGAGGGTGAGCTTGTCCAGAAACGACTATCCCGTGCGCCAATAATTCGGGTTCTTTACGAAGGTGCTCTGCTGGCCCGGAGTAAAGCTTTCAAACATGAACGGCCCAGAGCCGATCGGCTTGATGGGGTCATAGCCAACTGGCACGATCCCCGTGTTGTACTCGGCCACTGTATCCGGGAAAGACGCAAACGGACTCTTGAACGGGAAGACCACGGTTTGCGCATCCGTGGCCTTCATCCCGTCTCGGTCAAGGTTCTTAAGCGCCTCGCCCATCGTCTGCGGGTTTTTTGGGTCTGTGATTCGTCTGAATGTGAAGATCACATCTTCCGACGTGATGGGTCTTCCATCGCTGAACTTGAGCCCGTCGCGCAGGTGCACGGTCCATGCCTTCGCGTCCGAGGACGGTGTGATCGTATCCGCCAGATCCATTTCGACCTTGCTCTCAGCGTCGTGGGTGGCAAGCCCGCTATACAGCTGGATGATTCTCGCTATGTCAGGGTGAGTAACCGGTGAATGCGCGTCCAGCGTGTCCTTGGCGGAACCTCCCACGATGCCAGCATTCAACGTTCCACCAGTTTTGAGTGTTGATGGTGCAGACGTCCCCGACTTCTCTGGAGCCCCGTCGGCTGCGCAGGCAGTCATGATTACCAGCGAGGAAACCACCGCCAAGGCGGTGATCAGATTGCGGCCCGCGCGGCGGGGATTTGCAGTCATATTCTTTGCTCTCCTGCGACATTGAAAGGACAAGCCGACTCGCCTGACTGACGCGTCGATTAGGTGTCAATCTAGATGTCAGTGTTTGCCGGTGTCAAGCACCAAAAACAAGGGCTAGTCCAAACGTGTGGTTGCGCTGAGGGCGCCGGGTTCGGTTGTTCGTGACGAGGGTGAGGCGTGAGCGGGTGAGTACCTCGAGGCCGAGGTAGTGGCGCCCCTCCGTCCATTCGTCGTGTTGTTCGGCCAGGACCGCGCCGACGAGCGGATCAGAGAGCGGCGGTCCGGGAAGATGCCCACGACATCGGTGCGGCGGCGGATCTCACGGTTGAGACGTTCCCGGGGGTTGCTTGACCAGATCTGACGCCAGATCGTCTTCGGGAATCCGGTGAACGCGAGCACGTCCGCCAGGGCCGCCTCGAGGTGGGTGGCCGCCAAGGGGAGGGTCTCCCCGAGAGCGTTCAGGACCCGGTCAAACTGGGCGTGTTCGGCGTCCGCAATCGGGCTGGTTCGGAAGAGACTTGAGAAAAGTCTTGATCAGCCTTTCCAAGAATCACGCGGCGGCCGCCTCAGATCGGTGCAAACACACCCCTGAGTGCCGCGGTTACACCACGCTATTGGACGCCACCCTGAATCCCGCGAGACTTCACAGGACAGTAGTCCTCGGCAGAAGCCCATGCGAAGATCTGTTTTTGACTGGCGCGTCAAGAATCTGTTGCGCTAGTATTTTGGATACGTAACGGTTCGGAGTGAAGTGCCGATGAGCAAATCTGTCGAAGTAGGCGGCCGTGAAGAGCGGCGAATCGCGATTTTGGAAGCTACTTGGCAACTGGTCGCAGAGCGCGGTTATCATAATGTCCGAGTCCAGGATGTCGCCAGAATCTGCGGTACCAGTACCGGGACCGTGCATTACTATTTCCCGGGCAAGGTGGACGTGCTCCGCGAAGCCCTGCGCTACTGTGTGGATCAAGCTTTCGAACGCCAGGGCGCCTCGCTCCGGTCGATCGACAATGCGCGCAAGCGCCTGCTTGCCCTTATCGAAATGCAGCTGCCGATTGGCAACCAAGTCCGAGAGGAGTGGTCAGTCTGGCTCCAGTTCTGGTCCGAAACCTGCATAGACCCAGAGCTCCGAACCATTCACAACGACTTTTATGCCCGCTGGATGGACACGGTGGTCCGTATCGTCGTTCGCGGCCAGCGTCAGGGTATATTCCGGGATGTCGATGCGGCACAGTTCGCCAGTCTTCTGACCTCGGCCACGGACGGCGCTGCAATCAAAGTCCTCACAGGAGTACCGGGAATGACCGTGGATGTGATGCGTAACATGCTGGTGTCCATCGTGGACAAAGAGCTCGGCCTGACGGCCTAACCACTTAGGACCCCGTTTCGAGCCACGGAAACGAACGTCGCCGAGGTCGGAATCGTCATCGCCATGCTCGCCCTGATCCCCGCGGTGGGTCGCCGGCGGGTCGCTGTTCATTGTCCTGACCGGCGACGGCAGTGCCGTGCAGTACTGGGGCTACCGTCTGTCGATACCCATACTCATTGGTATCGCCTTGTTCGCCATGCTCGTCGGGTGGATCGCCGCCCTCCTCCCGGCGTGGACGGCGTCCCGCATGGACGTGCTTTCTGCCCTGCGCGGTTCGCGGCGTCCACCGACCGTTCGCCACAGCGGCCGGCGCTGGATCGGATTGGGGATCGTGGTCATGGGAGTGGCCGCGACGGCCGGCGGAGCGCTCGCGGGCGCAGCCAGCTATTCGTCGCCGGGAATCATCGGCAACCGCGCGCTGTATTTACTCGCTCTCATCCTGCTTCTGGCCGGACCCCTCCTAGGGCGTGTCTCCTAATTCGTGTAACCAGATGGTGATGGCGCGGAGGACGACTCCTCCGCGGTAGGTCAGGGCAAGTTTGTCGTAGCGGGTGGCG
>NZ_SOEZ01000080.1 GCF_004402215.1 Cryobacterium tagatosivorans
CCACTCCGGCACCACGGTCCTCATTCCCCACGGCGCCGGCGATGTGTCGATCATCGGACGCATGCGCGGCATACTCTGCGCGCCCCCGGCACCCTCCGCACCGTAGCTTCTCTCCGCAGAAGCTCCCCGTCATCCAGGAGTACCCCTATGGAGCAGCAGCAATACGTCGTCGGACTTGACGTCGGCACCACGAGCGCAAAGGCCGTTGTCTTCACCCTTGATGGCCATGTCGTGGCGACAGGGCGAATGGGGTACGAGTGGGATCTCGCCCCCTTCGGCGCTGAGATAGCGGCAACGGTGTTGGCGGACGCTGCCCACGGGGCGCTGCGCCGAGCAGTGGACGCCACACCTCCCGGACCCATCCTCTCCATTGGAATCGCGAGCATCGGTGAATCGGGCGTACTTCTCGACGGGTCGAATAGGCCACTGAGCCCGGTCATTGCTTGGCACGACAAACGCGACGGCGTCGAACTCGCAAAGCTGGCGGAAGAGATTGGGATCGATAAGTTCTCATCGGTGACCGGGCTGCCATTCCGCCACCAGTGGTCGCTAACCAAACACCGCTGGTTTTCCGAGAGCCATCCCGACGTCCGCAATATCGGACTCCGGCTGAACGTCGCCGAATGGATTGCCTTCAGCCTTGGCGCCGCCCCGGCAACGGAACTTTCCCTCGCCTCCCGCACTGGTTGGTTCGATGTGATCAACAAGACGTGGTGGGGGGAGACCCTCGAATGGTCGCGGATGAATGAGGACGCCCTGCCTGAGCTCGTGACGGCCGGAACCTGCCTCGGCTCGGTGGCGTCAGGAATCATCTCCCCGCGCCTTGCCGGAGCGGCTATCACGACTGCCGGCCAGGACCACCAATCCGCCGCGGTCGGACTGGGCGCAACCCTGGTGGGAGCGGAGGTGGACTCTTGCGGGACGGCCGAGGCCCTTGTCCGAACGGTCGACCCGATTTCCTCGCGCTCAGCCATTCTCGCGCTCGCGCAGATCGGTGTGACCGTCGGGTGGCATGCCCTACCCGGCAAATGGTGCCTGCTCGCAGGCACTGAGGGCGGCCTGATTCTCGGCCGTGCACTCTCGGCGCTCGGAAGCAAGGACTTCGCTGCCGACGGACTCGACGAGGCTGCTCGGCAGATTACTGCGCCCGCCATTCGCGCCTTCGTAGATGACAATGGGCTGTTGGGATTCCAGGGTGTCGGCGATGACGCGTCACCGGCAGAGCTGTGGCGGAGCACCATTGAACTAGTCACGGACCAGGTAACCGCCCTGCATGGTTCGATGTCGGACATCGTGGGCGACCATCGTGAGTTGATCGTCACCGGAGGATGGTCAGCCAGCGGCGCCCTTCGTGATTGCAAGCGGCGGCGGCTTGGGGAATTCTCACGCCCAGACGTCACGGAGGCGGGTGCCCGGGGAGCGGCGATCTTCGCCGGTATGGCCGCGGGCCTCTGGCCCGACCCGATCAGCCACACCCTAACCCGCTCAGACCTGCAGCCACTGAGCCGATAATCAAGCACCCCCGACACAGCAACCGATACAGTTGACGGCATATGGATGAGGTGACGCACGCATGACCGGAGTGAATGATCGCACCGAAGCAGCGCACGCCGACCAGCGATACCAGCGAATCCTTCAGCAATTGCGTGAGAATGGCCGGATCAACGCGGGGGAGATGGCAACGCTCCTCAATGTGACCGGGGAGACGCTGCGCAAAGACCTCATCCATCTGGAACGCCATGGGCGCCTGCGGCGCGTGCATGGCGGCGCTGTCCCACCGGAGTCGCTGTCCTTTGAACCCGCTGTGGCGACACGCACGGAGTACTCGGCGGAAAAGACCCGAATCGCTCGCGCCGCCCTCGCGCACCTGCCTGACCACGGTGCTATCCTCATCGACGCAGGTTCCACCACGGAACGGCTTGCCCAGCTCCTGCCAGCAAACCGCCCGCTGACTGTGTTCACCAATACCCTGCCAATCGCGCTCGCGCTGGTCAGCAATCCCTTGCTGACCATCTTCACCTTCGGCGGGCGCCTGCGCAGCAATACTCTCGCCGAGGTGGATGACTGGACGCTGCGTTCCCTGCGCGAAACCAACGTAGACGTCGCCTTCCTCGGAACCAACGCTGTCAGCATTGATCGGGGGCTGACAACACCTGACCCCGCCGAGGCCGCGGTGAAGCGGGCCATGCTCGGGTCGTCGCAACGCCACATTCTGCTCGTCGACCACAGTAAATTCGGGGTTGTTAGCACGACCCAGCACGCGACCCTGGATGACATCGATCTGCTCATCACGGACAGTGACATTGCTCTGGCCGACCTCGCGGCCCTCCGGCAGGCCGGCGTCGACGTCGAGCTTGCTTGAGCGCCTGCCGCCCGCCGCCGGGCGTCAGGTTCGTGCCAGCAGCGTCGACGGTTCTGTTAGTCGGATGTCGGCATCAATCAGCGGTCCCACGCTAATCAGAGCGGCGAAATCGGGCCTTACGGTAAACAGCGTCGATGGGTCAGCGACCGCCGAAGATGCCCAAAGCGCAGCGTTAGCCAGTCGAGCAGCTCGGTCGCTACCCCCACGCATGAACCCGGCAAGAAGTGCGTCCCCGGCGCCGACGGAATTGAGGACGGGGATGTCGTGGGCCTTCGCGTACAAGGCGCCCATCGTATCCACGTAGATCACGCCATCGGCCCCGAGGCTGGCAAGCACGGCCCGGGCTCCGCGCTGCCGGAGTCTTTGGGCCGCGGCGACCACATCGCCAAGCGTGGTGATGGACTCCCCTGCCAGCTCAGCGAGTTCGTGCACGTTCGGTTTTACGAGGTCTGGCTCGGCCGTCAGGGCGAGAGCAAGCGATTCACCCGATGCATCCACCACGGAATAGACGCCGAGGGTCTTTGCCAGGTTGGCGATGTCGCGGTGGAAGGAGGCTGGGACCCCGGGAGGGAGGCTTCCGCAGCTCACCACCGCGGTTGCATTCCCGGCTGTATCCAAGACCGCAGCATGCAGACGCGCCACCACGTCGTCAGAGAGCGGTGAACCTGGCTCGTTGATCTTCGTCCCCGGATGCCCCGGGGTCACCAGGGTGATGTTCGTTCGGATCTCCGAGCCCGTATCAATCAGGGTGAACGGAAGACCGTGGGCCTGCAGCGCCGATGCCAGAAACCGGCCGGTGTCGCCGCCGGCAGGGACGATCGCACGAGTGGGTTCCCCTGCCCGATGGAGGGCGATGGCCACATTGACGCCCTTTCCGCTTGGTTCGCGCACGGAGTTACTCGCCCGGTTTACTGCGCCGAGCTCGAAGGAATCGAGCGTTACGGTCCAATCGATCGAGGGCGATGGCGTAATGGTGACGATCATTCGGGCTCCAACGAGGATTCAAACTGAATTGGGTTTATTTGTACATGTTTGCTTATGGTTGTGTTTGTGTCAAGATGGTGGACAGATCGGCGCACAGCTCGCGAGTGCTCCGCCCACGCCAGAAGGAGGCGCCGTGCCCGTCGTTTCGAGTCATGACCTTTTTTCTCAGGCGATGGCTGAAAAGCGATCCATCGCCGCATTCAATGTCATCACACTCGAGCACGCGGAGGGGATCGTGGCCGGCGCAGAGGAGGCCAAACTTCCGGTCATTCTGCAGCTTAGTGAAAACGCCATCCGATACCACGGGTCCCCGACAGCGATCGCCCGAGCGACGGCTGCCGTGGCCGTATCGTCGAGCGTTGACGTGGCCTTGCACCTCGATCACATCACCGACGTCGCAATCATGCACTTGGCGCCGGAGCTGGATTTCTCGTCCGTAATGTTTGACGCCTCGAGATACGACTATGCGGACAACGTCGAACTGACCCGCCAAGCGGTGCGGTGGGGAGCCAGGAACGGTATCTGGATCGAGGCCGAACTCGGAGAAGTCGGCGGCAAAGATGGTGCCCACGCGCCCGGAGTGCGCACTGATCCCCAGGAGGCAGCCGAATTCGTCCGCGCGACCGGTGTGGATGCGCTAGCGGTGGCTGTCGGATCGTCGCACGCCATGACCTCGAAAGACGCCTCGCTGGATCATGCCCTCATCTCCGTTTTGCAGGAAGCGCTGGACGTTCCGCTCGTCCTGCACGGCTCGTCGGGCGTACCTGACGAAGAGATCACCCAAGCGGCCTCCGAAGGAATGGTGAAGATCAATATTGGGACGGCTCTCAACGTCGCCTACAGCGGCGCTATCCGTTCGTTCTTGCAGGTCGACGACGTGTCGGTGGATCCCCGCAGCTTCCTGCGCGTGGGCCGCGACGCTATTGCGGAGGCTGTTGCCCGCTACCTCAAGGTCGTCGCGGGACGTTAGTTTTGTCCGGCCGCATGCCGGCGGACGGCGGGGAGTCCCGTAGGGGTTGTGCCCTTTGCGGTCGCGGCGGCGGATGGGATGAACGAAAGGGGCTGCTCAGGTGCAGCGTGCTCGTTGAGACGCCTGTGGCTGCGGGCCACGCAAGCCTGTAATGCCGCGGTCGCAGAGCTCGGTGGGAAGGACGACCGTAGTCGGATCGAACACTTCGCGATTAATCCGCCGGAAGAGCAGCTCCGCGCTGATTGTTCCCAGCGCGCGGTTATCGTAACGCACGACGGTGAACGGGCGCGGCATGAGCTCCGACAGCTGGAAATCATCGAACGAGACCAGCGCCTCGTTTGTTCCTCGCTGCCACAGGGATCGCAAAACGCCGATACCAGAGCGGTTGTTCCCGCAAAAGAATGCCGTGGGCGGGGCGGACGAGGCGAGGAGCCGGTCGACCTCTATGCTGGCCTCAATCGGGCCGCGCACATTCGTGACGACGAGGGAGTCATCCAGCGCCAGGCCGGCCTCGGCAAAGGCGGTCCTGACGCCCTGCAGCCGATCGCGCATGGTCGCCATATTCAGGGTGTCTACCAAAATCCCGATTCGGGAGTGGCCATCATTGATGAGCCGCGTGGCCGCGTCACGGGCCCCAGCGAAATTGTCGAGAACGACGCTGTCTGCGGCGAGTCCAACCGGCTTGCGATCGATAAAAACCATGGGAATGCCCAGGTCGATCTCGGACTTGAGTGCCGAGTGGTCGCCGCCGGTCGGCACGATGAGGAGGCCATCGACCCGCCGACGGCACAGATCGAAAATCGCTTCCAGCTCATCTTCGGCGTTCTCACCAGAGTGAGCCGTGATGAGTTGAGTGTGATGGGCCTTGGCGACGACGGCGACGGCCGAAGCGATGTTGGCGTAGAACTCGTTGCTGAGATCTTTGATCAAGAGCCCAATCGTTGCCGTGGACGACCCCGATCTGAGTGCGGAAGCCGCAAAGTTGGCGCGGAAGCCGAGTTCTGCGGAAGCCGCGTGCACGCGCTCGGCAAGTTCCTGATCGACCGTGGCGACGCCGTTGACGACCCGCGAAACGGTCTTGAGGCTGACCCCGGCTACGCGGGCGACGTCGGTCATAGTGGGTCGACGAGCTGCCGACGGTGATGACTTCGTGTGCATGCGTCCTCCCGATTCTCGCCCGGAGGCGGATCAATATCAAGTGTAGGACAACGTTGTCTCGAATTTACGACTAGGCTGGGACAACGTTGTCCCAGGAATATCGGAATTAATGAATCTGTGGGAACGCGTGCCGTGAATGCCCCGGCTGGCCGGGCCCAGCCGTGTGACAGGGTACACGAGAGCTTCCAAGAACCATAAATACAAAGGAGTATGAATATGAAGGCACTGAAGATGGCCGCGATTGCGGGTTCTCTGTTGCGGGCGGGCTGTCGAAGTGGGCCCGGTCCTCAGCCCCTCGATGTGGATTGCATCTAAAACCCGCCTCTAAGCATGCTGTTCAGGCCTTTACGCACGGGGTGCGCCGCCAGCTTGTCGGAACCGGGGTGCGGATCGGTGAAGTCGCCCCGGGCGTTGTCCTCAACGAG
>NZ_SOEZ01000050.1 GCF_004402215.1 Cryobacterium tagatosivorans
CCAGGTTCAGGTGCACCGGCCCGGGGTCGGCCGAGCGGACGCCGGTCGACGCCTCGAGCGCCCGCCGGGCGAGGGCGAGGGCGCCGGCCGCCTCGGCCGGGCCGCCGACCGGGGCCGGCTCGTCGACGCTGAGCCGGACGGCCCCGCCGAAGATGCCCGGCTGGACGGTGGTCTGGTTCGATCCGATGCCGCGCAGTTCGTCCGGCCGGTCGGCGGTGAGCAGGATCATCGGGACGCCGGAGTGGTGGGCTTCGAGCACGGCGGGGTGCAGGTTCGCGACGGCCGTTCCGGAGGTGGTGACCACGAGCGCCGGGACGCCGGTTTCGACGGCCATGCCGAGCGCGAGGAAGCCGGCTCCCCGTTCGTCGAGGCGCACATGCAGGCGGATGCGCCCGATCCGTTCGAGTTCGGCGCAGGCCAGGGCGAGCGCCTGCGAGCGAGATCCCGGGCAGAGCACGACGTCGCGCACGCCGAGGCGCACGAATTCGTCCAGCAGCGCGACGCTGAAGGCCGTCGCCGGGCTGCCGCCCTGGGCGGGTTCAGGCACCGCCGGTTCAGGCACCGCGGGTTCAGCCACCGACAGGCTCAGACGTCCCGGCGGTCGGGCTGTTCGCCCTCACCGGGATCGGCCGGCTTGGGGTCCCTCCCGGGGGCTGCGTCCGGCCGGGGGGCGCTGTCGGCCCGGGGGTCGGGCTTGTCGAGGTCGGCCAGTTCCTGCTCCATCTGCCGGATCCGCTCCTGCTGCCGGCTCTCGCGCCCGAGCCGCTGGAGGAAATCCGGGTCATCGTCGGGGGCGAGCGAACGGGTGATGCGACCGCCGGCACCGCCGGCGCGGCCGCGACCGACGAACAGCCAGAGCAGGGGGCCGATCACGGGCACGAGGATGAGCACGAAGATCCAGACCCAGCGCGGCAGGCCGCGGATGCGGTTGCGGTCGGCGAGCGCACAGTCCACGAGCGTGTAGACGGTGAGGATGACGACAACCAGTCCGAGACCGATCAGGAGCTTTGGCATATCTGATTGTAGGCCGCGCGGCCGAGAGTAGGGTGAGCGCCCACACAGCCCCCGCGTTCTAAGCTGAAGGCATGAAGGCCGTTCCCGCTTGGTTGTCCTATTCGCTCCTGCGCGTGCTGATGTTCGCCGTCCCGCTCGGCGTCCTGCTGGCGTTGCAGCTCGAGTGGTGGCTGGCTGCGCTGGTCGCCGCGGTGATCGGCCTGTGCCTCTCCTACATCTTCCTGCGCAAGCCCCGGGAGAACGTCGCCCGCGACCTGTATGCCGCCCGGCATCCGGCCACCGAGCCGGTGCACCCCGACGCCGAGTCGGAGGACGCGGCGCTCGACCGCCTCGACCGTGCCAGGGACGAGCAGGCCGGACGCGAAGGCTAGAGCGCGAAGGCGAGCCCGAGCAGCAGGCCGTAGCCGAGCGCGGCCAGGCTGGTGAGCTGCAGGGCCAGGATCAGCTCCCGTGACGTCTTCGCCGTCACGGTGATCAGGCAGGCCGGCAGCGCCAGCAGCAGCACGAAGAACGTGAAGTACGCCAGCGGATAGAAGATCGAGAAGAACGCCGCGATCCCGAACGGCGCGAGCAGGAAGACGCAGAACACGACGCGGGAGGGCACGTTGCCGATGAGGACCGCGAGCGTGCGCTTGCCGGCCTCCTTGTCGGTGTCGCGGTCGCGCAGGTTGTTCACCATCAGCACGGCGCAGGCGATCAGGCCAATGCCGACCCCGCCCAGCCAGCTTTCGGTGTTGACGGTCCCGGCCTGGACGTAGGTCGTTCCGAGCGTCGCCACCAGCCCGAAGAAGACGAAGACGAAGAGTTCACCGAGGCCGAAGTAGCCGTAGGGCTTCTTGCCCCCGGTGTAGAGCCAGGCGGCCCCGATGGCCGCGGCGCCCACGAGGAGGAGCCACCACTGCTGGGTGATCACGACGAGCGCGAGCCCGGCCAGCGCCGCAAGGCCGAAGAAGGCCAGCGCCACGCTCAGGACGGTGGAGGGTTTCGCCGCCCCCGACCCGGTCAGCCGCGCAGGGCCGACGCGGTAGGCATCCGTGCCGCGCACGCCGTCGGAGTAGTCGTTGGCGTAGTTCACGCCGATCTGCAGGCACAGGGCGACCATGAGGGCGAGCAGCGCCTCCACCGCGTGGAACACCCCGGGGCCGGTGGCCACGATCGCCGCTCCGGTGCCGAGGGCGACCGGGGCGATGGCGAGCGGGAGGGTGCGCAGCCGGGCGCCGGAGACCCAGTCGGCGGCCGTGGCCGGCTTCACCTTCGCCGGGCCCTTGCGGGGCGCGCCGTTCCTGGCCGAGCCGTTGCCGGCCGCGCCCTTCCTGGCCGAGCCGTTGCCGGCCGCGCCCTTCCGGGCCGAACCGGTCGCCTGGGCGAGTCGTTCGGCGGGATTCAACCGCTGCATTTTCGGCCTGACCGGCCGCGCTCCGTGTGCCACGCAATCATGCTACTGGGCCGAGGCGAGGAGCCGGAGCAACGCCTGCCGGTCCGGCTTGCCCGAGGCCAGGACCGGGATCGCGGCCACGGCCACGACGCGTGCCGGCCGCGCCGCCTTGCCGAGCAGGGATGCCGCCGCCGCACGGATCTCCGCCAGCTCGGCCGGCCGGGGCGGCCCGTCCGGCGCCGCGGCGAGCACGACGACCGGGACCTGGCCCCACTGCGCGTCGTCGGCGCCCAGGACGACCGCCTCGGCGAGGCCGGGGAGCGTGCGCACGATCCGTTCGACGGCGTCGAGCGACACCTTCTCGCCCCCGGAGATGATGACGTTGTCGGCGCGCCCGAAGACCTGCACGAGACCGGTCTCGGGGTCGACGGCGCCGAGGTCGCCGGTGCGGTACCAGCGCACCCCGTGCTCGACGGCGAAGCGCTCCGCGGTCAGTTTCGGGTCACCGAGGTACCCCTCGGCCAGCACGGCGCCGGCGATCTCGAGCTGCCCGTCTACGACGCGCGCACTCGTGTCGCCGATGGACACCCCGTCGTACACGCAGCCTCCGGCCGTCTCCGAGGAGCCGTAGCTGCGCACGACCCGCAGGCCCCGTTCGTCCGCGCGGCGGAGCAACTCGGCCGGGACGGCCTGGCCTCCGACGAGGATGGCCGTGAAGCGCCGGAGCACGGCGAGGCTGTGGCGGTCCTCGGCCGCGGCCTGCATCAGCCGGTCCAGCTGCACGGGGACGAGCGAGGTGAACCGGAGCGGCTCGCTGAGCCTGTCGGCGAGCCGGAGGAAGGCCGCCGGGTCGAACCCGCCCGGCGGCAGCACGAGCGGCGTGGTCTGGGCCGCGATCGACCGCACGAGCACCTGCACCCCGGCGATGTAGTGACCCGGCAGGGCGAGCAGCCATTGGCCGGGCCCGCCGAGGGCCACGTTCGACGCGGCGGCGCCGGCCAGCAACGCGTCCGTGCTGAGCATCACCCGCTTCGGGGCACCGGTCGAGCCGGACGTCTCGATGACGACGGCCACCCGGCGAGGCACGACTCCGATCTTCCGGGCGCCTTCGCTCCCCGGCACCGGCATCACGGCGTCGCCCTCCGCGGTGAGCGCCAGGCGCAGCAGGGCCAGGAGCCGCGTGGTGTTGTCGGCCGGAACCGCGATCAGCGCCCTGGGCATGGACGCGCCTAGAACTGCCAGGGGTAGGGGGCCCAGTCCGGTTCCCGCTTCTCGAGGAACGCGTCGCGGCCCTCGACGGCTTCGTCGGTGCCGTAGGCCAGCCGCGTCGCCTCCCCGGCGAACACCTGCTGGCCCACCAGGCCGTCGTCGACGGCGTTGAAGGCGAACTTGAGCATCCGGATGGCAGTGGGCGACTTGGTCAGGATCTCCCGCGCCCAGTCGAGGGCCTCCGCTTCGAGGTCGGCGTGCGGCACGACCGCGTTGACGGCGCCCATCTCGAGGGCCCGCTCGGCGGAATACTCCCGGGCGAGGAAGAAGACCTCCCTGGCCGCCTTCTGGCCGACCTGGCGGGCGAAGTAGGCGCTGCCGTAACCGGCGTCGAAGGAGCCGACGTCGGCATCCGTCTGCTTGAACTTGCCGTGCTCGGCGCTGGCGATGCTGAGGTCGCAGACCACGTGCAGGGAATGCCCCCCGCCGGCGGCCCAGCCCGGGATGACCGCGATGACGACCTTGGGCATGAAGCGGATGAGGCGCTGCACTTCGAGGATGTGCAGGCGTCCACTGCGGGCAGCATCGATCCCGGAGGCCGTCTCACCCTCGGCGTACTTGTACCCGTCGCGGCCGCGAATGCGCTGGTCTCCCCCGGAGCAGAACGCCCAGCCGCCGTCCTTCGGGCTGGGTCCGTTCCCGGTGAGCAGCACGACGCCGATGCGCGGGTTCGTGCGTGCGTCCTCGAGCGCCGCGTAGAGCTCGTCGACCGTGCGCGGCCGGAAGGCGTTGCGCACCTCCGGCCGGTTGAACGCGACCCTGGCGATGCGGCCGGTCAGGTCGTGGTGGTAGGTCACATCGGTGAGGGTGTCGAAACCGGCGACGTCGCGCCACTGGCCTGGGTCAAAGATCTCGGACACCTGTTCGCTCATGCAGCCAGACTACGCGGGCGAGCTCCGGGCTCCAGCAGCCGCCCCCCGAAAGGTGGGCATTGAGCACCATCGGCGGCCCGGATGTCAAGCCCCTTTTGCGCCCAACGCGCAGGCTGTGTACTGATCTCCTTGGTACGACCCGGAGGTGTCATGAATAACGTCGGTGTTGACGGTATGAACCGTCACGAAGTCCGTATTACCGAACTCTCAGCAACGGAATGGCGAATCTGCGATAGGTCGATTCCCGACGGGGATCCGTCGGCGGTGCTGGGATTCATCCAGCAGGTCGAGGGCGCATACGAGGTCACCCGCCTCGGCTCGCTCCGCGAACGCACCTATTTCTCGTCGTTCGAACGAGCAGCGGCGAGCTTCGCCGGCCGGGCGGTGATGTCATGACGATCACCGCGCATTCCGCCCCGTCGAGCGCCCGCTACGGCCGCGCATCCACCGATGCCTTCGGCGACTACCTGCGCCGGATCGGCAAGGGTGCCCTGCTCACCGCCGAGGACGAGGTCGACCTCGCCCGCCGGATCGAAGTGGGCCTGTTCGCCGAGGAGAAGCTCCTCAAGGGAAGCATCGACGACCCCGCCCTCGAACGCGAACTGGCCTGGCTCGTGCACGACGGACGCCGCTCGAAGAATCACTTCATCGAGGCGAACCTGCGTCTGGTCGTGAGCATCGCCAAGCACTACTCCGGGCGCGGAGTGCCCATCATGGACCTGGTCCAGGACGGCAACATCGGGCTCGTACGGGCGGTCGAGAAGTTCGACTTCATGACCGGGTACAAGTTCTCGACCTACGCCACCTGGTGGATCCGCCAGGCCATCCACCGCGGCATGGCCGACAAATCGAGGATGATCCGAATCCCGGTGCACACCGCCGAGAAGCTCAACAAGATCAAGCGGATCCGTCGCGACCTGACGAGCACGCTCGACCGCGACCCGACCGTGCGCGAACTCGCCGAGGCCACCCAGATCCCGGCCCGCGACGTTGCCCGCCTGCTGCAATACGACAACGAGCCGATCTCGCTGCACTCACCGGTCGGGGACGGCATCGGGGACATCTCCGAGTTGATCATCGACGATGACCTGCCGCAGCCGGACGAGTACGCCACCATCGCCCTCCGGGCGGCGGACATCACGTTCTACCTGGACGCGCTGCCGCCGCGGGAACGGGCCATTCTCCAGGCCCGGTTCGGACTCGACGGCGACGCCCCGAGAACCCTCGACCAGATCGCGCTCATCCAGGGCGTGACGCGGGAGCGGGTCCGGCAGATTGAGAAGCGCGCACTGGCTCTGCTGCACGTGCCCCGTTTGGAGCGCTACCTGCGGGACTAGCCCCCGTTACCTTCTTCGTATCCCTTGATCGTGTAATTGTGTGAGGGTATTGGCCTGTCAGGCCCGGCATGATTGTTGCCCCCAGTCGTTGATGATCCGGGGGGTGTTGTCACCGGGTCTGATTGGCATCAGGTGATCGCTGATAGGGGCTGGGCCGGACTCGTTTCTAGGCCGTTCGTAACGCGGATGCCGAGACTTGATGCCGTGGTTCCTGGCCAGCGATGACAGGAGACGGGAGCATTCATGATCGACAATTACGACAGCGTTGACGTTTTCATCGGCGTTGATGTTGGCAAGGGAGAGCACCACGCGGTCGCCCTTGATCGCGCTGGGAAGCAGCTGTTCGATAAGGCTCTGCCGAACGAGGAATCC
>NZ_SOEZ01000008.1 GCF_004402215.1 Cryobacterium tagatosivorans
CACCACGGCGGCTGCCACCCCGCCGGCTGCCGCGATGGCCACGCCCGCCGCCGCCCGGCAGGCGCCGCGCGGGCCAGCCCGTCCGCCCGCGAACCGACGACGGATCGGCAGGATCCTGGCCTGGGCTGCCGCCGGGCTCCTGGCCGTCGGCGTGCTCGTCGCCCTGTTCTTCTTCGGGCAGCGCCTTGTCGGCGGCTCGGCGCCGATCGCGGCCCCGACCGAGACGGCATCCGCGAGCGCCACACCGACGCCGACCCCGACGTCGCCGGCAACCGGCCCGCAGCCCGTCGGCGTGCACGCCTGGGACGCCCTGCGCGGCGGCGAATGCCTCGAGCCCTACGCGTCCCCGTGGGAGGAGGAGTTCACTGTGGTGGACTGTGCCGCACCGCACGCCGCGCAGCTCGTCTACCGGGGAGTCTTCGCCGGCGAGGAGGATGCCGAGTTCCCCGGCGAGGCAGCACTCGCCGAGCAGATCAACCTGCTCTGCTCCGCCCCCGGAGTGATCGACCTCACCGCGGCCGGCGCCATCCCCGACCTGCAGGTCCAGGGCAGCTACCCGGTCACCGAGGAGCAGTGGACGAGCGGCCAGCGCGACTACTACTGCTTCCTCAACCGGGCATCGGCCGAGCCGCTCACCGCGAGCCTGGCCGGCCCCGGCCCCACCCCCGCCGCCTGACCCGCCTGCCCCCTATCCCGCCCCCCTCCCGCGAAACCGCAGTTGTGCGCGTCATTCCGGCGTTTTAGGGCGCACAACTGCAGTTTCGCGGGGAGTGTCCAGGCTAGATCGCGTCGGATTCCTCGGGCTGGGCGGCGACCAGCTCGTGCACCCCGGCCAGGATCTCGTCCGGGCGGAAGGGGTAGCGGGCCACCTCGGCCTGGTCGCTGATGCCGGTCATCACGAGGATCGTGTGCAGGCCGGCCTCGATGCCGGCGATGATGTCGGTGTCCATCCGGTCGCCGATCATGGCCGTGTTCTCGGAGTGCGCGCCGATCTTGTTCATCGCCGACCGGAACATCATCGGGTTGGGCTTGCCCACGACGTAGGGCTCCATGCCGGTGGCCTTGGTGATCAGCGCGGCGATCGCCCCGGTCGCCGGCAGCGGTCCGTCGGCGCTCGGCCCGGTCGCATCCGGGTTGGTCACGATGAACCGGGCGCCCCCCAGCAGCAGGCGGATCGCCTTGGTGATCGCCTCGAAGGAGTAGTTGCGGGTTTCGCCTACGACGACGTAGTCGGGGTTGGTCTCGGTCATGATGAAGCCGGCCTCGTGCAGGGCCGTCGTGATGCCGACCTCGCCGATCACGAAGGCCGTGCCGCCGGGGATCTGCGACTTGAGGAAGTCGGCCGTGGCCAGCGCCGAGGTCCAGATCCGCTCCTCGGGCACGTTCAGCCCGGAGGAGCGCAGCCGGGCGCTGAGGTCGCGCGGCGTGAAGATCGAGTTGTTCGTGAGCACGAGGAACGGGGTGCCGGCGTTGGTCCACTGCTCGAGCAGCTCGGCCGCCCCGGGCAGCGCGGCGTTCTCATGCACGAGGACGCCGTCCATGTCGGTGAGCCAGCATTCGATCTCGTCACGACGTGCCATCGGGCCGTCCTCTCCTCGGGGCCCCAAGCCTAGCCCGGGCAGGTTACGCGAAAGTTAAGCGCTGACCCAGATCGAATCGGCCGCCTCGGTCGTGAGCGGCCGGGTGCGACCGGACGGCAGGCGCACGGTGAGGGGCCCGACGAGCACGAGCGCCGTGCCCGGCCGGATCTCGTCGGCCGCCAGGGCGCGCAGGATGCCCGGGTCGCGGTCGCTGATCCGCAGCACGGTTCCCGTGTGGCCGGGCTCCGCCGCCGCCAGAAGGATGGCGGGAGCGCGGTCGACGGCACCGTCGGCATCCGGGATCGGGTCGCCGTGCGGGTCGCTGACCGGGAAACCGAGCCGCTCGTTGATCGCCTCGAGCAGGCGGTCGGAGATCGAGTGCTCCAGGATCTCCGCCTCGTCGTGCACCTCGTCCCAGTCGTAGCCCATCTCGCGCACGAGCCAGGTCTCGATCAGGCGGTGCCGCCGCACCACCGCGGTCGCGCGCAGCCGGCCGGCATCCGTCAGTGAGAGCGGGCCGTAGGGCACGTGCGTGAGCCAGCCGATCGCCGCGAGCTTCTTCACCATCTCGGTGACCGAGGACGGCGCGACCCCCAGCCTCGTGGCCAGCCCCGACGGCGTGATCGGGTCGGGCTGCCACTCGGTGTGCGCGTAGATGGTCTTGAGGTAGTCCTCTGCGGCGGGGGTGGTGGTGTGTGTCATGGCGCTCTCAGGCTACCGATCGTCACCGCGAAAACGCAGTTGTGCTCGTTATGAGCGCCGGATAACGAGCACAACTGCGTTCTCGCGGGAAGCATGACGACCTCAGGCGCCGGTGAAGAGCAGCACGAGCAGCATCACGTTGAGGGCGACGAGCAGCACGGCGCAGATCGCCCCGGCGGCCGTCGTGAACCAGCGGTTGGCGTGCGCGCCGAGGATGCCGCGCTGCGCGGTGAGCCAGACCAGCGGGATGAGGGCGAACGGGATGCCGAACGACAGCACGACCTGGCTGAGCACGAGCGCCTGGGTCGGGTCGAAGCCGGCGCCGAGGATGAGCAGCGCGGGGATGAGCGTGACCAGGCGGCGCAGCAGCAGCGGAACCCGCAGGTGCAGCAGGCCGTGCATGATCTCGGCGCCGGCGTAGGCGCCCACCGAGGTTGAGGCGAGCCCGGAGGCGAGTAACCCGACGGCGAAGATCGTGGCGACCACGGGCCCGAGCGTCGTCGCCAGGGCGGCGTAGGCGCCCTCGAGGGTGTCGGTTCCCTCGACCCCCTGCAGGGCGGATGCCGCGAGCAGCAGGATCGAGAGGTTCACGGTTCCGGCGATGGCCATGGCGATCGTGACGTCCCATTTGGTGGCCCAGAGCAGCCGTTTGGTCGCTTTCTCGCCCTGCCAGGCGGGGAACCGGTCGCGGGCGAGGGCGGAGTGCGCGTAGATGGCGTGGGGCATGATCGTCGCGCCGAGGATCGACGCGGCGAGGAGGACCGAGTTCGTGCCCTCGAAGCGCGGCACGAGCCCGGCGACGACGCCACCGGCCTCCGGCGGCGAGATGAAGACGCCGGCGGTGAAGCCCACGGCGATGATCAGCAGCAGCGCGACGATCACGCGCTCGAAGGTGCGCGGCCCGCGGCGGGTCTGCACGGTCAGCACGATCATCGATATCACGCCGGTGATGATGCCGCCGGCCAGCAGTGGCAGGCCGAACAGGAGGTGCAGCGCGACCGCGCCGCCGATGATCTCGGCCAGGTCCGTGGCCATGGCCACGAGCTCGGCCTGCACCCAGTAGAGGCGCCGGGCGAGCGGGCGCCGCATCCGCACCCCGAGGATCTCCGGCAGGCTCGTGCCGGTGACGATCCCGAGCTTGGCCGAGAGGTACTGGATCAGCCAGGCCATCACGTTGCCGGCCACGACCACCCAGACGAGCAGGTAGCCGTACCGGGCGCCAGCCGTCATGTTGCTGGCGACGTTGCCTGGGTCGAGGTAGGCGACTCCGGCGACGAGGGCCGGGCCGAGCAGCCAGAGCAACCTGGAGGATGCCACTGTGGTGACTTCGGGCGACGTGCCCGGCCGCGGGGCATCCGTTCGCAGGTCGCCGTGAGGCCGGACGTCATCTTTAGGCATACCGAAATCATAGGGCAGGTTTAGGTAACTCGAAAGACTCCGGCCACCGACGACCGGCGAACACGGCGCCGCGGGATACGGTGGAGCGGTGCAAGAGCCGCAGAGTCCCACGCCCGAACTCTCCACCCACGGCGTCGGCCCATGGCCGGGCGAGTGGCCGGAGGAGCCCCAGTACGACCCCGAGCTGCTCGAGCGCGGCGACACCCGCAATGTGATCGACCGCTACCGCTACTGGCGGATGGACGCGATCGTCGCCGACCTGGACGAGCACCGGCATCCGTTCCACGTGGCCATCGAGAACTGGCAGCACGACATGAACATCGGCTCGATCGTGCGCAGCGCCAACGCGTTCGCGGCCGACACCGTGCACATCATCGGCCGCAAGCGCTGGAACAAGCGTGGCGCGATGGTCACCGACCGTTACCAGCACGTGCTGCACCACCCGGATGTCGCGGCCTTCGTCGCCTGGGCCGCCGCCGAGGCCCTGCCGATCATCGCCATCGACAACGTGCCCGGCAGCGTCATCATCGAGACCTTCGCCTTCCCCGAACGCTGCGTCCTGCTCTTCGGCCAGGAGGGTCCGGGCCTGTCCGAGGAGGCCATCGCCGCCGCCGCCGCCGTCGTCGAGATCAGCCAGTACGGCTCCACCCGCTCGATCAACGCCTCGGCCGCCGCCGCTGTCACCATGCACGACTGGATATTGCAGCACCGCTTCGGGCGCGCACGCGCTAGCGTGGGCGTATGACTGCGATCACCGACGATCTGCCCGCCCGACTGCTGCACGAGGAACACGAGGGGTGGCAGGCGGTGCTTGCCGGCCAGGGCGGCAGCTACTTCCGGCGCAGCATGACCCGGGATGCGCTGATGATCCGGCCGGGCGAGGTCCTCAACCGCGAGCAGGCGGCCGCGTCCTTCAACGGCGCGTCGGACCTGGACAGCTACGAGATCCACGAGCCGGCCGTGATCCGCCTCGGCGAGCATGCCGGAATCGTCGTCTACCGTGCCGTCGCCCGGCGCGGCGACGAGGTCACGGAGTCGAACGTGTCGACCACCTACGTCTTCGACGACGCCAACGGCGGATGGTGCGTCGCCGCCCGCCAGCAGACGCCGGCCTGACGCCCGGAGGGGCCTTCTCTGGGCGGCATCCGAAGGGTTGTCAGAGCCGAGGCCGAGGTCTACCGTGTCCCACTACTGGGCACCACGGAAAGGATCGATGACCATGGCTGATTTCGGCAACGAGGGCCTCTCGGAGCTCTACCGCCGCGCGGGGAACGCGTCGACGGTTTACGCGGATGTGACGCAGGACACGAGTGATCCGCGGCGCACCGGGACCATCCGGCAACGCACCGTGCGTGAGGCCCTGATGGATGCCGGCGCCCCCGAAATCGACGCGGCCGTCATCGTCGACCTGCTCGAGGAGCCGCCGGGCGTCGGGGGATCGGTCAGCCGCCTCCTCGTCGTGCGGGAAGGGGCCGTCGAGGTCAACGAGTTCCTGGCCGGGGAGCCGCTCGGCGAACTCATCGTGAACTACGGACCGGTGCCCGCGCTGATTCCGTTGCTCACCCAGCGGCCGAGGGACCTCTGCTACGTCGTGGCCGAAGTGGGCCGCGACGGCGGCGAGATCACGCAGTTCCGGCTCAGCCGCAGCCAGCCCGTCGCCCACCGCGCCGTGCAGGGGGACACCGAGTTCCTGACCAAGACGCAGTCCGAAGACGACTTCCTGGCCAACGGGCGCTACCAGCACCACACCGAGGAGGTCTGGAAGCGCAATGAAGGACTCGTCGCGGACGCCATCGACGAGGTCGTGCGTGACAGCGGGGCCGAACTGCTCGTGGTGACCGGCGACGTGCGGGCCCGGCAGCTCCTGATCGAAGCGCTGTCACCGGCCACCGTGAAGGTCCTCACCGTGGTGCCGACGAACACGCGCCCCGGGGGAGCCACGACCGACGAACTCGACGCCGACCTGCACCGCCACATCGCCTCGATCCTGGCGGCCGACGAGTACGACGCGCTGACCCGGCTCGAAACGGGCCGCAACGACGGGCTCTCCGAGATCGACCAGGCCGCCGTCATCCGGGGCCTGCAGCAGGGCCAGGTTGACGTGCTGATCCTCGCGCCCAGCGCCCTGGGTGATTGGACGCTGATCGCCCTCGACCGGGAGCCGTGGGTGGCCTCCTCGTCCGAGGAGGCGCTCGGCGCCGGGGAGCTGGGCGCCGTTCCGGCCGCCGACGCCCTCGTGCGCGCCGCGATCCTGACGGATGCCCGGGTCGTCGTCGCCTCCCCGAGCGAGCTTCCGGCGGGCGCGAGCGCCTGCGCCATCCTGCGCTGGACCACCCTGCCGGCGAGCTGACGCCGCCTGATCCCGCCTGACCCCGCGTGAGGGGTCGCAAATCGACCTTCGTTGGCCCCCGGGAAGGTCGATATGCGACCCCTCACGGGCGGGTTAGCCGATCAGGCTCGGCCGGAGGTCGCGCAGGGTGCGGAAGTGCGTCATCCGGGTGACCCCGATCGCGGCCAGCACGAGGCCGCCGGCCAGCCAGAGCAGCAGCACCCCGGCATCCGCCCAGGCCGCCGCCGTGCTGCCCCCGTACATGAGCTGGCGGATGCCGTCGACCGCGTAGCTCATCGGCACGACGTGGTGCAGCCAGGCCAGCGGCGTGGGCAGGGTCTGCCAGGGGAAGGTGCCGCCCGCGGTGACGAGCTGGACGACCATCAGCACGAGCCCGAGGAACTGGCCGACGCTGCCGAGCCAGACGTTGAGCGCCAGGATGATCGCCGCGAACGCGAGCGCGGCCAGCGCCATCATCGCGTAGGTGCCCGGCGCGTTCTGCACGTCGAACCGGAGGGCCGCGGTCAGCACGAAGAAGAGCGCGCCCATCTGCGCCGCGCCCAGCAGCCCGGGGGTGAGCCAGCCGGCGAGGGTGATCCGGAGCGGCGAATGCAGGGCCGTGATGGCGCGGCGGGATACCGGCTTCACGATCAGGAACAACGCGTAGATGCCGATCCACGCGGCCAGGCTGGCGAAGAAGGGCGCGAGCCCGGCGCCGTACGTGCCGGCCGAGGTGATGGCGGCGCTCCGCAGGTCGACCGGGTTGGCGATGGTCTTCGCCTGCAGCTCGCGCGTCCCCGGGTCGGTGCTCGGGATGTCGTCGACCCCGGCCTGCAGCCCGTCCTGGAGCTCGGTGGTGCCGGTGGCGAGCGTGCCGAGGCCGTCGCGGAGGCTCGCGGTGCCGGTGGCGAGGGCGCCCGCGCCCTCGTGGGCCCGGGCGGCGCCCGTCGCGGCCGCGGCG
>NZ_SOEZ01000026.1 GCF_004402215.1 Cryobacterium tagatosivorans
GAACCCACCGTCGCGCCGCCCGTCGCGCGCGCGGGCGAACCCACCGTCGCGCCGCCCGTCGCGGGCGCCGGCGAGCCGACCGTCGCGCCCACCGGCGAGACCCGGGGCGACACCTGCCACATCGACGTCGTCGACCGGTGGGGGAACATGATCTCCGCCACCCCTTCCGGCGGCTGGCTGCAGTCCTCGCCCACCATCCCGAAGCTCGGCTTCTGCCTCGGCACCCGGCTGCAGATGACCTGGCTGGAGGCCGGGGCGCCGTCGACCCTGGCCCCGGGCAAGCGCCCGCGCACGACCCTGACCCCGACCCTCGTGCTCCGGGACGGCAAGCCCGTCGCGGCCGTCGGCTCCCCCGGCGGCGACCAGCAGGACCAGTGGCAACTGCTCTACCTGCTGCGCACGATCGTCGGCGGCTACTCCCCGCAGCAGGCGATCGACGCGCCCGCGTTTCACACGACCTCCGTGCCGGAGTCGTTCTGGCCGCGCACCTGGACCCCCGGCGGCGCCGTCGTCGAGGACCGCCTCGGCGACGAGGTCATCGCCGAGCTCGAGCGCCGCGGCCACCGCGTCACCCGGGCCGGCGACTGGTCGCTCGGCCGCCTGTCCGCGGTCACCAGCGACCCGCGCACCGGCCTGCTCGGCGCCGCCGCCAACCCCCGCGGCGCCCAGGGCTACGCGGCCGGCCGGTAGCGTGGCATCCGTCACCCCAACCGGCGCCTCACCCTCCCTGCCCAATTCGACGGACATTTTGGGCGGATCGGGCCTATCGAGGCCCGAAAACCCGATTCGTCGCAAAACCACCGTCGAATTCGCATAAGAACACAGGTAACGACCGATATCGAAGGAGCAACCCCGTGACCTCAATCCTGCTGACCGGGTTCGAACCGTTCGACGGCGAAACCGTCAACCCCTCCTGGCAGGCGGTGCTGCGCGCGCAGGCGCTCTGGGACGGGCCCGAAGACGTGCACATCGCCGAGATCCCGGTCGACTTCGAGGCCTGCGACCGGGCCCTCGCGGAGGCGCTCGACCGTTTCCGGCCCGACCTTGTGATCGCGGTCGGCCAGGCCGGCGGGCGCCCCGGGATCTCGCTCGAACGCGTCGCGATCAACATCGACGACGCCCGGATCCCCGACAACGCCGGCTTCCAGCCCGTCGACGCGGCGATCGCGCCCGACGGGCCTGCCGCCTACTTCAGCACGCTGCCGATCAAGGCCTGCGTCGAGGCGCTCGGCCAGGCGGGCATCCCGGCATCCGTGTCGCAAACAGCGGGCACCTACACCTGCAACCACATCTTCTACCGGCTCATGCACACCCTGCAGGCCGACCGCCCGGATGCCCGCGGCGGCTTCGTGCACATCCCGTACGCCCCCGGCCAGGCTGCCGGCGGCGACCAGCCGAGCATGTCCGTGGAGCTGGCCACCCTCGCGCTGCTGGCCATCGTGCGGACCAGCCTCGACGCGACGGCGGACGTACGCGCCCCGGGCGGCGCGCTGCACTGACCCTGCCCAGCCCAGCCCAGCCCAGCCCAGGTTGAGTCGCGGACACAGTACCTTCCCGGGCGAAATGAAGGGTGTTTGTCCGCAACTCAGCGGGTCTCGCCGCGCGACAGGCGTCACGCTCGGCCCAGGCCTGGCAGCGCCCGGCCCGCGACTGCGACACACTGATCTCATGGCTATCGACGGATCTCGCTGAGCATGGGAGCGGAAACGGCCCACCCCTCGCGCGTCGACGCCGAGGATGTCGCCCGGGGGCTCGAGGTCGACCCCGCCGTGGGCCTGGGCGTCGCCGAGGCCGCCCGACGCCTGGAGCGCGACGGCCCGAACGAGCTCCGCGGGATCCCGCCCGTGCCGATCTGGCGCAAGATCCTCGCCCAGTTCCACGATCCGCTGGTCTACCTGCTGCTCGTCGCGGTGGCGGTCTCCATCGGCGCGTGGCTCTTCGAGCGGGCCGACGGGTCCGACTCCTGGCCGATCGACGCGATCGTCATCGCCGCGATCGTCGTGCTGAACGCCGTGCTCGGCTTCGTGCAGGAGGCCCGCGCCGGCGATGCGGTCGCCGCGCTCTCGACGATGACGGCGGCATCCTCCACCGTGCTGCGCAGCGGCGAACTCGCCACCGTGCCGAGCGCCGACCTCGTGCGCGGCGACGTGCTCGTGCTCGGGGAGGGCGACCATGTGGGGGCGGATGCCCGGCTCCTGTCGGAGAGCGCGCTGCGGGTCGCCGAGGCCTCACTCACCGGCGAAAGCGAGGCGGTCGGCAAGCGCCCGGACACCCTGCCCGGCGCAGCGCAACTGGGCGACCGGCTGAACATGGTCTTCAAGGGCACCTCGGTCGTCGAGGGCGTCGGCCGGGCCGTCGTGACGGGCACGGGCATGGACACCGAGGTCGGCGCGATCGCGACGATGCTCGACGCGACGCCCGCCCACGTCACTCCGCTGCAGAGGGAGCTCGAGCGCATCAGCCGCACCCTGGGCCTGGTCGTCATCGGCATCGCCCTCGTCGTGATGCTCACGATCGTGCTCGCGCAGGGCGTCTCCACGCCGGCCGACTACGTCACCGTGTTCCTGCTCGGCATCTCGCTCGCCGTCGCGGCCGTGCCCGAGGGGCTGCCGGCCATCCTGTCGGTCGTGCTCTCGATCGGGGTGCAGCGGATGGCCAGGCGGAACGCTGTGGTCAAGAACCTCAAGTCCGTGGAGACGCTCGGGGCGGCATCCGTCATCTGCGCCGACAAGACGGGCACGCTGACGAAGAACGAGATGACGATCGAGCGGGTGCTGACCGCGTCCGGCGAGGCCCGGGTGACCGGCGTGGGCTATCGGCCGGAGGGCGAGGTGCTGGATGCCGATGGCCGGCCCCTCGGCGGCGCGGACCGCGGCGACCCGGACCTCGGCGGCGCTGACCTCGGCGGCGCTGACCGCGGCGACCCGGACCTCAGCGACCCGGACCTCAGCGACCCGGCCTTGCACGCCGAGGTGCTGCGGACGCTCGGCATCGGCTCGCTGGCCGGGAACGCCCAGCTGCTCGAGCACGACGGCGTGTGGGAGATCCAGGGCGATCCCACCGAGGCCGCCTTCCTCGTCGCCGCGGGCAAGCTCGTCGGCACGAACGGCCGGGTCGCCCGGTTCGGCCGCCGCGGCGAGGTGCCGTTCACCTCGGACCGCAAGATGATGTCGACCCTGCACGAGGAGAAGGCGGACGGCAGCCTGCGGATCTTCAGCAAGGGCGCGCCGGATGTGCTGCTCGAGCGCTGCAACCGCATCCAGGTCGGCGAGGCGGTCGTTCCCCTCGACGAGCAGCGCCGGCGGCGAGCGCACGAGGACGTCCGGGCGCTCTCCGCGCAGGCCTTCCGCACCCTCGGCGTCGCGTACAGCCACGTCGATCCGGGCAGCACGCCGATCGACGAGTCACACGAGCACGACCTGATCTACACCGGAGTCGTCGGCATCATCGACCCGCCGCGCGACGAGGCCACCGCCGCGATCGCCGAGGCGCACCGCGCCGGCGTGCGGGTGATCATGATCACGGGCGACCACCCGGGCACGGCCGCGCGCATCGCGAGCGACCTCGGCATTGTGCCGCCGGGATCGACGGCCATCTCGGGGCTGGAACTCGACCGCCTCGATGAGCCGGGGCTGGCGGATGCCGTGCGCCGGGCATCCGTCTTCGCCCGCGTCTCCCCGCGCCACAAGCTGCGCATCATCGACGCCCTGCAGGCGAACGGGCAGATCGTCGCGATGACCGGGGACGGGGTGAACGACGCCCCCGCGCTGAAGTCGGCGGACATCGGCGTGGCCATGGGCATCACCGGGACGGCGGTGACCAAAGAGGCCGCCACGATGATCCTCGCCGACGACAACTTCGCCACGATCGTCGTGGCCGTGCGGCAGGGCCGGGTGATCTTCGACAACATCCGGAAGTTCCTGCGCTACCTGCTCTCCTCGAACATGGGCGAGGTGCTGACCGTGTTCCTCGGCGTGCTGTTCGCCGGGGCGCTCGGCCTGTCCGGCGCGAGCGACGAGGCCGTGGTGCTGCCGCTGCTGGTCACCCAGATCCTCTGGATCAACCTCGTCACCGACTCGGGCCCCGCCCTGGCGATGGGCGTCGACCCGGAGATCGACGACGTGATGGCGCGGCCGCCACGCGGGCTGACCGACCCGGCCGTCGACGCGCGCATGTGGCTCGGCATCCTCTCGACCGGCGTGGTGATGGCCATCGTGACCCTCGCGACGATCGACCTGTTCCTGCCCGGCGGGCTGCTGCCCGGCGACGACAGCCTCGCCGTCGCCCGCACGGCCGGCTTCACGACGCTCGTTTTCGCGCAGCTCTTCAATGCGTTCAACGCCCGATCCGAGACGAGCAGCGCGTTCCGCCGGCTCTTCGTCAACCGGTGGCTGTGGGGCGCGATTGCGCTGACCGTGCTGCTGCAGGTGGCCGTGGTGCAGCTCCCCTTCCTGCAGGTCGCGTTCGGCACCGCCCGGCTGGATGCCGTGCACTGGCTGATCTGCGTGGCCATGGCCTCCGGGGTCCTCTGGGTCGAGGAGCTGCGGAAGGTCGTGCTGCGGGGGCTGGATCGCGCCTGAGCGCTGCGCGTCGCGCGATGCGCGATGCGCGATGCGCGATGCGCGATGCGCGATGCGCGATGCGCGATTGAGTCGCGGACAAAGTACCTTCGTTCGCGCTGGGAAGGTACTTTGTCCGCAACTGAACCCGGGCCTGAGCGGGCGGCGGGGCCTACGCGACGGGCTCGACCAGGGTGATGAACGCGCTGAGCTCCGCGACGCCGGCCGGGGTCACCGGCAGGTAGTCGGTGAGCGCGGGCGAGTAGACGAGGTAGGCCGCCCACTTGGCCCGAGAGATCGCGACATTCAAGCGGTTCTTCATGATCAGGAAGGACATGCCCCGGGGCACGTCGTCGGCCGAGGATGCCGCCAGGGTCACGATCGCGATGGCCGCCTCCTTGCCCTGGAACTTGTCCACGGTGCCCACGCGCACGTGCGAGTAGCCGGCCGCGGCCAGGGCGGCCCGCACTGTGCCCAGCTGCGCGTTGTACGGCGTGACGACGATCATGTCGTCCTCGGCGATGGGCTCGTCGAAGCGGTCCTCGGTCGGGTCCGTCCACAGCGTGCCGAGCAGGGAGCGCACGAGCGCCACCACCTCGGCGGCTTCCTCGGGCGATTCAACCGAGTTTCCGACGTGCCGCACCGACACAATGTGCAGGCCGGGTTCGACGCCCTCGAGCGACCGCGTGGCGGCGACCGGATGCGACCGCAGCTTCCCCTCATACGACAGGCGCGACACCGGCGCGGTCACCGCGGGGTGCATCCGGCGGCTCTCGGCGAGGAAGTAGCCGAGCTCGCCCGGCAGCACGTCGTGCCCGGCGCTCACCCAGCCGAGCGCCGACTGGTCGATCGGTTCGGGGTGCGTGCCCTGGCTCACCTGCGGCAGCTGCTGCGGGTCGCCGAGGAGCATCAGGTTCCTCGCGCCGACGCTGGCCGCGATGGTCGAGGCGAGACTGAACTGGCCGGCCTCGTCGACGACCAGCAGGTCGAGGCTGCGGCGGGGAATCCGGGCGGGATTGCTCAGGTCCCAGGCTGTGCCGCCGACGACGAAGCCCGTGGCGGCGTTGTCGAGGCCGAAGAGGAGCTGTCCGTCCTTGGCCAGGACAGTGAACGCGGCATCCTCGGCCGCGCCCGGCGAGCTGCCGGCCTGGGCGACCTTGCCGACCAGGCTCGGGTCGAGGCCGGCCTTGACGATGGCATCCAGCAGGGTCTCGACGACCGCGTGCGACTGGGCGACGACGCCGATCTTCCAGCGGTGCTTCCGCACGAGGGCGGCGATGACGTGGGCGCCGAGGTAGGTCTTGCCGGTGCCGGGCGGTCCCTGCACGGCGAGGTAGGAGTTGTCGAGGTCGAGCAGGCTCGCCACGACCGCGTCGATCCGGTCCCGGCCGTGCTCATCGGACGGGGCCACCGGCGCGAGCGCGCCCGAGCGGGTGCGCGGCGGGACGCGGCGCAGGATGTCGACCATCGGGTCGTCCGGCCAGCCCGGCTGGGCGTCGACGATGGCCTGCGCCCACTCGTCGATCGCGGGCTTCTGGCTGCCCGCCTTGGGCGGTGACGCGGGGGCCAACGCCATCGGCCGGTGCGTGTAGGGCTCGACGTCCTTGCCGAGGGTCTCCTCGACGAGGACGCTGCCGTCGTCGTCGACCGCGAGGATCTTCACCGGCTTGGCGCACCGGGAGCCCGCGTCGGCCGTGGGGTCGAGGAAGGGCCCCGGGTAGTCGTAGAGCAGGAAGGGTCCGGCCTGGTCGCCCGGTTTGACGCTGCTGCCCGGCGCCCACTGCCCGCGCAGCCAGAGCTCACGCCGGTCGACGCGCTGGCCGCCCTCTCGGTACCAGTCCCGCTCCACCCGAACGTCGTGGACCTCGAGCACGTCCCGGGTGTCCCGCCACACCTCGATCGGCTGCGCGAGGCGGGCGAAGTGGCCCCACCAGAAGCTCTTCTGCTCCCGGCGGTGGTAGTCGATCGCGGCGGCCGCGAACGCCGCCGCCGTGTGCTCGGCGTCACGACCCTGGTCGAGCGGATCGCCGGCGAGCTCGAGCAGCGCCTCCCGGAGCGGCGACGGCTCGAGCTCGGTGACGTCCCTCTCGGGCTGCATCGCCCCGATCGGGATGCCGCGCTCGGCCGCCCGGGCGAGCAGCCAGTCGCGCAGGCGCAGCGTGGATACGCAGTCGTAACGGTTGTAGTCGGCAATGGAGTCGAGCATCCGTTGCCCCTCGGCGGCATCGCCGGTGACCTGCTCTTCCCGGGCGACAACGTACGCGGTGATCGAGTCCGCCGCGTTCGTGACGCCCTCCGCGTCGCGGATGTCGTCGCCCATGTAGAGCGGCTCGAGCTTCTTGATCGAGTAGGAGTGCGAGCCGACCCGGATGGCCTTCTTCACCACGGGATAGAGGTCGACGAGCACGTTGTCGCGCAGCAGCTGGTCGACCTCGTCTTCGCCCACGCCGTGCCGGGCGGCGATGTTCAGCAGGTGCGTGCGCTCGTAGGAGGCGTAGTGGTACACGTGCATGCCCGGGAATTCGGCGCGGCGGGCGCCGAGGTAGTCGAGGAAGCCGCGAAGCGCGACCCGTTCTTCGGCCCAGCTGTGCGCCCAGAACGCGCGGAAGGTGTCGTCGGGCTCGACGAGCCCGAAGAGGTAGTCGAGTCCCCAGCTCTCGCCGGCGCCCTCGGTGTAGAGCGGGTCACCCTCGAAGTCGAAGAAGATGTCGCCCGGGTTCGGCTCGGGCAGCACGGCCAGGGCCGACGGGTTGTAGACCTCGATCGGCGGCGGCGCGCCCGGGACCGCGCTGACCTGAAGGCGCGCCTGGGACCGCAGGGCGGCGAGGGTGCTGTCGGCGATGCCGGGGATCTCGCTGGTCGGGCTGGGCTGTCCGGGCGGGGCGGGCGCTGCGGGCGCGCTGGCCGTGCCGGGCGTGCCGGGTGCTGCGGATGTGGCGGGCGTGCTGGCCGTGCCGGGCGAGCCTGCCTCGGCGC
>NZ_SOEZ01000004.1 GCF_004402215.1 Cryobacterium tagatosivorans
AGGGTCGTGCGCGGCGGCCGGGCGAACGGCGGGCGCGGGGCTCGGCGCAGGCCCGGTCGCAGGGCTCGGCGCACGGTAGCACCCGGCACCCGCCCCGCCGGCGCCGCCCGCACCTCGCCCACCGGCGCCTCGAACCGCTTTGTTCCGCTCACGTGCCCCCGACCCTCAACCCCCATTTGAGGGGGACGGCGGGGCAATGTCAACCCCCCGCGCCCGCTTCCCGAGACACTGCGACGCATTCGTGACCCGGCGCGGCGCGATCGGCGGAATCGGAGCCTGTCGCGGGAGGTCTGCCCGCCGAAGTAGAGTCGGTGCGGTGAGGGAAAACGATCTGTCCAGCCGGCCGGATGCCGCGCCCTGGCTGACCCCGTCCCGGTACTGGCCGGACCTCACCGCCGCGACCTCGGAGCGGGACGCCCCCGTCGTGGCCCTGCACCTCGACGCCCTCCGCCACAACGCGCACCAGCTGCTGGATCGGGCGGCCGGCACCCCGATCCGCGTGGCCACGAAGTCGATCCGGGTGCGCAGCGTGATCGAAGCCGTGCTGGCCGTTCCCGGTTTCGGCGGGGTGCTCGCCTACACGCTGGCCGAGTCGCTGTGGCTGGCGGACACCGTCGACGACATCCTCGTCGGGTACCCCACGGCGGACAGGTCGGGCATCGAGCGGCTGGGGCGCTCGCCGGAGCTGGCCGCCCGGGTGACCCTCATGGTCGACTCGCTCGCCCAGCTCGATTTCATCGACTCGGTGCTTCCGGCCGGAAGCCGCGCCCCGATCCGGGTCTGCCTCGAACTCGACGCGGCGTGGGACGTCCCCGTCTTCGGCCATGTCGGTGTGCGCCGGTCGCCGGTGCACACACCCGAGGAAGCCCGTGCCCTGGCGGTCGCGATCGTGGCCCGCCCGGGATTCCTGCTCGTCGGCCTGATGGGCTACGAGGCCCAGGTCGCCGGTATCCGCGACCGGCCGTCCGGGCAGCCGGTCCGGGGCGCGGTCAACCGTTTCATCCGCCGTCGCTCGATCGCGGAGCTCGCCGAGCGGCGGGGTGCGGCGGTCGCGGCGGTGCGCCAGGTCGCCGAGCTCGAGTTCGTCAACGGCGGGGGCACCGGGTCGCTCGAGAGCACGCGCGCGGACGCATCCGTCACCGAGCTCGCGGCAGGAAGCGGCCTGTTCGGCGGGCACCTCTTCGACGGTTACTCGGGTTTCCGGCCGGCTCCGGCGGCGGCCTTCGCCCTGTCCGTCGTGCGGAAGGCGACCCCGGACACGGCCGTGTTGCAGGGCGGCGGCTGGATCGGCTCCGGCCCACCCAACCGGGACCGTCTGCCGCTACCGACCTGGCCGCAGGGGCTCCGCTTCCTGCCGCTCGAAATGGCCGGCGAGGTGCAGACGCCCGTCGCCGGGCGCGGGGCCGAGGCCCTCTCGGTCGGCGACCGGGTGTGGCTGCGCCACGCCAAATCAGGGGAGCTGAGCGAGCACGTCAACGAATTCGTGCTCGTGCACGACGGCCGCGTCGTGGACGTCCTGCCCACCTACCGGGGCGAAGGGAAGGCGTTCCTGTGACCGCGAGCGGAGCCACCTGGCGCAACTGGGCCCGCACCGAGGCCGTGCGCCCCCGGCGGGTCGAACGACCGGGCTCCGTCGGCGCGGTGCAGCGCGCGGTGATCGCCGCGGGCGCCGCCGGGCTCCGGATCAAGGCGGTCGGGGCGGGGCACAGCTTCAGCGGGATCGCCGTCGCTCCCGATGTGCAGCTGGACCTGCACGACCTCAGCGGGGTCATCCGGGTCGACCGCGCCGCCCACCAGGTCACGCTGGCCGCCGGCACCCGGCTGCACCGGCTGGAGCGCCTGCTCGCACCATACGGCCTGGCGTTGGCGAACATGGGCGACATCGACCGGCAGAGCATCTCCGGCGCCATCTCCACCGGCACCCACGGCACCGGCAGCGCCCTGGGCGGCCTCGCCTCGCAGGTCGTCGCGCTCACCCTCGTCACCGGCGACGGCTCCCTGCTGCACGTGAGCGGCACCGAGAACGCCGAGCTCCTGCCGGCCGCGGCCCTCGGCCTCGGGGCGCTGGGCATCATCGTCGACGTCACTCTCCAGTGCGTGCCGGGCTTCCTCCTGCACGCGGTCGAGAGCACCGAGCCGCTGGAGCGCGTGCTGGAGAGCTACCTCGAGCGCAGCCGGGCGGCCGACCACTTCGAGTTCTTCTGGTTTCCGCACACCGAGAGCGCGCTGACGAAAACCAACACGCGGCTGCCGCTCGGCGCGGTCCGCGCGCCCCGCGGCGCCGTGTCGCGCTGGCTCGACGACGAACTGCTCGCCAACGGCGCCTACCGCGGCATCTGCGCCCTCGGCGCGCTCCAGCCTGCGCTGGTGCCCGGGTTCAACCGGCTGGCCGAGAAGCTCAGCGGCCGACGCGAATACACGGATGTCTCCACCCGCGTGTTCGTGACCAACCGCACCGTGCGCTTCCGCGAGATGGAGTACGCGCTGCCGGTGGCCCTCGTCCCGGCCGCGCTGGCCGAGGTTCGCGCGTTGATCGAGCACCGGGGCTGGCGGATCTCCTTCCCGATCGAGGTGCGCTCGGCCGCCGCCGACGACCTGTGGCTCTCGACCGCGGCCGGACGGGAGACCGGGTACATCGCCGTGCACCGGTACTACCGGGAGGACCACACCGAGTACTTCCGGGCGGTGGAGGAGATCATGCGGGCGCACGGCGGACGCCCGCACTGGGGCAAGATCCACGACGCCGACGCCGAGTTCCTCCGTGCGGCCTACCCGCGGTTTGACGACTTCCGCCGGGTCCGTGACAGGCTCGACCCGGAGCGCCGCTTCAGCAACCCCTACCTGGAAAGAGTCCTCGGCAGTTGAGCACGAAGAAGTTGAACAGCAACACGCCCACCGCACGCGCCTGGCAGCACCGCGCCTGGCAGCACCGGGCCGGGGAGCTCGGCTCCGGCCTGCCGGACGGCTTCGTCGTCGGCACGGCAACCTCCGCCTTCCAGGTCGAGGGCGGCGCCAGGGACGGCGGCCGCCACGAGTCGGTCTGGGACGGCTTCACGACCCAGCCCGGGCGCATCCTGGACGGCTCGAATGCCTCGGTCTCGGCCGACCACTTCCACCGGCAGGCCGAGGACGTCATCCTCCTCCGCGAACTCGGCGTCGACGCGTATCGTTTCTCCTTCGCCTGGCCGCGGCTGCAGCCGGACGGCCGCGGGGGACTGAGTCAGAGCGGATTCGCCTTCTACGACCGGCTGCTCGACGGGCTCCTCCGCGCGGGCATCAGCCCGATGGCCACGCTCTTCCACTGGGACACGCCGGCCGAGCTCCGCGGCGGCTGGCTGAACCGCGACACGGCCCAGCGCTTCGGCGACTACGCGCACGCCGTCGGCGAGGCCTTCGGCGACCGAATCGACGACTGGGTGACGTTCAACGAGCCCGCGACGGTGACCCTCGGCGGCTACGCGCTCGGGACCCAGGCGCCCGGCGAACGGTTGCTCTTCGGCGCGCTGCCCGTGGCGCACAACCTGCTCCTCGCGCACGGCCTCGCCGTGCAAGGTCTCCGCGCCGCCGACGTGCGCGGCCGGATCGGCATCGCGAATCTGCATTCGCCCGTGCAGGCGGCCAGCGACCGGGAGGCCGACGAGGTCTTCGGCGAGCTGTTCGACGTGCTGCACAACCGGATCTTCGCCGACCCGGTGCTGCTCGGCCGGTATCCGGAGCCGCCGGAACAGTTCACGACCGAGCTGCGCGCGCTCATCGAGGTGGACGACGCGGACCTCCGCACGATCCACCAGCCGCTGGATTTCTACGGGCTCAACTACCGCGGGCCCTCCCGCGTCGCGGCCGGCCGGGGAGCCTCGACGACCGCCGACGGGCAGCCCTCTGCGGCGGCCCACCTGCCCTTCCACCTCGAGCCGTTCCGTGAGGCGCCGGCGACCGGCTCCGGGCATCCGATCGCCCCCGAGTACCTCGGCGTGAGCCTGGTGGAGCTTCGCGACCGGTACGGGGACGCCCTGCCCCCGGTCTGCATCACCGAGGGCGGCGCGAGCTTCCCCGACGTCGTCGACGAGCGCGGCGCGGTGCACGACCCGGTCCGGATCGACTACCTCGCCGAGCACCTGTCGGCCGCGGTCGACGCGGTCCGGCCCGGCGGCGTCGCGGAGGGCGTCCGGCTGCGCGGCTACTTCATCCGCTCGCTGCTCGACGGATTCGAGTGGGAGGCCGGCTACACGCAGCGCTACGGCCTCGTGCATGTGGACTTCCCCACCCAGAACCGCACGGCCAAGTCCTCCTACCGCTGGCTGCAGCGCGTCCTCTCCGCCCGCTGACCCGCCCTTCCACCCCCGCGAAACCGCAGTTGTGCGCGCTAAAACGCCGTCATAACGTGCACAAGTGCGGTTTCGCGGGCTATGGGGTGCGGCGGCGGAGGGTGATCGAGCCGATGACGACCGCGGCGACGATCCACGCGCCGATGATGAGCAGCTCGCCGGCCACGTACGCGGCGTCCTCGGAGTCGGTGGCGACCGCCTGGAGCGCGTCGATGGCGTGTGAGAGCGGCAACCAGTCGCTGATCTGCTCGAGGCCTGCGGGCAACTGGTCGCGCGGGAGGAAGATGCCGCCGAGCAGGATCTGCGGGAACACGAACGCCGGCATGAACTGCACGACCTGGAACTCGGTGCGGGCGAACGCGCTGGCCAGCAGGCCCAGCGTCGTGCCGAGCACGGCATCGGCGACGGCCACCGCCAACAGGAGCCAGACCGATCCCTCGATCTCCAGCCCGTAGACCCAGACCGAGAGCCCGACCGCGATGGATGACTGCAGCACGGCGAGCAGGCCGAACGCCAGCGTGTAGCCGAGGATCAGGTCGCCCTTGCCCAGCGGCATCGACAGCATCCGCTCGAGCGTGCCCGTGCGCCGCTCCCGCAGGGTGGTGATGCTCGTGACCACGAACATGACCACGAACGGGAACAGCGCGAGCATCGCGGGCCCGATGGTGGAGAAGGCCGTCGTGTCCGAGAATATCCAGGCCACCAGCCCGATCAGCAGGCTGGGCACGACCAGCAGGAGCGCGATGGTCCGCGGGTCGTGCAGGATCTGGGTGAGCACGCGGCCGGCGGTGGCGAGCGTGCGCAGCGGGGTCACGGGGCCTCCTCGCCGGGCGCGACCGGATGCGCCGCAATCAGTGTGAGGAACGCCGCCTCGATGTCCGCGGCGCCGGTGGCGGCGAGCAGCCCGCCCGGGGTGTCATCGGCGAGGACCTCGCCGTGGCGCATGAGCAGCAGGCGGTCGCAGCGGGCCGCCTCGTCCATGACGTGGCTCGACACGAGCAGGCTCGTGCCGGCCGCGGCGAGGCGGTGGAACAGCCCCCACAGTTCGACCCGGAGCACCGGGTCGAGCCCCACGGTCGGCTCGTCGAGCACGAGGAGGTCGGGCGAGCCGAGGAGGGCGCCGGCCAGGGACACCCGGCTGCGCTGGCCGCCGGAGAGCGACCCGGCCAGCTGCCCGGCGTTGCTGCCGAGGTCGGTGGCCTCGATCACCCGGTCGATGTCGCCCCGGGGCACGCCCAGCACCGCCCGGAAGTAGGCCAGGTTCTGCCGCACGGTCAGGTCGTCGTAGATGCTGGCGTCCTGCGTGACGTAGCCGACCCGGCGGCGGAGCGATGCGGTGCCGACCGGTTCGCCGAGCACGCTGACCTCGCCCGACTGCACGATCTGCACCCCGACGATCGCGCGCATGAGCGTCGTTTTGCCGCAGCCGCTCGGGCCGATCAGGCCCATCACGATGCCCCGCGGCACGGTCAGGCTCAGTCCGTGCAGCACCGGATGCTTGCCCCGCCGCGCATGCAGGTCTCGCACGACCACCGCGGGAGCCTCGTTGTTCCCCATGACTGCATTATTCGCCGGTCAGGGGCGAATGTCACTCATTTGCTGACGCTTGGCTTGGAGTGTCATGGGAACCGGGTGGGAGCATCCGACCACGCGGTTATGATGGTGCTGCATCGAACAATCACGCGCACAATCCCGCCGCACAAGCTCAAGGAGTCGCTGCCATGGAATGGCTCATCCCGGTCCTCATCGTTGTTGGACTCGTCGTCATCGTGGGGATCTACCTGTGGGCGACCTATAACTCCCTGGTCACTCTCAAGGTGCGCGTCGATGAGGCGTGGAGCGACATCACCGTGCAGATGAAGCGTCGCGCGGACCTCATCCCCAACCTGATCGAGACGGTCAAGGGCTACGCCGCGCACGAGAAGGCGGTCTTCGAGAACGTCACGAAGGCGCGCGCCGAATCGCTCTCCGCCCAGGGGCCCGCCGAGCTGGCCGCGGCCGAGAACCACATGCAGCAGGCCCTCCGCAGTATCTTCGCCGTCGCCGAGGCCTACCCGCAGCTGCAGGCCAGCCAGAACTACCTCCAGCTCCAGGCCGAGCTCGTCGACACGGAAGACAAGATCCAGGCCTCGCGCCGGTTCTACAACGGCGGCGTGCGCGAACTGAACACGAAGATCAAGGTCTTCCCGAACAACCTCATCGCCCGCAACCTCGGCTTCACCGAGCGTGACTTCTTCGAGGTGTCCGACTCCGCAGCCATTGCGGAGCCGCCCCGCGTGCAGTTCTAACGGCGAGCGGCAATGTATAGCGCGATCGCCCGGAACAAACGCAACACCGTCTTCATCATCATCCTGTTCCTGGTCATCATCGCCGGGCTCGCCTGGCTGGCCAACGCCGTGTACGGCGACCGGGGCTACGGCATCTTCATCGCCACGATGGTCATCGCCATCCTGTACGCGGTCGTGCAGTACTTCATGGCCGGCCGCCAGGCGGCGGCGATGAGCGGCGGGGTGCGCCTGAACAGCAAGGACGAAAACCCGCGGCTCTGGCGGATCGTGGAGAACCTCTCGATCACCACGGGTACGCCGATGCCCGAGATCTACCTGATCAACGACCCGGCCCCGAACGCGTTCGCGACCGGGCGGGATCCGGAGCACGCGATCGTGGCGGCCACGACCGGGCTGCTCGAAATCATGGATGACTCGGAGCTCGAGGGCGTGATGGCCCACGAACTCGGCCACGTGCAGAACTACGACATCCGGGTCTCGATGATTGTCTTCGGTCTCGTCGTGGCGGTCGGGTTCATCTCGGACATGTTCCTCCGGATGGCCTTCTTCGGCCGCAGCGACCGGAACAACGGCAACCCGATCGTGCTGGTCTTCGGCCTCGTCGCGATGCTGGTGGCGCCGCTCGTGGCGAGCATGGTGCAGATGGCCGTGTCGAGGCAGCGCGAGTACCTGGCGGATGCCACCAGCGCGATGACCACCCGCCACCCGGATGCCCTCGCCCGTGCGCTCGAGAAGCTTCAGACCTACGGGCGGCCGCTGCGGCGCCAGAACACCTCGATGGCGCACCTGTGGATCGCGGACCCGCTGAAGCCGGGCCTGATGGCGAAGTTGTTCAGCACGCACCCGCCGATCGCCGACCGGGTCGAGCGCCTGCACACGATGGGCCGCACCTTCTAGTCCCTCAGCCGATCCGTCGATGCGTCGATCCGTCGATCCGTCGATGCGTCGATGCGTCGATGCGTCGATGCGTCGAACCGTCGATGCGTCGATGCGTCGAACCGTCGAACCGTCGATGCGTCGATGCGTCGATGCGTCGAACCGTCGAACCGTCGAACCGTCGAACCGTGAGTTTGTCACCTTCGCGGGCCCCACGAAGGTGCCAAACTCACAGTTCGGCGAAGGTGCCGACACGCTCGATCGACGGCCCCGGAGGTCGATCGACGGCCCCGGAGGTCGAGCCGGCCCCGGAGGTCGAGCCTGCCCCGGAGGTCGAGCCTGTCAACGTCGGCGAATGGATTCCGCCACCACGCCGAGAATCGCCGTTTGCGCCGAGATGACCCGGTGCAACGGCGACACTCGGCGCAAACGGCGACACTCGCGGCCGCATCCGCCAGCCAGCCAGCCAGCCAGCCCGCCCGGCCGGGCCCGCCGCCGCGCAGGCGGATTGGAGGGGGATCTACAGGCTCGATGACAGGCGGCCCCGGAGGCCCACGCTGGTGCTGTGCCGCTGTGCTGGAGTTGTGCCACCCGCGCAGCGGCGCACTGCCCGCGCGTCGAGGACTAGCGCAGCTCGGCCGCCAGCCCCGCCGCGAGGGTGCCGCGCGGCACGACCGCGATCTCGCCCAGGCCCTGCCAGCGCGCCGCTGCCCGCAGCACGACGGCCAGGCGCGCGGCGGTGTC
>NZ_SOEZ01000048.1 GCF_004402215.1 Cryobacterium tagatosivorans
CGGCACGGGCGGCACGGCCGGCGGCCCGGCCACCGCTGCCGACCCCACAGTCCCCGCCGCCGCCGGCGACCTCGCACCCGGCGTCGCCCACGTGGTGGCCGGCCGCCGCGGGCTACTGTTCCTCTTCGCGATCGGCGAACGCGCCACCTGGCGGATGCTCGCCACGCGCGCCGTGGGGGAGTCGCGGCATCCGTTCGGCCAGGCCGGTCCGCCCGTTCCGCTGGCCGAACTCCAGGCCCTGGTCGACGACGCCGGCCTGCCCGCCCGAATCACCGAGGTGGCCTGGTCGGCCCAGGTGCGGCTGCAGCACCGCCTCGCCACGCACTTCCGCCGCGGGGCGCTCTTCATCGCCGGCGACGCCGCGCACGTGCACTCGCCGGCCGCGGGGCAGGGCATGAACACGGGCATCCAGGATGCCCTCAATCTCGGCTGGAAGCTGGCCTTCGCCGCCCGGTCCGACCGCTCCGGAGCGGCGCCGCGCACCGAGCTCCTCGCCTCCTACGGGCGGGAACGGCGCCCGGCCGACCGGAAGATCCTCCGGGTGACGCACGTCATCTTCTGGGCCGAGGCCAGCCTGCATCCGCTCGCCCAGTTCCTGCGCGCGGTCGTGGTGCCGCTCGGCGCGCCCCTCGTGCCGTGGCTGACCCGGCGGCGGAAGCTGGTGGCCGAGGGCGCTCGCATGCTCTCCCAGTTCCGGCTGCACTATCGGGGCAGCCGGCTGTCGGTCACGGGGGTGCGGGCCGCCGGGTCGGAGCGACGGTCGCCCCGCCGCGCGCAGGCCGGCACGCGACTGCCGGATGCGCTCGTCCGGTGTGAGGGCCGCCGGGTTCGGCTCCATGAGCTGATCGCGAAACCCGGCGTGCACATCCTGCTGCAGAAGGACGCGGGCAAAATCGACGCCGGACTGCTCGGCCCGATGACGCACGTGCACCGGCTGGGCGACCGTCCGGGGCACGGCGTGGCCGTCATCCGGCCGGACGGCTACGTCGGCTTCCGCGCGGCCGAGGTGAACCAGGACCAGCTGGCCGCGTGGCTGAGGATGGTGGGCCTGGCCCCGGTGGCGGGCGGAACCGTTACGCGCTGACGCGGGGTCGCCGGGGCATCAAGCCAGCCCTGACTCGCGTCGCCGGCGCAGCAAGCCAGCCCGGGGTCGCCGGCGCATTCCAGACGCTCCCGAAACGTGCCTGTCCATCCCTTTGCGGTGGCCCCGACCCGCGGGTATTGTCCCCCTCGCCTCCCGCCGGATCCGCCCGCGGCATCCGGAGTGTCACCCCAAGCGAATGGTTGATTCGATGTTCGAAAGCACAAACAGCACGACGCGATCCCGCACCCCGGATGCTCCCGGCACGCGGGTCTACGGCAGACTGCCCGGCGGGCTGCCGTTCCTCAGCCTCGGGTCGGGTGAGCCGCTGGTCTTCCTGCCGGGGATCGGCCCGCACAACGAAGCCCCGGTCGGGATGGAGCGCCGGGCGCAGGCGGCGATGGTGGAGCCGTATGCCAAGGACCGGCGCGTCTGGTGGGTGAACCGGCGGCCCGGGCTCTCGCCGGATGCCACGATGGCCGACCTCGCCGGGGAGCTGGCCGGCGCATTGCGCCGCCAGTTCGGCCGGCCGGTCGACGTGCTCGGGATCTCGACCGGCGGCAGCGTCGCGCTGCAGCTGGCGATCGACCACCCCGACGTGGTGAAGCGGCTCGTCATCGTCTCGGCGGCCTACCGGCTCGGGGATCGCGGGCGGGAGGCGCAGCGACGGGTCGCCCGGGAGGTGCAGGCCGAACGGCCGCGGCGGGCGGCGGCCGAAGAGTTCGCGATGATGGGGGCCGGCGCCGCGTCGAGGCGGTTGCTCCGGGCGACGGGCTGGCTGGTCGGCCGCTCGATGTACGGCAAGGCCACGCCGGACATGATCGCCACGATCCACGCCGAAGACCAGCTGGACCTCCGGGACCGGCTGCACGAGATCTCCGCCCCGACCCTGGTCGTCGGCGGCGACCGCGACGCGTTCTACAGCGAGCAGCTGTTCAAGCAGACCGCCGCCCTGATCCCTGACAGCCAGCTGCTCCTCTACGAGGGCAAGAGCCACATGGGCACTTCGATGAGCCGCAACCTCGTCCCGGACGTGCTCGGCTTCCTGAACGCACACTCGCCCGGGCAGCCCCGGGGTTGAGTTGCGGACAAAGTACCTTCCCGCGCGCCGGGAAGGTACTTTGTCCGCAGTTCAGTCTCGACAGCGGGCGCTCAGAGCACGGGATCCATCGAGTTGAGGTGGCAGGCGTCGTTCCACATCTGGAGCACCCGGTTGTCGCGTTCCCAGCCCAGCGTTGACACGGTCGCCGTGCCGAGGCTGAGGTTCCGGCCCGCCGTCGGGGGCAGGTCCATCCAGCGGGCGGCCATGATTCGCAGGAAGTGCCCGTGGGCGAACACCGCCACAGGCCCGTCGGCCGCCAGGCAGGCCTCGATGGCACGGTCGGCGCGCGCGCCCACATCGTCCACGGATTCGCCCGCCTCGACCGGGTGGTCCCAGATCGACCAGCCCGGGATGGCCCGGCGGATGTCGTCGGTCGTGCGCCCCTCGTACACGCCATAGTCCCACTCTAGGATGTCGTCGCTCGCGACGCCCTGGCCGGCGTACCCGGCCCGCTGCATCGTTTCCCACGCGCGCACGAGCGGGCTCGACAGCACGAGCGAGAAGGCCTGGCCGTCGAGCATCTCGCCGAGGGCATCCGCCTGCTGGCGTCCGAAGTCGGTCAGCGGGATGTCGGTGCGGCCGGTGTGCTGGCCGGTGATGCTCCACAGGGTCTGCCCGTGCCGGATCAAGGAGATGGTGTTCGCGCTGGCCATGCGACGAGTCTAGGAGCCCTCGCGTTCGAGCCGGTCCCGCAGCTCGATCACCGCAATGTCGGTGGCTGCCGATACCGTCATGCCATCTACTCGCTAACGCTCGTGCCACGAACGAAGGAGAGATGATGAAGGTACTTGTGGCCACGAGGGTGACGCAGGGTAAACGCAAGAGCGACTTCAGCCACTGCGTCGACGGGGAACTTGTCTGGATGATCGACCCCTGCCCGTTGAGCAAGCGCCTACCGGACGGCCCGTGCGGCTGCGGGCGCTCGTTCTCCGGGATGAGTTCCGACGGGTACACCACGACGGCCGTCGTTCGCGAGATTCCCGGTTTCAGTCGCCGCGACTACGAGACGGCGCTGCGAGCCAGCTTCGACGCGAAGGGCTGGTGTCCGTGTTGCCTGACCCGCTCGGTGCCCGACATCGTCGACGATCTGATCGACCTGGCCGCGTCCTGGGTCGACGGAACGGTCGTCGGCCGCCGACTGGACAGGGTCCTGGCCCGGCACCGCTGACCCCGGTCGTCGCGCCCGCACTGCCGGTCGCGCCCGCCCGGTGGTCGAGCTCCGCCCGCAGGTGGTCGAGCCCCGGCCGCCCCGGTGGTCGAGCCTGTCGAGACCCGGCGACTAACTCAGAGCGCGCCCTGAAGCTCGTTTCCCGCGGGGATCGGCACCAGGCGGGTGACCTCGACGGGGCCCTCGAGCAACCCGTCCAGCGCTACGTTCAGCCGCTTGACGGCCTCGCCCGCGCCGTGAGAGTCGAGCAGCTCGGCGGATTCCCACGACTCGATCATGATGATCTGGCCGTTCGGTGCCTCGTGGATCGCGTAGAGCAGGCAGCCGGGTTCTTCGTGGACCTCGGCGATGGCCGGCTTGAGCGCGGCGACGACCTGGTCGAACGCGTCGGCTTTGGGGGTGAACACGGCAGTGACAACGACGGGCATGTGATTCCTTAGGTGACGGGTTGGCTGGGGCAGCGCCAGCATATCCGGCGGCTGCAGAATAGGGCTCAGCGGCGGGCTCATCCCGGCCGAGAGTGCTCGACGCGACCGCCGCTCAGGCGAGCGGCCAGACGATCCGGGTCTGCCAGGTCGACGGGTCCGGGCTGCTGTCCGGGTCGGTCAGGTACTCCTCCCACATGTCCTCGCCCATCTCGAGCTTCTGCTCCGCCACCCACTCCATCAGCTCGCCGTACGTGGCGGCCAGGCCGTCGTACGATCCGGTGTGGATGGTCTGGATCGCCGGTCCGCCGGGGAGCGTGACGACGACGGCATCCGTGGTGCCGGTGACGGGCTCGGCAACCGGGAATCCCGCCGTCACGTCGGCCGTGTCGGTCGGCCTGCCGTGATACAGCGCCAGCGGGGGACCGGCCGGGGCGACGCCCTGCTTGCCCGCCTCCGCGAAGGCCGTCGCGAGTGCCCGGCCGAAGAAGTCGGTCATGGCGGTCATCGCGATCACCTCGTGCACGCCCAGGATGGTGCGCGGCTCGAGTTCGACCCGTTCGGCCTTCATGCGAGCGGCCAGACGATCCGGGTGGTCCAGGTGGACGGGTCGGGATCGCTCTCCGGGCCGGTGAGGTACTCCTCCCACATGTCTTCCGCCATCGTCAGGTCCTGCTCGGTCACCCACGCCATCAGCTCGTCGTAGGTGCCGGTCATGCTGTCGTACGACCCGGCGTGCATGGTCTGGATCGCGGGCCCGCCCGGCAGCGTGACGACGCTCGCCTCCGGAGTGCTCGTGACCGGCTGCTCGACCGGGAATCCCGCGGTCACGTCCACGGTGTCCGTGGGCTTGCCGTGGTACAGGGCGATCGCCGGCCCGGCCGGATACGCGCCCTGCTTACCCAGTTCGGCCGCCGACGTCGTGAACGCTCGGCCGAAATAGTCGACCATGGCGGTCATGGGGATGACCTCGTGCACGCCCATCATGGTGCGCGGCTCGAGATCGACTTTTTCGGCTTTCATGCTGGCTCCCTGGCTGCGATGGCGGCTGCGATGGCGGATGCCTGGCCCCGACCGAGGCCGACGGTGGCCAATGTAGTCCGCGCCCGGGGTGGTCGGAAGGGGACGCGGGCTCGCCCCGCGGGCTTGCGGCAGCCGCGCCGCAGATGCGCCCCAGCCGCGCCGCAGATGCGCCCCAGCCGCGCCGCAGATGCGCCCATTTTCGGCGGACGGCCCCACGCGGAGGACCGTCCGGCTGGGGGATGCCCGTCGTCAGGCCGTGTCGGACTCGAAGTTCCGCGTCACGACCTCCATCGTGCGCGCGTACTCCCTTCCTGTCCGTTCCCCGGCGCTGGCCGCCATTTCCGGCTCGGGACGGCCGCGTTTGCCACAACATTTCGTCCTCCTCGTCCCTCAGGCCGCGGGCGAGGTCGAGGTGTTCTCAGGATCGGTCCCCATCGACCTCGAAATGAACGTAACGTTGGTAGGTGGGGCCGGGGGCGCCACGCTACGAAAGGTTTCTACTTGAACGACGAATGCATCCACGGGCTCGAAGGCAATCTCTGCGACCAGTGCTTCCCGAAGGCCGCGCCCGTGGCCACGGTTTCGGCGCCCGTTTCGCGGGCCTCCTCGACCTCCGGGGTCTCCAAGCGGGCCAGCCGCGCGCGCGAGGCATCCGCTCCCACCGCGCTGCGCACTCCGCGCGCCGAACCGACGAAGTCCGCCCGTGCGGTGAAGGCCGCGGCCCTGCCGAGGGCATCCGCGAAGAAGCCCGCCGATGTCGGCGAGCAGCGGATCTACCACGTCACCCACATCAGCAACCTGGCCGGCGTCCTCAGCAGCGGTGCTCTCCTCGCCGACGCGAGCAAGGCCTGGGAGGGCCGTCCGGCCGTCGACATCTCCTCGGACGAGACGCGCGAGTCGCGCCGATCCATCCTCGTCTCGGGCCAGGGCAGCCTGAGCGTTGCGAAGTACGTGCCGTTCTTCCTCTCCCCGGACGCCACCGTCTGGGACAGCATTCGCGCCCACACCGGCGACCCGCGCCTGGCGCTCGACGCCCACGGCTCGGCCCCCTTCGACTTCGTCATCCTCGTGAGCACGATCAAGAAGGCGCTCGACACCCAGGCCGCCGCCGTGACGGATGCCGCCGACGTGGCTGAAGGCGAGTCCGGCTCGGCCGCGGCGTCCGTTGTGGCGACCGACGGGGACGCCACGGGCACGCTGACCCGCTTCGGCACGAGCCGTGAGGATGCCGAGCGCCTGTTGCGCATACTGCGCGCGGACCCGGAGTCTCCCGCGATCCTCGAGGCGGAGTTCCTCGTGGAGGAGGCGTTCCCCTACGAGCTGGTCACGCTCATCGGCGTGGCCAACGACAGGGTGCGCGACGTGGTCAAGCCCATCCTCGCGGCGTCGTCGCACCGGCCGAAGGTCGCCGTGTACCCGCCGTGGTTCCAGGCCTCGGAAGAGTCCGCGGAGTAGTTCGCCCGCGCGGCGCCTCCCCGCGCGCTGGAGTTCCGCCCCGCGCTGGAGTTCCGCCCGCGCGCGGCAGTTCCCAACTGAGTTCCGGACAAAGTACCTTCGTCGGGCGCGGGAAGGTGCTTTTTCCGCAACTCAGTGCCGCCGGGCGGATGTCGCGGGCCAGCGGCATCCGGGCGGCGAGTTATCGTGCCAGGAGCTCGGCGCGTTCGGGATGCTTGTCGAACCATTCGGTGACGTACCAGCAGCTCGACACGATGCGACAGGACGTCGTCTTCTCGATGTCGTCCACGGCGAACTCGACGAGCTCGGCGGCGTAGCCGTGCCCGCGCTGCGGCGGCTGCGTGTAGGTGCGCGTGAGCGCGATCAGGTTGCCATTAATCACGTAGTCGACGATGCAGGCCAACTGGCCTTCGACACGGAGCGTGTAGCGACGGTCGTCCGGTTCGTGCGCGAATTCGTGGGCCATGGCTTCAGCGTACTTGGCGAGCATCTGCGCCACGCATCGCTCAGAACCTCGTCCGGCGTATCCATCACCCCTGCCTCTGCCACCCTCCCGGGCCTAGTTTGAGTTGCGGACAAAGTACCTTCGTCGGGCGCGGGAAGGTACTTTGTCCGCAGTTCAACCACCTGGACGCCCCGCCTGTGAATAATTCGCACGCTGGAGGCGCGAAACCGGCATCCTCCATGACATGACAGCACGGGTCCCGCTCCCCGACGAGTTCTCCGATCGCCCCTTCCTCACCGCCACCGCACGAGACGCCGGCGTCGGCCCGTCGCGGCTGCGGGGGGCCGACCTGTATCGGCCGTTCTGGGGCATCCGTTCACCGGCCCCTCCCGCGCCCGCGGGCGCCCCCGGTGTCGCCGCCCCCGGTGCCGACGCTTCTGCTGCAGCCGTCGCCGTCGAGGCGCTCTGCCGGGCGCTCGCCCTGCGGATGCCCCCGCACGCCTTCTTCACGCACGAGACCGCGGCGCAGCTCCTGCGACTTCCGCTGCCGCGGGCGTTCGAGGCGGCGCCCCCACTGCACGTCGGGATGCCCGCGCCCGCCCGAGCCATGGACGCCCGGGGCGTGGTCGGGCACAGCATGCGCATCCGTGCGGACGATGTCGTGGTCTGGCAGGGCCTCCGCTTCACCGGCCCCGCGCGAACCTGGCTCGATCTCGCGGCCCGGCTCAGCCTCGTGGACCTCGTCGCCGCAGGCGACTATCTCGTGCAATGGCGGCGGCCGCTGGCCACCCTGGACGAGCTGGCGGATGCCGTGGCCCGCTACCCGAGTCGCCGCGGCCTTGCTCGCGCGCGCGACGCCCTCCCGCTCGTCCGCACCCGGTCCGAGTCTCGGCGAGAAACCAAGCTGCGCGTGGCGATTGTGCTCGGCGGCCTGCCCGAACCCGAGTGCAACCTGAACATCTACGACCCGGACGGGCGCCTCCTGGCCCGGGCGGACCTCGCCTATCCCGAGTTCCGGCTGCTGCTGGAGTACCAGGGCGATCACCACCGTACGGATCGGGCGCAGTGGCGCCGGGACATCCGTCGCGTCGGCAGCCTGGAGGACCAGGGCTGGCAGGTGCTGCAATTCACCGACGACGACCTGCGGGATCCGGCTGCGCTCCTCGCGCGCATCGAGCTGCGGCTGCGCGGGCGCGGCTGGACCGGGACGCGCCGCCCGCCCGACTGAGCCGCCAGTGCCCCTGCCCCTGAGCTGCCCCTGCGAGTTGAGCCGCCAGTGGCTTGCCCCCTGCGCTGCCAGTGCCCTGCCCGCTGAGTTGCGGACAAAGTACCTTCCCGGGCGTCGGGAAGGTACTTTCTCCGCAGCTCAACCCTGGGGGTCGAGCGTCAGACCACGCCGAGCGGGACCGGCACCCCGAGCGGCAGCTCCACCCGCACAGTGTCGCCGGGCAGGACCGTGCCGCCAGTGGCGACCACGCCCATCACGCCGGCCTTGCGGATGACGCTGCCGTCGGCATCCGTGGCGATTACGGCCTTCATCAGCCCCTTCTGCAGGCCGTTGATCAGGGAACAGGGGTTGCGCATCCCGGTGAGTTCGACCACGGCATCGGCTCCGAGGTGCAGGCGCGTGCCGAGCGGCAGGGCCAGCAGATCGATCCCGCTGGTGGTCACATTCTCGCCGAGCTCGCCGGGGCCGACGGTGAAGCCCGCCTCGGCGAGTTCCGCGAAGAGCTCGCCCTGGATCAGGTGCACCTGGGTGAGGTTGGGCGCCGTGGGGTCCTTCGCGCGGAGGTACCGGTGCTGCACCGTGGCGCCCGCGTGCGCGTCGCCTTCCACGCCGAATCCCGCGATCAGACGGATGCTCGCCACCCTCGGCTTGCTGAACCGGTGCCGGTCGTCGCGGCTGACCGAGACGATCGCGCCGCCGGGGTGCTCACTGTCCATGTGGTCGAGTCTCGCATGCGGCGCCGTTGCCCGATTGAACTGCGGACAAAGTACCTTCGTTTCGAAATTGAAGGAACTTTGTCCGCAACTCAGCGCAGGCGGCGCCAGGGGCAGCGCGCAGTGTCGGACCCCCCCGATACTCTCGACAGAGAGCGACCGGAGGGGGAGCCATGTACCTGTTGGACGGCGGCGTGGTCACCAGCGCCAGCGACCTGACCACGGCATCCAAGTGCGAGTTCGCGTTCCTGCGCACGCTCGATGCGAAACTCGGCCGGATCGCCGCGGTGCCCCAGAAGGCCGACGCCATGCTCGAGCGCACCGGCGTGCTCGGCGACGAACACGAACTCCGCGTGCTCGAGGGGTACCGCACGCGGTTCGGCGGGGGAGTCGTCGAAATCGCGCAGCCCAACCTGTTCCACGACGGCGCGCTCGAGGCCGCCGTCGCGGCCACCGAAGCGGCCTTCCGGGGCGGGGCCGACATCGTGTTCCAGGCGACGTTCTTCCGCGACAATTTCCTCGGCTTCGCCGACTTCATCGTGCGCCAGCCCGACGGCCGGTACCTGGTCCAGGACACAAAGCTCGCCCGCACCGCCCGGGTGACCGCGCTGCTCCAGCTCGCCGCCTACGCGGACCAGCTCGAGGCCCTCGACTTCGAGCCCGCGGAGACGGTGCAGCTGCTGCTCGGCGACGGAACCGTGAGCGAGCACCGGTTGGTCGACATCCTTCCCGTCTACCGAAAACGTCGGGCGCGGCTGCTGCAGATCATCGCCGAGCGGCTGGCGGACACCGCGCCCGTCGCCTGGGGCGACGCGCGCTACGCCGTCTGCGGCCGCTGCGCCACCTGCGAGGGCGAGGTGGAGGGCCACCGCGACGTGCTGCTCGTCGCCGGCATGCGCGTGACGCAGCGGGCGCGGCTCGCGGAGGCCGGGATCCTCACGATCGACGCGCTCGCGGCATCCGGCGGCGAGGCCGGCGCGGGCGCCGAGGCAGGCTCGCCCGGCACGGCCAGCACGCCCGCCACATCCGCAGCACC
>NZ_SOEZ01000020.1 GCF_004402215.1 Cryobacterium tagatosivorans
AATCCGAGTCCACTGGTCATCGGTCAGCAGAGCAGTACGCGACATTCCTCCAGCCTCCCAAACGAATCACGATTCGATTAGGAGACACGCCCTAGCCCGCTACCCGCACCAGCTCTCCGGCGGCCAGCAGCAAAGGGTCGCTGTGGCGATGGCATTCACCGCCCGTCCCGCCCTGATCGTAATGGACGAACCCACCACCGGGCTCGACGTCAGCACCCAGGAACACGTGTTGCAGACAGTTCGGGCGATGTGCCGAAACTATGACTGTGCCGCTGTCTACATCAGCCACGACATGGCCGTCGTCGCAGAGCTGGCGGACAGAATCGCTGTCATGTACTCGGGGCGAATCGTCGAGATCGGCAGTACTGCCGACGTCCTCGCCAATCCCCGACACCCCTACACCGGACGGCTGCTCTTGGCGGTGCCCGACCTCGAGGCCAAACGACCCATGGTGGGCATCCCCGGGCATGCACCATCGCCCATGGCCCGGCCCAGCGGATGCGCTTTTGCCCCCCGCTGCCCACTCGCCGACGACGCCTGTATGGTCGCGCCACCCGGCGCCACTGAGGTCGGCCCTCGGCACACCGTGTGCTGTTTCAAATCGGACCAAGCCCTGCCCACGGTCACTCCCCGGCCGACGCCGGTCCGAACGGCACTCACGGTCTCGGAACAGCCCGTGTTGAAGATCACGGGATTGAAGGCAGGTTATGGGCGGAACACCGTGCTGCAGGACATCGACTTGTCCGTTTACGCCGGTGAATGCGTTGCCTTACTGGGCGAGTCTGGTTCGGGCAAAACCACACTGAGCCAGTGCATCGCGGGGCTGCACCACGAGTTCACCGGAGGGCTATACCTCGGCGGCGAGCAGCTGGCTAGCAGCAGCTTCAAACGCACCAAGGAACAACGGCGCAAGATCCAGTACATCTTCCAGAACCCGTACGAGTCGCTGAATCCGCGACGCACGGTCGGGGACCTCATCCTGCAGCCGGTCATAGCGGTTCGGGGCAGAGTGAAAAACGGTCGGGAAATCGTGGCGACGGCCCTGGAGCGTGCCTCGTTACGGCCCGATCACGCGATGCGTTACCCAGACCAGCTCAGCGGCGGAGAGCGTCAGCGCGTGGCCATCGCCCGCGCTCTGGCAACCGAGCCCGACGTGCTCGTCTGCGACGAGATCACCTCAGCGCTCGATGTATCCGTGCAGTCCTCGCTCGTCGACCTACTCCAGCAGCTCCAGAGTGAAATGGGCCTCACCCTGCTTTTCATCACCCACAACATTGCCCTCGTACGCAACATCGCCCAGAAGGTGGCCGTACTGGAACACGGGCGGATCGTCGAGTTTGGGACAGTGGAGGGCGTCTTCGACAACCCCACCCACGAGTACACCCGTTCGCTCATCGCGGCGACACCGAATTTTCAACTTCCCGCTCGCTTGACCACCGACACCGTCACGCTTCAGGCGGCCCTGGCCACCCAACCGAAGGCGAGCACACTGTGACCGAAGCAACAGTGAGGCCCAGCTTCCACCCCGAGGCGCTAGCCGGCAAGATTGCCTTGATCACGGGCGGCGGCACCGGCATCGGCCGTGCAACGGCGCTGGCGATGACCCGGTGTGGCGCCCACGTGGTGCTCGCCGGGCGCCGAGAGGAGCCACTTCGAGAGAGCGCGGAACTGGTGCGACAGGCCGGCGGGAAAGCTGAGATCGTGGCCGTCGACGTCAGAGAGCCCGAACAAGTCACCGCACTCGTCGATCGAGCGCTGAACGAGTTCGGCCGGATCGATGTGCTCGTCAACAATGCCGGCGGACAATTCCAAGCTCCTGCCGAGACCATTTCCGTGAACGGTTGGCGGGCAGTGCACCGACTTTCGGTCGAAGCCATCTGGAGCGTCACCCACGAAGTAGCTACCCGGAGCATGATCCCCAATCGCTCCGGCCTCCTCGTCTTCATGGCGTTCTCTCCGCACCGTGGCATCCCCGGAATGGTGCACGCCGCTGCCGCCCGAGCGGCCGTGGAAAACCTAGCCTCGGGGTTGGCCATGGAGTGGAGCCGATACGGAATCCGCTCGGTCGCCGTCGCGCCCGGCGCCATCCTCACCGAGGGCCTGGATGAATACACCGACGAAGCCATTCAAGGCTGGAAGCAAGGTGTGCCGCTCGGCCGACTTGGCCGGCCCGACGACATCGCCGACGTGATCACCTTCGTGGCCACTGATGCCGCCCGCTACATCACCGGAACCACCCTAACCATCGACGGCGGGTCGGACGCTTGGGGCTCCGGCCAGCCCGTCCCCGCAAAGGAGCCTTGATGACCGTGCTAACAGCCCCCGCAAACCGACCCCGGACCGAACCCGGGCTGGAAGCCCTGTTCGCTCCGAACGCCGTCGCCATCATCGGCGCCAGCGACGACACACGCAAATACGGCAACTGGATTGCAGTGCAGGCGCTCAAGGGCAACCGGCCCGTGCATCTGGTAAACCGCTCACGGGCAACCGTGCTCGGACGGCCGACCGTTCCGAGCGTGACCGCCATCGGCAACCAGGTGGACCTGGCCGTGATCGCGGTCCCGGCGGCCGCTTTCGAGGAGGCTGTGGACGACGCGCTCGCCGCCGGCGCGCGGGCCATCGTGGGCATCAGCGCCGGCCTCGGGGAGGCGGGCGAGGACGGCCTGCGCGTCCAGGCGAGAATTACCGCCAAGGTACGGGCCGCCGGCGCGCGTCTGCTCGGCCCGAATTGTCTGGGCGTGCTCGATCACACCAGCGGGCTGACGTTGACCTCCAACGAATTCCCGGTCGGGAACATCGGCGTCATCTCGCAGAGCGGCAATCTGGCCCTGGAATTGGCCACGCTACTGGTGGACCATGGCCTCGGAGTCTCCCGTTTTGCCAGCCTGGGCAACCAGGCCGATCTGGAGGCTGCCGACCTGATCGACGCATATATCGACCACGAGGGCACGGCGGCGATTGCTGTCTATTGCGAGGATTTCCGGGATGGTCGGCGGTTCGCTCGCGCTGCCCAGCGCGCCACGGAGGCAGGCAAGCCGATCGTGTTACTGACCGTGGGCGCGACGGATGCCTCGGTGCGCAATGCCAAGTCCCACACCGGGGCCATGGTTTCTTCCGGGATCGTCGTCGACGCTGCCTGCCGAGCGGCGGGCATAGAGCAGGTGTCGTCACCGGCGCAGATGGCTCACCTGTTACAGGCGCTGGTGCGCAGCAGGGTGCCGCGCGGCTCGCGGACAGCGGTATTCGCCGACGGGGGAGGACAGGCATCAGTGGCCAGCGACAGCGCCGCGGCGCAAGGGCTGGACGTGATCGAATTTCCGCCGGCGCTGCAGACGGCGGTGGCAGCCGAGCTGCCGTCCACGGCCGCGGTCAGTAATCCGGTTGACGTAGCCGGGGGTGGCGAACAAGACATCATGTGTTTCCCGCGCGTGCTGGACCATCTCACCAGCAGTCCGGCCGTGGATGCGACGCTGATGAGTGGCTACTTTGGAGGGTACGGCGCCTACGGCCAGGAACTCGCCGAACGCGAGGTAGACGCCGCCCGCACTATGGCTGCCTTGACGGCCGCTCACGATGGCACTGTCATTGTTCAGACCATGAACTGGACCTCCGCGGCCGCAAACTGCCTGCGTGAGGGTGGCGTGCCCGTTTACCGCGGCATCGACGAGGCAGCCTGGGTTCTTGGCCGGCTTGCCCGTCGCGGCTCCGCACCGGCCACGGGGGTGCCCGATCAGCCCGTCGCGGCCAAGGCCGTGTCGGACACGGGCTACTACGCTTCACGGCGCCTGCTGATGGCAGCCGGGATCAGCTTCGTGGCGGCCCACGAGGTGACCGATCGGGAGGAATTGCTGGCACGCGCCGCCGCGATGGCCTTCCCCCTCGTGCTGAAAGCCCTAGGAGACGAGCACAAGAGCGACCGCGGTGGCGTGATCCTAGGCATCCCGGACATCCCAGCCCTGCTGGTTGCCTGGGATGACGTACAGCATCGGCTCGCCCCGCCGAGCTGCTCGATCGAGGAAATGGCAGACCTCACGCAATCAGTCGAATTGCTCGTCGGAGTACGAAGGGATCCACGGTTCGGCCCCATTGTGCTCGTCGGGCTGGGCGGCGTCTTCGCTGAGGTTATCCGGGACGTACGCTGCGCACTCGCGCCAGTTAGCACAGGGCAGGCCAAGGAACTGCTGCTCTCGTTGCGTGGCAGCGCCTTGCTGACCGGCGCGCGCGGACGCATCCCGGTGAACCTTGATGCCGCCGCGGATGTCGTCGCCGGACTCTCCCAGCTGGCTTCGGCTCACCCCGAAATTGTCGAAATCGAATGCAATCCGGTGGCCGTTGCACCCGGTTGGGCCGTCGCACTCGACGCGCGCATCGTGCTCGGTTAACCAGCTTCAACCCAAATACAACTCCGTCGATCTCTCAATAACCACCCAACTCCAAGAGAAAGCGAATCAGCATGGACTTCCGGATGACCCCGCGGCAGATCGAACTTAAACAGCGCGCAATTGCATGGACGAACGAGATGATGCAGTTCGAACTCGACTGCGAAATGAACAACGGCCTCACCAAGGAACAGCACGCCAAGGTCAAACAATTGATCATCGGTCACGGCCTGGCCGCAATCAATATGCCGACGGAGTGGGGCGGCGCCGGGCTCAGCGTGCTGGAGCACGCCATCGTTTCCGAGGAGGTCGGCAAGCTCACCAACGCGCTCTGGGACACCATGTGGCGGCCCGCGAACGCGCTAAAGGCCTGCACTCCCGCCCAACGTGAGGAGTACCTGCTTCCAGAGATCCGCGGCGAACGCCGGGACGCCGTCGCCATCACGGAGGCCGAAGCCGGCTCCGACCCGCAGAACATCAGCACCACGGCCACCAAAGACGGAAACTCTTACCTGATCAACGGCGAGAAGTGGTTCGTCACGATCGGTGACGTGGCCGACTTCATCCTGGTTCTGGCCAGCGTCGACGGCGCACCCACAATGTTCATCGTGGACAAGGACCTGCCCGGGGTCAGCATCAAACGCGTCCCGCGTTATACCCACACGTTCGTTTATGAACACCCGGAGTTCGTTTTCGAGGATGTGAGGGTGGGGGCGGACAAGATCCTCGGCCAGATCGGACAGGGCTACGAACTGACCCGTGACTGGTTCGTGGAGGAACGACTGATGATCGCCGCTCGTACCATCGGTGCCGCCGAGCGGGCGACAGTCCTGGCCGCGGACTGGGCCCGGGAACGCGTTCAATTCGGACAGCCGATCGCAAGCTTCCAGTTGATCCAGAACATGTTGGCCAAGAACGTCGTGGACATCAGCACGAACCGGGTCCTGACCTACCAAGTGGCGTGGGAGGCAGACCAGGGGATGGACCGCAAACTGCTCAACGCAAAGGCTGCTGTGATCAAGCTGGGTGCGTCCGAGGCATCGAACCGGTGCGTGGACAACGCCTTGCAGATCTTCGGCGGCCGCGGTTACATGCGCGAAAACCCAGTGGAACGACTGTGGCGGGAGTTGCGTGTAGACCGGATCTGGGAGGGCACGTCCGAGATCCAGACCGTCATCATTGGCAATGAGATCGTCAAGCGGGGGACCAGCGGCCTGCTGGACTACGCGGGCGCGCAGGTTCAGCCCGACCCACTTGCGGATGCGCCTGTGGACGAAGATGCACTCGCCTACGCGGGCGTTCTGACTGAGTGAAGTCGCCGGTCAAACGGAGGTAATCGTGTCCACAACCGATACTGAAGAGCCCCTGGTCCTGGTTGAGCCGCATGGCGACGTTGTAGTCTTGCGGCTCAACCGCCCGGCCAAGATGAACGCCCTGTCTCTGGCGCTGGAACAACATCTGCTGGACGCCGTTCGCTCGGACGTCGTCAGTGCGGCCCGGGCCATCGTGTTCGCCGGGTCGGCCCGAGCATTCTCTGCCGGGACCGATACCCACTGAGCTGCCCGAGATGACGCCGGGACTCGAATCGAGATCCCGCGTCGACGAAAACGACGAACGAACCATCGAACGACCGACTCCCGAGAGTTACAAGTGAGAGATGTCAACTGGAGAGCAGTGGCTCCAATCCTGCTCCTCGGTGTAGGCATCGGCTGGCTTGTTGTGTGGAATTCTGGGCGCTCATCGAACCCACTGTTACCGTGGCTAGTTCTGGCGCTACCCATTTTGTCGGTCGGGTTTGGTTTGATGGCGGTGGCAGCATGGCTCCGTCGCAGAAAGTCGAGTCGGACCTGGGACCTGATGCAGCACGGCGATCCTCACGCCACCTATTTCATCATTTTCGTCTATCCGACGGTCAAGAGTCAGTTGGACAAACTCGGCTGGCGACTTCATGGGCCAGCGTATCTATCTATCTATTCCTGCCATCGGGGTGAGCATCAGCCCTCACGCCTTAACGTTCTGGGAGGCGGGTGTGGCAGGACCGACTCTCACTCTTGGCGCACCTGACTTCAATTCAGCCACTGCAGGGCGCGTCAGCGACGGATACCGAGGTCATCCGGCACTTCGATTGACGCTGAACACAGCCAACCGCAACAACGAACTCCAGCTGACACGCTCCGCCTGATACGACTTCTGCCGCGCAACCAACGAGTAGCGCCGCCTCGTCACGCCCGGCCCTCCGCATGCTTCACCAGCAGACGCGATCGACGCAAACGACTGAAGATCACGCTGACATGCCGGACTGTGATCCCCAGCAGGCTGGCGTGGGGGCAGGTGTCGTTACCGGTGTGGCGCTGAGCGCAGTCTCCTGACCCTGGATATCAGCCCGTGATGCCCGGGCGCCCGTCCTCGACCCGACCTGTCAGACGGCGACGGAAGCTCGTGTCCTCCGGAGTACTGATTTCAACGTCGTACCAGCCGTTGAGGGCAGGCCAGCTGAGCTTCTTTCGCTGACCGGGTCGCAGGACCTGGGTGTGGGCGTGGCTGACGTACTGCAGGGACGTGAACGTCAGCGTAACGGCAACGGATCCGGTGTTGCTGACCGCGAGTTCCACGTCGCCAGCCTCCCGGTCATCCGTAATGCTGGCGTCCACGCCCACAGCAGGGCCGGCAGATGTGCCCGCCAGCTCATACTGGAAACCGTTTGGCCCCGAGACGGCGAGGTCGAATTTTCCGTTCTTCACCGGAACGTCAACGCTGAGTCGCTTCTGCACGTCAAAGTGCTGCGGCACGGCATATTCGCCCGCATAGCTGTAGAGCGTGAAGTGCGTGGACCGTGACCCGGTGTTCTTCAGCGCCATGGTCACGCCGGCGGGATGTGCTCGGGCGGAAACCTGCGGGCGGTAGGGCAACGGGCGAGCCGGACGGGTGCCGGATTCCTGGATTGGTGCGGCCTGTGCCGTCGGCGGGGTGGGATGCCAGCGGGCGATGGCGGCGGGAACCGGGCCGGGGTGATCCACCTCGGGTTGCGTGCCCGCCTTGGTGAAGTCAAAAACACTGGTCAGATCACCGCAGACGGTGCGCCGCCACGCGGAAATATTCGGTTCCCGAACCCCCGTCCAACGTTCCAGGAAGCGGATCACGGACGTGTGGTCGAAGACTTCCGAGCTGACATAGCCGCCAATAGTCCACGGGGAGACGACGGTCATCGGCACCCGCGGGCCCAGGCCGATGGGCAAACCGCCAAACTAGTCATCGCCGCTGCCGGACTCCGGTCGCGGCGCAACGGGTGGGGGGACGTGGTCGAAGTAGCCGTCGTTTTCATCAAAGTTCATGAAGATGGCCGTCGTCGCCCAGGTCTCCGGGTCGCTCGCGATCGTGTCAAGCAGCCGGTAGACGAAGTTCGCGCTGCCTACCGGGGTGGAAGCTCCGGGATGCTCCGAATCGGCGGCCGAAGGGACGATCCAGTTGACCTCGGGGAGCTCATTCGCGGCAATATCAGCGCGCATCCGATCGAGCAGAGTATCCGGATTTCCGCGCCACATTGCCTTGTCGAAGAGCGATTTCTCCGCCTCGCTGAGCAGCTCACGGCCCTGGCTGAGTTGGGCCAGCAGCCGCTGCTGCTCGGCAGGGGCCTGAGCGGCCAGGCTGTCGTAGAACTCTTCTGTGGTGCGCAGGTGACCGTCCACGGCGGCCAGCATCTTGTGGCCGATCTTCTTGAAGGTCTGGAAGTACTCCACAGCATTGTCGGTGAAGTTGTCCCAGTCCTGGTAGATCCGCCAGGACACCCCAGCCTCCTGTAACCGTTCCGGGTACGTGGTCCAGTCGTAGCCGGCATGGTCATAGCTATAGGCAGCGTTGGTGACGGCGCGGGACGCGGAACCCGGTTCATTACCCACCGTTCCGGACCAGAGATAGTTACGGTTAGGGTTCGTGGATCCGTTGATTGAGCAGTGGTAGGCATCGCAGATAGTGAAGGTATCCGCCAGCTCGTACTGCAACGGAATGTCCGCACGTTCGTAGTACGTCATGGTCGACGGACTCTTGGACGGAATCCACTTGTCGTACCACCCACTGCCCCAAGCCGTGGTCGTCGCCGCCCAGGAATGATCCAAATCGCCCAAATACTGGACATCCGAGGCCGGGCGACCAGCCAATTCAGCAGCTTTCCGCAACGAGAACGGCAACACGGTCTGACCGCTGACCGTGGCTTGTTCAAAAACAGATTTGCCACTAGGCAAGCGCAGCGCCGCCTGATCCGCGAAGCCACGGACTCCGCGCAGGGACCCGAAGTAATGGTCGAAGGACCTATTTTCCTGCATCAGCACAATGACGTGCTTGATGGCCTTCAACCCGCCGGGTCGAATCGGCTGCGCCATCGCTGCCTGCACAGACGGAGGGAGAAGAGAACTCGCGGCCCCCAGGGCCGCCGCTGCCGCCGCAGTGCTAATAAACCGACGCCGGGAAAAACCTGTACTGGACATACAACTACCTTTCATTGACGTGCAAAAAACGGGCACTGAGTGACCACCACAGGAAGGAACCCCACGTCAACAACACAACGCTCAACACACAAAACAGGGACACCCCACGGGACATGAGGTCAGCCTTTCTCCAGACCAGCGAGAAAGGGGCCCTCCCGCACAGCTTGGCGTCCGCCCCCTGACGGGCAGCAAATACGACCTTAACGCGGAGTGAACAAGTGCCGTGCTGGCCCTTCGCGCGCCGTCCTCGCCGCGGCCGCGGCCGGAGCCCAAGAAGCAACCGCGCGCACTGACCAAGCTGCAGCGCGCCGCTGTTCTGGAGGTGCTGCGGTCGAAACGGTTCGTGGACAAAGTGCCAGCGGAAATCCAGGCGATCCTCCTCGACGAGGGCACCTACCTGTGCTCCGTAGCGACGATGTATCGCCTGCTCCGCGCCCATGGCGAGACCGGGGAGCGTCGTGCTCAAGCCACACACCCGGCACGTGTCAAGCCCGAACTCATCGCGGCGGGGCCCAACCAGGTTTGGTCGTGGGATATATCGAAACTCAAGGGTCCAGCCAAATGGTCGTACTTCCACCTGTATACGATTATCGACATTTACTCGCGGTACGTTGTCGGTTGGATGGTCGCGACCCGGAAGTCCGCCGAGCTGGCCGAGCGGCTCCTGTTCGACACAATTGAGAAGCAAAACATTCGGCGGGACCAGCTGACGATTCACTCTGACAACGGGTCCTCGATGGCATCGAAACCCGTCGAGTTCCTGCTCGCTGATCTTGGCATGACCAAGTCGCACTCGAGACCGCATACGTGCAATGACAACCCGTTTTCGGATTACGCCGCGTTCGTGATTCAAGACGAGTTCGATCACCTCGAACGATGCAGGGTCAGATGGGAACCGCACTCGCACTCGCCCGCGCCGCGAATGGGCTGCGGCGCTCCGACTGAAGGAGTCGTTCCGTTTACCCCGCCCGAAAGACATTTTGCTCTCAGGGGCGGCGAACGGCGCGGCTTCCGGCCGAGTTCATGCCGAGTTTCGCGGGTGCCACTTTGAGTGCCAAAAACCCCCGGAAAGTGCCAGAAACAGCCCGTATCGACACGTAGCAACGCGTAAACTGAGTTCATTAACTTCCGCGAAATCATGCGGGACTCAGGGGTGGAGAGCCGCCGAGACAGGCAGCCCGGCTCGCATCAGTTGTTCTTGGTTCGAGTCCAGGTACCCCAGCAGTAGCAGGCGCAGGATTCCGCGGCCAAATCACCCATCGGCCATCCTTCCCTCCAGGCCCGAAGCGGGCCAAATTACCAGAAACGGCACCAAGAACCCCGTGCGGAGTGGCAGGGCCGTTCTGCTGCCCGGGCTGATACGGACCCGTCACGCCCCAATCTGGCTAGTCACGGCTTCGGTCGCGCACCTCTTGGGTATGGACGCGACGAAGCAGATCACTCCGACCTTCCTCACCCAGCACGAACTCGCCGAGCTGCTCCGACTGCCCGAGCGCACGTTGGAGGACTGGCGCCTAGGGCGTGTCTCCTAATCGAATCGTGATTCGTTTGGGAGGCTGGAGGAATGTCGCGTACTGCTCTGCTGACCGATGACCAGTGGACTCGGAT
>NZ_SOEZ01000067.1 GCF_004402215.1 Cryobacterium tagatosivorans
GAGGCGTCGACCGGCGTCCGCTCGGCCGACCCCGGGCCGGTGCACCTGAACCTGGCCTTCAGGGAGCCGCTGTCCACGGCGGTGACCCTGGCCGCCGACGCTCCGCCGACCGACCCGACCGACCCGACCGACCGCGCAGGGCTCGCCGGGCCTGCGGCCCCGAGCGAACGGACCCTGGTCGTGCCGGCCGGCCCGCGCACGGTCGTCATCGCCGGCCACGCGGCCGGCCCGGCGGCCGAGGAGCTCGCCCGCGCCGCCGGCTGGCCGCTGCTGGCCGAGGTCTCCAGCGGCGCCCGCTTCGGACCCACCCTCGTCGCGGCCTACCGCGAACTGCTCCGCGACCCCGAGTTCGGCGGCCGGATCGAGCGAGCGATCGTGTTCGGCCACCCCACGCTGAGCCGGGAAATCCCCGCCCTGCTCCAGCGAGGCGACGTTGAGGCCATCGTCGTGGTCTCCCCGGGCGCCGAGCGGTACAACCCCGGTCGCCGGGTGGCGCACTTCGCCGCCGCTGCCCGGCCGGACGAGGCGGTCGCAGCCGCCGCGGCGACCCCGGAGGCACGAGAGTGGCTCGGTCGGTGGGTGATGACCAGCCGGCAGATCCTCGCGGCCGACCCGGCCCTGGCCGCCGCGCCGATCGATGAGCGCGGCATCACCCGCGCCGAACTCGCCTTCATGCGCGCCCCGGTCACCCGGCCCCTTCTCGTGGATGCCGTGTGGCGCGCGTCCTGGCCGCACGACCGCCTGGTCCTCGGCGCCTCCCGCCTGATCCGGGAGGCCGACAGCCGGGTGCCGGGCAAGAAGATCACGGTGCACGCCAACCGGGGACTGGCCGGGATCGATGGCACCATCGCCACGGCCATCGGAATCGCGCTGGCCGGCCAGGCGGGGCCGGATCCTCGTTCGACCGGCACGACCAGGCTGCTGCTGGGCGACCTCGCCCTCCTGCACGATGCCGGGTCGTTGCTCCTGGCGCCGGGGGAGCCGCTGCCCCGGCTGCAAGTCATCGTCGGCAACGACGGAGGAGGCAGCATCTTCGACGGGCTCGAGGTGGCCGCTTCGGCTCCGGCCGCGGCCCTCGACCGCGTGCTGTTCACGCCCCAGCAGGTCGACCTGTCCGCGCTCGCCGCGGCCTACGGCTGGGAGTACGGCCGCGCCGCGACACGGAGCGAGCTCGAACGCGCGCTGACCGCCCCGCCTCGCGGTCCGAGCATCCTCGAAGTTCCCCTCGCCCGATAGCCGCCTCGCGGGTACCCGCGGCGATAGGGTAGGCGGACTGATCACTGAGGAAGGGGCTCGGCATGGGCGCGAAGGCGAAAATCGAGAAGTTCTGGACGGTCGACCCAATCGACTCGCTCCGCGTGAAACCAGGCTTCAGCCTCGCGGACGTCGACACGTCGGCGACCCCCGGGTTTGACGGCAAGAAGAAGCACTCGGCCGAGGCGCTGCGCAAGGGGGCGAACATCTTCCGCCACCAGCAGGAGATGTTCTTCGCCGACAGCCAGGACGGGGACGAGCGCAAGGTGCTCCTCGTGCTCCAGGCCATGGACACGTCCGGCAAGGGCGGAATCGTTCGCCACGTCGTCGGCGCCGCCGACCCGCAGGGCATCGACCACTTCGCCTTCAAGGCGCCCACCAAAGCCGAGCTGTCGCACGACTTCCTCTGGCGCATCCGCAAGCAGCTTCCCCGCGCCGGCCGCATCGGTGTCTTCGACCGTTCGCACTACGAGGATGTCCTGATCGCCCGCGTGCGGGAGCTGTCCCCCCTGGAGACGATCGACCAGCGCTACGACGAGATCAACGCGTTCGAGCAGGAGCTCGCCGACGACGGCACGACGGTGATCAAGGTGATGCTGCACATCAGCTCCGACGAGCAGAAGTCGCGCCTCGCAGAGCGGCTCGATCGGCCGGACAAGTACTGGAAGTACAACCCGGGAGACGTCGACGAGCGGCTGCACTGGCCCGCGTACCAGGAGGCCTACCAGGTGGCCCTCGAGCGGACATCGACGAAGGCGGCCCCGTGGTTCGTCGTTCCGGCCGACCACAAGTGGTACGCCCGCCTCGCGGTGCAGCACCTGCTCATCGACGCGCTCACCCGGATGGAGCTCAGCTGGCCGGAAGCTGACTACGACATCAAGAAGGAAAAGGCCCGCCTCCGCGCCTCCTGAGCGGCACCGGCGGGGTCAGTCGAAGGCCTCGACGACCGGCCGGAACTTCATCCGGGTCTCGGCGAGCTCCTTCTCCGGGTCCGAGTCCAGCACGATGCCGCAGCCCGCGTACGCGGTGACGTCACCGTCCGGACCGACCTGGGCGCAGCGCAGGGCGATGGCCCACTCGCCGTCGCCGTCCGCGCCGACCCAGCCCACCGGCCCGGCGTACCGGCCGCGGTCGAACGGCTCCAGCTCGCGGATGAGCGCGAGGGCGCTCTGCGTGGGCGTGCCGGCCACCGCGGCCGTCGGGTGCAGCGCGGCGATCAAGTCCAGCGAGGTCGAGCCGTCACTCAGCGTGCCCTCGAGGTCGGTCGCGAGGTGCCAGAGGTTGGGCAGTTTCACCGTGAACGGGATCTCGCTCGTGGTGATGTGCGAGGTGTGCGGGCGGAGCGACTGCAGCACGCTCTGCACGGCGAACTCGTGCTCGTCGCCGTCCTTGGTCGAGGTCGCCAGGGCGAGGGCGGCCTCGGTGTCGGCCACGGGATCCGTCCCCCGCGAGATCGTCCCGGCGAGCACCCGGGCGTTCACTTCTCCGTGGTCGGCCCGGATCAGGGTCTCCGGGCTCGAGCCGAACAGCCCGTCGACGGCGTAGGTCCAGCAGTCCGGGTAACCGCCGGCGAGCTCGGTGATCGGCCGGCGCAGGTCGGCCCCGGCGGGCAGCCGGCCGACCAGGTCGCGCGCAAGCACGACCTTGCTCAGGTCCTGGGCGGCAATCCGCCCGACCGCCTCGGCGACCACGGCCCGGTAGCCGTCCGCCGGCAGCGACCCGGGGCCGAGCGAGACCCGGTATTCGGCGCCCAGGGGGTGCAGCTCGAGCGGGATGTCCGGCGCGGCAGAGCCGGTGGGCCAGATCCTGGTCACCCAGCACTGCCCGTCCTCCCGGCCGACGACGACCTGCGGCACGATCAGGACGCTGGCCTCGGCGGAGGACTCGGCGAAGGCGAAGGCGCCGAACGCGAGCAGGCCGGTGCCGGTGCGGGCGAGCGGGTCGGTGACCGTGGCCGCCTCCACCACGCGGCGCCAGGCGAGGGCGGCATCCGTCATGCGGGTCGGCCCGGAGAACTCGAGCCGAAGCGCGGTGCCGATGCCGGCCAGGCCCTGGGTCCGACGCATCCAGAGCAGCGGGTCGCGCCGGTCGAGCAGCGGAATGAGCTGGCGGATGTCGGGAATCGGGGTGGTTTCGACCGTCAGGGCCTGCACATTCACGGGTCCAGACTACGCCCGAGTCCGGCGGGGCCCGGCCCGACCTAGACTGGAGGGATGACCAGGGCAGACCTCAACAAGCAGCCGGCGCAGGTTGCCGCCATGTTCGACCAGGTCTCCACGCACTACGACCGCACGAACGCGGTGCTCTCGGTCGGCAACGCCGCCCTGTGGCGCCTGGCGACGACGAAGGCGGTCGGCCCGCAGCGGGGCGAGCGCATCCTCGACATCGCCGCCGGCACGGGCACCTCCAGCGCCGCGCTCACCCGCACCGGCGCGCACGTCGTCGCCGCCGACTTCTCCAGCGGGATGATCGAGGTCGGCCGGACGCGCCACGCCGACAACCCGAACCTCGAGTTCGTGCAGGCGGACGCGACGGCGCTTCCCTTCGCCGACGACGAGTTCGACGCCGTGACGATCTCGTTCGGGCTCCGCAACGTCGTCGAGCCGAAGAAAGCCCTCGCCGAGTTCTACCGGGTGCTGAAGCCCGGCGGGCGCCTCGTCATCTGCGAGTTCTCGACGCCGCCGTTCGCGCCGATCCGCGCCGGCTACTTCGCCTACCTCAACCACGTCATGCCCCGGATCGTCAAGCTCGCCTCCTCCAACGCGGAGGCCTACGACTACCTCGGCGAGTCGATCGCGGCCTGGCCGGACCAGGCCACGCTCGGCGGCTGGCTGGGCGAGGCCGGTTTCGCCTCCGTCGCGCACCGCAACCTGACCCTCGGGATTGTCGCCCTGCACCGCGGGGTCAAGCCGGCGGCTACGCCGGCGGCTACGCCGGCGGCGGACTCCTGATTTCTTCCCAACTCCCATCGTTTAGGCTGACAGAGTGAAACCGAGCGCTCCCGTGATCCGCCGCAGTTCATCGGTGACGTCGCAACTGGGTCTGGGCGACCGCATCTTCTCGACGGCCGCCGACCGGGTGCTGGTCGCCGGCATCGATGCCGGCATCGTGCAGGTCGAGGCGGGCCTGCTCGCCGAGGTCACCTTCGCCGACGAAATCGCGAACGTGACCAGCCGTTACCTGCTGAACGCCGGCGGCAAGCGTGTGCGCCCGATGCTCGCCCTCCTCACCGCCCACCTCGGCGCCGGCTCGGTGCCCGACGTGGTGACCGCGGCGACCGCGATCGAGATCACCCACCTGGCCTCGCTCTACCACGACGACGTGATGGACGATGCCGAAAAACGGCGCGGCATCCCGAGCGCGCAGACCGTGTGGGGCAACTCCGTCGCCATCCTCACCGGCGACCTGCTCTTCGCCAGGGCCAGCCAGCTGATGGCCCGGCTGGGCGAGCGCGCCATCCGCCTGCAGGCGGACACCTTCGAGCGACTCGTGCTGGGCCAGCTGCACGAAACCGTCGGAGCGCAGGGCGGCGCGGACCCGGTGCAGCATTACATCCAGGTCCTCGCCGACAAGACCGGGTCGCTCATCGCGGCCGCCGCGCAGGCCGGCGTCGTGTTCTCCGGAGCCCCGGGCGAGTTCGAACGACCGGTCGTGCTGTTCGGCGAGCGAATCGGCGTGGCCTTCCAGCTCATCGACGACGTCATCGACCTGTCCCCCCAGCCCGAGTCGACCGGCAAGGTGCCCGGAACCGACCTGCGGGCCGGGGTCGCCACACTGCCGCTCCTGCGCCTGCGCGAGCGCGCCGAGACGGATGCGAGCGCCGCCTCCCTGGTGACGCGGCTCGAACAGGACGTGATGTCCAGCGGCGGCGAGCCCTCCGCCGTCGCCGACGCGGCAATCACGGCGCTGCGCGAGCACGAGGTGACCGCGGAGACGCTCGCCGAGGCGCACGGCTGGGCCCGCAACGCGGTCGCGGCGCTCGAGCCCCTGCCTGCCGGATCCGTCAAGAAGGCGCTCACCCGCTTTGCCGAAACAATCGTCGAGCGTTCCAGCTAGAAGGGCTCCCATGACCAAGTTGCGATTGGCCATAGTCGGCGCGGGGCCCGCGGGCATCTACGCCGCCGACATCCTGCTCAAGGCCGAGCGGAACTTCGACGTGTCCATCGACCTGTTCGACCACCTCCCGGCGCCGTACGGGCTGGTGCGGTACGGGGTCGCCCCCGACCACCCGCGGATCAAGGGCATCATCAGCGCGCTGCGGAACGTGCTCGATCGCGGGGACATCCGGCTGTTCGGCAATGTGCGCTACGGCACCGACATCACCCTCGACGACCTCAAGAAGCACTACAACGCGGTGATCTTCGCCACCGGCGCGGTGCGCGACGCCGACCTCAGGATCCCCGGCATCGATCTCGCGGGTTCCTACGGCGCGGCCGGGTTCGTGAGCTGGTTCGACGGGCATCCCGACGTGCCGCGCACGTGGCCGCTCGAGGCCGAAGAGGTGGCCGTCATCGGCAACGGCAACGTGGCCCTCGACGTGGCGCGCATCCTGGCCAAGCACGCCGACGACCTGCTGACCACCGAGATCCCGGCCAACGTCTACGAGGGGCTGAAGGCCTCGCCGGTCACCGACGTGCACGTGTTCGGGCGCCGCGGGCCGACATCGGTCAAGTTCACCCCGCTGGAACTGCGGGAACTGGGCGAGCTGCGCGACGTGGACATCGTGCTCTACGACGAGGATTTCGACTACGACGACGCGGCCAGGGACGCGGTCGCCAGCAACAAGCAGGTCTTCGTCATCGACAAGGTGCTGAACCAGTGGCGACAGCGCGAGACCGGTCAGGCGAGCCGCAGGCTGCACCTGCACTTCTTCGCCAAGCCGGTCGAGGTCGTCGACGACGGCACGGGCCGGGTCGGCGCGTTCCGGTACGAGCGCACCCGTCCGGATGGCGCGGGCGGGGTCGTCGGGACCGGCGAGATCCGCGAGCTGCCGATCCAGGCCCTGTACCGGGCGGTGGGCTACTTCGGCACGCCGCTGCCCGGCATCCCGTTCGACAAGAAGCGCGGCGTCATACCCAACCGCGAGGGACAGGTGCTCTGGAAGGGCGCCCCGTCGTCCGGTTCGGCCAGCGCCAACCAGCAGATGTACGGCGTCTACGTGACCGGGTGGATCAAGCGCGGCCCGGTCGGCCTGATCGGCCACACCAAGTCGGACGCGATGGAGACGATCAGGCACCTGATCAACGACCTCGGCAACTGGTGGCGGCCCGAGGCGCCCTCCGAGCAGAGCATCATCGACCTGCTCGACGAACGCGGCATTCGCTACACGAACCTGGCCGGCTGGCACAACCTCGACCAGCACGAGCTCGCCCTGGGCGCCGAGGACGGTCGCACGCGCGTCAAGGTCGTCCCGCGCCCCGACATGGTCGACATCTCCCGCGCCGAATAGCCCCACCCGTCATCCGCCGAACTGTGAGTTTGGCACCTTCCCGGAACCCGGGAAGGTGCCAAACTCTCAGTTCGGCGTGGGGGGTGGCGCGGGATTAGCGGTCGAGGAGCTCGCGGACGGCGGCCTCGAAGACGGCCAGGTGTGCGTCGACGTCCGCGGCGGTCGTGTCGGGGGACATCAGCGCCATGTTGTGGAACGGCGTCAGCAGGATGCCCCGGTTCGCCAGGTAGAGGTGCAGGAAGTCCTCGATCCCCTCGTCCGCGGCCTCGTGCGCCTCGGTGCCGGTGCGCGGGTACGGCTTCACGAACCGGTACTCCGCACGGGCGCCGAGCTGGTTGATCGCCCACGGCAGGTCCAGCTCGTCCAGGATGCGCTGCATGCCCTCCGTGAACAGGGTCGCGGTGGCGATCATGCCGTCGAACGCGTCATCGGTGAGCACGTGCTCGAGGGTGGCGCGCATGGCGGCGACCGACAGCGGGCTGCCGGCCAGGGTGCCGCCGACACCGCCCATGTCGACGAGGTCGAGGTCGGTGCGGCCGAGCACCCGGTCGGCGATCTCCGCGGACAGGCCGTACGCGCCGCTCGGGATGCCGCCGCCGATCGCCTTGCCGATCACCACGATGTCCGGGTCCAGGCCCCAGGCCTTCGTGGCGCCGCCTGGCCCGGCCGAGAAGGTGTGCGTCTCGTCGATGATGAGGAGCGCGCCGTACTTGCGGGTGAGCTCGCGCACGGCCTCGTGGTAGCCCGGATCGGGCAGCACGATGCCGATGTTGGTTAGTGCCGGCTCGATCAGCACCGCGGCGACATCCTCGTGCGCCAGCTGGCGCTCGAGGCCCTCGAGGTCGTTGAACTCCGCCACCCGGCTGGTCTGGGTCACGTCGACGGGCGCGCCGACGTTGCCGGGTCGGCTCATGCCCTCCCCGTCGGGGCCGACGACGATGAGCGACTCATCGACGCTGCCGTGGTAGCAGTAGCTGTGAAACAGGATCTTCGGGCGGTCGGTGAGCGCGCGCACCAGGCGGATGGCCCAGCGGTTCGCGTCGGTCGCGGTGAGCGAGAAGCTCCACCGGTCGACCCCGAACCGGCGGGTGAGCTCCGCGCCCACCCATTCGGCGTCCTCGGTCGGCAACATGGTGGTCAGGCCGCCCTGCTCGTAGATGCGGCGTCCGATGGCGTCGACCACGGCCTGCGGGGAGTGCCCGGCCATGGCACCGGTGTCGCCGAGCGCGAAGTCGATGTACTCGTGCCCGTCGATGTCGGTGACCCGGTTGCCCCTGGCGCCCGCGAGATAGAGCGGGAACCCGCCGGCCTTCTTGTTCATCCACGTCATCGGCACCTTGCCGAAGAGATGCGTCGCGCCGGCGTACGCGGTGGCGGACTTCGGATTCCGGCTTGCGAAACTCGCCAGTTCGCGCTCGTGCAGGTGGGCCAGTCTGTCGCGGTCGATCATGATGCTCCCTCGGGTTGACTCACGGATCTGCTGCGAGCCTACCGGGGGTGCAGTCAGTAGCCGCCTACGCGTTCACCCCGATGTTCAGGAGCCCGACCTGCTGCGGTTTTCGGCGGAGGCTAGCGGAAGTTCACGAACTGGAGGGCGACGTCGAGGTCCTTGCCCTTGAGCAGCGCCATCGTGGACTGCAGGTCGTCCCGGCTCTTCGAGCTGACCCGCAGCTCGTCACCCTGGATCTGGCTCTTCACGCTCTTGGGCGCCTCGTCGCGGATGATCTTGTTGATCTTCTTCGCCTGTTCCTGGTCGATGCCGGCCTTGAGCGACGCCTCGATCCGGTACTCCTTGCCCGACGCGTACGGCTCGCCGGCGTCCAGGCTGCGCAGCGAGATGCCGCGCTTGATCAGCTTGGCCTCGTACACCTCGAGGATCGCCTTGACGCGTTCTTCGCTGGTGGCCTTCATGAGCACCTTCTCGCCGCTCTGCTCGATCGACGCCCCCACGTTCTTGAAGTCGTAGCGCTGTACGACCTCCTTCTGGGCCTGGTGGAGGGCGTTGTCCGCCTCCATCTGGTCGACCTTGCTGACGATGTCGAACGTTGAATCTGCCATGCGTGCAATGCTACCGAGTTCCGCCTCGCCCGGGCGGGTCGCCCGGTTCCCGCAGGTGCTCCAGCTGGGCGCGAACGGATGCCTCCGCCGCGAACCGCACCGCGGCATCCGTCTCGGCGTACACGCGGTCGGTGACCTGCTCGACCGTCGCGCCCGGCCCGAGGTCGGCCAGCGCGCGGCGCACCTGGTCGAGACGATCGCGCCGGTGCGCGAGATACTCCTCGCAGGTCGCCGCGAGGTCGGGAAGCGTCGGGCCGTGCGCCGGCAGCACCGTCGCGGGGCCGAGCGCGCGCAGTGCGGACAGCGACTGCAGGTACGGGCCGAGGGAGCCGTCGGGGTGAACGATCACGGTCGTCCCGCGCCCGAGGATGGTGTCGCCGGTGATCACGGAGCCGTTCGGCCCGTCATCGGGCAGGTGGAAGCAGACCGAATCCGCCGTGTGCCCGGGCGTCGCGACCACGCGGATGCGGGTGCCCGCGGCGCTGATCTCCTCCCCGTCCCGCAGCGGGTCACCGTTGACACAGAACGCGGGGTCGACGGCCCGCACCGGGGCGCCGGTCAGCCGCGCGAACCGCACGCTCGCGGCGGTGTGATCGGGGTGGTGGTGGGTAATCAGTACGAGTTCCACGGGTCCCGCCGAGGCAAGCGCGGCCAGGTGGCCGTCATCGACCGGACCCGGATCGACCACCACGACCGACGCGGCGCCCGGCGCGCCGATGAGGTAGGAATTGGTGCCGTCGAGCGTCATCGGTCCGGCGTTGGGGGCGAGCAGGGTGCGGGTCAGGATGCTGCTGCGGGTTCTCCCGCGCGGCCCGGGTTTCCCGTTGTTTCCCATGCCCGGCAGCCTACCGCCGCAGCTCCGGGGGCCGGACGCCGGGGGAGTGATTCCGCCCATCGGCAAGAGCCCCCGGTGGCCTATCGTGGTGGACATGCGCCCGAGTGAATCCCCCGAGCCGGCGACCCCGGCAGAGCCGGCAGCGACCGTCATCCTGCTGCGGGACTCGGCCAGGGGTGTCGAAGTGCTCCTGCTGGAGCGACCCCATCATCGAGGATCCTTCGCCGGCGCCTGGGTGTTCCCGGGCGGCCGAGTCGACCCGGAGGATGCGGCGCTGTCGGCGCCCGGCGATGACCAGGCGGCGGCCCGCCAGGCGGCGGCGCGAGAGACGCTCGAGGAAACCGGCCTGACGGTCACGGTGGACGCCCTCGTCACGGTCGCGCGCTGGACCCCGTCCGAGACCCAGGCGAGGCGTTTCCAGACCTGGTTCTACTACGCGAAGGCGCCCGGCGACCCGGTTGTGCTGAACCCCGACGAGAGCGTCGACCACATCTGGATTTCCCCCGCGGAGGCGCTGGACCGCCACGCCTCCGGACGGTTCCGGCTGGCGCCGCCGACCTGGGTGAGCCTCAGCGCGCTCGTCGGCACCTCCTCGGCCGAGGATGCCCTCGCCCGGGCCCGGGCGGCCGACCCCGAGTACTTCGCGTCCCGGTTCCATGCCGACCCCCTGGTCGTCGTCTGGGAGGGCGACGTCTCCTTCGGCGCGCCGGAGCTCGTCGACGCGGAGGGCCCGAGGCACCGCCTGGACATGACCGGCCTGCCGTGGCGGTACCAGCGCAGTTCCTGAGTCGCGCCGGGCCCGCTACTGCGGCCGGGCCGTGCTCGAGCGCACGATCAGCTCGAACGGCATGGGGGTGTTCAGTCCTGCCTGGTCGTGCTGGCCCGGATGCAGCTGGTCGAGGAGGATCTCCACCGCGGCCTCCCCCTGCCCCTTGGGGAACTGCGCGATCGTGCTCAGCCCGAAGAACTCGGCCAGTTCGTGGTCGTCGATGCCGATGACCGACACGTCCCGCGGCACGACCATGCCGAGGTCGCGGGCGGCCAGGATGCAGCCGATCGCCATCTCGTCGGACGCCGCGAAGATCGCGGTGGGCCGGTTGTGCGCCCGGCCGAGGAGCTGCTTGGCCGCCTGGTAGCCGCCGGCCATGGTGAAGTCCGCCGGCTGGAACAGTTCCGGGGACGGGTCGATCCCGGCCTCGGTCAGGGCGTACTCGTAGCCGATGCGGCGGTTCGTCGGCAGGTGGAAGTCGAGGTCGAACGCCTTGTTGCCGCCGATGTGCGCGATCCGGCTGTGGCCGAGGGCGAGGAGGTGCTCGGTCGCCAGCCGCGCGACCGCGACATCGTCGATGGTGAGGGTGCGCACGCCGGGGATCGGGCCGCCGACGCCCACGAGGGGCTTGCCGAGGGCGTGCAGGCGGGCCACCTCGTCTTCGGTCAGTTCCAGGGAGATCGCGATCACGGCATCCACTCGCTGGCGCAAGAGGAAGTGTTCGAAGACACTGCGTCGCTCTTCCCCGCCGCCGGTCAGGTTGTAGAGGGTGAGGTCGTAGCCGTTGCGCAGGAGAGTCTGCTGCGCGCCCTCGACGACGCTGGAGAAGAACCACCGGTTGAGGAAGGGCACCACGACGCCGATGTTCTTCATCCGGCCGGACGCGAGGCTGGACGCGGTGGACGAGACGACGTAGCCGAGTTCCCCGGCCGCGGCCTCGACCTTGACCCGGGTCGCCGGCGACACGTGGGCGCTGCCGCTGAGCGCCCGGGAGACGGTGGCGGTGGACACGCCGGCGAGGCGGGCTACCTCGTCGATGCCGACCATGGGGTTTCCTAACCGGGCTGAAGAGGGGTCTGGAGGAATCATATCGACGCCGGCGCGTGCCGATTGCATCGCTGATTTCTCAGTAGGGCCCTGAGCCTAGTATTCTGATTCAGCGCCTCCGGTCACGTGATCTCATATGGTCGGGTGCGTACTGGCGAGTTACCCAAGTGGCCAAAGGGATCTGACTGTAAATCAGACGGCGTAGCCTTCGTGAGTTCGAATCTCGCACTCGCCACATGCCCGGTAGTGACCGGGATGAAAGCCCCGCACGATCCTCTCCGGAGGTGACGTGCGGGGCTTCTTTTTTTGCGCATCCGGCTAGCGTGGAGCCATGACCGCGCCAGCCCACACCGGATTGCTCACTCTTGCCCGCGAGATCGCGCTCGCCGCGGGCGGCCTGGCCAGGGAGCGACGGGAAGCCGGCGCCACGATTGCCGCCACCAAGTCGTCGGCCGAGGACATCGTCACCCACGCCGACCGCGAGACCGAGGCGCTCATCCGTGCCCTGATCGCGGATGCCCGGCCGAACGACGGTTTCTACGGCGAGGAGTCGGACGCCAGTGCCGGCACATCCGGGCTCACCTGGGTGGTCGACCCGATTGACGGCACGGTCAACTACCTCTACGGGATCCCCGCCTACGCCGTCAGCATCGCCGTCGTCGAGGGCGACCCGGACCCGGCCGGCTGGACCGCCCTGGCCGGGGCCGTGTTCAACCCCGCCGCAGGGGAGCTGTTCACCGCGATGGCCGGGGCTGGCGCGTTCCTGGCGGACCGGACGCTGCGGGCCAACACGGGCGTGCCGCTCGAGCTGGCCCTCATCGGAACGGGCTTCTCCTACAGTGCTTCCCGCCGGGTGGAGCAGGCGACGGCCGTACGCGAGCTGATCGGGCGGGTGCGGGACATCCGTCGGATCGGTTCCGCCGCCCTCGACCTGTGCGGTGTGGCGGCGGGTCGTCTCGACCTGTATTACGAGCGCGGGCTCCACCCGTGGGACCACGCGGCGGGCGCCCTGATCGCCCGGGAGTCCGGCGCCCGCGTCGGCGGTTTCGGGGTGGACCGTGAGGGCAGCGAGTTGCTCATCGCGGGCGCTCCGGACCTCTACGACGCCTTCGAGCCCCTGCTCGCAGAGATCTTTGCGGCCGGGCCGGCCGCGGCGGGCGCCTGAGCCCGACAGGTCGGCCGCCGCGGCCCCAGCCCCCGGATTGGCGCGGTTGCCGGGGGTTCCCGGGTGTCCGCAAGGTGAACGGACGGGGGCGGAACGCGACCCGTTTTCGGGTGTCATCCGGGTGAGTCAACTGGAATTCCGGGTCCTCGCGGGTTAGCCTTGACCCAATCGTTATTTTGGCGTTGGCCAAGATGAGCACCTCGCCACCTGCCCGCCGCCTGCGAAAGTCCCACCCTTTGTCACGTCACTCCTCAACTCCGGATGCCAGTGTGTCCGGTGAAAGTGACCCCACGGGGACGGCGCAGCCGCTCACTCGACGTGAGCTTCGGGAACTGCGCGAACGCGAGCTCGTCGCTCCTGCAGCAGCCGCGGCTCCCCTCGAGCCGGCCCCTGCCGCGGCGACTCCTGCGCCTGCCGCGGCGGCAACGCCCGCGACGAACGTCCTCGAGCCCGCACCCGCCGCGGTGCCGCTCGCGCCCGCGCCCGCGTCTGCCGCGGCCACTCTCGCGCCC
>NZ_SOEZ01000017.1 GCF_004402215.1 Cryobacterium tagatosivorans
CCCGCCTGCGCGCCTGCCCGCCTGCGCGCCTGCCCGCCTGCACGCCGTCGCCGCGTGCGTCGCGCCCTGCGCGGGCGACCTGAGGGCGTCGCCTGCGCCCCCGCGCCGCGTGCCCGCCGACGTGAGGGGTCGCATATCGACCTTCCGGGGCATCCGGAAGGTCGATATGCGACCCCTCAGGGAACGGCGGCGTCAGGCGATGCGCGCCGTCAGTCGGTGTCCGAGGCGCCCTGCATGTTGCGGGTCACGACCGCCATCGTGCGGGTCGCGTCTTCCTCCGAGGTGAACTCCACGAGCTCGGTTCCCGCCACGACCTCCGGAGTGTGGTTGGGGGTGATGATGTACGCGTCGCCCTCGTTGAAGACCTCGTCGCCCTCCGGCCGGTGGATCGTGAGTTGGCCGCGGATCACATAGCCCCAGTGGGTGCCCTGGCAGCGGTCCTCGGGCAGGCCGCGGTAGTACGGCGTGAAATCGGCCGCTTCCGGGTATTTCGAGATATCCATCACGTACCCGTTGGTCACCGTGTAGCGGGTCTCGTAGCCGGGCATCGTCGGCTCCGTCACCAGGTTCGCCTGGTCATCTCGGGAAAGTTTGGGCATCTTCTCGCTCCGTCCTTGTCATGGTCTGGTCTGGTCCTTGTCAGGGTCCTGGCCAGGCGACCCCATGGCGAGGCCGACTCGTCGAACACGCAGCCATTGTGCTCCGCCGTGCGAGGCAGGGCGAGGGGGCGCGAGCAACTTCAGGCCCGGAGGCGACCATCCCGTCGAACAACACCCCCGCAGTCGCCGCGGCCTTGTCTGCCTGGGGTATTCTGCCGATCCCGGTCCTGAAATTCGGCAGCGCGGTCCCCCACGGCCCGGCCTGGCAGGGCACCAACTTTCCACTCGTTCGCCACGCGCGAAACCCGCGCCACAACACGCCTCGGCGACCTCTACACAGGACTTTCGGAGGTTAAACAGATTGTTCGGTCAGAAACCGCTGGCACGGTAGTCGTTTCGCCTGCGCCGATCCCGAGCGTGCAGGCCCGATGCTCAGCGAGCCCCGACGCCACGATGCGTGGGCACGCAATCTGGAATACATCTATGCGCTCTGAATCAACACTCGAAACCACCCGCAGGCAGAACAAGAAGACCCGTAAGGAACGATCGCACCGCATCGCGATGTTCGGCGCCGCGTCCCTCGCGGTCGTCGGCCTCGTCACCGGCGGCGCGTTCGCGGCCCAGGCCTCGGCCGAGGCGCAGGAACGCGTCGCGGCCACCACCGAGCTGGCCGAAAGCACCGGCTTCGACCGCGCCCAGCTCGGCTCCTACGCCGGGATCGCCAAGGCGCACACCGAGCAGGATGCCACCATCGCCCTGGCCGCCGCGAACAAGGTCATCGCAGCCAACAAGCACAAGGTGGATGCGTCCGACCTCACCGAGGTCGCCAGCTCGCTGGCCAGCTTCGAGACCCTGCCCCTCGACAAGGTCGTCTCACTGACCGCCGAGACGAAGGCCGAGACCGTGTCCGTGACGCTCGCTGCCGCCGAGGCCGACCGCGCCGCTGCTGCTGCCGCTGCCGCCAAGGTCGCCGCAGCCCAGGCCGCCGCCGCCGAGGTCGCAAAGTCGCTGGCGACATCCAACACGCCGGAAGGCGCGAAGGCGACCGCCCGGGCGATGGCCCAGTCGAAGTACGGCTGGGGGAGCGGCGAGTTCTCCTGCCTCAGCCAGCTCTGGGAGAAGGAGTCCGGCTGGAACTACAAGGCCTACAACCCCAGCGGGGCCACCGGCATCCCGCAGGCGCTGCCCGGCAGCAAGATGGCCACGGCCGGTTCCGACTGGGCGACCAACGCGACCACGCAGGTCGCCTGGGGCCTCGAGTACATCAGCGCCTCGTCGTACGGGACTCCGTGCGCCGCCTGGTCGCACTCGCAGTCGTTCAACTGGTACTAAACCCGCAGTCCTAGCGCTGAGGGGTCGCGGGCGCACGCGCCGCACCCCTCTGCCCGCGGTCCTCTCCCTGAGGGGTCGCAAATCGACCTTCCCGGGCCTCGGGAAGGTCGATTTGCGACCCCTCACAGCGTTCCGGAGGTCACAGCGCGCCGGAGGTCACAGCGCGCCGGGGTCACAGCGTTCCGGGGTCACAGCGCGCCGGGCTCAGAGCGGGCGAGTGGTCCAGGCCGCGAATTCGGCGAACAGCGGCGTCGCGAACACGACGAACACCGCGACATTCGCCACGACAGTGGCCCAGAACACCGAGCGGAAGCTCGCCTTCTGCGTCTTGTGGCGGAGCACCTGCTGGGCGACGACTGCGCCCGGCCAGCCACCGGCGAAACCGAGGAAGAACAACGTGCTCTCCGGCACGCGCCGTCGGCCCCCGCGGGCCGCGGACTTGTCGGCCGCGTACACGATGAAGCTCAGGATGCTCACGCCGAGGTAGATCCCGGCGACCCAGTACGGGAGCGGCCAGACGAGGCTGATCAGCAGGTAGCCGATCGCAAACGCCAGGATCGCGAGGTAGGTGCCGGGGCCGGAGCTGCGCCGGGTTCCAGGCCGTGCCGGGCTCTCGCCTCGTGACCGGCCCCTGGCCAGGACTCGCCGCGCTCGCCGTTTCCCCTCGCGCGACAGCTCGACCTCGAAACTGAGAACGTCACCAACGGCAGGACGAGCCGAGCTCGGCGCGAAGGCCTTGATGTGCACGAAGGTGCGTTCGCCGCCGTGTGTCGCGCTGATGAATCCGAAGCCGCGCTCGTCGTTCCACGCCGTGAGGGTGCCCTCGACGCGCTTCACTGCAGGACCCATGCTCAGAGCGTAGCGGGCGGCACCCGCTCGGCCGGCGGCATCCGCTGGGCTACGCGTCCTGCGGAACGCGGATGATGAGGCTTCCGGGCTCGATCCACGTCTTCAGTGCCACGGCCTTGCCGAAGCCGTCGCCGTCGAGTTCGATCTCCTCGGGGTGGTGCAGGCGCAGCACGAGCTCGGTGCCGGTGGCGTAGTTGAGCGCGTCGACCTCCCTGGTCTTGAACTTGCGCCCCAGGCGGGTGCGGCTGAGCACCCCGTTCTCCCAGATCACCTTGCCCAGGATTTGCAGCCAGCCGAAGATGCCTCCGGGCTTGAGCACGATGATGTCGAACACGCCGTCGTCGACCGCGGCGTCCGGCAGCAGCTCGATCTTGGCCGGCAGCGACCCGCAGTTGCCGATGATGATGGTGTGCGCGCGCAGGGACTGCTCGGGCTTCTGGTTCAGGCGGTACCGGAAATGCAGGTCCCGGCTGTCCTTGCCGACCGCGAGCAGCGCCTTGACGTAGGCCAGCCAGCCGGCCTTCTTCTTGAGGTCGTCGTCGGTGTTCGCGAGCATTTTGGCGTCGAGGCCGAGGCCGGCCATCACGAGGTAGGTGTGCCGGTCGACCGACTTGTCCTCGCGCTCGATGTCGATCAGCACGACGTCGATGGTGCGGTCGCGGCCGGTGAACGCCGAGCGCACGGACAGCTCGAGGTCATCGAGCACCAGCTTGAGGTTGCGGGCGAGCAGGTTGCCGGTGCCCGACGGCAGCAGGGCCAGCGCGCAGTCGGTGCCGTGCACGACCTCGCCGACGGCGCGCACCGTGCCGTCGCCGCCCGCCACGAGAATGACGGATGCCCGAGCCGCGATCGCCTCAGCGGCCTGCCCCTGCCCCGGGTCGTCCTCCGAGGTCTCGAGCCAGAGCGTCTCCGGCCAGCCGGCCGCGGTTTGCTCGGCGCCGACGAGCCGCTTGAGATTGTCGAGGTCGACCTTGATCGGGTTGTAGACGACGGCGGCGAGGTCCTTGCGCGGAGCGGAGTCTGCCGGGGTCGCGGCTGCGGGCTTTTCGGTGATCGTCATGGGGCCGTCCGTCCATCCGGGTTGGGTGAGGGAATCCTATCGAACTCACTACTGAGACGGATGTCCCGCGCACTTCGTCACGCCCGGTGGTCGAGCTTGTCGAGACCCTCCGCCGAGATCCGGATGCCCGCCGAGAGTCGCCGAATGTGCCGAGAATCGCCGCTACAACGGCGACTCTCGGCACATTCGGCGACTCTCGGCGGGGACCCCGGTCGCGACAAGCTCGACTGCCGGGGCACGCGGCCACCGGGCACGCGGCCACCGGGCGCGCAGTCACCGCTGGGCCGGGCCTCGATCACGGGGTCCCGAAGAACTCCACAAGCGCCGGCGCGAGTACGGCGGGGTCGGCGGCGTGATCCTGTCCCTCAAGCGTGACCTGCCGGGCGCCCGGGATCGCCTCCGCGATCACGGACCCGGCGATCCCCGCCCACGCCGGGCTGTTCCTCCCGTGCAGAAGCAGCGTGGGCACGGCGATCCGGTGGAAGCGTTCGATCGGAACCGAACCGCCGCCGACCAGGGCGAGGTCGTAGGGCAACGTGTGGGCGATGGCCAGCATGCCCGGCCAGAAGGGCAGCTGCGTCATGCCCTCGACCGCGGCGGGGTCGGCGCCCGTGCCCTCCATGAACAGCACGGCGGCGCGTTCGCGATCGCCGGCATCCAGAGCGGCGTGAACGCTCTGGCCCCAGCCGTCGAGGCTGGGACTCCCCGGCTCCGCGGCCGTGTACGGCGGCTCGTAGGCGGCGAGCCTCGTGATCGGCAGGCCGGCGGCCGCCGCCTCGAGGGCGAGCACGGCCCCGGACGAGTGCCCGTAGACCAACGCCGAGCCGCCGGCCGCCTCGATGAGCGCGGCGAGATCCTCGACCTCGCGCTCGACGGCATACGGCTGGATGTCGGTGCTGTCGCCCCGGCCGCGCCGGTCGTAGGCGTAGACGCGGTAGTTCGCGGCGAGCAGGGAAGCGATCGCGCCGGCCGACTGCCGCGTGCTGAACGCGCCGCCCACGAGGATCAGGACCGGTCCGGTGCCCCTCGTCTCGTAGGCGAGGGTGCTTCCGTCGGCTGACTTCACGGTCCGGGTCATCTGGGGCTCCCTCATCGTCGGCGCGTAGGTGTCGGTGCGTACCTGTCTGCGCGCATCATCGGCGCGTACCAGCCGGCGCGCATCTATTGCGCGCAGCACGGCGCGCAGCTACAGGCCACCCTGACCCCGCCGGCAGGGGAACGCAAGCAGCTCGTCCGTGTGAGGGGTCGCATATCGACCTTCGTTGGCCGATTGAAGGTCGATTTGCGACCCCTCACGGCCAGAGCTGGATCGCCTAGGCCTCGGGTGCACCGGCCCGGTGCAGTGCTTCCTCAAGCAATTCCAGGTCGATTCGGGCGTGCTCGAGTGCGATCTCGCTCGCGTCAGAGGCCCGCTGGTCACAGATCGCATTCACGAGCCTGTCGTGGTCGGCCAGGGCGCGCAGTTCCATGGCCCGCATTCCCGTCGTCGACCCCCACAGGTGAGCAGGAGCCGCAATGCTGACCTGGGATTCAAGCTCGAACAGCACGGACTGAAGCGTTTCGTTGTGCGCTGCCGCGCAGATGGCGAGATGCAGCAGCTCGTCCGCGCGCTGCGACTGGGGTCCCGAATCGGCCGTGCGGAAGGCTTCGAGGCGCTCGCGCAACACGGTGGTGTCTTCCTCGGTGCGCTTCTCCGCGGCCGCCCCCGCGATCGCACCCTGCAGGCGACTGACCGCGTCGCAGGTGTCGCGGATGCTCTCCCAGCGAACAGACAGCGTGCGGCGCACAGAGGCGTTGGACGTCGAGGTCCACTGCTCGCGCACGAACGACCCGCCGCCGCGACCTCGCTGGGTCTCCAGCAGGCCCTGTTGCACAAGCCGCGCGATCGCCGACCGAACCGTCATGCGGCCCACTCCGAGGGATGCCGCCAGTTCGCGTTCGGCAGGCAGCTTTGAGCCGGGAAGGTACTCGCCGATGGCGATCGCGGTAATCAGGCGATCCGTGATCTCATCCGCGCGTGACACGGGTGCCAGCAGCGTGCCCAGGGTGCCCGCGGAGTCCACGGACGGAGCGCCAACCGGCTCCAGCCGCGAGCGAACACTGCCGGTCATCGGCATCCTCCATCTGCGGTTGGCCTCGCAGGCAGTTTCTGCGGGTACTACGCCATATTAAACCCGAAAGATTGGTCTTGTCACGAGACCATTCTTGCGTCATGCTGATTCTCACGGTTCGTCGGTCCAATCACACAAGCGATCACACGGCCAATCACACAAGCGATCACACAAGGGAGTGCAGTGCCCACAGTAACCACGAGGACCATTCCCTTCCGGGCCTGGCAGACGTGGGTTCGCATCACCGAGCCGGATGACGCCCGAGCTGGTGCGCTTCCCCTGATCGTGCTCCACGGCGGTCCGGGCATGGCCCACAACTATGTGCGCAACCTCGGCGAACTCGCCGACACCGGACGTACCGTGATCCATTACGACCAGCTCGGCTGCGGCAACAGCACCCATCTGCCTGACGCTCCGGACGAGTTCTGGAATCCCCAGCTCTTCGTGGACGAGTTCACCAACCTGGTTGCAGAGCTGGGCCTGTCCGACTACCACCTGCTCGGCCAGTCCTGGGGCGGAATGCTGGGCGCCGAGATCGCCACGCGCCGCCCCGCCGGCCTCCGCAGCCTGGCCATCTGCAATTCGCCCGCATCCATGGCGTTGTGGGCCGAGGGCGCCGCCGAGCTCCGGGCCCAATTGCCTGACGACGTGCAGGAGACCCTGACCCGGTACGAACTCACCGGCGCGATCACGCATCCGGACTACCTGCGGGCGGCCGACGTCTTCTACGAGCGCCATGTCTGCCGCACTGTGCCGACCCCGGACGACTTCCAGGAGAGCGTCGCCCAGATGGAGGCGGAACCCACCGTCTACCACACGATGAACGGGCCGAACGAGTTCCATGTCGTCGGCACTCTGCGCTCCTGGAGCGTCATCGACCGGCTCGACCTGATCGAGGCGCCGACGCTCGTGGCGGCCGGCGAATTCGACGAAGCAACTGCCGGCACCTGGCAGCCCTTCGTCGACCACATTCCCACAGTGACCAGTCACGTCTTCCCCGACGCGAGCCACTGTGTGCACCTGGAACACCCCCAGGCGTTTCGGGCCGTCATTGGCGACTTCCTTGCTCGCCATGATTCCTGAACCGCGCCATCACCCACACCCCTAACGAAAGAACACACCGATGACCGCATCACCGAGTTCGCCGGAGCTCAACGCGCAGCAGCAGCTTGAGTCCTTCGGCTATAAGCAGGAACTGAAGCGTTCCGTCTCCACCACCGATCTGCTCATCTACGGGCTGATCTTCATGGTCCCCATTGCCCCGTGGGCCATCTTCGGCACCGTGTACAATGCTGCCGAGGGCATGGTTCCACTGGTCTACCTGATCGGCCTCATCGCCATGATCTTCACGGCCCTCGCCTACGCGCAGATGGCGAAGTCGATTCCCCTGGCCGGCTCCGTCTTCTCCTACGTCGGCCGAGGCATCCACCCCACGGCCGGATTCTTCGCCGGCTGGGCCATCCTGCTCGACTACCTCCTCGTCCCGACTCTGCTCTACGTGTTCGCAGCGGAGTCGATGATCGGCATCTTCCCCGACTCCCCGCGGTGGATGTGGGCGCTCATCTTCGTGGCGATCAACACCGCGATCAACCTGCTGGGAATCACTTCGATCAAGCTGATGAACCGGGTCTTCCTCGCCATCGAGCTGGTCTTTGTCGTCATCTTCGTGATCATCGCGGTCAACGCGCTGGCCAGCGGCTCGGTGCCCGGTGCGGAGTTCACGATCACCCCGCTCTGGGACGCAAGCAAGGTATCCGGGCCGCTGATCGCAGCAGCGCTCTCCATCGCCGTCCTGAGCTTCCTCGGTTTCGATGGAATTTCCACCATGGCCGAAGAGTCCACCGGCGGCCGCAACTCCGCCGGCAAGGCAATGATCATCGCCCTGTTCATCGTGGCCTTCTTCTTCATCCTGCAGACCTGGCTCGCCAGCGCACTTTCCGCTGGACGCGGCACATTCAGCGACAGTGAGGTGGGCAATGCCTTCTTCACCGTCGTCGAAGCCGCATCCAACAGCGGTTGGGCGACCACGTTCTTCGTGGTCAACGTCCTGGCGATCGGAATCGCAAACGCCATGGCAGCGCAGGCCGCCACATCCCGGCTGCTCTTCTCGATGAGCCGGGACCGTCAGCTGCCGAAGTTCCTGAGCAAGATCAGCACCCGCCAGGTGCCGAAGAATGCGATCCTCCTGGTGTCGGCGCTCTCCGCCGTGCTCGTGCTCTTCTTCGTCGGCCAGATCGACCTGATTGCCGCCCTGGTCAACTTCGGCGCGCTCTTCGGGTTCATGCTCCTGCACCTGTCGGTCATCGTGTTCTACATCGTGCGCAAGAAGTCGACGAACTACCTGCTGCACCTCATCGTGCCGGTCGTCGGGTTCCTCATCATCGGCTACGTCCTTCTCAACGCCAGCGACCTGGCCAAGATCGGCGGTCTGGTCTGGCTCGTGCTCGGCGCCGGAGTCTTCCTGTACTACCGCGCCACCGGTCGAAAGACCGCACTGTCCGGCGAGGACCTCGAGCAGCCGCTCGCGGTTCCGGCTACCGGAGAGCGGGCCGGCCTCTAGACCATGGACCACTTCCTGGACAAAAGCCACGGCCAGCCCGGTTTCTCGGCTGATAGCGCCCCGGCCCTCCGCATCGTTCCCGGCACGGGAGAGCGGATCGGATTCGAAACCAGCGACGAGGTGTACGCGCAACTGCACGAGCACCACGACATGGGCAAGCTGACGGCGCAGATCAACCCGGTCACCGGTCCGGTCTACGTCGAAGGCGCCGAACCGGGCGATGCGCTCGCCGTCACCATCCACGAGATCCGGTTGAAGGACTGCGGTTGGTCGGTGAGCCTCCCCGGCTCCGGCGCCTTGCAGAACGTTATGGGCGAGGGAATGTTCACCCGGCGGGTGCCCATCGACGCGGCCGGCGTGCATGTCACGGATCGCCACGTGTTCCAACCGCTCCCCATGATCGGGTGCATCGGCACGGCACCAGCCGTGGGAACGAATTCGACGATCATGCCGTCCTACCCACAGGGCGGGAACATGGATGTCACGGATTGCCGCCCGGGCTCGACGGTGTACCTTCCGGTCATGATTGACGGCGCCTACCTGTCGATCGGCGACATCCACGCGATCATGGCGGAGGGCGAGTCATCCTTCGTCGCGATCGAGGCGGAAGGAATTGCCGTGGTCAGCATCGATCTGGTCAAGGGTATGACCCTTCGGGCTCCGCGCGTCGAGACGGCGGATGAGTGGATCTTCGTCGGCCTGGGAGATCCGGTGCAGGAGAGCATCACCCGCGGCTACGAGGATATGTTCCACTTCCTGGTCGATGACCGCGGCTGGCACGAAGGGGATGCCTTCGCCGTCATGAGCGCAGTCGGGCACTCTCGCCTCGGGGGGCCCACCGGCTCCACAGCGCCCGATCCGCTGCACCCGTTTACGGCCGTCGGCGCGGTCACGGTGCACCGTCTTCCGAAGAGCGTGCTCTGAGTCGGCACGAGTAGGCGGCGCGAGTAGGCGGCGCGAGCCTGTCAGTGAGCATCATCGCTGACAGGCTCGCCGCCGGTTTGGGTCGACCGCCTCCTCCGCGTGAGGGGTCGCATATCGACCTTCGTTGGCCGATTGAAGGTCGATTTGCGACCCCTCACAGCCGGAGTTCGATCACCGGGGGTCGAGCCTGGCGTGCCTGTCGTGCCTGCAGCGCCTGTCGGGACCGCCCCGTCCCCGCGCATCACTAGGCTCTGCCCTGTGACCAGACTCCTGCAGATCGCCACCTCGCTCGCGCTGGCCGCCATGGTCGCGCTCGCCGCGCCCGTCGCCGCGCCCCTCGCCGCATCGGCCGCCGTCCGCGCCGACGTGCAGGACTTCACCTTCTCCTCCTTCGAGGCCGACTACTCCCTCTCCCGCGACGATGCGCAGCACTCGGTCCTCCGCACGGTAGAGACGTTCGTCGCGGAGTTCCCCGACTTCGACCAGAACCGCGGCATGATCCGCGCCATCCCGAACGACTACGACGGAGTCCCGCTGCACACGAGCGTCGAATCGGTCACCGACGCCAACGATTCGCCGGTGGACTACGAGCTCATCGACACCGGCGACTTCACCGAACTCGCGCTCGGCACCGACGAATACGTGCACGGCCGGCAGACCTACGTCATCACCTACACGCAGCAGAACGTCGTGCGCGCCTTCGCGGACACCGACGCCGACGAGTTCTACTGGGACACCAACGGAACCGGCTTCGCCCAGCCGTTCAGTTCGGTCAAGGCCCGGGTGCACGTCGACCCGGCGCTCACCGAGTTCCTCCTCCCGGCGCGGGCCTTCTGCTACGTCGGGGCGGAGGGCGCCACCACGCCGTGCGAGATCAGCACGACGGATGCCGCGGCATCCGGAACCCTGTTCACCGCCGGAGCCCGCAACCTCGCTGCGGGCGAAAACCTGTCGGTGGCCATCGGCTTCCAGCAGGGGACGTTTCTGCAGGTGGCCCCGGTGGCGCCGCCCGACGGCGAGCCCGGCGACGGCGAGTACGAGTACGGTGACCGCGGCTACGGCTTCTTCGGACCGGACTCGCCGGGGTTCAGTCCGCTGCCGCTGGTCATGTTCGGGCTGAGCCTGCTCCTCGCGGCCGCCGCGCTGCTCCGGCGCGCATTCGGGCCGCGGGGCGCGTTGGGCCGGGGCACGATCATCGCCCAGTACAGCGTGCCCGCCGGGTACAACCTGCTCGAGGCGGGCGACCTCGCCGGCCGCACGTCCTCGGCGATCGCGGCGCAGATCGTGAGCTTCGCGGTGCGCGGCAAGGTGCGCATCCTCGACTACCCGGTCAGTGCCGAGGGCGGCGATTACACCCTGCAGTTGCTCAGCAGCGACGGCGTCGACCCCCAGGAACGGCAGCTGCTGGAAATCCTGTTCCCCGGGCTCCGTGGCGGGGACGTGCGCGAGCTCGGCGTCACCAACGACGCCCTGGCCCGCGACCTGGCGGGCTTCGCCCCCAAGGCCCGGCGCTCCGTGACGGCCCGCGGCTGGCGCGCCCGGGCGGGCGGGCGCGGCGGGCTCTGGATCGTGATCGGCCTGCTCGGGATGCTCGTGGCCGGCATCGTGCTCTCCGCGCAGTCCGTCGCGGACACGATCAACGCCATGCCCACCATGCTCGGACTAATCGACTCGGCCTGGCTGTTCCCGTTCTTCTTCGTCACGATGGTGTGCCTGTTCGTCGCGATTGCCGCCGCCCGCAACCCGGAGGTGCTCACCGACGCCGGCGCCGAACAGCGCGACTACGTGCGGGGAATGCAGGTGTACCTCAAGCTCGCCGAGCAGGACCGGTTCCGGATGCTGCAGAGCCCGGACGGTGCGCTGCGGGTGACCGTGCCGGGGTCGATCGGTGGCGGGGTCGGCGGTGGCGGCGGGGAGGTCGACACCGTCGAGCTGGTGAAGCTGTACGAGAAGCTGCTGCCCTACGCTGTGCTCTGGGGAGTGGAGGACGAGTGGGCCGGGGAACTCGCGGTCTACTACGAGCAGGGCGCGGCCCAGCCGGACTGGTTCGTCTCGCAGAGTTCGTTCAACGCTGCGCTCTTCGCCACGTCCCTGCACGGTCTGGCCGGGGCGGTCCAGGCCTCCGAGACTCCGACCCCGGCCCCGTCGACGTGGTCGGGCAGCGGCGGGGGCAGCTTCTCGGGCGGGTCATCCGGCGGCGGCTTCTCCGGTGGAGGAGGTGGTGGAGGCGGTGGCGGCGGGCGGTAGCGGGCATCCTTCGCGTGAGGGGTCGCATATCTTCGCGTGAGGGGTCGCATATCGACCTTCGTTGGGCGATTTAAGGTCGATTTGCGACCCCTCACGCCAGCGGGGGCTCGATCGCCGGAGGGGCTAGGCAGGCGGCCAGCGCCTGCCTAGGCTGGCAATGTCTCGCCCCGCCAGCTCAGCGCACGCACCAACGTTTCGCCCCGCCAGCTCCGCTGCACGCAACCTCGTTCCGGGAGGTCAGTCATGGACAACATCGTGATCGAGAAACCGCCGGTTGCCGCCTGGCCCGCAATCGAGGCGCTCGCGAACTGCGCGGCCACGACCGGGGCGCTGCTCGCCGCGCGGCGCATCCACCTGCCCCGGGCCCGGGTCGGCCGGCGGATCCGCTTCGCCGACGGATCCACGGCATCCGTGTACCGGGAGACCGTCGTCGACCGCGGCCCGACGCGCGAGCCCGCCGTGCTCGTCGTCTGCTTCCGGCTTGTGCTCGTGCGCGGCAGGGGGCACGCCCTGTTCCGGCTGGAGAGCATCCTCAACACCGCACTGTTCGCCGGCTTCCCCGGCTATGTCTCTAAGCTCTGGATGACGCACGACTCCCGCAACACCTACCGCGGCATCTACGAATGGGACGGCCCGGCGCTCGCCGAGAATTACGCGCGCACGCTCTGGCGGGTCCTCGCCCTCGTCTGCGCGCGCGGCTCGATCCACTACCGGGTGCTGCCCGGACTCCGACGCGACGACTTCCTGCGCGACCCGGATGCCGTGGCCCAAGCCGTCGGGGCGGCCGGCGACGGAGCCTGGTGGCTGCCCGCCCGGCCGGCGCTGAGCGAGGCCGTGCTGGCCGTGTCACAGGGGAGCGTGCGCTCGCCGGCACCGACCGCAGCGGCACCGCGCTCGCCGGCACCGCCGACCGCCTCTGGCCCGGCGGGCACGTGACCACCCCGCCCGTCGACGTGCTCGTGGTCGGGGCCGGCACGACCGGCCTCGCCCTGGCCCTGCAGGCGCGCGACCACGGCGCGCACGTGCGCATCGTGGAGCGCCGCGCCGAGCTCTTCCGCCCGTCGCGGGCGATGATCATGCACCCGCGCACGCTCGAGGTGCTCCGCCCGCTGGGCGTGACGGATGCCCTCCTCGCCAGGGGGGACGTGGCCGCCGCCGCCCGCCTGCACCTCAGATCCCGGGTGGTGCCGGTCGGGATCGAACGGCTCGACCTGCCCCGCACCGCCTTCCCGCACCTGCTGCTGATCCGCCAGGCCGACGTGGAGGCCGTGCTGTCCGAGGCGCTCGCCGCCCGCGGGGTCACGGTCGAGCGCGGGGCCGAGCTGGTCGGCATCCGGCCGGGCAAGAGCCACCTGGCGATCCTCCGGCACAACGAACGCGACGAGGAACTCGAGGAGGTCCCGTATCTCTACCTCGCCGGCTGCGACGGCACGGCGAGCGTCGTGCGGGAACGGATCGGCGCCTGGCACGGAGGCGACTACGCCGAGGAGGTCGTGCTGGCCGACCTCGAGCTGGGCGGCACGGCCGCCGGCCCGGCCGGCACGGGCGGCACGGCCGGCGGCCCGGCCACCGCTGCCGACCCCACAGTCCCCGCCGCCGCCGGCGACCTCGCACCC
>NZ_SOEZ01000065.1 GCF_004402215.1 Cryobacterium tagatosivorans
GCCGGCGTGGCGGCTGCCGAGGGCACGGCCGCGGTCGGGGTGGTCACGGCGGCCACCCGCGTCCCGCCGCCGGTGGCGGCACCGGCGGCGACCATCGCGCTACCGAGGAGGGCGAACAGGGCGGCGGCGACGACGAGCACGGGGCGGCGGCGGGCGAGGAACGACCGACCGGCGCGCGCCGAGCGGCGGTCGAGCGGGGCATCCGGATCGTTCACCCCAGCATGCTAGCCGCCCTGCCTGAGCGGCTCCCAGCCCGATCAGACAGGGAGCGATTCCAGCCGGCGGTGTTCCATCCACTCGTCGAGCACCTCGGCCGGGAGGGCCTTCGAGAGGAAATAGCCCTGGGCGTGGTCGCAGCCCTGCTGCACCAGGGCGTCGTAGGCATCCGCGTCTTCGACGCCCTCGGCCACCATCCGCAGGCCGAGGCTGTGCGCGAGGTGGATGGTCGACGACACGAGCGCGGCCGCCCGGAGGTCGTCGCCCATCGGGATGACGAACGAGCGGTCCAGCTTGAGTTCGTCGATGGGCAGGTCCCGCAGGTAGGCCAGGGAGCTGTAGCCGGTGCCGAAGTCGTCGACGGCCAGGCGGATGCCGCCGGCACTCAGTTCGGTCAGGATCGCCCGGGCGCGCTCCCGGTCGGCCATCAGGAACTCCTCGGTGATCTCCAGCATCAGAGCGGATGACGGCAGTCGCCTGGCCGCGATCATCCCGATGACTCGCTGCGGGAGATCCGCGTCGACGAGGGAACTCGCCGACAGGTTCACGGCGACCGTCATCGGCCGGCCGTCGGCCGCCCAGACCGCCGCCTGGTCCAGCGCCTTCTCCAGCACGACCTCGGTCATCCAGTGCATGAGGCCGGCCTCCTCCACGAGCACGAGGAACGCTTCGGGGTAGAGCAGACCTCGGGCCGGGTGCTTCCAGCGGACGAGGGCCTCGACCCCGTTCACGATGCCCGTGGTGAGGTCGATCTTCGGCTGGTAGTGCAGCACGAGCTGGTCGTCGCGGAGGGCGATGCGCAGCTCCTCGAGGGTGCGCAGGCGGTCGTCGCCGTGGCTGTTGTCGACGCTCATGTAGACGTGATGGCCGCTCCGGGCGGCCTTGGCCTTGTACATCGCCATGTCGGCCTTGCGCAGCAGCACCTTGAGGTCGTCGCCCTGGTCGGGCGACAGGGCGATCCCGATGCTGACGTCGACCTGCAGCGCGATCCCCTCCAGCGTGAAGGATTCGGCCAGCGCCGCCCGCAGCTTGAGGGCGACGGCCACGGCCTGGTCTCGTCCGGCGTTGTCGAGGAAGACGGCGAATTCGTCGCCGCCGAGCCGGGCGAGCAGGTCACGGCCGCGGAGGTGCGCGGACAGCCGAACGCCGACCTGGACGAGCAGCCGGTCGCCGACGTCGTGGCCGAGGCTGTCGTTGACCTCCTTGAAGCGGTCCAGGTCCAGCAGCAGGAGGGCGCTGGGGCCGTCCTGGCGTGCCGCGAGGCGCTCGGGAACGTCGGCGTAGAGCGACCGCCGGTTCGGCAGCCCGGTCAGGTCGTCCGTCAGCGCCTGCCGACGCAGGTCCGCCATCTTGACCAGCTGGCGGAAGGCCAGCTGGGTGCGGACCACCGCGAGCACGAGGGTCGCGCCGGCGAGGGCCACCGCGAGGGCGGATACGGGCAGTTGCGTGCCGAGGATCAGCACGCCGAGCGCCGCCGCCGTTGCGGCGGCCGGGACGAGCAGCCCCCACACGCCCTTGAGGCCGCGGCTCGCCACGGGGGCCGGGCGCGTCGCGCCGTCGACCCAGGTGGCCACGAAGGCCAGGCCGAGGGTCCACGCGGCGTTCAGAGCCGTCCCGGCGACGGACGCGCTGCCGAGGTCCATCAGGGCCAGCGTGACATCGGATGCCGCGAAGATCAGCAGACCGCAGATGAGCAGCACCCACCGGCGCCCGAGCCGCAGGCCGGGGGCCGCCGCCACACCGACCGCCGCGGCCACCAGCGCCAGGTCGAGCAGCGGGTAGGCGACGCCGACCACGGTGGCGACGGATGACGAGTCGCCGGCGGCGGAGTCGAGGATCGGGCTGAGCAGCACGGCCAGCACGGCGGCCGCTCCGAGGGCGCCGACGGCGCTGTCCAGCAGCACCGAGGAGGCCAGGCCGCGCAGCTGGCTGCGCACGAGCGCGAGCAGGGCGGCCAGCATCAGCAGGTAGAAGAGCAGGTAGCCGACGTCGGCGGCCGACGGGAAGGGCAGTTCCATGCCGGTGGCCGTCGCGGCGACGGTGTAGCTGTCCGCAAGCGCGAACACGGTCACCGCGGTTGCGGCCAGCATGACCTGGAGGCTCCGGAACCCGACCCGGGACGCGGCGACCCAGCACACGGCAACCGGGACCCAGTCGCAGAGCAGCGACAACCAGCCCTGCGCCGGTGAACTGCCTTCGCCACCGGGCAGCAGGAATCCGACGGTGAAGACGCCGAGGGCGGCCCACAGCGCCCAGAGCGGCCAGGCGTCACCGGAACGCCGGGCGACCCGCATGGTTGACTGCACAAAACCCCCCGATTAGCGGACGATTTCACGGTATCTCAGCGGGGTCGTCTTGCCCAGAGTCGGGTGCCTCGGGGGCTCACCCAGTCCGGGTGCCCCCCAAGAGCGGCAGGCCGGCAGGCGCGGCGCTCGTGGGGGCATCCGTCATTCGCCGGGGTAGCGCAGGCCGATCTGGTCGCGCACGGCGTCGAGGGTCTCCATGATGGCCACGAGTTCCTCGGTCGGGAGGATGTCACTCGACGTCTTCCCGGCGCCGATGACCCGCTCCATCTCGGCCGCCTGGTAGTGCATGCCGCGGCCGGCGACCTCGGCGGTGAAGCTCTCGACGAGTTCGTTGTCGCTGCTGCGCACGTGGATGGTGGTCGGCGAATACCAGACGTGGTCGATGTCGATCCGCCCGTCGGTGCCCAGGATGGTCGCCGTGTTGGGCCCCTTGGTGTCGCTGGCGGAGAGCGTGGTCGCGATCTGCCCGCCCGGGTAGCGGAAGATCGTCGCCACCTGGGCATCCGCGCCGGTGTCCTTGAAGGACGCGCTCGCGAGGATGGTTTCGGGCCGCCCGAACAGGTTGGACGCGAACGACAAAGGGTAGATGGCCAGGTCGAGCAGCGCGCCGCCGCCGAGGGCGAGGTCGTTCAGGCGGTGCGCCGGGTCGTCGGGGAGGTCCTGGGTGTGGTCGGCGATGAGGGTGTGCACGTCGCCGAGCGTGCCGGCGGCGATGATCTCCCGGATGCGCACCATGTGCGGCAGGAACCGCGTCCACATGCCTTCCATCACGAGCAGGCCGAGGCCGGCGGCGAGGTCGACGATCTCCCGCGCCTCGCGGCCGTTCATCGCGATGGGCTTTTCGATCAGCACGTGCTTGCCCGCGTTGAGCGCGAGGGCCGCGTTCTCGGCGTGGAACGGATGCGGGGTCGACACGTAGATGATGTCGACATCCGGATCGGCGACGAGCGCTTCGTAGCTGCCGTGGGCGGTGGGGATGCCGAACTCGGCCGCGAAGGCGTCGGCGGACGGCTGGCTGCGGGAGCCCACGGCCTGCACCTGGAAGCCATGCAGCACGAGGTCGGAGGTGAAAGCGTGGGCGATACCGCCGGTGGCCAGGATGCCCCAGCGAAGCGTGTCAGTCATGCTGCAAGCCTAGGCCGACAGGAACGGGCTGAGTCGCGGAGAAAGTACCTTCGTTGTGAAGATGAAGGTACTTTGTCCGCAAGTCAGCGTGCGGCACAACGTGCGGCACAGTGTGGGGCCGCCTATCAGAATCGAACTGATGACCTATTCATTACGAGTGAATCGCTCTACCGACTGAGCTAAGGCGGCGTGACGGCCGAATTCCCCGCGAAGGGTGACTCGGTGACACAGCATCCAAGCTTAGCCGGTCGGGCGGGTGAAGTTGTACAGCTCGGCAAACGATGCGGCGAGGCAGTCGGAGAGGGAAGCCGCGTCCTCTTCGGCCCAGCGGATCCAGGCGTGCCGCATAGCGGCCACCGCGACGAGGGTGAACAGCAGCGCGCGCTGGGCGAGGCCGGGCGTTCCGGCCCGCTCGGGATGGTCGGTTTCGAATCGTCGCCTCACGATGTCGAGCAGCCGCGCCTCGAACTCCCGCAGGGTCGCCATCCGCAGCCCGAACAGGTAGGTGCTGTCCTTCATGACGGCCTGCCGCAGGTGGTGGATCTCCCGGTCGGCTTCGCTGCGTTCGAGGCTCTCCGCGAGCAGGTCTGCCACCTGGGCGAGGATGTCCCCGTCCGGCCCACCGTGCACGAAGGCCTCGATCGCCTCCTCGGAGGCCAGGTCGGGGGCGTCCCCGAGCAGGGCGGCATCCTTGGAGGGGAAGTAGTTGAAGAAGGTGCGCGGGGAGATGCTCGCGACCCGGCTGATGTCCTCGACCGTGACCTTTTCGATGCCCGCCTGGAGCGACAACGTCAGGACCGCGTGCTGGATGGCCCGCCTCGTAGCGAGCCGCTTCCGCTCCCGAAGGCCGGGCTCTTCGGTGTCCGGTGCCATGACGCCAATTCTCCCATATCGGGCAGTCGGCGGGAGGGTCAACAACGAGGGTCGGAGGCCGGCACCTTCCCGCTCAGCAGGTAGTCGTCGACCACGTTGTTCACGCAATCGTTGGACTTGTTGTAGGCCGTGTGCCCCTCGCCCTCGTAGGTGACGAGGTGGCCGCTGTCGAGCTGGGCGGCCAGGTTCTTCGCCCAGACGTACGGCGTCGCCGGGTCGTTGGTGGTGCCGACGACGAGGATGGGCGCGGCTCCCTCCGCCCGGATCTCACGGCGCTCACCGGTGAAGGCGTGCGGCCAGTTGGCGCAGCCGATGTCGCCGAAGGTCATGTACCTGCCGATGGTTGGCGCCGCGGCTTCGATCTCGGCGGCCTGGGCGCGCATCGTGGCCGGGTCGTCGTTGTAGGCGTAATCGACGCAGTTGATCGCCATGAACGCCTCGGTGGAGTTGTCGGCGTAGGTGCCGTCCTTGTTGCGGCCGTTGTACTGGTCGGCGAACTGGAAGGCGTAGTCGGCCTCGCCCGCCATGACGCTCTCGAACATGTCGCTCAGGTAGGTCCACGCGGTCGCCTGGTAGAGCGGGTAGATGATCGCGGTGAGCAGCGCGTTCGATCCCAGCTTGCGGCCGTCCTTCGCGGCGATCGGACTCGCGTCGACCGAGGCGAGCAGGGCGCCGATGGTGTTCATGGCCTGGTCGACAGTGCCGGTGAACGGGCACTTCGACGAGCTGAGGCAGTCGGCGAGGTAGGCGCGCAGGGCGCTTTCGAAGCCCTGTGCCTGCACCCGCGTCACGTCGAAGTTGCTCGTGGACGGGTCCAGCGCGCCGTCGAGGGCCAGCCGGCCCACCTTATCGGGGAACAACTCGGCGTAGGTGGCGCCGAGGAACGTCCCGTAGGAGTAGCCGAGGTAGTTCAGTTTCTTGTCGCCGAGCACGGCGCGCAGCAGGTCGAGGTCGCGGGCGGCGCTCTCCGTGTCGACGTGTCCGAGCAGCGCGCCGGTGTTCTCGGCGCAGGCCGAGCCGAAATCGGCGGCGGCCGTCTCGAGCTCCTGGATCCAGGCATCCGTGCCGCGCGGCGCCGCGGTGAGGCCGTAGAGGTATTCGTCCATCTGGGCCGGTTCGTAGCAGGCCACCGCAGTGGAACGGCCCACCCCGCGCGGGTCGAAGCCGACGATGTCGAAGCCTGCCTGGAGCTTCTTGTCCGTGGCGTAGTCGAGGGAGTCCTTGACGAAGTCGTAGCCGGAGCCGCCCGGACCGCCCGGGTTCACCAGCAGGGAACCGACGCGCTTGCCGCCGATGGCCGGATGGCGCACCAGGGCCAGGTCGATGTCGCCCGCGCCGGGCTCGGTCCAGTCGAGCGGGGCCGTCGCGGTCGTGCACTGCAGGCCGTCGCCGCAGTCCTTCCAGCGCAGGACCTGCGAGTAGAACGGGTCGAGCGCGTCGCCGACCTGTTCGCCGGTCGGTGTGGACGTGGACGGCGATTCCTGCGGGAGGAACCAGGGCACACACCCGCTGAGCGCCAGCGTGAGCGCAAGCGCGGCCGCCACGGCGGCGACCGGTGACGTGCGAACGCGTATTCGTCTGCTCAACGGATTCCTCTTTCCCTGGCTGCGTCCGCCGGCGTCAGTGCCGGCGGATCGCGCTCACCAGCATCGCCTCGAGGGCGAGCGCCGGTGCCACGTTTGATTCGATTCTCGCTCGCGCGAGCGCGATGGCATCCATTGTCTCCAGCGTTGCTGCCGGAGTGCTGGACGCGCCGCCGGAGCGCAGCTCGGCGAGGAGTTCCCGGTTGATCACGCTCCCCTCGCGCCCCAGTTGCACCATGAGCACGTCGCGGTAGAGCGAGGACAGGTCGACGAGGATGCGGTCGATGCCGTCGCGCAGGCTGCGTGTCGCCCGGCGTTTCTGGTCGTCTTCGAGCGCCTTGAGCTGGCTGCGCAGGGCCGGCGGCACGGACTGGCCGGGTTCCACGCCGAGGGAGCGCAGCACGCCCTCGCGTTCCTCGGCGTCGCGCTCCTCGGTGATCGCCTTCGCGTCGTCGCCGGCGATCGCCAGCAGGCGTGCGGCCGCGTTGACGGCCGTGGAGACCCCGCGGATGCCGAGGGCCGCGCGGAGGGTCTCCTCGCGCCGGGCCCGCGCCTCGGAGTTGGTTGCCAGCCGGTGGGCCATGCCGATGTGGCTCTGGGCCTCCCGCGCGGCGCGCTCGGCGGTGACCGGGTCGACGCCGTCGCGCGCAATCAGCAGCTCCGCGACGTCTTCGACGCTCGGCACCCGCAGGCGCACGGTGCGAACGCGGGAGCGGATGGTGGGCAGCAGGTCGGCCTCGCTCGGGGCGCAGAGGATCCAGACGGTGCGGTCCGGCGGCTCCTCGAGGGCCTTGAGGAGGACGTTGGAGGTGCGTTCGACCATCCGGTCGGCGTCCTCGACGACGATCACCCGGTAGCGGCCGACGGACGGCGAGTATTGCGACCGGGCCACGACCTCCTTGACGCTGTCCATCTTGATGATGACGCCCTCGGTGGTGAGCACGGTGAGGTCGGGGTGCGTGCGGGCGGCGACCTGGCGCTGCGTGGCCTCTTCGTCGTCGGCGCTGCGGCTGAGCAGGGCGGCGGCGAACGCATAGGCGAGGTTGGAGCGGCCGGAGCCGGGCGGGCCGGTGATCAGCCAGGCGTGCGTCATCGACGTCGACTCACCGGCGGTCGAGCCTGCACCGGCCGTCGAGCTAGCACCGGTGGTCGAGCTAGCACCGGTGGTCGAGCTAGCACCGGTGGTCGAGCCAGCACCGGTGGTCGAGCCTGTCGAGACCCCTGCGGCGGTCGAGCCGGTCGAGACCCCCGGGCGCACGGCGGCAGCCCGGAAGATGGCGATCGCGTCGGCCTGTCCCGTGAGTTCGTCCCACAATGCCATTTATCTAGGCTACCGTCCGCCGGCGACACTCCCCCGCGTCGGCAGACGTCTCGGGTTGAATTGCGGAAAAGGTACCTTCAATTTGTGAACGAAGGTACTTTGTCCGCGACTCAGCCGCGACTCAGCCGCGACTCAGCCACGGCGCGGCCACGCGAGGGGGCGGCAGCGCGCCGGGAGCGTGCGGCAGGGCTAGAGCAGACGCGCGACGCGGGCGCGGATGGCGTCGGCGATCGTGTCGACGGCGGCGGTGGCATCCACGACCAGGAAGCGGTCGGGCTCAGCCGCGGCCAGGTCGAGGAACGCGGCGCGCACCCGCGCGTGGAACTCGTTCTTCTCCGCCTCGAGGCGGTCGAAGCGCTTGTTGTCCGCGTCGAGCCGGCCGCGCGCGACCGTCTCGTCGAGGTCGAGCAGGATCGTGACGTCGGGCAGCAGCCCCTCAGCCGCCCAGAGGGACAGGTCGCGCACCTCGTCCCGACCCAGCACCCGCCCGGCGCCCTGGTAGGCGACGGATGAGTCGAGGTAGCGGTCCTGGATGACGATGTCGCCGGCGGCCAGGGCGGGCCGCACCTTCGTCGCGATGTGGTGGGCACGGTCGGCCGCGTAGAGCAGGGCCTCGGCGCGGGGAGCGATGTCGCCGCGGTGGTGCAGCACGATCTCGCGGATCTCGACGCCGACATCCGTGCCGCCGGGCTCGCGGGTGCGGAGGACGTTGCGACCCTGCCCCTCGAGCCACTCGGTGAGCAGCCGGGCCTGGGTTGATTTCCCAGACCCGTCGCCGCCCTCGAGCGTTATGAAGAGTCCGGTCACGACTTCGAGGAGCCCTGTGCCGCCTTCGCGGCTGCGGTGGCCGCCCGGGTCGCCGCGGCCTTGGCGGCCGTCGCCGCCTTCTGGGCGGGGGTGCGGACCGCCGCCTTGCGCACGGTCGTGCTGGCACCCGACGGGGTCGGCTTCTTGGCGGCCGGTTTCTTGGCGGGCGCCTTCTTGGCCGGAGCCTTCTTCGCGGCCGTCTTCTTGACCGCCGGGCCCTTGGCGCGCTTGTCGGCCAGGAGCTGCACGGCCCGGTCGAAGTCGACCTCTTCGATGCTTTCGGCCTTCGGGATCGTGGCGTTGGTGGTGCCGTCGGTCACGTACGCGCCGAAGCGGCCGTCCTTGATCTTGATCGCCTTGCCGCTGTCGGGATCGGGCGTCTCGAATTCCTTGAGCGCGCTCGAGGCCCGGCGTTCGCCGTACTTGGGCTGGGCGTAGAGCTCGATCGCGCCGGCCAGGTCGATCTCGAAGATCTGGTCCTCACCGCCGGGCAGTGAGCGAGTGTCGACGCCCTTCTTCAGGTACGCGCCGAAGCGGCCGTTCTGCGCGGTGATCTCGGCCCCGGACTCCGGGTCGGTCCCGACGACGCGCGGCAGGTCGAGCAGTCGGAGCGCGGTGTCGAGGTCGACGGTCGCGATGTCCATCGACTTGAACAGCGACGCGGTGCGCGGCTTGACCGCGACGACCTTCTTCTTGGCCGGCGCTTTCTTCTTCGGCTTGGCCGTCGTGACCTCTCCGGTGGCGGCGTCGACGGTCTCGGCGGGGGTTTCGACGGGCGCGGCCTCCGGGGCTTCGGGCTCCGGCTCCAGCTCGGTCACGTAGGGGCCGAACCGGCCGTCCTTGGCGACGATCGTCTTGCCGTTCTCCGGGTTCACGCCGATGACGCGGTCGGTGATGACCGGCGCGTCCATGAGCTCGCGGGCCTTGGCGGGGGTGAGCTCATCGGGTGCGAGGTCCGGCGGGATGTTGACGCGGCGCGGCGGAGCATCCGGGCCGGCTTCGGGGTCGATGACCTCGAGGTAGGGACCGTACTTGCCGATGCGCAGGGTGATGTCGTCGGAGATCGGCAGCGAGTTGATGCTCTTCGCGTCGATCTCGCCGAGGTTGTCGATGACCTGGCGCAGTCCGCGGTGCTTGTCCGACCCGAAGTAGAAGCTGGTCAGCCAGTCGACGCGGTCGGCCGTGCCGCCGGCGATGCGGTCGAGGTCGTCTTCCATTTCGGCGGTGAAGTCGTATTCGACCAGGTCGCCGAAGTAGTCCTCGAGCAGGCGCACGACGGAGAAGGCGATCCAATTCGGGATGAGCGACTGGCCGCGTGGGGTGACGTAGCCGCGCTCGGTGATCGTGGAGATGATCGACGCATAGGTGGACGGCCGGCCGATGCCGAGTTCCTCGAGCTTCTTGACCAGGCTCGCCTCGGTGTAACGGGCGGCTGGGGTGGTCTCGTGCCCCTTGGCCTCGATATCGACGAGGGTGAGGACCTGGCCCTCGGCGAGCGGCGGGAGCTTGGACTCGGTCGGGTCGGTCGACGCGTTGCGCTCCTCGTCGACGGATTCCTCGTAGGCGAGCAGGAAGCCGCGGAAGGTGATCACGGTGCCGCTGGCCGCGAACTCGGCGATGGCGCCGGATGCCGCGGGGTGCGCCGCAGCACCGGTGGGACCGGCCGAGATGGTCACCGACGCGGTCGAGCCCGTGGCGTCGGCCATCTGCGAGGCGACGGTGCGCTTCCAGATGAGTTCGTAGAGTTTGAAGTCGCTGCCGCGGAGGGTGGAGGCGAGCGACGCCGGGGTGCGGAACGTGTCGCCGGAGGGGCGGATCGCCTCGTGGGCCTCCTGCGCGCTCTTGCTCTTGCCCTTGTAGAGGCGGGGCTTGTCGGGCACGGTTTCCGGGCCATACAGCGCGGAGGCCTGCGTGCGCGCCGCCGTGATCGCCTGCTGCGAGAGCGACGGCGAGTCGGTACGCATATAGGTGATGTAGCCGTTTTCGTAGAGCGACTGGGCGACGCTCATGGTCTGCCGGGCGGTGAAGCGCAGCTTGCGGGCGGCTTCCTGCTGCAGGGTCGACGTCGTGAACGGCGCGGCCGGGCTGCGGCGGTACGGCTTGGAGGCGACCTTCGTCACGGTGAGGTTGACGGCCGGCTCCTGGAGGGCGTCGGCGAGGGCGAGGGCGGATGCCTCGTCGAGCGTGGCCGCCTTCACGGTGGGCTTGAGCTTGCCCGAGTCGTCGAAGTCGCTGCCGGTGGCGATCCGTTCGCCGTTCAGCCGCACCAGCTTGGCGTCGAAGCCCTGTTCGGTGGCGCCGGCCGACGCCGCGAGGCGAGCGAGCAGGTCCCAGTAGGAGGCCGACACGAAGGCCAGCCGTTCGCGCTCACGCTCGACGACGAGTCGCGTCGCGGCGGACTGCACGCGGCCGGCGGAGAGGCCGGGGCCGACCTTGCGCCAGAGCACGGGAGAGATTTCGTAGCCGTAGAGGCGGTCGAGGATGCGCCGGGTTTCCTGGGCGTCGACGAGGGCGGTGTCGAGTTCGCGGGTGTTGTCGACCGCCTCGAGGATGGCATCCTTCGTGATCTCGTGGAAGACCATGCGCTTGACCGGGACCTTGGGCTGGAGCACCTGCAGGAGGTGCCACGCGATGGCCTCGCCTTCGCGGTCCTCATCAGTTGCGAGCAGGAGTTCGTCGGCGTTCTTCATCGCGCGCTTGAGGTCGGCGACGGTCTTCTTCTTGGCGTCGGACACGACGTAGTACGGTTCGAAACCGTTCTCCACGTCAACCGAGAACTTGCCGAGGGAGCCCTTCTTCAGTTCCGGCGGCAGGTTCTTCGGCTCGACCAGATCCCGGATGTGACCAACCGAGGACAGTACCTCGTAGCCGTCGCCGAGGTAGGCGGCGATCGACTTCATCTTGGTCGGCGACTCAACAATGACCAGCTTCTTAGTGCCTGGCACCAGACTCCTCTTATAGTGGCGACCCGCGTGATTGGGCCAAGGCACACCATACACATAGGAATAGAGTCCCCGCCTAATCGAGCGTCACTCAGGTTTATCTGCCGTTTGCCCGTCCTCCTTGCACTGGGGGCTTGCCAGTTGCCTGCGCGTGAGGACAATGGAGGCATGGCTACAGGATCAACGGGCACGTACACCGCGAAGCTCACGGACGGCCCCCTCGAAGGCAAGACCATTACGACATCGTTCCTCGAATCGGGTGACCCGCAGCCGCGTCTGGAGATTCCGGCCGACTCGGGGGCCAAGCGCTACCTCTATGCGCGAGGCACCGGGCTCGAGTTCGAGTCGTCCGACCATCCCGACCGCCCGACCGCGGTCGACTACCGCTACCTCGAGGCCCTCTTCGACTAATCCGCTCTTCCGCCCTTCCGCCCTTCGCCCTGACCGCGAAACCGCAGTTGTGCGCGCTATAACGGCGTTTTAGCGCGCACAACTGCGGTTTCGCGGTCAGGGTGAGGGCGGCGGGCCGGCGCGCGCGGATGAGGTGAGGGCGAAGCCGGCGACCGTCCGGGCGACGGTCACGGATGCGATCAGGCCGTCGATCGTGCAGGCGACCACGGATGCCCCGTTGAGGGCGGCCGCCTGGTCCGCGGCCGCGCAGGGGTAGCCCGGCACCGCGCCCGACGCGGTGTCGGCGGCGGCGAGCGCTGCGGAATCCGCTGCGTTCTGCACCGACTGGCCCACGGCCAGCAGGGCAAGCAGCGGAACGCTGAGGAAGGTCGCCGTCAGCGTCGCGCCGATCAGCGCGACCGCGAGCACGCCGCCCGCGCCACGCTCGGAGTCCCGCTTGAGCCGCCGGAGCCGCCGGAGCTGCCCGAGCCGCCCGGTAGCGGGACGGGTCGCGGGACGGGTCGCGGGACGGGTCGCGGGACGGGTCACGGGCTGGGGCCTCGGCCTGCGGGGCCCGCCAGCGCGCACGACTCGGCCGCAACCGTGAGGCCGAACGCCGCGTAGGGACCGAACGCGGCCGGCGCGCTGAGCCGCGCGCAGACGAACTCGCCGCGGCGCTCCGTGGCGAGGCGCGCACCGTCGACCGATCGACGCACGAGATCCGCGACCTGGCCGGCGGTTTCGCCGCGCGCGAGCAGCCGGGCCGCGTCGCCGGCGGCATCCGTCAGGCGCACCTGCTGGCTCACAACCTGCACGGCACCCAGGCAGCAGGCGAGCACGAGAAGCACGGCCGGCAGCACCACGGCGAACTCCGCGGTCACCGTGCCGGCGTCACGGCCGTGCCCGCTACCCCACACTGAGCGCCGTGCGCACGAGTTCGGTGAGGATGCCGCGCACCTCGTCTCCTCGGAGGATCACAATCAGGAGGCCGGCAAAGCCGACCGCCGCCATCGTGGCCACCAGGTACTCGGCGGTTGCCGCCCCCGTGTCCTCGCGCAGCCGCCGCAGCGGCCGGGCCGGACTCCGCGGGCGCCGTGCGTCAGGGGTCTCGTTCGGCCCTGTCGTCGCCGAACCTGCCGTCGTCGGCCCGGCCGTCGCCGGCCCGGCCGTCGACGCGTGTTCCGTCTGCATCTGTTCGTCTCCCTTCGCGTCCCTGGACGCGGATCGTTGATGGCACGAGCGGGACCATCCTGACCCCGTCCACCGGTCCGGTGCCCGGCGTCGGCAGAGCGGCGTGGAATGCCTAGAACGACCGCAATGTGGAGGAGAGGACGGCCAGCAGCAGCGGCAGCACGCAGACGAGCATGAACGCGGGCAGCACGCACACCCCGAGCGGGATCATCAGCGTCACCGACAGGGTCGCCGCGGCGCGCTGCCCCTCGCTCCGCGCGTCGCGGCGCAGCTGGTCGGCCTCACTGCGCAGCAGTTCCGCCGCCGGCACGCCGGCGCGGGCCGACAGGGCGAGCACCCGGTCAATCGCGGGCTCCGAGCCGCCCTCGGCGCCGCACACGCCGTAACGCTCGGTGACCGACCGCACCAGGGTACGGGCGCGCTCGACCGACCCTCCCCCGGTCATGCCGATGGCGGTCAGGTCGAGCGCGAGCCCGGGCGTCGGGTCCCGGGCCCGCGCTGACCGCACCAGGCGCCCGTTCCAGCGCGCGCCGGCCAGCATCAGCAGCGTCCCGGTCGCGAGGCAGACCAGGCCTGGCACCGTGAGGAACAGGGTCTGCACCGTGTTGAAGCCGAGCACGCTGCCGAACAGGATGCCCACCAACGGCAGCCCCATCACCATCCGTGCCGTCGCCTTCGGGCCGGCCAGCGCGACGGCGAGGTCCCGGTGAACCTGGCCCACATCGCGGAAGGATGCGGCGAGCTCCCGCAGGCAGGCAGCGAGCGGCGCCCCGGCCTGCGTCGCCACGCCCCAGGCCGCCGCGAGGCCCAGCCAGGCGTCGCCGGCCTGCCCGCCGAGCGCCCGGGCCTCCTCCGCGACGGCGTCGGCGATGCTGTCGCCGCGAC
>NZ_SOEZ01000029.1 GCF_004402215.1 Cryobacterium tagatosivorans
GCAGCCGCGGCCATCCCGTCGGCGAACGCCGAACCGGCGGCCGGGGCGGCCGGGGCGGCCGGGGCTGCCGGCGGGGTGGCGGACGGGGCGCCTGGCGGCCTCGATTCCGTCACGGCGCCGTCGGCGCGGTGCTCGTCCTCTTCTGGTGCGTCCGGGGCGGCGGGTGAGTCCGTCATGCGGGCGATCTTCCCGGCGGCCTAGACGTCCGTCGGACCGGCGGCGCCGGCCGGGGTCGCCGGCATCCGCAGCGGGATGAGGTCGCGCGGCGGCATCGGGGTGGTGCCGCGAACGACGACGATGCTGCGGAACAGGTCTTCGATCGCGGCGGCGGCCTCGGGGTTGACGGCGCCTTCGCCGGCGATCACGCCGCGGAGGAACCAGCGCGGGCCGTCGACCCCGATGAAGCGGGCCAGGCGGGTGGTTCCGCCCGGGCCCTGGCCGGCGGCCACCGGGATCTCGGCGACGAGTTCGGGCCCGAAGGGACCTTCGCGCTCGCTCGTCGTTCCGCCCTGCTTGCCGATCTGGTCGGCGATCTGGTCGCGGATCTCGTGCCACAGGCCGCTGGAGCGCGGGGCGGCGAACGGCTGCACCTGGAGAGTGGATCCGGCGTAGTCGAGGCCGATGGCGACCACGCGCTTGCTCCCCTCCTCGATCTCGAGGCGGAGGTGCAGTCCTTCCCGGGGCAGGACCTTCACGCCGCCGAGGTCGACGTAGGGGCGAACCTGGTTGGCCTCGGTCTCGTCGAGGGGCCCCTCGGTGGCGCGGTCCTCCGGAGCGGACTTGGGCATGGGTTCGGGGAACGGGTTCTGGTTCGCGATATCGGTCACGGAGTGTCTCCTTTGCTGGCTGCGCCAGTGAGCTGTGCGGTGAGCCCGGTCGAGCCGAACCCTCCCTCTCCGCGCTGGCTGCCGGGCAGCCGTTCGACGGGAATGAAAACGGCCCGGGCGACGGGCATGACGATGAGCTGGGCGATGCGATCGCCGACGGCGACCCGGTAGGTCTCCGTCCGGTCGGTGTTGAGCAGCGTCACCTTGATCTCGCCGCGATAGCCGGCATCCACCGTCCCCGGCGCGTTCACGATCGTGATGCCGTGCTTGGCGGCCAGGCCGCTGCGGGGAACGACGAACGCCGCGAAACCGTCCGGGAGGGCGATGGACACGCCCGTGCCGACGAGGGCGCGGGCTCCGGGGGCGAGCTCGATGGCCTCCGAGGAGTGCAGATCGGCCCCGGCATCGCCCGGATGCGCGTAATTCGGGAGGACGGACGCGGTTATCAGGACTTCAACGCTTTCTGTCACGTGTCGAGGGTAGTGCAGAAGTCTGGTCGAATAGAGCCATGCCTGAATATCGCGAAAAACTCTGGGCCGCACCCTGGCTGTTCCTGGCCACGGCGCTGGTGATCCCGGCGAGCATCCTCGTCTTCACACCCATTTCCCTGCCGGTCGGCATCATCACCGCCGCTGGGCTGTACGCCGCTTGTGTCGTGCTGCTCGTCGTCGCGTCGCCGGTCGTGCGCGTGCGGGGCGGCGTGCTGGAGGCGGGCAACGCCCGGATCAGCACGGACGTGCTCGGCCAGGCGGTCGCGTTCGAGGGCGAGGAAGCGCGGCAGGAGCGCGGGCCCAGGCTCGATGTGCGGGCGTGGCTGCTGATCCGGGGCTGGGTCGACCCGGTGGTGCGCGTGCCGATCGAGGACCCGGCCGACCCCGCACCGTACTGGCTCATCTCGAGCCGGAACCCACAAAAACTGGCCGCCGCGATCAATGAATCGCGACGGCCAGCGTCAGGTACGTCAGCTTCGTGAGCCAGGGGGCTCGGCTGAGTGCGTTTTTAGGCGTCGTGCTCGTTGCAGACCGGGCCGAGCTTGGTCTCGTGCGACAGCTGCGAGCGGTGCTTCACCAGGAAGCACTCCACACAAGTGAATTCGTCGGCCTGCGGGGGCAGAACGACAACATCGAGGTCGAGGTCGGAGAGATCGGCGCCCGGAAGGTCGAACCCACCGGGGTTGTCCGCGTCGTCAACATCAACGACTCCGGACATCTTGTCGGGCACGCGCTCCTTCAGGGCCTCGATCGACTCAGAGTCGTCTTCGGTCTTCCGCGGTGCGTCGTAATCGGTTGCCATGCCCATCCATTTCAGTTACGCCGAGAGAACCAATCGGCGGCCATAGTTTGCATCAAACCGGGACGAATTGCAAACCGTTAACGCCCTGTCTCGGCCGGCACAGACATCAACTTCCGGCACGCCCGGCGTATTCCCCGAAAAAGGGGGCATCACATGGCACTCTGAGACCTACCAGTGATCGCGAGAGGGCTTTCGCCATGCAGGAATTGAAGGTAATCGGAGTCGAGAACGGCGCGCTGCTCGCAGCGTCAGAGGAGGGTGATCGTTTTCGGATCCCCATCGATGAAGTTCTCCAGTCCCGGCTTCGCCAAACCCAGCCCGAAACATCGTCGGGACCCAAGCTGTCCCCCCGGGAGATCCAGGCCCACATCCGCTCCGGCATGTCCGCCGAGGACGTCGCCGCCGTGACGGGGGCCTCCCTCGACTACGTCCGCCGCTTCGAGGGCCCGGTCGTCGCCGAGCGCGAATACATCGTCTCGTCGGCGCTGAGCGTCCCGGTGCACACCGCGATCGACCCGGATCCGCTCGACGAGGACGCCAACTTCGGCAGCGTCATCCGGGAACGCCTCGCCACCCTCGGCGCCTCGAACGAACGCTGGGCCAGCTGGAAAGAGCCCGGCGGCGGCTGGATCGTCAAGCTCTCCTTCACCGCCGAGGACATCGACCACGACGCCCGCTGGGGCTTCGAACCGAAGAAGAACTCCCTCTCCCCCCTGGGCAGCGAGGCCATCGCCCTCTCCCAGCAGGGCGAGCTCAAGGGCGCGCTCATCCCGCGCCTGCGCGCCGTCGGCGCCGAAACGAGCCTCGCCGACGTGTCGCGCTTCGACAGCGGCGCGTTCACCTTCAAGGAATCCCTGGCCGACGACATCCTGAGCGACACGGCCCCGATCCTCGACCCCGTCCCGTATTCGCGGACCGCCGGCACGACGGATGCCGTCTCGAAGGCCGCGATCAAGCGCGCCGACGAGCCCGCGAAGATCCTCGGTGACACGGCCGACCTGCTCGAATCCCTCCGCCGCCGCCGCGGCGAGCGTGAGACTGCCGCGTTTGAGAGCGAAGAGCCCGCCGAGCACCGCAGGGCGCCGGTCACCAAGGCCCCCAGCACGGGCATGCGCCTCGTGGACGTTCCCCAGGAGTCCTTCCCGGAGCTCGAGGAGACGCCCGTCGACGAGCCGCCCCGGAACGCCTGGGCCAACCAGGCCGCCAAGGCGCAGGCTCGCACGACCGGCAACCAGGGAAAGCGCGGTCGCGCCTCGATGCCGAGCTGGGACGAAATCGTCTTCGGTGCGCGTACCGACGACGACCTCGCCTGACCGCCCCCTCCTCCTTTCCCGGCCCACCCCCGCGCGAAAGCGCAGTTGTGCGCGGTATTCGACCCGAATAGCGCGCACAACTGCGCTTTCGCGGGGGTGACGTCTGGGTTATAGTCGAATCATCGAACGTATGTTCGAAGGACGACGAATCGAGGCGGTGCACAATGCCCCCTGTGGATGAACCGGTCATGGTCTGGACCGGAGAAGCCGGCACGCCGGAGCGCCTGGTCTGGCGGTCGCGGCGGTTCCGGGTGACCGACACCCCGACGGCACTGGTCGGGACCTGCGACTGGTGGCGCCCGTTCGAACCGCACACCTTCGGCGTGGGCCATCCGCCGCTCACGATTTCCGGCTGGCGGTTCCAGGCGACGGCCGACAACGGCGAGACGCACGTGTTCGACGTGCAGCCGGGCGACGGCGACCTGCGCTGGCAGCTCGTGCGCATCTTCGACTGACCGGGCCGGCCGACCGTACAGCCTGACCCGGACGGCAGGCTGACCGTACGGCCTGACCCGGTCGGCCCGCCGCGGCCCGCCCCGCGCGGACCCGCCATACTGTGAGCATGTCGACGCAGGCCTCACGCCGGGACGTGACCCGGATCCGCCTCGTGCGCCAGGGACTGTCCGGCGGCGAGCTGCGCGGGGTGAGCGATGTCGCCGAACGCCTCCTCGCCCTGCAGGCCCAGGACTACGCGGCCGGCAAATGGGCGCTCGGCGTGCGTGCGCCCGGCGCGACGCTGGCCGACGTCGACGCGGCGATCAATTCCGGGGCGATCGTGCGGTCCTGGCCGATGCGAGGCACGCTGCACTTCGTTCCCGCCGCCGCCCTGGGCTGGATGCAGGAGCTGACGAGCCCGCGGGTGGTCGCCGGCTCGCGCACCCGGCATGCCCAGCTCGACCTCGACCCTGTCGTCATCGAGCGGGCGCGGGCCGTCGCGGTCGGCGCGCTGTCCGGCGGCCGGGAGCTCAGCCGGGCCGACTTCCTCGCCGCGCTCGACGGCTCCGGCATCTCGACGGCCGGCCAGCGCGGCTACCACCTGATCGGACACCTCGCGCTGACCGGGACGCTCTGCTGGGGACCGCAGCGGGGCAAGCAGCAGGTACTCGTGCTGCTCGACGACTGGGTGCCGTCCCCCCGGCGCCTCGACCGGGACGAGGCGCTCGGGGAATTCGTCCTGCGTTACTTCGACGGCCACGGGCCGGCGACCCTCAGGGACTTCGTCTGGTGGTCGCAGCTCACCCTCGCCGACGCCCGGGTGGGCCTGGCCGTCGCCCGGGACCGCCTGGCCGAGCTCGAGGTCGACGGGGTCACCCACTACCTGCCCGCCGCCGCGGACACCGGCGACTCCGGCACTGGAAACGCCCCGAGGCCGCCGAGACAGCGCCGCCCGGTGCTCGCGCTCCCCGCCTTCGACGAATACCTGATCGGCTACCAGGACCGCAGCTTCGCCATCGACGACGGCAGCTTCACCCGTGTCGTGCCGGGCAGGAACGGGATGTTCCTTCCGCTCATCCTCGCTTCGGGGCGGGTCATCGGCACCTGGCGGCAGACGAAGTCCACGCGCGAGGTGAGCGTCGAACCGAGGCCGTTCGCTACCCTCTCGGCCAACCAGGCCAGGGAGTTCGGGCGCGCCGTCGCCGACTACGCGCGTTTCCTCGGCCTCGCCTCGGCCGGCCTGGCCCCGAACGCGCCGACGACGCCGGAGCCGCCACTAGCCTAGGAATGTGCGATTAACTGCGAGCCTGCGAACCACGAGCCGGGTTCCCCTGCTCCAGGCGGTAAAGACCGCCGTGGCCACCGTCCTGGCCTGGCTGATTGCACAGGTGCTGCTGCCCGGCGAACTCCCCATCTTCGCCGCAATCGCCGCGCTGCTCGTGGTGCAGCCGAGCATCAACCAGTCACTCGGCAAGGCGGTCGAGCGCAGCCTCGGCGTCATCGGCGGCGTGATCATCGCCTACGTCATCGGCCTGCTGTTCGGCCGGTCCAGCTGGATCGTGCTGCTCACGATCGTGATCTGCATCCTGCTCGCCTGGGCTCTGAAACTTCCCCCCGGGTCGGCCAACCAGGTTCCGATCAGCGCCATGCTCGTGCTCTCGATCGGGTCCACCTCCCCCGCCTACGCCCTCGACCGGATCATCGAAACCGTCATCGGCGCAGGCATCGCCCTCATCGTCAATGTGCTCATCGTCCCGCCCGTGCTGCTCGCACCGGCGCACGAGGCCGTCGGTCGGCTTGCCCATGAGGTGGCCGACACGCTCGACCGGCTCGCGGCGGCGCTGCGGGCGCCCCAGAAACCGTTCGCGCTCGAGGAACTGATGCTCACCGCCCGCCTCCTGCGCCCCATGCAGGAGTCCGCCGAACGGGCCATCACCCAGGCGGAGGAGAGCCTCGCCTTCAACCCGCGGCAGGCCTCACACCGCCGGGTACTGGATGCCGACGTCGAGCAGTACCGCCGGCTGAAGGCGCTCGTCACGCGCGGCATCGGAATGACCCGGGCCTTCCGTGACCACTACGACGATTCGCTGCACCGGGAGCCGACCGTGCAGGCGTTCTCGCAGGAGCTCGGACGGGCCGCCCACGACCTGCGGCTTCTGGCTCCGGGCACGGCAGCCGCGGAGGAGCAGCAGGCGCCGACGGCCGGTGAGCCCGCGGCCCTGACCGCACCGCTGATCATCCGCACCCCGCACCCGGAGCACTGGATCCTGATCGGTTCGCTGATGGAAGACCTCCGCCGGGTGCGCGAGGAAATCGTCGGCGAGCAGCGCGGTTAACGGGCCGACGGGGCCCCGCCGTGTGGCGAGACCCCGTCGATGGTCGAAGACCTAGTCCTGCTGGAGCACTGCCTGCAGTTCCAGGGTGATGGTCACCTTGTCGCCGAGCAGGAAGCCGCCGGTCTCGAGGGCCGCGTTGTAGGTGAGGCCGAAGGCATCGCGCTCAACCTGGGTCTTGGCCGTTGCGCCGGCCTTGTAGTTGCCGTACGGGTCAACGGCGAAGCCGCCGAACTCGAAATCGAAGGTGACCGGCTTGGTCACGCCCTTGATGGTGAGGTCGCCGTCCACGAGGAAGTCGCCCTTGTCCTGGCGCACACCGGTCGACACGAAGCCGATGGTCGGGTAGGTCTCGGCGTCGAAGAAGTCGCCGGTGCGGAGGTGACCGTCGCGGTTGGCCTCGTTGGTGTTGATCGAGGCGACCTGGGCGGTTGCCGTCACGGTCGAGTCGAGCGGGTTCTCGCCGGTCACGAAGGTCGCGTCGAAGCTGTCGAACGTGCCCTTGACCTTGCTGATCATGATGTGGCGGATGCTGAAGCCGACCTCGCTGTGCGTCGGGTCGATGGTCCAGGTGCCGGCCTTGTAGCCGGGGATGTTGGTGGGTGTTACGTCGCTCATGGATGCTCCTCAAGTCCGTGGGGCGATCCAGTTGTCACCCTCAGGTATATGCAAGCGCATAGGTCCGGAAGATATTCCGAGGAATCAAAAAGAATTCTCAGCCGCCCGGAACGAACGGCCCGGTCTGCCCCGACAGGGTGCGGCGGAGCACGAGCAGCCGGCGGACGTCGTCGTCGATCCTGGCCCGGGGAATGCGACCGGCGTCGACTGCCGCGGCGATCCCGGTGATCATCCGCGGGATGTCGACCCCGGCGGCGGCCGGATCGGCGGGCAACACATAGAGCAGCATCGTGTTTCCCGCGGCCAGGGCGGAGATCGCGTTCTCGACCGGATCGGCATACCGGGGCAGGCCGCTGTGCTGGAGCATGAGCATGTCGTCGGTGATGGCGACGCCGTCGAAGCCGAGCTCACCGCGCAGGATCGCGTGCCACTCGGGAGACAGGCTGGCCGGACGCTGGTCGACGGCCGTGTACGCGAGGTGGCCGAACATGACGACCTCCGCCCCGGCGGCTATCCCCGCGCGGAACGGCGGGGCCACCCGGGCCAGCCAGTCGGCGCGGCTGAGGGCGGTGGAGGGGATGCCGCGGTGCGAGTCCTCCCCCGTGGCGCCGTGCCCCGGGAAGTGCTTGAGGGTGCTGAGCACCCGGCCGTGCTCGCCGGCGACCGCGGCGGCGACCCTCGGCCCTCCGGTCGCGGCATCCGTTCCGAGCACCCGGTCGTAGATGAAGGAGTGCGGATCGGCGGTGACATCCGCGACGATTCCGAAATTGAGGTTGATCCCGGTGTCGTCGAGCAGCGTCGACCGGCTGGTGAACGCGTCGGTCGTGGCTTCCGCCGGCAGCGACTTCAGCGCATCGGCCCCGGATGCCCGGTCGCCGGCCAGGCGGGACACCGTTCCGCCCTCCTGGTCGATGCCGAGCAGCAGCGGCAGCCCGGGATCGGAGCTGGCCCCGGCCGTCAGGGCGGCCAGTGCGGGCGCCGAGGCCGGCACGTTGTCGCCCATCAGGATCAGGCCGCCGAGGCCGTAGGAGCCGGCGAAGGAACGGAGCGCCGCGGCATCCGTACCCGGGCGGTGCAGCATGAGGAGGCTGGCGACCTTCTCGGTCAGGGTCATCGCCTGGAGCCTGTCCTCGGCGTACGCGGCCACGCGTTCGGCGGAGGTTGTGCGCGGGGAGCCGTGGCCGGCCGGCGAGCCGGGACCGGGAGCGGACGTGCAGCCGGCGAGCAGGAGGGGCACGAGCAGCAGGGCCGCGACGGCACGCGCGGCGACGGCACGCGGTCCGACGGCACGCAGTCCGAGCGCCCCGAGGCGCCGGGTCGCGCCGCGCACTCGCCTGTCCCCGATCATCAGCCAAGGCTACCCGCACCCACCCGCGCTCCCGCCCGCGGGGTTGAGTTGCGGACAAAGTACCTTCGTGGCGCCCGGGAAGGTACTTTTTCCGCAACTGAGCGCGCGCAGGTGGAAGGGCGGGCGCAGAAGGGCGATGGCAATGTCCAGCCCACATGCACCGTAATCCCAGCCCACTATTGCCTCACCGGAATACACTCAGGGTTCGAACGGGAGGTGATGCGTGGGGATCCAGGACATGGGCGGTGAGGCCGTGCTCATCGCCGCGGGGGGTCGCTCGATCCTGCTGCAAATCGCCGATCCCGCCATCGGGCACGGCGTCGCCGGGCACAGCGACTTCGCGTCCCGGCCGCTCGACCGGCTGCGCGGCACCCTGACCTACGTCTACGCCGTCACCTTCGGCACCAGGGAAGAGGCCGCCCAGGCGACCCGGCACGTGAATCGCGCCCACGCCCCGGTCCGCGGCCAGGGCGGCGATGGCACGCCCGCCTACAGCGCATTCACCCCCGAGCTCCAGCTCTGGGTCGCCGCGACCCTCTACGACTCCGCGGTGACCATGCACGAGCTCGTCTACGGGCCGATGGACGACGAGGTCGCCGACCGCCTCTACCGTGAGTACGCGGGCCTCGGCACGGCGCTCCAGGTGCCGCCGGAGTTGTGGCCGCGGGACCGGGCCGCGTTCGGGGTGTACTGGCGCCGACGCCTCACCGAACTCCGAACGGATGCCACGACCCGGGCCGTGGCCGCCCAGCTGCTTCATCCGCGCACCGGGCCGCTCTGGCTGCGCCTGGCGATGCCCCTGGGACGGCTGCTCACCGTCGGGCTGCTGCCGCCGGAGGTGCGAGGGCTCTACGACCTGCCCTGGTCGGATGCCGCCCAGCGCCGGTTCGACCGCACCCTGCGCCTCATCGCGGTGGTCTACCCGGCTCTCCCGCGCCGGCTCCGGCACTGGCCCAAGGAGCACTTCCTGCGCTCCCTGCGCGCGTCGATGAAGCCGAGCACGTCGGGGTAGCGGCCTTAGGCTCGACAGGAGACGAGGGAGCCACGATGGGCAGCAACAGGATCGGCAGCGACGCGACGCAGGGCAGCAGGACCGGCGGCGACGCAACGCACAGCCGCACACCGGCCGGCGCAACGCCGCCCCCCTGGCGGCAGACACCGCTCACCAACCTGCTCGGAATCGACCTGCCGATCGTGCAGGGGGCCTTCGGCGGGCTCCCCTCCGTGCCGCTGGCCGCCGCCGTCAGCAACGCCGGCGGGCTGGGCTCGGTCGGGCTCTACGGCTGCGAGCCGGAGCGCATCCGGGAACTCGCCGGGCGGCTGCGGGCGCTCACCGACAGACCCTTCGCCCTGAATCTCTGGCTCGAGTTCGAGGGCAACAGCGACCTGCGGCCCACCGAGGACGAGTTCGCGTCCTGGCTCGAACCACTGGTCCCGTATTTCGCGGAGCTCGGCGTGGCGTTGCCGAGCCGGCCGGAGCGCTTCCTGCCCGGCTTCGAGGAGCAGTTCGAGGAACTCCTCCGCGCCCGGCCGGCGGTGGCCAGCTTCGTTTTCGGTATTCCTCCGGCGAGCGTGCTCGAGCGCTGCCGCGCGTCGGGCATCCGCACCGTCGGCACGGCCACGACGGTCGACGAGGCCGTCGCCCTCGACGAGGCCGGCGTGGATGCGATTGTGGCGACCGGGTTCGAGGCCGGCGGGCACCGGGTGTCGTTCCTCCGCCCGGCCGAGGACTCCCTCACCGGACTGTTCGCGCTCGTGCCCCAGGTCGTCGACGCCGTCAGGGTCCCGGTCATCGCCGCCGGGGGCATCGCCGACGGCCGCGGGATCGCCGCGGCCCTGGCCCTGGGCGCCGCCGCCGCACAGCTGGGGACCGCGTTCCTCGGCACCGACGAGTCCACCGCGAGCGCCGGGCACAAGGCCCTCCTGCGGCACGATGACGCCCGGCACACGACGCTGACGCGGGTGTTCAGCGGCCGCCTCGCCCGCGGCATCTCCAACCGGATGCTACGAGAGCTCACGACCGACTCCCGGACGGCGCCGTTCCCGGCCCAGAACTGGCTCACCGGGCGGCTCAAACCGGCCGCCGCCGCCCAGGGGAACACGGACCTCGTCTCGCTCTGGGCGGGCCAGGCGGCACCGCTCGGCCGCGGCGGGCCGACGGCGGACCTGGTGGCCGCGTTGGCGACCGAAACCGATGGTCTGGCGGGTCGCGGGCGATAGTCTGAAGACCCCTGATCATCCTGAGGATTCCACCATGCAGCACACGGCATCCGACGCGCACGCCGCGCTCGACAGCATCGATCGAAAGATCGTCGCCGCGCTCGCCCGCGACGCCCGCCTCTCGATGCGGGCCATCGCCGAGCTGGTGCATATTTCGCGCACCTCGGCGCACACCCGTGTGCAGAACCTTGTGCGCCAGGGCGTCATCACCGGGTTCGGGGCGCAGATCGATCGCAAGTCCCTGGGGCTGCACGTGTCCGCCCTCGTCGTGGTCAAGATCGCCGACGTGTCCTGGGCCGAGATCGCCTCGAAACTGGCCGAACTGCCCTTCGTCGAGAAGGCCCAGGCGGTCAGCGGCGACATCGACATCATCCTCACCGTCAGCGCGCCCGACCACGAGCAGCTCAGCCAGGCCATCCTGCGCGACATCCACAGCATGACCGGCGTGATCTCCACCCGGTCGCACCTGATCCTCGAGGAAATCGCCGGCCACGCTCCGGGCGAAACGCCGGACATCTGGCGCTGAAAACGGAGTGATCCCAGCCGTTTGTCACGGCCGCGACCAACACCGTGCCAATCGTTCACAACTGTCCCGCCGATGTAGTCCACGGGGCGCGCATGCCCCACGATTGCGTCATGAGCCTCAATGTCGAGAGTGCGCCTGTGATCACACAGCCGGCACCCACACCCCTCCGATTGATCGATGACGCCGGCCTGGCCGTCGATCCCTCAGAGGCCGGCGGGTTCGCCCTGCCGTCGCCCGAAATCCTGCTGGGCCTGTACCGACGGATGGTCGTCGCCCGCCGATTCGACGTGCAGGTCACCGCCCTCACCAGGCAGGGACGCCTCGCGACCTACCCGTCCGCGCTCGGCCAGGAGGCCTGCGAGATCGCCGCGGTCGCCTCGCTCGGCGCATTGGACTGGCTCTTCCCGACCTACCGGGACAGCATCGCCCTGCTCACCCGCGGAGTGCCGCCCGAAGACATCCTCGCCTCCTTCCGGGGCGAGTGGCACAGCGGCTACGACTACTACCAGCACAAGATCGCCCCGCAGGCCACCCCGCTGGCCACCCAGGCGCTGCACGCGGTCGGCCTGGCCACCGCCTCGAAGCTCAAGGGTGACCACACGGTCGCGCTGACCCTGCTCGGCGACGGCGCGACCAGCGAGGGCGACGCCCACGAGGCGTTCAACTTCGCGGCCGTCTGGCAGGCGCCCGTCGTCTTCCTGGTGCAGAACAACCAGTTCGCGATCAGCGTGCCGCTGGACAAGCAGATGGCCTGCCGCACGATCGCCGACAAGGCCATCGGCTACGGCATGCCCGGCTACTTCGTCGACGGCAACGACGTCGCCGCCATGTACGCGGTCGTCTCCGCCGCCGTCGACACCGCCCGGAACGGCGGCGGACCGTCGCTGGTCGAGGGCCTCACCTACCGGATGGAGGCGCACACCAACTCGGATGACCCCACCCGGTACCGCGACTCCTCTGACGTGGACGCCTGGCGCGGCCGCGACCCGATCGAACGCCTCGAGAAGTACCTCGTCTCCGTGGGCGTGCTGACGGACGCCGAACGCGCCGACATCACCCGGGAGGCCGAGGACCTCGCCGCGGCGACGCGCGAGTGTATGACCAGGACGGCCGTGATCGATCCGCTCGAACTGTTCGAGCACGTCTACGCCACGCCGCGCACCGCCCTCGCCGAGCAGCGGGACTTCCTGGCGAACGAAATCGCCGAGCACGAGGCTGCGGCCGCCAAAACGACGGGTGAATCGGCATGACCGCGCACAACAGCACGACCCACACCGGCACGGCGGCCCCGGCCACGCGCCCGGCCGCCCCGATGACCATGGCCGCAGCACTCAACGCGGCCATCCGCGACGCGATGGTCGATGACCCTTCCGTCGTGCTGTTCGGCGAGGATGTCGGCCCGCTCGGCGGCGTCTTCCGGGTCACCGACGGCCTCTACGCCGAGTTCGGCGAGACCCGGGTCAGCGACTCGCCCCTGGCGGAGTCCGGGATCATCGGGACCGCGATCGGGATGGCGATCTACGGCCTGCGCCCGGTGGTGGAGATGCAGTTCGACGCCTTCAGCTACCCGGCGTTCGAGCAGATCGTCTCCCACGTGGCCAAGATGCGCAACCGCACGCGCGGCAGGATCCAGCTGCCGATCGTCATCCGGATCCCCTACGCCGGCGACATCGGCGGCGTCGAGCACCACTCCGACTCCTCCGAGGCGTACTGGGCTGCCACGCCCGGCCTCACGGGGGTGACCCCGTCGAATCCGGCGGATGCCTATTCGATGCTTCGCGAAGCGATCGCCAGCGACGACCCGGTGATCTTCATGGAACCCAAGAGCCGCTACTGGTCGAAGGCGGAGCTCGCCCTTCCGGTGCGGACGGCTCCGATGAACCAGGCCGTCGTTGTCCGGGAGGGCGCCGACGTGACGCTCATCGCCTACGGCCCAACGGTCAAGACGGCAATCGCCACCGCCGAACTCGCCTCGGAGGAGGGCCTCTCGATCGAGGTCATCGACCTGCGCAGCCTGTCCCCGTTCGACGATGAGACGGTCAGCGCCTCCGTGCGCAAGACCTCCCGCGCCGCCGTCATTCACGAGGCCGCCCAGTTTGGCGGCTACGGCGCCGAGGTCGCGGCCCGCCTGACCGAACGCAATTTCTATTACCTGTCCGCGCCGATCCTGCGGATCACCGGCTTCGACATCCCGTATCCCTCACCGAAACTCGAGGAGTACTTCCTGCCGACACCGGACCGCATCCTCGCCGCCCTCGGCACCTGGGAGTGGTCATAATGGGACGCGATTTCCTGCTGCCCGACCTCGGTGAAGGACTCACCGAGGCCGAGATCGTCAACTGGCTGGTCTCCCCCGGCGACACGATCGCAATCGACCAGCCCGTCGTCGAGGTCGAATCGGCCAAGTCGATCGTGGAGCTTCCGTCGCCGTTCGGCGGCGTCGTGGAGAAGCTGTTCGGCGAGGTCGGCGAGGTCATCCACGCCGGCTCGGTGCTGCTGACGGTGGCGGATGCCTCCGCTTCCGCCGCTCCCGCCCCGGCAACCGTGCCGCCGGTCAAGGCCGCCGCTCCGGAGGACCCTGCCGGGGAAACCGGACGCCCGCTCGTCGGCTATGGGCCGAGCGAAAGCACCCGGGGGGTTCGCCGGCCCGCCGGTGGACGGTTCGGACGGAACGCGGCACCGCTTCCGGCCCCGGTCGCGGCCGTCGCCCTGCTCGACCCTGCACGCCGGTCGCCCGTGGTCTCACCCCTCGTCCGCCGGCTCGCCAGGGAGCACGGCTTCGACGCAAGCCAGCTCAGCGGGAGCGGCGCCAATTCGCTGGTCCTGCGCGGCGACGTGGAGTCATACATCCGTGACCTGGCCGCGCCGGCCGAGCCTGCCGCGGTCGCAGCGCCCGTGACGCCGCCCGCGTCCGTGCCCGCCACGCTGCCCGCCTCCGTGCCCGCCCCGGGGGCGGCCCAGGCGGTCGCGCCG
>NZ_SOEZ01000052.1 GCF_004402215.1 Cryobacterium tagatosivorans
CGGGTCCGCTCCTCGCCGCGTGCCCGGCGGGTGGCCGCCGAGCTCGGTGTCGACCTGGCCGCCGTGCCGGGGACGGGCCCCGACGGTGCGATCACCGAGGCCGACGTGCAGCGCGCCGCAACCGCGGCCGCACCGCTGCCGCTCCCGGCAGCAGAAGTCCCGGCACCGCCGGCCGCAGCGCGGGCCGCCGTCCCGGAGAAGGAGACAGCGCGCCCGACACCGGCCGAGGCCGCTGAGCGGTCCGCGAGCCTGCGCCGCGCCATCGGGTCGCTGATGTCCCGGTCGAAGAAGGAGATCCCGCACTACTACCTCAGCACGACCCTCGACCTGCGTGCCGCCCTCGACTGGATGGAATCGGCCAACACCGGCCGGCCCATCGCGTCCCGGCTCGTCCCCGCGGCGCTGCTGCTGAAGGCATCCGCGCTGGCGGCCCGGGACGTGCCGGAGGTCAACGGGTTCTTCACCGACGATGCATACCACCCCAGCGACGCGGTGCACCTCGGCGTGGCGGTGGCGCTGCGGCAGGGCGGACTGGTCGCGCCGTCGATCCACAACGCGGACACCCTGTCGCTTGACGTGCTGATGGAGCGCCTGCGCGACCTGGTCGCCCGCGCCCGCGCCGGGCGGCTGCAGCGCGCGGAGATGGCCGACCCGACCATCACCGTCACCAACCTCGGCGACCTCGGGGTCGAGAGCGTCTTCGGCGTCATCTACCCCCCGCAGGTCGCGCTGGTCGGCTTCGGGCGGGTGGTCGAGCAACCCTGGGCGCAGAACGGCCTGATCGGAGTGCGACCGGCGGTCACCGCCACCCTGTCCGCCGACCACCGGGTGAGCGACGGCTTGCGCGGCGGAAGGTTCCTGGCTCGGGTTGACGAGCTGCTGCAGAGACCGGAGGAACTATGAACGAGCAGGATGCCCGGGCGGCCGTGCACGCCGCGATCGGCCAGGTGGCGCCGGATGTCGACACGGATGACCTCGAGGAGGCCGCCCGGCTGCGGCAGGACCTCGAACTCGACTCGCTCGACTTCCTGCGGCTGATCGAGACGATTTCGCAGGCGACCGGAGTGGACGTCCCCGAGCGCGACTACACGCAGGTCTCGACGGTGAAGGGACTCGTCGAGTACGTCGCCGCCCACGGCTGACGACGGGCGGGTTGAATTGCGGAAAAAGTACCTTCCCCCGCAGAACGAAGGGTGTATGTCCGCAACTGAAACGTGACACGCCCAGTCAGCGGGCCGGGCTCAGGGGAGTCGGATGCCCTGCACGATCAGGGTGGCCAGTTCGTCGTACGCCTCGGCGTCGGTGAGGCCCGTGCTCTCGGCGATTTGGCGCTGCTGGATGCGCACCATGACGGCCGTCACCGCCTCGGCGATGAACGCGGCCGGAACCGGGCGGAACGAACCGTGTTCGACCCCCGCGGAGATGAGCTCCCGCACCCGGTCCGCGGCGATCTGGGTGTTGCGTTCATAGATCTCGTTCGCCGGCGGGAAGGCCGCGACATCGTCGACGAAGGCGGCGGATGCCGGGCGGAGCTCGTCGCCGACGGCTCTCAGGTAGACGGCGATCCGATCGGCCGGATCGTCCGAGGCCGACAGCTTCTGCTCGACCCGGTCCGCGGCGCCCTTGAAGAAGTGCACGACCGCCGTGCGGACCAGCTGTTCGCGGCTGCTCGCCAGCGAGTAGATCGTCGTCTTCGAACAGCGCAGCCGATTCGCCGCCTCGCCGAGGGTGATCTCCGAGAAGCCCTCGCGGAGGAACAGTTCCACGAGCTGGCCGAAGAGCTCGTCCTGCCGGGCCGACCAGCGGCGCCGCGGGCTGCCGAGGGGGGTGGCTCTCACGATCGTCTCGCTCTCGTCTGGTTGGCGGGCGGACTCCGTCTTGTGAATTCCGGTGTACGCTCGTACTCGAAATCGTATCATTGACGATGCGAACGAACGCGAGGCACACAGTGACGATCACGGCAGAGAACCCGGCCGCGCCGGCCACCCCGACCGGCCAGGCCCAGCCGCCCTACCCGGATGCCGACCTGCTCTTCATCGATCAGCTCCTCTCGGATGCCGAAAACCGGCGGCTCGCCGCGGCCCGCGCATTCTTCCAGGCCGAGGTGCGCCCGATCGCGGTGGAGTACTGGAACCGCGCGGAATTCCCCTTCGCGATCCTGCCGAAGCTGGCGAGCCAGAACCTCAGCGGCACCGGCGACGGGGGCACGAGCCCGCTCCTGTCCGGGCTCCTCCAGATGGAACTCGCGCGGGCGGACACCTCGATCTCGACCTTCTTCGGCGTGCACCACGAGTTGTTCGCGACCGCGATCGAAACACTCGGCTCGGATGACCAGCGAGCCCGGCTCCTGCCCGGCCTCCTCGCGCTTAAGACCATCGGCGCCTTCGCCCTGACCGAACCCGGACACGGATCCGACATCTCCCGGGACATGCAGACCACCGCGACCCGCGACGGCGACGAGTGGGTGCTCAACGGGCAGAAACGCTGGATCGGCAACGGCGCGATGGCCGACTACGTGCTCGTCTGGGCCAGGGACACGGCCGACCAGCAGATTAAGGGATTCATCGTCGAGAAGGGCCGGGCCGGCTTCTCCGCGTCGACGATCGACAATAAGATCGCCGTGCGCATTGTCCAAAACGCGGACCTGACCCTCCGGGACGTGCGGATCCCCCTCGAGAACTGGCTCCCGGGAACCCGCAGCTTCCGGGACACGAACCAGCTGCTGCGGAACTCCCGCGTCTGGGTGGCCTGGCAGTCGGTCGGCCAGCAGCTCGCGGCCTTCGACGTCGCGCGCGCCTACGCCCTCGAGCGCAGCCAGTTCGGCAAGCCGATCGCCTCGTTCCAGCTGATCCAGGAACAACTCACCCGGATGATCGGCAACGCCACCCTGTCGCTGTCGCTGATGATCCAGCTGGCCCGGCTCCAGGCATCCGGCACCCTGAGCATGGACCAGGCCGCGCTCGCGAAGGCATCCTGCACCTCGCTCATGCGTGAAACGGTCGCCCTGGGCCGGGGGATCCTCGGCGGCAATGGCATCAGCACCGACTTCGAAATGGCCAAGATCTTCGCCGACGCCGAGGCGATCTACTCCTACGAGGGCAGCTACGAGATCAACGCGCTCCTCGTCGGCCGGGCCGTCACCGGAATCTCGGCCTTTTCCTGACGGCCGGTAGCCTTGGGGGTCGGTGCCGCGTTCGGCGCCCACCAGCACCTCATTCGAAAGCAGAAGCATGATCACGCTCTCCTGGCTCGTCATCGTCACAGTCCTGGCGGCGGGCCTCGCGCTCGCGGACGGAATCATCCGGCTGCGCGGTTCGCGCACCAACTCGATCCTTGCCATCGCGGAGGTCGCCGTCGCGGCCCTCATGCTGGTCTCGGCGTTCACCGCCCTGCCGGCGCCGTTCACCACCTTCTTCTTCGCCCTGGTCCTCGAGGCCGTCCTGCTCCTGCTGCTGCTCCTGCCGGGGCGCGGACGCAAGGGGGCGCCGGCCCTGGTCATCAGCGCGCTCGTCGTGAACACGGTCGTCGTGCTGACCTCGGCCGGCTGGCTGCAGATCCCCGGAATGGGTTAGCCGGGCGCGGTTTTTCGCGGCCGCCGTCCGTGCGGTGCAAGGCCGCGATACCGGAACGGCGGCGGTCTGGCCGTAAACTGCAGGAGCACGGCCCGGGACAGGAGAAGAGAGCACCATGACACAGCACGCACCACTCCTCCCCAGCTTCAGCGCCTTCGTGGGCGATGACTCCACCGGCGAGGTCACGATCGACGGAGTCCGCCAGCTGGTGGCCGCGCCAGACGAAGCCGGCGTCCGCGAGGAAATCATCGCTCGCGTCACGAGCGCGGCGATCAGGTCGGGCGGGCCCGTACGGCTCGTGGCCGAAGACTCCCAGGGCCAGTCGCCCCTGATCGTCTACCCGGACGGTCGCGTCGAATCGGACGGGGACTTCATTCCCGCCTCCGAGCGCCGCCCAACGGTCGCGGACGCGCTCCCTGAGCCGGAGCCGGAGCCGACGCCGACGCCTGCGCCTGAACCCAAGCCGAAGCCGACGCCGACGCCTGAAGCGACGCCCGCGCCGGCGCAAACGCAAACGCCCGAACCGGCCGCCGACCCGATCCTCTCTCTCCTCGAGGCGGTCACCGCCGCCCCCGTGGCGGCCCCCGCCGCCACGGCTCCCCTCACCAAGCCAACGGAGAGGCATATGCCGCCCGTGTCACTGCCGAAGTCCGGCGCCAGCACTCCGCCCGATCTCGTCGACTTCCTCAACTCCCGGCCCAAGGAAGCCGTCGGCCCCGCGGAGCGCGGCTGGCAGGGGACGGTGAGCCGGATGACCGGCGGGCGCGTCTCTCCGTCGCCGAGCCGGATCGAGGTGACCCACCGCGCCGCGGTGGCGGCGGTGCAGCGCAGCCTCAACGGCCCCCGCACGATCGTCGTGCTGAACCCCAAGGGCGGCGCCCACAAGACCACGGCGACCCTGCTGATCGCGGCGACCTTCGGCATCCACCGGGGCGGCTATACCCTCGCCTGGGACAATAACGAGACGATGGGGACGCTCGGGGTTCGGGCGCAGGCGGCCGGGCACACGAACACCGCCGTGGATCTGCTTCGCGATCTTGACCGGCTGGACGGCGACCGCACGGTGAGCGTGGCCGACGTGGACCGGTATGTGCGCAACCAGGGGGACTCCCGGTTCGACGCGCTCGCCTCGGACCAGGACCCGGCCGGCGCGGCCAGCATCGACGATGTGGCCTTCCGCAAACTGCACTCCACGCTCAGCCGCTTCTACCGCGTGCTGGTCATCGACACCGGCAACAACATGCGCGCGTCCAACTGGGAAGCGGCCGTCGAGACGGCCGATCAGCTCGTCGTCGTGTCGACGATCCGTGAGGACACCGGCTACGGCGCGGCCTCGCTGCTCGACGGGCTCCGGCAGAAGGGCCACGCGGACAAGGTGGCCCAGGCGGTCACGCTCCTGGCGTCCCCGGCGAAGCGCGTGGACGGCAAGCTCTCACGCCGCCTGCACGATCACTTCCAGCAGCTGACCCGCACTGTGCTCGACGTCCCCTACGACCAGTCCCTGGTCGCGGGAGGCCCGATGAACATCGACGCGCTGGCCCCGCAGACCCGCGAGGCGTGGCTCCGGGCCACGGCCGCGATCGCCGAGGGGCTGTAGGAGCAGTCCGACCGTCAGTGGCCGCCGAAGGCGATCCGCGGCAGACGAATCGGGTCGCGGCGCACGGAGGTGCGGTCACAGCCGGAGCACTTGAGCAGGTAGAGCGGCAGGGAGATCCGTTCGGCGTGGGCCGGGTTCGGCGTGAGGTTGGCCTGGGAGTGGCAGTACGGGCAGGTTATCCTCATGACGCGGTTTCCTCGTTTCCTTGTGATCCATTTCCGTGTGGCGACACGCGCCTGATCTCAAAAATATATCGGCGCCCACTGGTATGATCCACCCCCTAGACAGGCCAGCAAATACGTGCGTGTCCTGACCTGTTGCGGTGTTCGGCGCTATCCTCACAGGTGAGGGAGGCTGGCGTGGGGCTTTCGAGTGAACAGCAGTCGTCGCTGGTCGGCGACCTCGACGTGCGACTGCGCAGGGAAGCCGAACTCGAAAGCGTCTTCTCCGCGGCCGTCCCCGACTGGTACGGACGCCTGCTGTCGTCGCTCATCCTTGCGACCGGGAACGCCCACGTGCTCTACCTCTCCGCCTCGTACACCCTCGACGGGAGCGCGTTCTCCCTCAACGCGGTGCTCTTCACCCAGAATCTGTACGTCCGCGCGACGGTGTCGGGAACCGAGGGCACGGCCAGCGGCGATGAGTCCGAGCCGGTGGTCACGGCGCTCCCTCGCTCCTCGCTCACGTCGATGCGCCTGTCCTGCGACCACAATGCCATCGACGAGGCGAGCACCCTGGCCTGGCCTGGCAAGATCCGGCTCACCCTCGTCTTCGCGCGCGACCTGGCCGTCTCGCTGCCCCTCGGCGCCGCGCGCACGGAGCCCGGGGACGTCGAGCTGCACGCGCTGGTGACCACGTCACGGGCGTTCCTCGAACGCTAGTAGCCTCTGTCCGGCACCCGTATTAGCGTTGAGATCATTACGCGACGGATCGCACGAACGCCCGGAGGCAGGGACACCAGCATGAGCATCATCGAGGCCACCGGCCTGACCAAAACATGCAAATCGAAGAGCGGCCCGGTGCACGCGCTCGCCGGCCTCGACCTCGCCGTGCCGCGGGGCACGGTCAAGGCACTGCTCGGTCCGAACGGCGCCGGCAAGACCACCGTCGTCAAGATGCTGACGACCCTGATCCGCCCGGATGCCGGCCGGGCGATAGTCGACGGAATCAACGTCGTCGAGGATCCGAAGACGGTGCGCCGCGTCATCGGCGTCTCCGGCCAGTATGCGGCCGTCGACGAGAACCTCACCGGCTTCGAGAACCTCGAGATGGTCGGCCGGCTGTACCACCTCGGCGGGACCGCGGCGAGGCGCCGCGCCCACGAGCTGATCGACCTCTTCGACCTGACCGAGGCCGGCAACCGGCCGGTGAAGGGCTTCTCCGACGGCATGCGCCGGCGGATCGACCTCGCCGGCGCGCTCGTGATCAACCCGAAGATCCTCTTCCTCGACGAACCGACGACGGGGCTGGACCCTCGCAGCAGGCTCGCCCTCTGGGGCGTGATCAAGCAGCTGGTCACGGACGGCACGACCGTGCTCCTGACCACCCAGTACCTGGAGGAGGCGGACCAGCTCTCCGACGACATCGCCGTCATCGACGACGGCCGCGTGATCGCGGAGGGAACATCCGACCAGCTCAAGGCACAGATCGGCGGACACCGGGTTGTGGTGGCCCTCATCGACGCGGGCGACGCCGCCGCGGCCAGGGAGGTCCTGGGCCGGCATGGGGACGGCGAACCCACGGTGTCCGGCGACGGACGCGGGATCGAAGTCGCCGTCGGCGACGGCCCCCGGGCGCTCCAGCGCGTGCTGGCGGACCTCGGCGCGGCCGGCATCGGCCTGCACGACGCCGGCATGCGCCGGCCCACCCTCGACGACGTCTTCCTCAAACTCACCGGGCATGTCGCCGACAAGACGGCCGACGCCGACGCCACTGACACGAAACTGGAGAAGGTCACATGAGCGCCGCCGCAACCCTGCCCACCTGGACCCCACTGACCATGTGGTACTCCGACGGCTGGACCGTCACCAAGCGCAACCTGACCAAGCTCAAGCGGTCGCCGGACATGCTCGTCTTCGCCGTGATCCAGCCGATCATGTTCGTGCTGCTGTTCAGCCAGGTCTACGGCGGCGCCATCCAGGTGCAGGGCACGGACTACACGCAGTTCCTGATGGCCGGGATCTTCGCCCAGACCGTCGTCTTCGGCTCGACGTTCTCCGGGTCGGCCATGGCCCAGGACCTCAAAGAGGGCATCATCGACCGCTTCCGCAGCCTGCCGATGAGCGGGTCGGCGGTCCTGATCGGCCGCACGAACAGCGACCTCGTGCTCAACACCATCTCGATGGTCATCATGATGCTGACCGGCCTCGTCGTGGGCTGGCGGGTCAATTCGTCCTTCCCCGAGTTCATGGCCGGGGTCGGCCTCCTCCTGCTGTTCAGCTACTCATTCAGCTGGGTGATGGCGCTGCTCGGGATGATGGTGAAGACCCCGGAGGTCATCAACAACGCCTCATTCCTGATCCTGTTTCCGCTGACCTTCATCTCCAACGCCTTCGTCCCGAGCGACACCCTGCCCGACCCGTTGCGCCTCTTCGCCGAGTGGAACCCGGTGTCCTCGCTCGTGCAGGCGGCGCGGGAGCTGTTCGGCAATGTCGGCACGGCTCCGGTTCCGGACATCTGGACCATGCAGCATCCGATCCTCACGGTCCTGATCGGCGTCTCGGTCATGCTCGTCGTCTTCGTGCCGCTCTGCATCAGGAAGTTCGCCTCGATCAGCTCGCGGTGACCCAGGTCGCGGTGACCCAGCGGTCAGCTGCGCCGCCGGCGCGGGTTCGGTGCGTTGCGAGTGCGGCCGGGCGCGTTCTGCGTCTTTTTCGCGGCGGCCGGTTTTGCCTGCGCGGCGGCGGCCCTGACGGCCTTCGCCGCGGCCTTGGCCTTGTCGGTCTTCTTCGCCTTTTTCGGCGGCTTGTCGCCGTCGACGTGAGCCGCGGGGGAGTCGGCGCGTGAGCTGCCCTTCGTTCGTCCCCGCACGATTCCGACGAACTCCTCGATGTCTTCGGTGGTCGCCGCGGTGAGCCAGGCCAGGGCGATCCGGGTCTCGGCAACGCCCAGCACGGGGACGGAGATCACGTCCTTGCGGCCGTGCAGCCGGGCAAGGGAATGCGGGAGGATGGCGATGCCGACGCCGGCGGCGACCTGCTCCATCACCTCGTCCAGGTTCTGCATGTCCGGCAGGGCGCGGCGGCTGCCGTCGCGAACCTCCGCGGCGATGTCCCGCCACTCCGGCACGGCGTCGGGGTCCTGCAGCAGGTGCTCGTCGGCCAGTTCGGCCACGGTCACGGATTCGGCGGAGCCGAGGGCGTGGTCCTTGGCCGCGACGACCACGGGGATCTCGTTGTACAGCCCGATCACGCTCAGGTCGGTCTCGTCGATCGGCAGGCGCACGAGGCTGACGGTGGCGCGGCCGTCGCGCAGCACGGCATCCTGCTCGCCCGGATCGGTCCGGAACACCTCGAGGGGGACATCCGGCCGACGGTCTGCCCAGATGCGGGTCCACTTGGTCGGTGTGACACCGGCGGCGAAGCCAATGAACAGGGTCACGGGCGTCCTTTCTTGCGGCGTCAATTCCGCCATTTCGGCGGTCCTCTCAGGCTATACGCTTGATAGATGAGTTCCGAGAAGAAGACCCAGACCATGAAGCCCGCCACGGCGGCCCAGAAGCTCGGGATTCTGCTCGAGGCAGCTCCGGAGGAATTCCAGAATTCCGCCATTTCACGCACCGACCTCGCGGACCTCGAGGAGAACCCGCCGGCCTGGCTGGTCGACCTCCGCGCCAACGGGCCGCACCCCAAGCAGGTCGTCGCCGCCAAGCTCGGCGTCTCGATTTCCGGCCTCGCCCGCGGCGAGATGACGGAGCCGCTGACGACCGCGGAGATCAGCGCGCTCCTGCAGCAGCCGCCGGCCTGGCTTGTCACCGAGCGGGCCACCCAGCACGAGGTGCGGGAAGAGCAGATCCGGGTCAAGGACCGGGATGCCGAGCGCGCCCGCAAGGCCGCGCATGTCGCCCGCCAGGCCGCCCAGATCGAGGGCAAGCCCGTCAAGGAAAAGCCCAAGGGCAAGAACCGCCGCTAGGCGCCCGGGGCGGCGTACCGCTCGCGCAGGAACCGGACGATTTCGTCGAGCTCGGTCTGCGACACCGAGTGTGCCATGCCCTCGTAGATGCGCTCCGTGAGCGTCGAGTGCTCCGGCAGCCACGCCTGGGTGCGGTCGACGGCCGCCTGCGGGATGATCGGGTCGGCCGTGCCCCGGCCCCAGAACACCGGCGGGCGCAGCTCGGCCAGGCGCGCGTCGCCGGGGCGCTCGCCGCCGGCGACGAAACCCGAGAGTTGCACGGCGAACGCGAACCGCTCCGGGGCGTGGCGCATCAGCTGCAGGGCCATCGCGCCGCCCTGGGAGAAGCCGAGCAGGCCGATGGAGACCGGCTGCTCCGGCAGCGCGTCGAGCCACTCCAGCACGCCCGCTGCGGCCGCATCGAGGGCTTCGGGCCCGGGGTCGCCGGGCTGGCCGATGGGAAACCAGGACCAGCCCGCTCCCGCGGTGAGCGGTGCGCGCAGGGCGGCGATCACCGGTTCCAGCGGCAGGTGCGGGGCGAGCGAGAACAGGTCGCCCTCGTGTGAGCCGAAGCCGTGCAGGATGAGCAGGAGCGGGCGGCCCGCCCGGTCGCGTTCGCCGGACGACCAGAGCACGGCGTTCGTGTCGATCGGCTCGATGCGGTCGCTGTTGTCCATCAGGGTCCTCGCGTTCGTTGCGGAGTCGTGGGTGTTCCGGCCGGCCCGGGAGCGCCGGGAAGTCGACCGATTACATCCTTTCACTGCCGCGGCCCGGTCTCGACTTCGGGGCCGGGCACGCATCCGGGCCCCGGGTGAGTCACAATGAAGACATGAGCGTGCGCACCCCTGACCCCGATCCGGACTGGACCCCTGGCCCCGAGGACGGTCCGCCGGTCAACACGAACCCGGGATGGCTCAGCGACGCCGAGCTCAGCCAGATCCGCCGCCGGCTGCCGCTTCTCTACGTGGAGGCCGTTCCGGTGCGGGTCGACGGCCTCGGCCAGGTCGTGGAAATCGGGGTGCTGCTCCGGGCGACGCCGGAGGGCAAGATGACGCGGACCTTCGTCTCGGGACGCGTCATGTACGGCGAGACCCTGCGCGACGCCCTCTACCGCCACCTCGAGAAGGACCTCGGGCCGATGGCGTTCCCGCAGCTGCCGGCCAGCCCGGTGCCGTTCTCCGTGGCCGAGTACTTCCCGCTGCCCGGGCTGACCGCCTTCACGGATGACCGCCAGCACGCCGTCTCGCTCGCCTACGTCGTTCCGGTCACCGGCACCTGCGACCCGCGTCAGGATGCGCTCGAACTCACCTGGATGTCACCGGAGGAGGCGGCATCCGACGCCGTCTCGGCGGAGATGGAGGGTGGCCGCGGCTCCCTCCTGCGCACGGCGCTCGCCTCGGTCGGCCAGCTGCGCTAGCGAGTCCTTCGCGCCGCGCCCGCGGGCGTTTCCCCTTTGAGTTGCGGACAAACACCCTTCGTTTTGCGTGGGAAGGTACTTTTTCCGCAACTCAGCCCGGGGAGCGCAGCTAGCGGACCATGCGGGATTCGCGCAGCATCTCGCCGAAGAACGGCGCAACCTTCTGGGTGCCGTCGAACTCGAAACCGTTGCGCCGGTAGAAGGCCTCGGCCCGCGGGTTGTCGGTGGCGATCCACAGGAACGCCGGCAGCGTGCCGATCGACGCGTCGAGCAGGTCCTGGCCGGCCCCGGATCCATGGTGGGCGGTCAGCACATAGATCGCATACAGTTCGAGCTCGCGCGGGGCGTCGTCGTCTCGGCCGGGCCCGGTGCCGGCGAAACCGACGATCTCGCCGTCCAGCTCGGCGACCCACTGCCGGTCGCTCGGGCTGGCGATGATCTGCTCCCAGCGACTGGCCCTGTCCTCGGGCCGGATGCTGTCCAGCAGCGGCTGGGAGAGCAGGTGCGAGTAGCTCTCGCGCCAGCACTGCACGTGCGCGACGCCGAGCGCGGCGGCATCCTCGGGACGTGCGTCACGAATATCGGCGACCATGCTCATTCCCCCATCACATCCATTGAATTCCCCGGTCTTGCGGGCAGGCCCTAGCGAACGAGACGGACCTCGCTCAGCTTCTCGTCGAGCACCTCTTCGACCTTCGCCGCTCCGTCGGCCGTGTACCCGTTGCGGGCGTAGAAGCCATGGGCGCGGGAGTTGTCTGCGGCCACCCAGAGCGACGACGGTCCCGGGTCGACGACCGCGTCAAAGAGCTTCTGGCCGATCCCGGTGCCGTGGTAGGCGTCGAGCAGGTAGACGAAATACAGTTCGGGCACCCCCGGCAGGTCGGCGTCGTGGCCGGGTCCGCTGCCGGCGAAGCCGACGATCTCGCCATCGACGACGGCCACGACCTGGCGGCACTCCGGCCCCTGCGACGTGTACCGGCGCCACATTGCGGCCAGGCGTTCCGGGTGAAGCTGCGACAGGGCCGCGGCGCTCAGCAGGTGATCGTAGGTTTCGTGCCAGCAGGCCGCGTGCACGCGCCCGAGGCTGTCTGCATCCGCTTCTTCGGCGGGGCGAACGACGACTGTGGTGTCCATAATCCGACACTAGCCGAGCGCCGTGGCGTGCATTTACCGGCGGATGCCGCGCGTAACGCAAAAACGGGCCGGCCTCGTGAGAGGCCGACCCGTTCGGTGTGCGACGTGCTGGGACGCCGAGGCGCCTAGCCCTGTGCGCGGCGCGGGGACGAGCGGCGTGCGCCGGAGGCGCCACCGCCGCCGCGGACGAGGCCGCCGACCTGCAGGCCGCCGGTGCGGCCGGAGCCCTGTGCCGAGCGTCCGCCGCCGTTGCCCTGGGGCGCGTGGCTGCGGCCGGATGCTGCGGGGCGATCCGTGCGCTCGTGCCGGTTCCCGGCTGGAGCGACGTCGTTGCTGCGGCCACCGCGGCCACCGGCGTCACGGCCACCGCGGCCGTTGTCACGGTCGTCGCGGTTGACGCGCTTGCGCTGGGCGTTGGCGCCCTGCGAGCGGCCGCCCTGCGACTGGCCCTGCGGCTGCTCGACCCGGGGGACCGGCTTCACGTACGCGGCGACGTCGCCGACGAGGGCGTCCACGGCGGGCGAGTTGGCGGTGACGCGCTGCGGGGTCACCTTGATGGCGGCCTTCTTCAGCAGGGCGTCGGTGTCGCGCTTCTGCTCGGGGAGCACAACCGTCACGACGTCACCGGCGCTGCCGGCACGGGCGGTGCGGCCCGAGCGGTGCAGGTACGCCTTGTGCTCGGCGGGCGGGTCCACGTGGATGACGAGTTCGATGTCGTCAACGTGCACGCCGCGGGCGGCCACATCCGTGGCGACCAGGACCTTCACGGTGCCGGCGCTGAACGCGGCCAGGTTCCGGTCGCGGGCCACCTGCGAGAGGTTGCCGTGCAGGTCGACCGAGGGGATGCCCGAGTCGGTGAGTGACTTGGCCAGCTTCTTGGCCTGGTGCTTGGTGCGCATGAAGAGGATGCGGCGTCCGCTGCCCGAGGCGAGCTTCTGCACGAGGGCCTTCTTGGAGTCGGTACCGTCGACCTCGAACACGTGGTGGGTCATCGCGGAGACGTGGCTGGTGGCCTCGTCGACCGAGTGGAGCACCTCGTTGTTGAGGAAGCGGCGCACGATCTTGTCCACGCCGTTGTCCAGCGTGGCCGAGAACAGCAGACGCTGTCCGCCCTTGGGGGTCTTGTCGAGGATGCGGGTGACGACGGGCAGGAAGCCGAGGTCGGCCATGTGGTCGGCCTCGTCGAGCACGGTGATCTCGACCGAGTCAAGGTTCACGAAGCCCTGCTTCATGAGGTCCTCGAGGCGGCCGGGGCAGGCCACGACGATGTCGACGCCGGCCTTGAGGGCCTGCACTTGGCGGCCCTGCGAGACGCCGCCGAAGATGGTCGTCGTGTTGAGGCCGTAGGCCTCGGCGAGCGGGGTGAGCGCCGCGGTGATCTGGGTGGCCAGCTCGCGGGTCGGGGCGAGGATCAGGCCGAGCGGGCGACCCGGGCGACGCTTGCCGCCGGCGAGCTTGCCGCCGAGGCGCGCCACCATGGGCAGCGAGAACGCGAGGGTCTTGCCGGAGCCGGTCTTGCCGCGGCCGAGGACGTCGCGTCCGCCGAGGGTGTCGGGCAGGGTGTCGACCTGGATCGGGAAGGGGCTGTCGATTCCCTGGTTCGTCAGGATGGCGACGAGGGGAGCCGGCACGCCGAGCGTGCTGAAAGAAGATGTAGTTGCAGACAAAGTGGTGCCTTTCGGGCATCAGAGTCCTCGCCCGGACCGCGCGCCGCGATGGCGACGAGCCGGGATCAGGAGGAATCACATGGCGAAGGTGCCGAAGGGCACATCCGTTCGCCGTAAGAAAGTGACATTCGAAAAATCGGGCCGGGCCTGCAGGTGATGCGGGAGGCCTCGATAAGAAGAGGGCGTTCTACGACGCAGCAAGCGCAGCAATGCACTCGCAAGTGATTCCAGCTTAGCGGATGCTGTCAAGTCGGGCCGGAAAACGGCCGCACGGCGGGCGGCGGGGCGGCCGCACGGGCTGTCGGGGGCTGCAGTCGGCTTGCCGCGCGCCTAGGGCGTGTCTCCTAATTCGTGTAACCAGATGGTGATGGCGCGGAGGACGACTCCTCCGCGGTAGGTCAGGGCAAGTTTGTCGTAGCGGGTGGC
>NZ_SOEZ01000053.1 GCF_004402215.1 Cryobacterium tagatosivorans
GCCCCACGACGACGGTGCGCCCGGCCAGCGCCCGGGCGTCCAGCGCGCGGGACAGCAGCGTGCGGCCGGCCACCGCGACGGACGGCTTGGCCGCCCCGCCCAGGCGGCTGCCGCGCCCCCCGGCGAGCACGATCAGGTCGGGCACGATCCGGACGGGCAGATGCTCGGGCATCCGCTGGGGCTCCGGCTCGGGCTCCCGCCCCTTCGGCGTCATGACGTGAGCATGACCGTGACCAGGTCGCCCGCGGCCACCCGGGTCACGTCTTCCGGCACGATCGCCAGCCCGGTCGCCTGGCCGAGCCCGGCGACGAGGTGCGAGCCCGAGCCGCCGGCGGTGGCCCGGCGCACCACGGTGGAGGAGCCGTCGCGCTCCACCGTGACCGGCATGTACTGGGCGCGGCCCGGCGGCGACGTCCAGCCGTCGGCCACGGTCGCGGTCACGGTCGGGCGGTGCAGGTCGGTGTGGCCCTGCATCCGGCGCAGCGCCGGCCGCACGAACACCTCGAACGAGACGTAGGCGCTGACCGGGTTGCCGGGCAGGGCAAAGATGACCGGTCCGGGCGAGCCATCCGGACCGGGGCTCCAGCGGCCAAAGCCCTGCGGCTTGCCCGGCTGCATCTTCACCGGCCCGAACCTCATCGTGTCGAGCGGGGCGAGCACGGCCTTGACCACGTCGTAGGCGCCGACGCTGACCCCGCCGGAGAGCACGAACGCGTCCACCAGGCCGGCCTGCGCGGCCAGCAACTCGCGGAGCGCGTCCTCGTCGTCGGCCACCGAACCCAGGCGAACCGCAACCCCGCCGGCCTCGGCGACGGCGGCGGCGAGCAGGAAGGAATTGGAATCGGGGATCTGCCCGCGGCCGGTGGCCTGGCCGGGCGGCACCAGCTCGCTGCCGGTCGAGATCACGGCAACCCGGGGGGCCGGATGCGCCGACAGGGTCCCGGCCCCGGCGCTCGCCGCCGCGGCCAGCCTCGTCGGCCCGAGCCGAACGCCCGCGACCAGCACGGTGTCGCCCGCGCGGACGTCCTCGCCGGCGCGCCGCAGGTGGGCGGAGGGCACCGGCGCCCGCACGATGGCGACCGTCTCGGTGCCGCGGTCGGTGTCCTCGATCGGCACCACGGCATCCGCGCCGTCGGGGATGGGCGCCCCGGTCATGATCCGGGCGGCCTGGCCGGCGCCGATCTGCGGGTTCTCGGCCGTGCCGGCGGCGAGGTCGGCGATCACGGGAAGGGTGACCGGGGCCGCGGGGGAGGCGGCCTGCACGTCGGCCCGGCGCACGGCGTAGCCGTCCATGGCCGAGTTGTCGAACGGCGGGATGTCGGTGGCGCTGCGGATGTCCTCGGCGAGCACCAGCCCGCGCGCCTCGTCGAGGGTGACGTGCACCGGGGGCAGCGGGGCCACGGTGGACAACACGGCGCCCTGCTGCTCGGCGACGCTGCGGGCGGATGCCGGCACCGCGCAGTCATCGGACGCGGGCTCACCGCCGTGGTCGTGCCCGTGTTCGTGCTCCTGGCCGTGCTCGTGCTCCTGCGCGCGCTCGCGCCCGTGCTCCTGCCCGCGCTTCTGCTCGTGCGCCTCGCCGTGCCCGTGCCCCTGCCCGGTCATGGCTCAGCCCTGGGCCGGGGCGGGTTGTGCCGACAGGGTGTCCGCCCACTCGCTGCCGCGGCCGGGGGCGGTGCCGCCGGCGACGGCGTCGTCCCAGGCGACGATGCCGCCGGAGAGCACCGACACGTCGGTGAAGCCCGCGCCCCGCAGGGACGCCGCGGCGCGGTCGGCCCGGGTCCCGCGGTGGCAGTGCAGCACGAGCGAGACGTCGCGGGGGAGGTCGGCCTGGCCCGCAGCGGTGAGGATCCGGTCGAGCGGCAGCAGCAGGGAGCCGGGCACGGCGCTTTCGGCGTGCTCGCCGGGCTCGCGCACGTCGACGACGAGCAGGGCGTCCGTGCCGGCCGCGCGCGCCGTCATCCGGTCGACGAGTTCGGCGGCGGAAATCGTCGGCCAGTCGGCGGGACCGGAACTGGCGGACGCGGATCCGGCGACGGCGGAGACCGCGGTGGGCACCGCGCAGGCCGCGGGAACGCCCATGCCGAGCAGCGCGGTTTCGGTGAATTGCCCGGACAGCGCGTCGATGACCAGGCGGCGCCCGATCAGCGGCTCGGCCACGCCGGTGATGAGCTTGATCGCCTCTCCGGCCATCAGCGAGCCGAGCTGGCCGCAGAGCGCGCCGAGCACGTCGGCGTCGGGGGAGACCGGCCGTTCGCCCGGCGCGGGCGGGGCGGGGTAGAGGTCGCGCAAGTGCACGCCGGTGACGTCGCTGCCGGCGGGCGGGTGGGCCCAGAAGACCGACAGCTGTGCGTCGCCGTGCAGCACGGATGCCCAGACCAGCGGCAATCCGAGGGCGGCGCAGGTGTCGTTGGCGAGGAACGGCGCGGGGAAGTGGTCGGCGCCGTCGATCACGAGGTCGTAGCCGCCGAGGATCTCGAACGCGTTGTCGGGGGTGAGCCGCCCGGGGTGGCGCACGATGACGGCCTCCGGCGCGAGCTCGGCGGCGAGCTCGGCGGCCAGCTCGGCGGCCAGCTCGGCCATGTCGTCGGCCGCCGCGTCGGCGGATGCCTCGGCCAAGGTCTCGGCCAGTGTCTCGGCCCGGGCATCCGTTGCCGGCTCCGCCGCGTGGCGACCGGCCGGCCTGGCCGGCGGCCCGGCTTCCGGCCCGATGTCGTCGGCGGCGACGATCCCGATCGTGCCGACACCGGCGGACGCCAGGTTCCGCACAGCGGGGGAGCCGAGCCGTCCGGCGCCGAGGACGAGCACGCGGGCGTTGGCCAGCCGGCGGCGGTCGATCTCGGCGAGCGGGGGAAGCCCGCGCTGGCGGACGGTGCGGGCGGACTCGGCGGCGCTGAGCTCGGCGACGGGCTCGACGAGGGGAGGAATGGTCATACCCCCACGGTACGGCGTGCGGCTGGTGCACGCCCCATCACGCGCACGCCCATTTGCCTGCGCCGCCAACTGAGTCACGTGTCGCCAACTGAGTCGCGGACAAAGTACCTTCCCCGCGCCAACGAAGGTGCTTTCTCCGCAACTCAACCTGATGCGGCTGTCCCGCCCTCCGCGAAACTGCAGTTGTGCGCGTTCTGAGCATGGTTTAGCGCGCACAACTGCGGTTTCGCGGGGACTACGTGGCGGAGAATGGGGGGTTCGAACGCCGCGAGTGGGCGCTGTGCTTTCACTCAACACGCTTTTGCTTTGGCGGAGAATGGGGGGTTCGAACGCCGCGAGTGGGCGCTGTGCTTTCACCCAACACGCTTTTGCTTTGGCGGAGAATGGGGGATTCGAACCCCCGAGGGCTTTCACCCAACACGCTTTCCAAGCGTGCGCCATAGGCCACTAGGCGAATTCTCCTGGCCGGCCGATCCTCGGAGAGAGGAACGGCACCAGAGAATCTTACCTGTTTCCAGAGGCCGTTGCCGCCGCCGCCTCATCCGAGGCCCGCTCGGCCCCACACGAGCCCCGCGCAGGCCGCCCAAGGGCCCCCGCTCGGCGCCCCGCGAGCCCCGCGGATGCCGCGCCGACGGCCGAATTCGCGGGCCCCGCCCGCCCGCCCGTTGGCCCGGTTTGGGCTGCCGCGCCTGTCCCGCCTAAACTAAGGGCGGCTCCTCGCGTGGCGCTATCTCGGCCAACTCCCCCAGGACGGAAACGTAGCAAGGGTAACCGGGCTCTGGTGGGTGCGCGAGGAGTCCTTTTTTCCCTTATGGCGCACCGGCGCCGGTGCCATGATGTCGGCGTGACTCTCCCGACGTCCTCCGGCGATTATGCCGTGGAAACCCGCGGCCTGGTGAAACGCTTCGGCCGCACCGTCGCGCTGGCCGGAATCGACCTGGCGATTCCGAGCGGATGCGTCTTCGGCGTGATCGGCCCCAACGGCGCCGGCAAGACCACCCTGATGCGGCTGCTGCTGGACATCATCCGTCCGACGTCGGGGGAGATCCGGGTGCTCGGCGTCTCTCCGCGGGCGGGCGGGCCGGAACTGCGTAGCCGGATCGGCTTCCTCCCCGGGGAGCTCCACTTGCAGAGCGGGCTCACCGCCAGAAGGCTGCTGGACGACTTCGCGTCGATCAGCGGCCCGGTCGAACCCGGCCGCATCGACGAGCTCGCGGAGACCCTCGGGCTCGACCTCGACGAGCGGGTGCGCCGGCTCTCCAAGGGCAACAAGCAGAAGCTCAGCCTGATCCAGGCCTTCATGCACCGCCCGCGGCTGCTCGTTCTCGACGAGCCCACCAGCGGCCTCGACCCCCTGGTCCAGCAGCAGTTCCAGGCCATGGCGCGCGAAGCCACCGCCGCCGGCCAGACCATTTTCCTCAGCTCGCATGTGCTCAGTGAGGTGCAGGATGCCGCCGACTCGGTCGCCATCCTCCGCCAGGGCAGCGTCGTGAAGACCGCCACCGTGGCCGAACTGCGCCAGTCGGCCGTCCGTCACGCGCGCATCGTCACGACCGGCCTGTCGGAGACGGCGGTCGCCCAGCGCGTGGCCGGAATCCCCGGCGTCGGCGCCCTCGACACTCGCCGGCTCCCCGCCGGCGCGGAACTCGGCCCGGTCATCGAGTGCCGGGCGACCATCGCCGGGGCGGTGGGGCCGTTCGTGGCCGCGGTCGCCGAGCTGCCGCTGCAGGACCTCGTGATCGAGGAACCCAACCTCGAGGAGGCCGTGCTGACCCTCTACTCGGAGACGGAGACGGACACGAATTCGGCCTCGGACTCGGACTCGGACTCGGACCCGGACCCGGACCCCGACTCCGACTCGGACGCCCACCCCGGCCCCGAAACCGGCACCGAAACCACGTCGCCGGGACGCGCGGGTCATGCCTAGCTTCCTGCCGCTCTTCGCCAAGGCGGCCAGGGACACCTGGCCCGGGCTCGTCGGCTGGGCCGCGGCCATCGCCGGGATGACGCTCGTCTACCTGCCGCTGCACCGCTCCTTCGGCGACGCGAGCATCGCGCAGGTCATGGAGAGCATGCCGCAGGGCCTGATCAAGGCGCTGAATTACGACCTCATGGCCTCCGGCCCCGGCTACGTCCAGGCCACGATTTACGGCCTGCTCGGGTTCGCGTTCCTGACCATCGCGGCGGTCGGCTGGGGCGGACAGGCCGTCGGCGGCGACGAGGAGGCCGGCCGGCTCGAACTGACCCTGGCCCACGCGGTCTCCCGCAACCAGGTCGTGCTCGAGCGTGCCCTGGCGATGACCCTCAAGGTCATCATCCTCGCCGGCGTCACCCTCGCCCTCGTGCTGGCGCTGAACGGCCCGGCGGACCTCGGCATCGACGTCGGCAACGCGTTGGAGACATCCGTCGTCTTCGCCGCGCTGGCCCTGCTGTCCGGCGCGATGGCGCTGTGCGTCGGCGCGTGGACCGGCCGCCGCGTGCCGGCGATCGTCGCCGGTGCCGCCGTCGCGGTGCTCGGCTACGCGCTCAACGCCCTCGGCAACCAGGGCGACAACCTCGAATGGATGCACACTCTCTCCCCGTACCACTGGGCCTACGGCAACCAGCCGCTGGTCAACGGGGCGGACTGGGGCGGGTTTGCCCTGCTGGCCGGCCTCAGCGTGGCGCTCGTCGCGCTCGCCCTGGTGGGGCTGAACCGCCGCGACGTCTCCGTCTGAGCCCGCCGCGCCCTATCCCGCCGGGCCGGGTCGTCCCTAGGATGGGCGGGGCAGGGCCCACGCGTATGCGCGATGGCCGGATGTCGAACGTCGCACGATGGCCGAAGGGACTCCATGTCTTCCCCGTTCACAGCTTCCCCAGCAGCTTCCACAGCAGCCACCCCCGCCGCCGCCACCCCGTGGCCGACCCGGCAGCCGGCGCCCCTCGACGATGCGGCGCTCGCCGGCGTCGACGCGTTCTGGCGGGCCGCCAACTACCTCTCGGTCGGCCAGATCTACCTGCTCGACAACCCGCTGCTGCGCGAGCCGCTCACCGCCGAGCACGTGAAACGCCGCCTGGTCGGGCACTGGGGGACGACCCCCGGCCTCAACTTCCTCTACGCGCACCTCAACCGGGTCATCCGCGAGCGCAAGCAGAGCACCCTCTACGTCACCGGCCCCGGCCACGGCGGCCCCGGACTCGTCGCGAGCGCGTGGCTCGACGGCACCTACTCCGAGATCTACTCCGACATCGACCAGAGCGTCGACGGGATGCGCCGGCTGTTCCGGCAGTTCTCCTTCCCCGGCGGCATCCCCAGCCACGTCGCCCCGGAGACCCCCGGCTCGATCCACGAGGGCGGCGAACTCGGCTACGCCCTCAGCCACGCGTACGGCGCGGCCTTCGACAACCCCGACCTGCTCGTCGCCGCCGTCGTCGGCGACGGCGAGGCCGAGACCGGGCCGCTGGCCACGAGCTGGCATTCGAACAAGTTCGTCAACCCGCTGCAGGATGGCGTCGTGCTGCCGATCCTGCACCTCAACGGCTACAAGATCGCCAACCCGACGGTGCTGGCCCGGATCCCCGAGGCGGAACTGCTCGAGCTGATGCGCGGCTACGGGCACCAGCCGCACATCGTGTCCGGCGGCTTCGACGGCGAAGACCCGCTCGTCGTGCACCAGCGGATGGCGCAGACGCTCGACCTGGTGCTCAACGAGATCGGCGCGATCAAGCTCCGCGCCGCCGCCGGCGACACCGAGCGCCCGCGCTGGCCGATGATCATCCTGCGCACGCCGAAGGGCTGGACCTGCCCGCCCGTCGTCGACGGCGTGCAGGTCGAGGGCACCTGGCGGGCGCACCAGGTGCCGCTCGGCAACGCCAGGGACACCGCGGCGCACACCACGCTGCTGGAGAACTGGATGGCGTCCTACCGCCCGGAGGAACTCTTCGACGAGTCGGGGGCGCCGAGCAGGCAGATCACGGCCCACGCCCCGGACGGCGACCTGCGGATGAGCGCGAACCCGGTCGCCAACGGCGGCGTGCTCCGCCGCGACCTCCGCCTGCCGGACTTCCGCAACTACGCCGTCGATGTGCCCTCGCCGGGCGCGACCATCGGCGAGGCCACCCGGGTGCTCGGCACCTGGCTGGCCGACGTCATCCGCGAGAACCCCGACAACTTCCGCATCTTCGGGCCGGATGAGACGGCCTCCAACCGCCTGGCGCCGGCGGTCTACGAGGCGACCGACAAGCAATGGGACGCGCAGCTGCTGCCCGGCGACACGAACCTGGCCCGCGCCGGGCGGGTGATGGAGATGCTCAGCGAGCACCAGTGCCAGGGCTGGCTCGAGGGCTACCTGCTCACCGGCCGGCACGGCCTCTTCAACTGCTACGAGGCGTTCATCCACATCATCGACTCGATGTTCAACCAGCATGCCAAGTGGCTCAAGGTCAGCCGGGAGATCCCGTGGCGCCGCCCGGTGTCGAGCCTGAACTACCTGCTCAGCTCGCACGTCTGGCGCCAGGACCACAACGGCTTCTCCCACCAGGACCCCGGCTTCGTCGACCACGTCGTCAACAAGAGTTCGGATGTCGTGCGGGTCTATTTCCCGTTCGATGCGAACACCCTGCTCTCCACCTACGACCACTGCCTGCGCAGCGTCGACTACGTCAACGTCGTCGTCGCCGGCAAGCAGCCCGGCCCGAACTGGCTGACCATGGACCAGGCGATCGCGCACTGCAGCCGCGGCGCCGGCATCTTCGACTGGGCCGGCACCGAACAGCCCGGGTCCGAGCCGGATGTCGTGCTCGCCGCCGCCGGCGACGTGCCGACCCTCGAGGTGCTCGCCGCGGCGTCGATCCTGCGTGAACGGATGCCCGAGCTCAAGGTGCGCGTCGTCAACGTCGTCGACCTGATGGTGCTGCAGTCGGAGAGCGAACACCCGCACGGGATGAGCGACCGCGAGTTCGACTCGATGTTCACCACCGACAAGCCGATCATCTTCGCGTACCACGGCTACCCGTGGCTGATCCACCGGCTGACCTACCGCCGCAACGGGCACGACAACCTGCATGCGCGCGGCTACAAGGAGAACGGCACGACCACGACCCCGTTCGACATGGTCATGCTCAACGACCTCGACCGGTACCACCTGGTCATCGACGTGATCGACCGGGTGCCGGGGCTCGGCGCCCGCGCGGGCGTGCTCCGCCAGGAGATGGAGGATGCCCGCCTCCGCGCCACGCAGTACACCCGTGATTTCGGCGAAGACATCCCCGAGGTCACCGAGTGGACCTGGGAAGGCGCGGGCGCGGCATCCGGTGCGTTCGATGCCACCGGAGGCGACAACACCTAGCCGCGCCCTTTCTCCCTCCCGCTCGATCCCCGGCTGAGTTGCGGGGAAAGTACCTTCGTTGGCAAATCGAGGGTACTTTCTCCGCAACTCAAACCGAAAACCGCCCGATACTGTAGAGGGGTGGCACGAAGCATTTACATCACCTCCGCGGAGGGCAACACCGGCAAATCGAGCATCGCCCTGGGCGTGCTCGACACGTTGTCGCATTCGGTCGAGCGCGTCGCCGCCTTCCGCCCGATCGCCCGGTCGTCCAACGAGCCCGACTACGTGCTGGAACTCCTGCGGGCCCACCTCGCGGCCGGCGCCGCACCGGGCGCGGCCCCCGGGCTGAGCTACGAGCAGTGCGTCGGCGTCACCTACGACGATGTGCACGCCAACCCCGAGGCGGCGCTCGCCCGGATCGTGGCGCGCTACAAGGCCGTCGAGGCCCAGTGCGACACCGTCGTCGTCATCGGCTCCGACTACACGGATGTCGGCAGCCCCACCGAGCTCGCCTTCAACGCCCGCATTGCCGCGAACCTCGGCGCCCCGGTGCTGCTCGTGCTCGGCGGCCGCGTCGGCCCGAACCAGGGCGAACAGTTTGCCAAGGGGGAACGGCTCGGCCAGAGCGACCCGCGCTCGCCCGAAGACATCCGCCAGTTGACGGATGTCGCCCTCGCCGAACTGCGGGACGAGCACGTCTCGCTCCTGGCCATGATCGTCAACCGTGCCGATCCGACCTGCAGCGACGAGCTCGTCGCCGCGGTGCGTTCGGTCGCCGTGGACCCCGCCCTGCTCCCCACCGGAACCACCGACGTCCCGGTCTGGATCATCCCCGAAGACCCCTACCTCGTGGCGCCGAGCATGCGCAGCATCATGGCGGCCATCGACGGCACCCTGGTCACCGGCGACCCGGAGATGCTCTCCCGCGAGGCGCTCGGCGTCGTCGTCGCCGCGATGTCGATGGCCAACGTGCTGCCGCGCCTGATCGAAGGGTCGGTCGTCGTCATCCCCAGCGACCGCGCCGACGTGCTGCTCGCCGTGCTCCTGGCCAACTCCTCCGCCACGTTCCCGTCGATCGCCGGGGTCGTGCTGAACGGCGGCTTCGAGCTGCCCGACGTGATCGAACGGCTGGTCGAGGGCCTCGCGCCTTCCGTGCCCATCATCCGCACCGACATGGGCTCCTACGAGACGGCGTTGCGGATCACGCACACCCGCGGCCGGCTGGCCGCGGACTCCCAGCGCAAGCACGACACGGCGCTCGCCCTGTTCGAGAAGCACGTCGACGCCGCCGCCCTTCTCGACCGGCTCGAGGTCAGCCAGGCCGACGTCGTCACCCCGCTCATGTTCGAGTACACGCTGCTTGAACGGGCCAGGCAGAACCGCAAGCACATCGTGCTGCCCGAGGGCGACGACGACCGGATCCTCCGCGCCGCGGCGACGCTGCTCGCCCGCGACGTCGTGGAACTGACGATCCTCGGCGAGGAGTTCGAGGTGCGCTCCCGGGCGATCGAGCTCGGCCTGGACATCTCCAGGGCGCACGTGGTGAGCCCGTTCGACGACGTGCTCCGGCTCAAGTTCGCCGAGGAGTACATGCGGCTGCGCGCGCACAAGGGCGTCACCTTCGAGCAGGCCAGGGATGTCGTCACCGACGTCTCCTACTTCGGCACCATGATGGTGCAGCTCGGCCTGGCCGACGGAATGGTCTCCGGCGCCGGGCACACGACGGCGCACACCATCCGGCCCGGCCTGCAGATCATCAAGACCCGGCCGGACGTCTCCGTCGTCTCGAGCGTGTTCCTGATGGCCCTCGCCGACCGGGTGCTCGTCTACGGCGACTGCGCGGTCATCCCCGACCCCACCGCGGAGCAACTGGCCGACATCGCCATCTCCGCCTCGGACACGGCGACCCAGTTCGGCATCGAACCGCGCGTGGCGATGCTCTCCTACTCGACCGGCGAATCCGGCGAGGGCGCCGACGTCGAGAAGGTGCGGGCCGCGACCGCGCTCGTGCGGGCGCGCCGCCCCGACCTGCCCGTGGAGGGCCCGATCCAGTACGACGCCGCAGCGGATGCCGCCGTCGCGGCCACGAAGATGCCCGGTTCCGCCGTGGCCGGCCGCGCCACCGTGTTCATCTTCCCCGACCTCAACACCGGCAACAACACCTACAAGGCCGTGCAGCGCAGCGCCGGCGCCGTCGCGATCGGCCCGGTCCTCCAGGGCCTGCGGAAGCCGGTCAACGACCTCTCCCGCGGAGCGCTCGTGCAGGACATTGTCAACACGGTCGCGATCACCGCGATCCAGGCGGCGGCGCTGTCGGACGCGCAGGCCGCGGCGGCTCTGGCCGCTCCCGCCGGCGCGCCGGTGACGGCATCGCAGGCGGCCGCGAGCCACTGGGTGACCGGGCCGACGGCCGCAATCGCATGACCGCGGTCCTCGTCGTCAACTCGGGGTCGTCCTCCTTCAAATACCAGCTGATCGAGATGGACACGGAGTCCGTCCTGGCCGGCGGCCTGGTCGAGCGCATCGGCGAGGCGATGGGCCAGGCGGCGCACACGGTCGGCGACGGCGCCGCCGCCGCGGGGTCTGCGGCAGCCGGCGCTGGCTCGGGCTCGGGCTCGGCCCGCTTCGCGCGCGAACTCCCGATCCCCGACCACACCGTCGGCTTCCAGGTCATGCTCGACGCGTTCGAGCAGCACGGCCCGTCGCTCCGCGAGCACTCGCCCGTCGCGGTCGGCCACCGTGTCGTGCACGGCGGCGCGCGCTTCCAGGAACCGACCCGGATCACGCCGGGCGTGCAGCGGGACATCGACGACCTCTCGGCGCTGGCCCCCCTGCACAATCCCGGTGCCCTGGAGGGCATCGTCGCCGCGGAGCGGGGGTTCCCCGACGTGCCGCACGTGGCGATCTTCGACACCGCCTTCCACCAGACCCTTCCGGCCGAGGCGTTCACCTACGCGATCAACGCCGACCTGGCCGAGCGTTTCCGGATCCGCCGCTACGGCTTCCACGGCACGTCCCACCGCTTCGTCGCCCACGCCGGCGCGGCGTTCCTGGGCCGGCCCGTGGAGGAGCTCAACCAGATCGTGCTGCACCTCGGCAACGGGGCATCCGTCTGCGCGGTTCGCGGCGGACTCTCGGTCGAGACGAGCATGGGCATGACGCCGCTCGAGGGCCTCGTGATGGGCACGCGATCGGGCGACATCGACCCCGGCGTGCTGTTCCACCTGCACCGCAAGGCCGGCATCGGCATCGACGAGCTCGACGAGCTGCTCAACCGGGGGAGCGGGCTGCTCGGCCTGACCGGGCGCGGGGACATGCGCGACGTGATCAGTGCCGCATCGGCCGGCGACGGCCCGGCGGAACTGGCGCTCGGCGTCTACCTGCACCGGCTCAAGGGCTACGTCGGCAACTACTTCGCGCAGCTCGGCACGGTCGACGTGATCTCCTTCACGGCCGGCGTCGGCGAGAACAATGCCCTGGTGCGGGAACGCTCGCTGGCCGGGCTTGAGGCGTTCGGCATCCGGATCGACCCGGAACGCAACGCGTCGCCCGCCCGCGGCCCGCGCCTGATCTCCACCGACGACTCGGCCGTGGCCGTGCTGGTCGTCCCCACCAACGAGGAGCTCGAGATCGCCCGCCAGGCTCTCTCGGTCCTCTAGCCGAGCCGTCCCGCCCCCGTCCCGTCCCGTCCGCCGAGACTCGCCATTTCCGCCCAGAGTCGCCATTGCAGCGGCGATTCTGGGCATTATCGGCGACTTTCGCCGCGACATTGCGCCAAGTTTGACGACCCGTCGGGTTGCGCTTGCGGCGCGCATGTAGTGGAGTCGAAGGGAACCAACTAGAGAAATCAATGCGCGGATCGGGCGAACCCCGATCGGCAGAACGAACTAGGAAGGTACTTTCATGACCGGGAACAGAGCAGTTGCCTACAAGAGCCCGGGAGTCGTCGAGGTCATCGACATCGACTACCCCAGCTTCGAATTGAAAGACGGGCCGGGAGTCAATCCGGCCAACGTCGGCCGAAAAGTCCCGCACGGCGTGATCCTGAAGACGGTGACCACGAACATCTGCGGATCCGACCAGCACATGGTCCGGGGGCGCACCACCGCCCCGGCGAATCTGGTGCTCGGCCACGAGATCACCGGCGAGGTGGTTGAGACCGGGCCGGATGTCGAGTTCATCAAGGTCGGCGACATCGTCTCCGTCCCGTTCAACATCTCCTGCGGCCGGTGCCGGAACTGCAAGGAACGCAAGACCGGAATCTGCCTCAACGTCAACCCGGACCGGCCCGGCAGCGCCTACGGATATGTCGACATGGGCGGCTGGGTGGGCGGTCAGGCCGAGTACGTGCTCGTGCCATACGCCGACTGGAACCTGCTGAAGTTCCCCGACCGGGACCAGGCGCTGGAGAAGATCATGGACCTGACCATGCTCTCCGACATCTTCCCGACCGGCTTCCACGGCGCGGTGACCGCCGGCGTGGGCGTCGGCTCCACCGTCTATGTGGCCGGGGCAGGCCCCGTCGGTCTGGCCGCCGCGGTATCCGCCCAGCTGCTCGGCGCCGCCGTTGTCATCGTCGGCGACCTCAACGAGGACCGCCTGGCGCAGGCCCGCAGCTTCGGCTGCGAAACGGTGAACCTGACCAAGGGCGAGCCGCAGGACCAGATCGAACAGATCCTCGGCGTCCCGGAGGTCGACGCCGGAGTCGACGCGGTCGGCTTCGAGGCCAGGGGACACGGCAAGGATGCGTCGTCCGAGGCCCCCGCGACCGTGCTCAACTCGCTGATGACGGTGACGGCGGCCGGCGGTGCGATGGGCATCCCGGGGCTCTACGTCACCGGCGACCCTGGCGCGGCCGATGCGGCAGCCCAGACCGGCAACCTGTCCCTGAGGCTCGGCCTCGGCTGGGCCAAGTCGCTCTCCTTCACCACCGGACAGTGCCCGGTGATGAAGTACAACCGCCAGCTGATGATGGCGATCCTGCACGACAAGGTGCAGATCGCGAAGGCCGTGAACGCCAAGGCCATCAGCTTGGAGGATGCCCCGCGCGGCTACGCCGAGTTCGACGCCGGCGCTGCGACGAAGTACGTTCTCAACCCGAACGAGTACGTCAAGAGCTGATTCGACCGGCACTTCAGGCGGCCCGGACGAGGAACCCCCTCGCCCGGGCCGTTCGTCCGCCGCCGAGTCTGACGGCTCCGGTCGAGATTGACAGGCACGCCCCAGGCAAAGTCGACCGCAACGGTCAAACTGGGCGCCCACCGTGGCGGATGCCCGTGCCGGATCGCCGTGGGAGGGAGACTCGGCCCGCCGGACCCCCGGCCGGACAACTGCCCGGCCGCGGCTCTTTGTCAGCGGCGCCGACTACCATTGACTTGTGGTCACCGCACTGTATCGCCGCTACCGGCCAGAGACGTTCGCCGAAATGATCGGCCAGTCACAAGTGACCGATCCGCTCATGACGGCGCTCCGCACCAACCGTGTCAATCACGCCTACCTGTTCAGCGGGCCGCGCGGCTGCGGCAAGACCACGTCCGCGCGCATCCTCGCCCGCTGCCTGAACTGCGCCGAGGGACCCACCGACACGCCCTGCGGCGTCTGCCCCAGCTGTGTGGAGCTCTCCCGCGACGGCGGCGGCTCGCTCGACGTGGTCGAGATCGATGCGGCCAGCCACAACGGTGTCGACGACGCCCGCGACATCCGTGAGCGCGCGATCTTCGCGCCCGCCCGCGACCGCTACAAGATCTTCATCCTCGACGAGGCCCACATGGTGACGCCGCAGGGCTTCAACGCGCTGCTCAAGATCGTCGAAGAGCCGCCGGAGCACATCAAGTTCATCTTCGCGACGACCGAGCCCGAAAAGGTCATCGGCACCATCCGTTCGCGCACCCACCACTACCCGTTCCGGCTCGTGCCGCCCGCCCCGATGCTCGAGTACGTGCAGAAGATGTGCGACGCCGAGAACATGCAGGTCGCCCCCGGTGTGCTCCCGCTTGTCGTGCGCGCCGGCGGCGGATCCCCGCGCGACACCCTGTCCCTGCTCGACCAGCTGATGGCCGGCTCCGACTCCGAAACCATCGAGTACGAGCGCGCCGTGGCCCTGCTCGGCTACACGCACGGAGCGCTGCTCGACGAGGCCATCGACGCCATCGCCGCGCGCGACTCCGGGTCCGCCTTCGACGCCGTCGACCGCGTCATCCAGACGGGCCAGGACCCGCGCCGTTTCGTCGAGGACCTCCTCGAACGGATGCGCGACCTCATCGTCGTCGCCGCGACCTCTGCGGCGGGCGCGGCCGCCGTGCTCCGCGGCGTGCCGCAGGACGAACTGGACCAGATGGCCGTGCAGGCCGCGAAGTTCGGGCCGGCCGAGCTGTCCCGCACCGCCGACATCCTGAACGCCGCCCTCACCGAAATGACCGGTGCGACCTCGCCGCGCCTGCACCTCGAGCTCATGGTCGCCCGCTCGCTCATCCCGGCCAGCGACGACTCGAACCGCGGTGCGCTCGCCCGCGTCGAACGGCTCGAGCGCCGCATCGGCGTCGATGGCCAGGTGGCCGTCGACGCGCCGGTGCAGACGCCCGCGGCCGGCCGCACGGATGCCCCGGCGGCGGCCAGCACCGGAGCACGCGCCGGAAGCCGGTCGGAATCTCCGGTTTCCGCCGACACCCAGCCCACACGACCGGTTTCCGCGACGCCGCCCGCCGCGCCCGCTACTCCCGTTGCCGCCGCGGCCGCGCCTGCCGCTACTCCCGCTGCCGCCCCCGCGGCCCCCGCAACTCCCAGGCAGGTCGGACCGGTCACCCTGCAGCAGGTCAAGGATGCCTGGCCCGAGGTCCTCGAGGCCGTCAAGGCCGCGAAACTCAGCGCCTGGCTCGTCGTCTTCACCGCGCGGGTCAGCGAACTGCGCGAGAACGACGTGCTCGTGATGTCGTTCCCGAGCGAGTCGGACCTCGCCAGCTTCAAGCAGCAGCAGGCCCCCGGCCAGGGCGTCAGCGATTACCTCCGCGCGGCCATCGTGAGCGTGCTCGGGATCCGGGTCAAGTTCCTCGCCCGCGGCGACGCGGATGCTCCCGCCGGCTCCGCGGGACAGGCCGGCCAGCAGCAGGGCCGGCCGGCCACGCCGCCCAACGCCGCTGAGCCGCCCGCGGCGGCATCCGCGGCTTCGGCACCTGCATCCGCGCAGCCGGCCGCGCAGCCCGCGC
>NZ_SOEZ01000047.1 GCF_004402215.1 Cryobacterium tagatosivorans
GCCTTCGGGCTTGCCGTCCCCGAACGCGTTGTCCGGGTAAGTCAGGTACTCAGTGATGAGGTCCATGAGAACAGTCAATACCCGACCACCGACATTCGAGGCGGCCAACGGAACGGGCGCGAATTCTCCCGAGCCTGACGGTTCGCTGGGTGCGATCCGCCCGCGATCGGCGTAGCGTTTTCTCACGACACGCGCCACTGGACCGCGTGGAAATACAGTATGCGGGACACCACCATGACACCCAGCAACACTCCGACACCCAGCAACACCCCGACACCGCCCCGGGTCACGATCAGCCGGCCCGCCAACAGCCGCACGGCCAACGGAGGCAGGAACAGCGGCGGAACGAGCGAGTTCTCCGAACTCGCCGGCCAAATCCGCTCGTCCGGCCTGATGCGGCGACGCTACGGCTACTACTGGGCAATGCTCGTCGCGGTCCCGATCGCCTTCGCGGCATCCTTCACGGTCTTCGTCTGGATCGGCGACACCTGGTGGCAGTTGTTCACCGCCGTGTTCTTCGCGGTCCTGTTCACGCAGACGGCGTTCCTCGGCCACGACGCGGCGCATCGCCAGATGTTCCGCTCCGGCAAATGGAACGACTGGATCAGCCTCATCGTCGGCGACCTGTTCATCGGAATGAGCTACGGCTGGTGGCAGCACAAGCACACGCGGCACCACGCGAGCCCCAACCAGATCGGGGCCGACCCCGACATCGAGCTGCCGGTGCTCTCGCTCACGCCCGACCAGGTCGCCCGGCCCCGGAGCCGGCCGGTGCGCTGGCTGATCGCGCACCAGGGGCTGTTCTTCTTCCCGATCCTGCTGCTCGAGGGGCTGTCGCTGCACGCCTCCAGCGTGCGCCGGGTGCTCGTGCGCGAGCCGGTCGCTCACCGCTGGGTGGAGATCGCTTTCCTCACCATCCGGCTCGGCGGCTATCTCGCCCTGGTTCTCCTCGTGCTCTCGCCAGGCATCGCCGCCGCCTTCCTGGCCGTCCAGCTCGGGCTGTTCGGCTTCTACATGGGCATGGCCTTCGCTCCCAATCACAAGGGGATGCCGCTGGTGCCGAAGGACCTGAGGCTCGACTTCCTCCAGCGGCAGGTGATGATGAGCCGGAACATCCGCGGCAGTCGACTGCTCGACGTGGCGATGGGCGGCCTCAACTACCAGATCGAGCACCACCTGTTCCCGTCGATGCCCCGGCCGCACCTGCGCCGGGCGGCGCCGATCGTCGCCGAGTACTGCCGGACCCGGGGCATCCCCTACACCCAGGCCGGGTTGCTCGAGTCGTACGGAATCGTCGTGGGCTACATCAACCGGGTCGGCCTCGGCGAACGCGATCCGTTCCTCTGTCCGCTGGTCGCCGAGCGCCGGGCCCTCTAGCTTTCGACCCGGCCCCGTCGACGCGGCCCCGCAGCGCGTCACTAGCCCGTTCCCAGCCAGGCGGTTTACGCTGGCCGTTGTGTCCGGAGAACCCCCACGCGATGGCGACCTCGCACGCGACGATGGTCTTCCACGCGATATCGAGATCGGCATCAGCCCTCGGCAGCCGATCCGGCGCTTCCTGCGCCGATCCCGGAGATGGGTCGAACGCCACCCAGGACTCCGCTGGGCCTATCGCCTCGGCGTCGCCGTGGTCGGCACGCTGATCGTCATCGTCGGCCTCATCCTGGTGCCCCTGCCCGGACCCGGCTGGCTGATCGTCTTCCTCGGGCTCGCGACCCTCGGCACCGAGTTCCCCGCGGCCGCCCGATTCGGCGCCTACATCAGGCGGATCCTCACCCGCCTCTGGCACCGCTGGCGCGACCGGGGCACCGCGTCGGCCGAGGCGCGCAGAAACGGACCTCGCTCGTTGGAATAGAGCGCGGGGGAGTGCGGTTCAGACAATAGATGCATATGCATGCATCGCAACCTCCGGAAAGGCGCCTACCGCAATGACACACGAGCTGGAACTGGGACTGGACACCTTCGGAGACGTCACCTGGGACGCGGACGGGCGGCCGCTGCCCCAGTGGCAGGTGCTGCGGAACGTCGTCGCCGAGGCCGTGCTGGCCGACCAGGTCGGGCTCGACTTCTTCGGGATCGGGGAGCACCACCGGGAGGACTTCTCCGTGTCGGCCCCGGAGGTCGTGCTCGCCGCGATCGCCGGACAGACCGAGCGCATCCGTCTCGGCTCGGCGGTGACCGTGCTCAGCTCCGACGACCCCGTTCGCGTGTTCCAGCGGTTCGCCACCCTCGACGCGGTCTCGAGCGGCCGAGCGGAGGTCATCCTGGGGCGCGGTTCGTTCACCGAGTCGTTCCCGCTCTTCGGCTACGAACTCGACCGGTACGAACTGCTCTTCGAGGAGAAGCTGAACCTGTTCACCGAGCTCCTCACCGAGGAACCCGTGACCTGGCAGGGCGAGACGAGGGCCGGCCTGAGCGGGCAGCGGGTGTTCCCGCCCACCGAGTCGGGGGCGCTGCGCACCTGGGTCGGCGTAGGCGGCAGCCCGCAGTCGGTCATCCGTGCCGCGCACTACGGCCTGCCCCTGATGATGGCCATCATCGGCGGCGAGCCGCTGTCCTTCGCGCCGCTCGTGGACCTCTACCACCGGGCGCTGGCCAAGTTCGACCGAACGACGCTGCCGATCGGCCAGCACTCGCCGGGCTACATCGCCGCGACGGATGCGCAGGCCCGGGACGAAATGTGGCCTCACTTCGCCGCCATGCAGGAGCGCATCGGCCGCGAACGCGGCTGGGGGCCGATGTCCCGCGACCGCTTCGAGCATGACGCCGGCCCCGACGGCGCACTCTTCGTCGGCTCGCCGGAGACCGTCGCCGCCAAGATCGCGAAGGTCGCTGAGGGCCTCGGACTGTCCCGGTTCGACCTCAAGTACAGCCTGGGCACGCTGCCGCACGAGAAGCTGATGACCAGCATCGAGCTCTACGGCACGCAGGTCGCGCCCCTGGTCCGCGAGCGCCTGGCCCGGTAGGGCGTCGGCCCACGCTGCCGGCGGGCACGGTCCGGCCCGCACCGTTCAGGCCGCACTCCGTGCCCCGACGCGGTAACGTCAATGACGAGCACCGCCGGCGCAGCTGGTCTCTCACCCGACCCCCCGATCTCCTAGCCCTGGAGGAGTCCCTTGGAAACCTGGCCCGGAACCGCCTACCCCCTCGGCGCAACCTACGACGGAAGCGGCACCAACTTCGCGTTGTACAGCGAAGCGGCCGAGCGTGTCGAGCTGTGCCTCTTCGACGACGACGGTGTCGAGACCCGCGTCGAGGTCATCGAGTCGAGTGCGTTCATCTGGCACTGCTACCTGCCGCACACGCAACCGGGGCAGCGCTACGGCTACCGCGTGCACGGCGAGTACAACCCGGGCGAGGGCAAGCGCGCCAACCCCAACAAGCTCCTGCTCGACCCGTACGCCAAGGCGACCAGCGGGGTCATTGGCTGGGACCCGGCGCTGTTCTCCTACAACTTCGGCGACCCGGACTCCCGCAATGACCAGGACTCCGCCCCGCACATGATGATGGGCGTCGTCGTCAATCCGTTCTTCGACTGGCAGGGTGAGCAGCCCCTGCACACTCCCTACAGCGAGACCCTCATCTACGAGGCCCACGTGAAGGGCCTCACCCGGCTGCAGGATGCCGTGCCGGAGGACCAGCGCGGAACCTACGCCGGCGTCGCGCATCCGTCGGTCATCGACCACCTGCAGAAGCTCGGCGTCACGGCGATCGAGCTGATGCCGGTGCACCAGTTCGTCAACGACGGCACCCTGGTCGAACAGGGCCTGAACAACTACTGGGGCTACAACACGATCGGCTTCCTCTCGCCGCACAACGCCTACTCGTCGAGCGGCGACCGCGGCCAGCAGGTGCAGGAGTTCAAGGGAATGGTGCGTGCCCTGCACGCAGCCGGCATCGAGGTCATCCTCGACGTGGTCTACAACCACACCGCGGAGGGCAACCACCTCGGCCCGACGATCTCGTTCAAGGGCATCGACAACGAGGCCTACTACCGCCTGATGGACGGCGACCTGCGCCACTACATGGACTACACGGGCACCGGCAACACCCTCAACGTTCGGCACCCGCACTCGCTGCAGCTGATCATGGATTCCCTGCGTTACTGGGCGATCGAGATGCACGTCGACGGATTCCGGTTCGACCTCGCCTCCGCGCTGGCCCGGGACCTGTACGACGTCGACAAGCTCTCCACCTTCTTTGAAATGGTGCAGCAGGACCCGATCGTCTCCCAGGTGAAGCTCATCGCCGAGCCGTGGGACGTCGGCCCCGGCGGCTACCAGGTCGGCAACTTCCCGGCCCAGTGGACCGAGTGGAACGGCAAGTACCGCGACACGGTGCGCGACTTCTGGCGCGGCGAGCCGTCGACGCTGGGGGAGTTCGCCTCCCGGATCACCGGATCTGCCGATCTCTACGAGCACTCCGGCCGCCGCCCGGTGGCCTCGATCAACTTCGTCACCGCCCACGACGGCTTCACGATGAACGACCTCGTGTCGTACAACGAGAAGCACAACGACGCCAACGGAGAGAACAACCAGGACGGCGAATCACACAACCGCTCGTGGAACTCCGGCGTCGAAGGCCCCACGGATGACCCGGCGATCCGCGCCCTGCGCGCCCGGCAGCACCGCAACTTCCTCGCGACGATGCTCCTGTCGCAGGGCGTGCCGATGATCCTGCACGGCGACGAGCTGGGTCGCTCCCAGCAGGGCAACAACAACACCTACGCGCAGGACAACGAGCTGAGCTGGATCCACTGGGACGAGGCGGACCAGCCGCTGGTGGAGTTCACCGCGGCCGTGTCGAGGCTGCGGAAGGAGCATCCGACGTTCCGGCGCAGCCGGTTCTTCGACGGCCACCCCGGGAAACGGGTCGACGGAGCGCCCCTGGCCGACATCGTCTGGTTGAACAGCGACGGCGCGGAGATGCAGCAGCAGGACTGGGACGAGAACCGTGCCCGCACGGTCGGGATGTTCCTCAATGGCGACGGCATCCGGGAACGCGACGTGCGCGGAGAGCCGGTTACCGACGTGAACTTCCTGCTGCTCTTCAACGCGGATCCGGAAGACGTGCGCTTCACCCTGCCCAGCGAGGGGTACGCCAGGGCCTGGGAGATCGTGGTCGACACGGCGGGCGCCGGGGCCGATTCCGAGCCCCGGCCGGCCGGGGAGACCCTGACGCTGCCGTCACGCTCGCTGCATGTGCTGCGCGCCTACCAGCCGCCGGAAGTCGCCCCGGACCACTCGGTCGCGGCCTCCCTGGCGGCGCAGTCGGCGTCGCCGTCGCTGCCGTCGTTCGGCGCGGGGGCGGCGTTCTCGCCGCCCCGCGAGCCCGCTGCCGAGGTGGCTCCCGAGGGGACTCCCGGGTCGGCCGCCGCGGAGCCGGTTGCCGGCGGGAAGAAGCCGGCGGCCAGGAAGAACAAGCCCGCCAAAAACAAGGACGCGGAGTGAGGGTCCCGGTCACGACCTACCGGCTCCAGGTCACGGCCGGCTTCGACCTCGACGCGGCCGCGGGCGTGCTCGACTACCTCGGCGACCTCGGCGCCGACTGGCTCTACCTGTCACCGCTGCTCAAGGCGGAGGACGGGTCGGGCCACGGCTACGACGTCGTCGATCACTCCCTGGTCGATCCGGCACGCGGCGGCGCTGCCGCACTCGCCCGGCTCGCCGCGGCCGGGGCGGCGGCCGGGCACGGCATCCTCGTCGACATCGTCCCCAACCACATGGGAGTGCATACGCCCGCGCTGAACGCCTGGTGGTGGGACCTGCTGCAGCACGGCCAGGCCTCGCGCTACGCCGAGGCCTTCGACGTGGACTGGTCCTTCGGCGCCGGCCGGATCCGGCTGCCCGTGCTCGGTGACGACCAGGAGGTCAGCCGGCTCGAGGTCGTCGACGGCGAGCTGCGCTACTACGACCACCGGTTCCCGCTGGCTCCCGGTACGGCCGATGACGGCGCCGACGCGGCGACCGTGCACGAGCGCCAGCACTATGAACTCGTGGACTGGCGCCGGGCCGACGCGGAACTCAACTACCGGCGCTTCTTCGGGGTCAACAGCCTCGCCGGCATCCGGGTCGAGGTCCCCTGGGTGTTCGCGGAATCGCACGCGGAGATCCTCCGCTGGCTGCGGGACGGCCTCGTGCACGGCCTCCGGGTCGACCACCCCGACGGCCTCGCCGATCCGGGCGGCTACCTCGACCTGCTCGCCGCGGCCACGGACGGCGCGTACGTGCTCGTCGAGAAGATCCTCGAGGGGCGCGAACAGCTGCCGACGAGCTGGCCGACCGCCGGGACCACGGGCTACGACGCCCTCGCCGACTTCGACCGTGTGCTCGTCGACCCGGCCGGGCAGGCGCCCCTCGACGCCCTCGAGAGCCGACTCCAGCAGGACGCCGGACGGCCGGACCTGTCCTGGACGGAGCTGGTCTACCAGCGGAAGCGCGCCATTGCCGACGGGATCCTCCGCTCGGAGGTGCTGCGCCTCGCCCGGCTCCTTCCCGCAGAGACCGGCACCGAGGACGCGATCGCCGAGCTGCTGGCCTGGTTCCCGGTGTACCGGTCCTACCTCCCGGCCGGCGCCGCCGACCTATGGACGGCCGCGCGGCTCGCCGGCGTTCACCGGCCCGGGCTGGCCCCGCTGATCGACCGGTTGCTGCCTCTGCTCGCCGACCCGGCGCATCCGGCCGCCGTGCGGTTCCAGCAGACCTCCGGCATGGTGATGGCCAAGGGCGTCGAGGACACCGCGTACTACCGCTACAGCCGCCTGACCTCGCTCAACGAGGTGGGCGCCGACCCGGGGGAGTTCGCCGTCGACCCGGCCGAGTTCCACGCGCGCCAGCAGGCGCGGCAGGCAGCGTTCCCGACCTCGATGACGACCCTCTCGACCCACGACACGAAACGCGGCGAGGATGTCCGCGCGCGCATTTCCGTCCTCGCCGAGATCCCCGACGAGTGGGAGGCGACCCTGGCCGAACTCCTCTCGAGCGCCCCGCTCGGCGACGCCCCGTTCGAGAACCTGCTCTGGCAGGCGATCGTCGGCGCCTGGCCCTCCTCGACCGACCGGCTCGCGGCCTACGCGCTCAAGGCGGCCAGGGAGGCCGGAACTTCCACCGCCTGGACGGAACCGAACGCCGAATTCGAGGCCGCCCTGGCGGCGCTTGTCACGGCATCCGTCGACGACCCGGCGGTCGCCGACGTGGTCGGCGCGTTCGCCCGGCGCGTGCGGCAGGCCGGGTGGAGCAATTCGCTCTCGGCCAAGCTTCTGCAGCTGACCGCGCCGGGTGTGCCCGACGTGTACCAGGGCAGCGAACTGTGGGAGACCTCCCTCGTCGACCCCGACAACCGCCGACCGGTCGACTACGCCGCGCGGCGTGAACTTCTCGCCCGGATCGACGGCGGCTGGCTGCCGCCGATCGACGAGTCCGGCGCCGCCAAGCTCCTCGTCACCTCCCGGGCGCTGCGCCTCCGGCGCGACCGGGCCGAGCACTTCGTGCGCTACGCCCCCATCGAGGCCCTGGGCGCCGCGGCCGACCATGTGGTCGCCTTCGACCGTGGCGGGGCGATCACCGTGGCCACCCGCCTGCCGCTCGGCCTCGCGGCATCCGGCGGTTGGCGCGACACGGCCATCGTGCTCGCGGGCCGTCCGGTGGTCGACGTGCTCACCGGCGAACGCTTCGACGGCGGGCTGCTGCACGTTGCCGACCTGCTCGGCCGTTACCCGGTGGCGCTCCTCGTGCCCGCCGACGAGGTCGCCGCGCCGGCGCGCACCCGACGACACTGACCCGACGACACCATGACCAGCCCTGGGGGGATCTCGACCATGACCGCTAAGCCGACCACGTCCACTTTCGAGGTCTGGGCGCCCACCGCAACAACCGTCGACCTCGTCTTCACCCTCCCCCTAACCCTCCCCGATTCCCGCGAAACCGCAGTTGTGCACGCTAAAACGCCCTCAGAACGCGCACAACTGCGGTTTCGCGGGATGGAGCGTGGGGAGAACGGATGGTGGCGGGCCACGGTTGACGGGGCGGACGGGGCGGGCGGGGCGGACGCGGGAGCGGAGGGGGCCGACTACGGGTTCCGGGTGGACGGCGAGGGGCCGTATCCCGACCCGCGGTCGCGGCGGCAGCCGCACGGCGTGCACGACCTGTCGCGAACCTTCGACGCCGGGGCGCATGCCTGGCAGGACGCCGCCTGGACCGGTCGCCAGCTGGCCGGCAGCACCATCTACGAGCTCCACCTCGGCACGTTCACGCCCGAGGGGACGCTGGATGCCGCCGCCTCCCGGCTGCCGCACCTCGCGTCGATCGGCGTCGACTTCGTCGAGCTGCTCCCCGTCAACGCCTTCAACGGCACGCACAACTGGGGCTACGACGGCGTGCTCTGGTACGCCGTGCACGAGGGCTATGGCGGCCCCGCGGCCTACCAGCGTTTCGTCGACGCCTGCCACGCCGCCGGCATCGGCGTCATCCAGGACGTCGTCTACAACCACCTCGGCCCGAGCGGCAACTACCTGCCCGTCTTCGGCCCCTACCTGAGCGAGGCCGGCGGGACCAGCTGGGGCTCGTCGGTGAACCTGGACGGCCCGGATTCCGACCCGGTGCGGAGCTACATCATCGACAACGCGCTCATGTGGCTGCGCGACTACCACGTCGACGGCCTCCGGCTCGATGCGGTGCACGCCCTGCACGACGAACGCGCGACCCACCTGCTCGAGGAGCTGGCCGGCGCCGTCGCCGTGCTCAGCGCGACCGAGGGGCGCCCGCTCAGCCTGGTCGCCGAATCCGACCTCAACGATCCGAAGCTGATCACCCCGCGCGAGGCGGGCGGCTACGGGCTCGACGGGCAGTGGAGCGACGACTTCCACCACGCCGTGCACGTCGCGCTGACCGGGGAGACGGCCGGCTACTACGCCGATTTCGAACCGCTCAGCGCCCTGGCCAGGGTGCTCACCCGCGGCTTCTTCCACGACGGCACCTTCTCCAGCTTCCGCGGTCGCGTGCACGGTCGCCCCATCGACACCGAACGGATGCCCACCTGGCGCCTCGTCGTCGCCTCGCAGAACCATGACCAGATCGGCAACCGCGCAACCGGAGACCGGCTGAGTGCGCAGCTCGACGCCGGCCAGCTCGCGATCGCCGCGGCGCTGACCCTGCTCGGACCGTTCACCCCGATGCTGTTCATGGGCGAGGAGTGGGGCGCGTCGACGCCCTGGCAGTTCTTCACCTCGCATCCGGAACCCGAGCTCGGGGAAGCCACCGCCCAGGGCCGTATCGGCGAGTTCGCCCGGATGGGCTGGGACCCGAGCGTCGTCCCCGACCCGCAGGATCCCGCCACCTTCGCGCGCTCGAAACTCGACTGGGACGAGCTCGCCGAGCCCGGCCACGCGCGCGTGCTGGCCTTCTACCAGGCGGTCGCTGCGCTCAGGCGCGGGCATCCGGACTTCACCGACCCTCGGTTCGACCGCGTCCAGGTGCAGTTCGACGCGGACGAACGCTGGCTGCGCCTGCGCCGCGGCGAGAGCGAGGTCCTGGTCAACTTCGCCGTGGAGCCTCGCGCCGTGCCGACGACGGCCGGCGCCGTGCTGCTGTCCTTCGCCGCGACCGGGGATGCCGTGCTCGGCAGCGAACCGGGCTCCCTGCTCCTCGCGCCGCATGCCGTCGTCGTGGCGGGGGCCGCGCGATGACCGGCCGGCCAGCCGCGCGGGGTGTGCGCCGTTTCGAGGGTGGCGCGCGACGGGCGAAGCGGCGCACGACCAGCGCGGCGCTGTCTACGACGCGGGAGGCGTGAGGATCATGGGCACCTTCCTGTCACCGACCACGAGCGCTGCACTCGCCCGCCTCGTCCAGCTCGACGTCCAGCTCGACGCCCAGGTCGACGCCCAGCTCGACGCCGACGCCGACACCGGTTCCGCCCCGCTCGAGCGACTGCGTGCCATCCGCACGCTGCTCGACGCCCTCGAAACCGACCCCGCCACCCTCGCCGGCGTGCGAGCAGCCCTCGAGGGAGGCTCGACCTGGGAAGAGGTCGCCAATGCCGCCGGCCTGAAGCCCGCCGCCGCCAAGTGGCGCTGGCAGGGCACCGACGAGGAGATCGCGGCCAGGCAGGAGGCCGGCCGCAAGCGCTCCGCGCGCCCGAGCAGCGTGCCGACGGACCTGCCGGGGCTCTCCGTGGCGGAGGCTGCGGCCCAACTCGGGATCACCCCGCAGGCCGTGTACCTTCAGGTGAGCCGCGGCAAACTCGCCAGCCGAACCGTCGAACTGCCCGATGGCCGCAGCTACAAAAGGGTGTTCCCCGGCGAGCAGCCGGTCGCTTGACCGCGATCGGGCGGCGGCACACAATGGGGCGATGCCCCGGACACGCACCAGCACGGCTGCCGACAGGCAGTTACACGAACCGACAGCGCCCACAGAACATCCAGGACGACGGAGTGAGACATGACTAACCTGCCCCCAGCCACGCCAACCCGAACGCTGCCCATCGCCGAAACCGAGGTGCTCTCGCACGCCGGCGCGGCGGGCCGGCGCTCGGACGACCCGCCGGCCACGCCCGCGGAGCCCGCGCCGGCCCGTCCCGCGCTAGCTCGTTCTCCCGCAGCCCGCCCGGCGGCCACCCAGCGCACGGCGCTCGTCGTGCTCGCCGCCATGGGCGCGCTGGCGATCGCGTTCATCGTGCTGATGGTTGTCGGGGTCACCAACGAGGCCATCAACGCGCTGGCCGTGATCGCCACCCCGATCGCGTCGATGGTTGCCGCCTATTACGGGATCACGCTCAGCATCCAGCAGGTGAAAAACGAGCGGGCCGAGAAGGAACGCGCCCTCGAGCGGGCGGATGCCGCCATCACGGCCGGCCGGGAGACCGAGGTCTGGGCGGCGCAAATGGAGTCCGGCCTCCGCGTGGCCATGGCGAAGCTGAACGCGGCCCGGGTGAACACCGACGAGGTCACCAAGGCCGCCGGAACGCCCGACGACTTCTTCTAACGAGCCCGCGCCGCCGCCGAGCGCACCGAGCCCGTGCGGTTTGACCGCCCGGCCTGTCCTGTGACATTCTTTACGGAACGAACGGTCAGTTAGTAATTCGTAGGTCGAAGGTGATGGAGCCATGTCCGAAGCATTCCTCGTCGATGGTGTCCGCACTCCCATCGGCCGATACGGCGGAGCGCTGGCGGGGGTGCGGCCGGACGATCTCGCCGCCCTCGTGCTCGCATCCGTCGTCTCCCGCTCCGGGCTCGATCCGGCCCTGATCGACGAGGTCATCCTCGGCGGCGCCAACCAGGCCGGCGAAGACAACCGCAACGTGGCCAGGATGGCGGTACTCCTGGCCGGACTGCCCGACAGCGTGCCCGGCATCACGGTCAACCGGCTCTGCGCCTCCGGCCTCTCCGCCGTGCACATGGCCGCCAACATGATCAAGGCCGGCGAAGCCGACCTGGTCATCGCCGGCGGCGTCGAGTCGATGACGCGCGCGCCCTGGGTGCTGGCCAAGCCGGAGAAGGCGTTCGCCAAGCCCGGCGAGATCGTCGACACGTCGATCGGCTGGCGGTTCGCCAACCCGCGCCTCACCGCCCGCGACAAGGCCACCTTCTCCATGTCGGAGACCGCAGAGGAGGTCGCCACCCTCGACGGGATCACCAGGGAGGATGCCGACGCCTTCGCGCTGCGCTCCCACCGGCTGGCCGTGGCCGCCCGGGGCGAAGGCGTCTTCGCCCCGGAAATCGTCGGCGTGCCCACGAAGGCCGGGCTCGTCCTGGACGACGAGGGCCCCCGCCCCGAAACCACGCTCGAGAAGCTTGGCGCCCTCCGTTCCGTCGTGCGCCCCGGCGGCGTCGTCACCGCGGGCAACGCGAGCTCGCTCAACGACGGGGCTTCGGCCATCGTCGTGGCGAGCGAATCGGCCATCGCCCGGCTCGGGCTCACCCCTCGCGCCCGTGTCGTGGGCGGAGCGAGCGCCGGCCTGGCGCCGGAGATCATGGGCCTCGGCCCGGTCCCGGCCACCCGGAAGCTGCTCGACCGCCAGGGCCTTTCTGTCGGCGACATCGGCGCCGTCGAACTCAACGAGGCCTTCGCGACCCAGTCGCTGGCAACGATCCGCCGGCTCGGGCTCGACCCGGAGATCGTCAACCGGCACGGCGGCGCCATCGCGCTCGGACATCCGCTCGGCTCGTCCGGCAGCCGCATTCTGATCACCCTGCTCGGCCGGATGGAGCGCGAGGGCGCACGGCGCGGCATCGCCACCATGTGCGTCGGCGTCGGCCAGGGCGCGTCCCTGCTCGTGGAGCTCGTCTAGATGGCCGACGAGTTCGTTGCCGAGGGCTTCGCCACCCTCCTGGTCGCGCGGCGCGCGGACCGGCTGCACGTCCGGCTCAACCGCCCGGATGTTCGCAACGCGATCGACCAGGCCATGGTCGACGAGCTGCACCTCATCTGCGACGAGCTCGAACGCGAGCCGCGCATCCTGATCATCTCCGGTTCCAACGGGGTCTTCGCCTCCGGCGCCGACATCGCCCAGCTCCGTGAGCGACGCGCCGCGGACGCGCTGCAGGGCATCAACTCCGGCCTGTTCTCGCGGATCGCCCGCTTGCCGCTGCCCGTCATCGCGGCCCTCGACGGCTGGGCCCTCGGCGGCGGCGCCGAACTCGCCTACGCCGCCGATTTCCGGATCGCCTCCAGCACGGTTCGCCTCGGCAACCCCGAGACCGCGCTGGGGATCATCCCGGCGGCCGGTGCGCTCTGGCGGCTGGCCGAACTCGTGGGGGAGCCCGTCGCGAAGGAGATCATCCTGGCCGGCCGGATCCTGAACGCCGCCGAGGCGCTGGCGGTGCACCTCGTCACCGAGGTGCACGAGCCGGGCGCGCTGCTGGCCGCCGCGCACGCCCTCGCCGACCGCATCGGCGCCCAGGACCCCCTGGCCACGAGGCTCGCCAAGCAGGTTTTCCACGCCCAGGCCGGCGCGCATCCGCGGGTCGACAACGAGGCCCAGGCCATCCTGTTCGAATCAGAGGCGAAATTCGCCCGCATGACCACGTTCCTGGAAAGGAAGAAGAAGCGATGACGCTTGCCCCGGAGAACCTTGGCGTGCCGGCCAGTGTCGGAGTGCTCGGCGGCGGACGGATGGGCGCCGGAATCGCCCATTCCTTCCTCGTCGCCGGCTCGGCCGTCACCGTCGTCGAACGCGACGACGTGGCCGCCGCGGCCGCCTGGGAGCGCGTCATGGCCGCCGTCGACAAGGCCCTCAGCGTCGGCAGCGTCACCGGCCCCCGCTCGCGGTTCGCCGACCGGCTGACCGTCGCCACGGATGTCTCGGCCTTCGCCGGCGCCGGGCTGGTCGTCGAGGCCGTCCCGGAGGACGAGAACCTGAAGACCGCGGCCCTGCTCGCCGTCGAGGCGCAGCTGGCGGCCGACGCCTGGCTGGCCTCCAACACGTCCTCGCTCTCGATCACCGGGCTGGCCCAAGCGCTCACCCGCCCCGAGCGGTTCATCGGCCTGCACTTCTTCAACCCGGTCCCGGTCTCGACCCTGATCGAGGTCGTCACCGGCGAGGACACCAGCCGGGAACTCGCCGACCTCGCCCGCGGCTGGGTGGCCGCCCTGGGCAAAACGCCGATCATGGTGCGCGACGCCCCCGGTTTCGCCAGCTCCCGCCTCGGGGTCGCGATCGCCCTCGAGGCCATCCGCATGGTCGAGGAGGGTGTCGCCAGCGCCGAGGACATCGATGCGGCCATGGTGCTCGGCTACAAGCATCCGGTCGGCCCGCTGAAGACCACCGACATCGTCGGCCTCGACGTGCGACTCGGCATCGCCGAACACCTGCAGCAGACCCTCGGCGACCGGTTCGCCCCACCAAAACTGCTGCGCGACATGGTCGCGCAGGGAAACCTCGGACGCAAGAGCGGCCGCGGCTTCTACGACTGGAAGGACGCATCATGACACTCCTCGAACCCACCACACTGGCCCCCAGCACCGTCGTGCCGAGCTATGTGCGGGATGCCTGGTGGTCGCCCGCCGAAGGCGCGAAGACCCAGTCCGTGCTCGACGCGAGCACCGGGGCCGAGGTCGCGAAGGTCAGCGCCGAGGGACTCGACCTCGCCGCCGTGGTCGAGCACGCCCGCACGGTCGGCCAGGCCTCGCTCGGCGAGCTCACCTTCCACCAGCGCGCGCTCCTGCTCAAGCAGCTCGGGCAGTACCTCAGCGGGGTCAAGGAGGAGCTCTACGAGCTCTCCGCGAGCACCGGCGCCACCAAACGCGACTCGATGGTCGACATCGACGGCGGCATCGGCGTGCTCTTCACGCTCTCCTCGAAGGGGCGTCGCGAGATGCCCAACAGCCAGGTCTACGTCGACGGCGACGTCGAAGCGCTCTCCCGCGACGGGTCGTTCAGCGGCCAGCACATCTACACCCGCATCCCGGGCGTCGCCTGCCAGATCAACGCGTTCAACTTCCCGGTCTGGGGCATGCTCGAGAAGTTCGCGCCCGCCTTCATCGCCGGCGTGCCCTCGATCGTCAAGCCGGCCACGCCCACCGGCTACCTCACCGAGGCGATCGTGCGCCACATGCTCGCCTCCGGCATCCTGCCGGCCGGGTCGCTGCAGTTCGTCTCCGGCAGCGCCCGCGACCTGATCGACCACCTCGACTACCGCGACCTGGTCGGCTTCACCGGCTCGGCCTCGACCGCCCGCGCCCTCAAGTCGCACCCGAACATCGTGCACGGCGGCGTGCGGTTCACCAGCGAGACCGACTCCCTCAACGCCGCGATCCTCGGCCCGGATGCCGTCGCCGGCACCCCCGAGTTCGACGCCTATGTCGCATCCGTCGTCACCGAGATGACCTCGAAGGCCGGCCAGAAGTGCACCAGCATCCGCCGGGTGATCGTGCCGGCCGGCATGCGCGACGAGGTCGTCGCCGCCGTCACCGAGCGCGTCGCCAAGCGCGTGAGCATCGGCGACCCGCGCACCGAGGGCGTCACCATGGGCCCGCTCGCCAGCATCGACCAGCGCGGAGAGGTGCTCTCCAGCGCTGCCCGCCTGCTCGACGGCGGCGGCCGCATCGTGATGGGTTCGCTGGACGCCCCGGACGGCACCGACCCGGCCGGCGCGTTCGTCGGCCCGCTGCTGCTGGCCTTCGACGACGCCGAGAGCGCCGCGGTGCACGAGATCGAGGCCTTCGGCCCGGTCGCCTCGATCATCGAATACGACACCCTCGACCACGCCGTGGCCCTCGCCGCGCTCGGCGGCGGGTCGCTGGTCGCCACCGTCGCCACCCACGACCCCGAGGTCGCCCGGGCCCTCGTGCTCGGCATCGCCGCCCACCACGGCCGCGTCCTGATGCTCGACCGCGACGACGCCCGCACCAGCACCGGGCACGGCTCGCCCGTCCCGCACCTCGTGCACGGCGGACCGGGGCGGGCCGGCGGCAGCGAGGAGCTGGGCGGCATCCGTTCGGTGCTGCACCACATGCAGCGCACCGCCATCCAGGGTTCCCCGGACATGCTCACCGCCATCACCGGCGAGTGGCACACCGGCGCCGCGGTGCGCACCGGCACCCACCCGTTCCGCAAGTCCCTCGCCGAGCTCCGGGTCGGCGACCAGGTGGCCAGCGGGCTGCGGACGGTGACGCTCGCCGACATCAGCGCGTTCGCGGAATCCACCGGGGACAAGTTCTACGCGCACACCGACCCGGTCGCCGCCGAGGCGAACCCGTTCTTCCCCGGGATCGTCGCGCACGGCTACCTGCTCCTGTCCTGGGCGGCCGGCCTGTTCGTCGACGCAGCGCCCGGCCCCGTGCTCGCGAACTCGGGCCTGGAGCGACTGCGCTTCGTCACCCCCGTGGCCGCGGGCGACAGCATCCGGGTCACCCTCACCGCCAAGCGGATCACCCCGCGCGAGACCGAGGAGTACGGCGAGGTTCGCTGGGACGCCGTGCTGCACAACCAGAACGACGAGATCGTCGCCACCTACGACGTGCTCACCCTGGTCGCCAAGGTCTAGCCCCCGGGTCCGGGGGCTCCAGGGCGAATCTCAGGTTGAGTTGCGGAGAAAGTACCTTCAATTGCCGTGCGGAAGTACTTTTTCCGCAACTGAGCGCGACGGCGAGGCGGGTCTACAGGTCGGCGAGCATCGCCACGGGGTTCTCGATGCAGCCGGCGATGTAGGTGAGGAAGCCGGCGGCGGTTCCCCCATCGCACACCCGGTGGTCGAAGACCATCGAGAGTTCGACGACGGTGCGCACGGCGAGCTCGTGGTTGACCACCCACGGGCGCTCGATCATCCGGCCGATGCCCAGGATCGCGGCCTCCGGGTGGTTGATGATCGCCGCGGAACCGTCGACCCCGAGGGAGCCGAAGTTGTTCAGGGTGAACGTTCCACCGGTGAGCGCGCTGGGCGGGAAGGTCCCGTCGGCCGACTGCGCCACGATCCCGGCGATCGCATCGCGCAACTGCCTCGTGGTCATCGCCTGCGCGCCGTGTACGACCGGCACCATCAGCCCGCGCGACGTCTGCGCGGCGAGCCCGAGGTTGACCGCGGCGTGCTGCAGGATCTCCTGGCTCGCCGTGTCGACGGAGGAGTTGAGCAACGGATACTTCCGCAGCCCCGCGACGACGAACCGGGCGATGAGCGCGGTCACGCTGAAGCGTTCCCCGGTGGCAGCGAGCAGGCTGTCACGCGCGACAAACAGCTCCGTGGCGTCGACGTCCATCCAGATGGTCGCCTCCGGGATCTCCCGGCGGGAGGTCGTCAGGCGCTGGGAGACGACCTTGCGCAGCCCGGTGATCGGGATGCGGAGGTCCTCGAGCGCCACGGCGGGCCGGGCCGGCGGCGCGACCGCCTGGGCCGCCCCCGGGGCGGGCACGGAGGCGGGCAGCGTGGCGGGCACGGACGCGGGCGGCGTCAC
>NZ_SOEZ01000045.1 GCF_004402215.1 Cryobacterium tagatosivorans
CTGGCCGGCCGCGGCATCCGCCTCGCCCTGGCCGCCCGACCCCGCTGACCCGGCGCGAGCCCGCTGCCCCGCCCCGCGCTCGCTGACGCGCCCGCGCTCGCTGACGCGCCCGCGCTCCTCTGAACGAAAACGACGGAGATTCGCGACCGAAACGGCTCTCCGGGCTGGAAAGCGGGCAATTCGGGCAGAATCTCCGTCGAATTCGGAACAGGCGGCTGCTGGAGCACCGGCCAAGCGGGACGCTAGTGCGAGGAACCCGCGGACTCGACCTCGCTGCGGTCGCCCGACCAGAGCGTGTGGAACGTGCCCGGCAGGTCGACGCGCTTGTAGGTGTGCGCGCCGAAGAAGTCCCGCTGGCCCTGCACGAGGGCGGCCGGCAGACGCTCGCTGGCGAGCGAGTCGAAGTAGCTCAGCGCCGAGGCGAACCCGGGAACCGGGATGCCCGACAGCGCGGCCGTCGAGACGACCCGGCGCCACGCGGCCTCACCATCGGCGACGGCCTTGGCGAAGTACGGGTCGACGAGCAGCGTCGGAATCGACGGGTCGTTCGCGTAGGCATCCACGATGCGGTTGAGGAACTGGGCGCGGATGATGCAGCCGCCGCGCCAGATCGTGGCGATGGCGCCCTTGTCGACGTTCCAGCCGTACTTCTCGGCGCCGGCGATGATCGCGTCGAAGCCCTGCGCGTAGGCGACGACCTTGGAGGCGTAGAGCGCCTGGCGCACGTCGTCCTGGAAGGTGTGGCCGACGACGGCGATCTCCGGGCGGGCGTCGATCCGGGCGCGGAACGGGACCCGCTGTTCCGGGTGGCTTGACACGGCGCGGGCGAAGACGGCCTCGGCGATGCCGCCGACCGGCACGCCGAGGTCGAGCGCGTTCTGCACGGTCCAGACGCCGGTGCCCTTCGAGCCGGCCTCGTCGAGCACGATGTCGACGAATGGCTTGCCGGTCTTCGCGTCGACCTGGCGGAGCACCTCGGCGGTGATCTCGATCAGGTAGCTCTCGAGGTCGCCCGAGTTCCACTCGGTGAACACGTCGGCGATGGCTGCTGGGGAGTGCCCGCCCACCTTGCGGAGCAGGTCGTAGGCCTCGGCGATGAGCTGCATGTCCGCGTACTCGATGCCGTTGTGGATCATCTTGACGAAGTGGCCGGCGCCGTCCGTGCCCACGTGGGTCACGCAGGGCACGCCGTCGACGACGGCCGCGATCGACTCGAGGATCGGGCCGAGGGTCTTGTACGCCTCGACGGAGCCGCCGGGCATGATGCTCGGGCCCTTGAGGGCGCCCTCTTCGCCGCCGGAGATGCCGGCGCCGACGAAGTTCACGCCGGTGGCGCTGACGGCCTTCTCCCGGCGGATGGTGTCGTGGAAGTCGGCGTTGCCGCCGTCGACGATGATGTCGCCCGGCTCGAACAGCTCGGTCAGCTGGCTGATCACGGCATCCGTGCCCCGGCCGGCCTGGACCATGATGATCGCCGTGCGCGGCTTCTGCAGCGAGGCGACGAAGTCTTCAATCGTCTCGGATGCCACGAAGCCGGCCTCGGGGTGCTCCCCGGTCAGCAGGCGGGTGCGTTCGGGGGAGCGATTGTACACCGCGACGGTGTTTCCCTCCCGGCTGGCGAGGTTGCGGGCCAGGTTCGAGCCCATCACCGCCAGTCCGACGACGCCGATGTTTGCAGTTGAAGTTTCAGACATGAGGTCTCCTGGGCTGGTGTTGGGGGACCCGTCAAGCCTACTGACTGCTTCGGCGGCGTGACCTGCCGTTACACGGCGGCGGCCGGCCCCGCACACTGCTACACTCGATAGCTGAACTTCGGCGAGGGATTTCGCACGTCCGGGCAACCGGCCAGGCGGCATCCGTAATCGACGCGGCGGACGAGACCTACGGCCTTTCCTCACGCGAACAAGCGTTCGAGTTGAACCAGTACACACACAATCTGGGCTGTAGCGGTCCGCAAGGAGTAACACCATGGCGAAAGAATCCACCACCGACAATAAGGTCGTAGCCGAGCTGCGCGAAAGCTTCGGCAAGGGCGCTGCCCGCAAGCTGCGGGTCCTCGGCAAGATCCCCGCCGTCATCTACGGCCACGGGACCACCCCGGTACACGTGTCCCTTCCCGCGCACCACATCGCGCTGATCCTCCGCCGGTCCAACGCCATCCTCGAGCTGGACATCAACGGCACGAGCCAGCTGACCCTGGTCAAGGACGTGCAGAAGGACCCGGTTCGCCAGATCATCGAGCACCTCGACCTGATCGTCGTCCGCAAGGGCGAAAAGGTCCAGGTTGACGTGCCCGTGCACGTAGAGGGTGAGTCGTTCCCCGGCACCATCGCGGACTTCGACGCCAAGACCCTCCTCCTCGAGGTCGAGGCCACGCACATCCCGCAGAACATCGTCGTCTCGATCGAGGGCCTCGAAGAGGGCGCCCAGATCCACGCCAAGGACATCGAGCTGCCCAAGGGCGCCACGCTCGTGTCCGACCCCGAGATGCTCGTCATCTACGTGCACACCCCGCGCGGCACCGACGAGGGCATCGAGGCAGCGGATGCCGCAGCCGCCGAGGCCGCGACCGAGGCGACCGAGTCCACCGAGTCCACCGAGTCCGCCGAATAATCCTCGACTGGATTCGCCGAAGGCGGAGGAATTCCCTGGACGCGAATCTCTGGCTCGTAGTCGGGCTCGGTAACCCCGGGCCCGGCTACGCCGGCAACAGGCACAACGTCGGACAGATGGTCCTGGCCGAGCTCGCCGACCGCATGGCGGCGAACTTCAAGAGCCACCGCACAAACTCGGCCGTCGCCGAGGGCCGCAGCTTCCCGGGCGGCCCCAAGCTCGTCCTGGCCAAGCCGAACACGTTCATGAACGTGTCCGGCGGCCCGGTCGCGGCGCTGCTGCGCTTCTACTCGCTCGAGCCGTCGCGGCTGATCGTTGTGCACGACGACCTCGACATCCCGTACGACACCGTGAAGCTCAAGCTCGGCGGCGGTCACGGCGGCCACAACGGCCTGCGCGACATCATCGCCGCCACCGGCACCAACGACTTCATCCGGGTGCGGGTCGGCATCGGACGTCCCCCCGGCCGGCAGCCCTCGGCCGACTTCGTGCTCAAGGACTTCTCGTCCACCGAGCGCGCCACTCTGCCCAACCTGCTGGCGGATGCCGCCGACGCGGTCGAACTCATCGCCGCCGACGGCCTCGTCGCCGCCCAGCTCAAGTTCCACACCGCCTGACGCCCCGACCCCTGTCCCCGCCGAAACGTCGCCGAACTGTGAGTTTGGCACCTTCGTGGGGCCCGGGAAGGTGCCGAACTCACAGTTCGGCGGGAGCAGGTGCGGGGGCGGCGTCGGCGCGGGCGCGTCCGGCAGGCTCCCAAGCGGCGCCGGTAGACTTGGCTGGTGATCCTATCGGGCTTGATTTCTGCGCTTTCGCGCGCCTCCACGTTTGAAACGGCTCTCGCATTCGCGGCCAGGGATGTCGATTTCTCCCTCACCGAGGGCCTCCGGGCCCCGCTGCTCGCCGCTCTCATGGCCGAACGCGCCCGCCAGGGCCGCGCCGAGGCCCTGTTCGTCATCACGGCCACCGGCCGCGAGTCGGAGGCGCTGCGCGAGAACCTCGGATGCTTCGCCGTCGACGCCGAGATCCTCGACTTCCCGGCCTGGGAGACGCTCCCGCACGAACGGCTCAGCCCGAGCGCCGAGATCGTCGGCAACCGCCTGCACGCCCTGCGACGGATGCGCCAGTGGCAGGAAACCGAGCCGTCCGCCCGCCGCCCGCTCATCGTGGTCGCCTCCGTGCGCGCCGCGCTGCAGCCGGTGGCCGACAATCTCACGGACTACGAGCCGATCCGCCTCGACGCCGGCGGCCGGGGCCACGACCTCGCGGCGATCACGCGCCAGCTCGTCGACGTCGCCTACGCCCGGGTCGACATGGTCACCCGCCGGGGCGAGTTCGCTGTGCGCGGCGGCATCCTCGACGTGTTCCCGCCGGTGGCGGCGCATCCGTACCGGATCGAGTTCTTCGGCGACGAGGTCGAGCAGATCCGCGCGTTCTCGGTCGCCGACCAGCGCTCCCTGCCCGAACCGATCGACTCGGTCAGCCTCCCGCCGAGCCGCGAAATGCTGCTCAGCCCCGCGGTGCGCCAGCGTGCCAGGGAGATGCAGCACGAGTTCCCGAGCCTGGCCGGCATGCTCGCTAAACTCGCGGAGGGCATCCCGGTCGAGGGGATGGAAAGCCTCGCCCCCGCCCTCGTCGACCGCCTCGTGCCGGTGACGCACTACCTGCCGCAGGACTCGGCGGTCGCGGTGATCTCGCCCGAACTCGTCGCGTCGCGGGCGATCAGCCTCGCCGAAACCAACCGTGAGTTCCTCGGCGCCGCCTGGAGCGCGGCCACCGCGGGCGCCGAAGCGCCGATCGACCTCGAATCGGGCGACTTCCTCACCCTCGGCGCCCTGCGGGACTCGGTGAAGTTCACCGCCCCCGGCGCCCCGGCATCCGGCCACGCCTGGTGGACGATGAGCTCCTTCCAGGCCGCCCCCACCGACGACACCGTTCTGCCGGAACACCGCGAGATCGACGACCTGCTCACCGTGCGGCTCGATGCCACGGCCGTGCCGAGTTTCCAGGGCAACGTCGAGGGCGCCGTCGGCCACCTGGCCGAGCGGCTGAAGGCCGGCTGGACCGTCGCCGTCGTCGCCCAGGGTGCCGGGCTGGTCGAACGCGCCGCCGACGTGCTGGCCGAACACGAACTTCCCGCCCGGATCGTCACCGAGTTCCCCGCGGACCCGGAGCCCGGCATCGCCTACCTGCTCAAGGCATCCGTCGACCACGGTTTCGAAATCCCGGAGACGAAGCTCACCCTGGTCAGCGAGTCGGAGTTCTACGGCCGCACCGTCGGCTACGACGCCCGCCAGGTCAAGAAGCTCGCCAGCCGGCGGAAGAACGTCGTCGACCCGCTGCAGCTCAAGGCCGGCGACCACGTCGTGCACCAGACCCACGGCATCGGCCGGTTCGTCGAGCTCACCCAACGCGAGGTGTCCAGCGGCGGCCGCAACCCGGTGAAGACCAAGCGCGAATACCTCGTGCTCGAGTACGCGCCGTCCAAGCGCGGACACCCGGGCGACAAGCTGTTCGTGCCCACCGACCAGCTCGACCTGGTCACCCGCTATGTCGGCGGCGAGGCGCCGGCGCTGAGCAAGATGGGCGGCAGCGACTGGTCGGCCGCCAAAACCAAGGCCCGCCGCGCGGTGCGCGACATCGCCGTCGAACTCGTCAAGCTCTACTCGGCACGGATGGCCAGCAAGGGTCACGCCTTCGGGCCGGACACTCCCTGGCAGCGCGAGCTCGAGGAGTCGTTCCCCTTCGCCGAGACGCCCGACCAGCTCACCACCATCGACGAGGTCAAGGCCGACATGGAACGGCCGATCCCGATGGACCGCCTGCTCTCCGGAGACGTCGGCTTCGGCAAGACCGAGGTGGCCGTGCGGGCCGCGTTCAAGGCCATCCAGGACGGCAAACAGGTCGCGATGCTCGTGCCGACGACCCTCCTCGTGCGCCAGCACATGGAGACCTTCCAGGAACGTTTCGCCGGCTTCCCGATCCACCTCCGCGCCCTGTCGCGGTTCCAGACCGAGAAGGAATCGAAGGAGACCATCGCCGGGATGCTCGACGGCACGGTCGACCTCGTGATCGGCACGCACCGGCTGCTCTCCGAGTCGATCGTGTTCAAGGACCTCGGCCTCGTGATCATCGACGAGGAGCAGCGCTTCGGGGTGGAGCACAAGGACGCCCTGAAGAAGCTCAAGACGAACGTGGACATCCTCGCGATGAGCGCCACGCCGATCCCGCGCACGCTCGAGATGGCGGTCACCGGCATCCGGGAGATGTCGACGCTGGCGACTCCGCCCGAGGACCGGCACCCCATCCTCACCTTCGTCGGCCCGTACTCCGAGCGCCAGGTCGCCGCGGCCATCCGCCGGGAGCTGCTCCGCGAGGGCCAGATCTTCGTCGTGCACAACCGGGTGTCGAGCATCAACCGGATCGCCGCGAAGATCTCCGAACTCGTGCCGGAGGCGCGGGTCGCGGTCGCCCACGGCCAGCTCCCGGAGGCCCAGCTCGAACAGGTCGTCGTGGACTTCTGGGAGCGTAAGTTCGACGTGCTCGTCTCGACGACCATCATCGAGACCGGCCTCGATATCGCCAACGCGAACACGATCATCATCGACCGCGCCGACAAGTTCGGCCTCAGCCAGCTGCACCAGCTGCGCGGGCGGGTCGGCCGCGGCCGGGAGCGGGCCTACGCCTACTTCCTCTACGACGAGAACAAGCCGCTCACCGAGATCGCGCATGATCGGCTGTCGACGATCGCGGCGAACAACGAACTCGGCGCCGGCATGCAGGTGGCGCTGAAGGACCTCGAGATCCGCGGCGCGGGCAACCTGCTCGGCGGCGAACAGGCCGGGCACATCGCCGGCGTGGGCTTCGACCTGTACCTGCGGATGATCGGCGAGGCCGTGAGCACATTCCGCGGCGATGTCGCCGAGGGGCAGACCGAGCTGCGGCTCGAACTGCCCGTCGACGCGCACATCCCCGAGGACTACGTCGACAGCGAGCGGCTGCGCCTCGAGGCGTACCAGAAGCTCTCGACGGCCAGCTCGCCGACGGCGGCGAAGGACCAGATCGACCTCGTGCTGGAGGAGCTCACCGACCGGTACGGCGAACCGCCGCTGCCCGTGCAGAACCTCATCGCCGTGTCCCGGCTGCGCTGGCTGGCCCAGCAGATCGGGCTCAGCGAGGTCGTGGCTATGGGTTCGAACCTGCGGGTCGCCCCGGCCGAGCTGCCCGACTCGATCCAGGTGCGGCTGCAACGGATGTACCCCGGCTCGCGCTACTTCACCCAGAACGGTTCGCTCACCGTGCCGATGCCCCGGGTCAGCGTCGGGATGGGCGTCGAGGAACCGCTCGAAGACTCCGCGCTGATCGAGTGGACCGGCAACCTGCTGGCCACGATCTTCCCCGTTCAGGCGGCCGCGGCATCCGCTCGGGATGCCGACAAGAAGGCCGCCGACAAGGCCGCCGACCCGGCCGCCGACCCGAAGCCCGACACCAGGACCAGGAGCACCCCATGACCGCCCAGGACACCAGCCAGACAGCGCAGCCAGTGCCGGCCGAGCCGAGCCAGCTCGACATCCTGATCGAGACGGTCGCGAGGCTGCGGGCCCCGAACGGCTGCCCGTGGGACGCCGACCAGACCCACGAATCCCTCGTGCAGTACCTCGTCGAGGAGAGCCACGAACTCATCGACGCGATCGAGGCCGGCAGCCGTGAGGAGATGATCGAGGAGCTCGGCGACGTGCTCTACCAGGTGATCTTCCACGCCGACATCGCCGCGCACACCAGCGGCGAGGACTTCGACATCCAGGATGTCGCCGCGCAGATGACCGCGAAAATGGTCGGGCGGCATCCGCATGTCTTCGGTGACCTCGTGCTCGACACGGCCGACGACGTCGTGGCCGCCTGGGACGACTTCAAGGCCGCGGAGAAGCCGCACCGCACGAGCGTGCTCGACGGGATCCCGCAGGGTATGCCCGCGCTCGCCCTGGCGGACAAGGTGCTCGGCCGCGCGCAGAAGTTCGGCCTGCTCGAAGCGGATGCCCCGGCCCTGCTGCCGATCTCGAGCGAGGACGAACTCGGCCCGATCCTGCTCGCCATCGTCTCCGCGGCCAAGGCCCAGGGGCTGGACTCCGAGCGGGCGCTCCGCAGCGCGCTCCGCGACCTGCAGGACGAGATCCGCGCCGCAGAGGCTGAGCTCGCCCAGCCCGACGCTGACTCCGCCGACGCAGGCATCATCGGCTTCCCGACCGCCGGCTAGCCTCGATCCCGCCTTCAACTCCCGCGAAAACGCAGTTGTGCTCGAAATGACGCCCGCATAACGAGCACAACTGCGCTTTCGCGGGGAAGAACGGCCGGTCAGGCCACCCGGCGGCCCGTCGGGAGGCGGCGCGCGGGGGTGCCCGTGCGGCGCCAGGCCCAGAAGAGCGCCCCGGCGCCGAGTGCCAGGTGGATGCCGAGCCCCACGAACCAGGACGGCACAGCGTTGTCGTAGGCCTCGCGTGGCGTCGGCTGCTGCGTACCGAAGTAGGCGCCCGTCGAGTCGCAGTACTCGGACTCTTTCTGCAGTTCGGGCGCCACCTGGGCCTGGCGCACCCCGACGGCGATCCAGCCGAACAGGTCCTGCGGGTTTCCGGAGACGTCGAAGACACCGGGGGAGGCATCCGCCACGACCACGTACGGGTTCGCGGCGAGCACCCACCAGTAGTAGTCGAAGCGGGGCACCTCCATCGTCGTGGTCGGGTCGGGGCATCCGGCCCGCGGTGCCAGGGTCTGCTCGGACTTCGTGGCCGTGCCGAGCAGGGCGAACGCGATGGGCGTGCCGACGCTCAGCGCCGCCACGATGAGGTAGGTGACGACGATCGAGAACAGGGGGCGGGTGACGATGCCGGACAGCCCGACGCCGACGGCAGCGATGACCCCGAGCTCGGCGCCGAGCACGAGCACGGAGACGGCGACGGTGGCGAACGAGACCTCGCCGAGGGTGACGGCGAAGAGCAGGAAGGGCACCGCGGCGGCGAGGAAGGCCAGCGCCGTGATCCAGGCCGCGACGAACTTGCCGATTACGAGCTGGCCCGTGCTGATCAGGGTGACCTGGGTGGTAGCGAGCGTGCCGATGTCCCGGTCGCCGTTGATGGCGTTGCCGCTGAGCGCGGGCGAGACGAGCGTGCCGAGCAGCAGCACGAAGAAGATGACGGCCGAGAAGACCGCGCCGCCGCCGGTCTCCCAGGCCGAGCTGGAGAGCCAGAGGAGCACGGTGACCGCCGCGACGAGCAGCACGAAGATGCCGAGCAGCACGTACCAGGCGACCCCGCGCACGCGCTGGCGCAGCTCGAGCGTGACGATGAGCCAGAGCCCGGCGAGGAGGTCGCGGACTCGACTGCGGCCGGCGCCAGGGCGGCCGGCCGGGCCGTCGACGGCGGGGCTCGGCGCGGAGCCGTCGGCCGGGCTGAATGTGCGGCTCATGCGGATGCCCCGTCCTGGACTGCCGGTCGGTTGAGGTCGAGGAAGGTGTGTTCGAGATCGCCCACGGCCGGGCCGAAGGCGGTCACCCGCACGCCGGCCCCGACGAGCCCGGCGAGGAGCTCGGCGGCGGCGGCCTCGCTGGCGACCTGCACGAGCGTGCCGAGGTGGTCCGTCCGTGCGGCGACGCCGGAGGCGCGGAGGGCGTCGCCCAGCGAGTCCGGGTCGAGCGCACGGATCCGCCAGGACCTGGCGCTCGCTCCCGCCTCGGCGATCCGCTCGGCGCTGGCCGTGACGCCGTCGGCGAGGTACACCGCGGCATCCGCCATCTCGTCGAGTTCGGCGAGGACGTGGCTGGAGACGAGGATCGCCGTTCCCTCGCCGGCGAGGCGGCGCACGAGTTCGCGAAGGGCCACCCGGGCGGCCGGGTCGAGGCCGGATGCGGGTTCGTCGAGCAGCAGCACGGAGGGGGAGTGCACGAGGGCGCGGGCCAGGCTCAGCCGCTGTTTCTGCCCGCGGCTGAGCACGCGGGAGGGCCGGTCGGCGAGGGCCTCGAGGCCGGTCAGGCCGATCAGTTCGTTCGCCCGGGCCTCGGCGGCGGGACGGCTCATCCGGTACATCCGCCCGGTCACCTCCAGCGAGGCGCGGACGCTCAGGCTCGGCCAGGAGCCGAGCACGTCGGGCATCCAGCCCATCGCGGCGCGCACGGCCTGCGGGTCCGCCACCGGGTCGTGGCCGGCGATCGTGATGGTCCCGGCGTCCGGGGCGAGCAGGCTGGCGAGCATGAGCAGCAGCGTCGTCTTGCCGGCGCCGTTCGGGCCGATCAGGGCGGTCACCGAGCCCGGTGGCACGGTCAGGGTGGCGTCCCGCACGGCGTGCACGCTGCCGAACGAACGGCTCACCCCGGTGACCATGATTCCCTGCGGTGCGTTGTGCCCCAAGTGTGCGTGCTCCATCGTTGCCCCCTGCGGCTGTGCCCGAAGTCTAGGGGGAGGTCGCGCGGTAGCGCGGGATGCCGGGGGCCGGTACCGTCGAACCATGAGCGACATTTCCTTCAACGAACTCCTGTCCACCCAGATCGGCAACGAGTTTGCCGCCTCGCAGCAGTACATCGCGATCGCGGTGTGGTTCGACAATGAGGACCTGCCCCAGCTGGCCGCGCACTTCTACCGCCAGGCGATCGAGGAACGCAACCACGCCATGATGCTCGTGCAGTACCGCCTGGACCGCGACCTCGGCGTCGAGATCCCCGGCATCCCGGCCGTGCGCAACACGTTCGCCAACGCGGTCGAGCCGATCGCCCTCGCCCTGGCCCAGGAGAAGCAGGTCACGAGCCAGATCGAGGCCCTGTTCCGGGCGGCCCGGGCCGACGGCGACGCGCTCGGTGAGCAGGCCATGCTCTGGTTCCTCAAGGAGCAGGTCGAGGAGATCGCCTCGATGTCGACGCTGTTGACCATCGCGCAGCGCGCCGGCGACAACCTCTTCGACATCGAGAACTACATCGCCCGTGAGACCGTCGGCTCCGCGGCCGTCGAAGCGGACGCCCCCGGAGCGGCGGGCGGCGCGCTCTAACCCCTCCGGCCCCCGCGAAACCGCAGTTGTGCGCGCTAGAACGCGTTCATATCGCGCACGAGTGCGTTTTCGCGGGGAGGGAACGAATGACAGAATCGGGGGTATGGCTTCTTCCGTTACCCCGCCGCGCGGCATGCGCGATTTCCTCCCCCGGGAGAAGGCCGCCCGCGAGCACGCGCTGGGCGTGATTCGGAAGAGCTTCGCCGCGCACGGCTTCGACGAGATCGAGACCCCGGTGATGGAGGATGCCGCCCTGCTGCACTCCGGACTGGGCGGCGACAACGAGAAGCTCGCCTTCGCCGTGATGAAGCGGGGCCTGGGCCCGGCGGATGCCGCGGCCGCCGCCGAATCCGGCGACCTGCTCGGCCTGGCCGACCTCGGCCTCCGCTTCGACCTCACCGTGCCGCTGGCCCGCTTCTACGCGACCCACCGGGCCGAGCTGCCCGCCGTCTTCCGGGCCATCCAGATCGCCCCGGTCTGGCGCGCCGAGCGCCCGCAGAAGGGCCGCTACCGCCAGTTCGTGCAGTGCGACATCGACATCATCGGCGAGGCCGGCCCGCTGGCGGAGATCGAGCTGATCACGGCCACCGCAGCGGCGCTCGACGCGCTCGGCCTCACCGGTTGCCGGGTCCGGATCAACGACCGCCGCATCCTCACCACCCTGCTCGCGCACTGGGGCGTCCCGGCAGAACGCCACGAGCGCGCCCTGATCACGATCGACAAGCTGGACAAGATCGGGGTCGACGGCGTCGTCGCCGAACTCGCCGGCCTCGGCCTCGACACCGACGGCATCGCCGAGACCCTGCACGCCATCGGCGACGCCGGCTGGGACCTCGCCGACGCCGACGCCGCCGCGCCGGCCTGGCTCGACACCGCCGCCTACGCCGATCTGCTCGCCCTCCGCGCCGCACTCCCGGGCGTCCGGCTCGACTTCGACCCGACCCTCGTGCGCGGGATGGGCTACTACACCGGCACGATCTTCGAGATCGCCCACCCCACGCGAGGTTATTCGCTCGGCGGCGGCGGCCGCTACGACGGCATGATCGGCCGCTTCCTCGGCACGGATGTCCCCGCCTGCGGCTTCTCGATCGGCTTCGAACGCATCGTCGACCTGCTCGGCCCGGACGAGGCATCCGCCGCCAACGCGGTCGTGCTCGTGCACGAGAAGGACGCCGACCCGGCGCGGCTGGTCGCCCTCAAGGCCGCCCTCGTGGCCGGCGGCCTGCGCGTCCGCCTCGAGCGGCGCACGAAGAACCTCAAGGCGCTGCTCGACCGGGCGGGCGAGGCCGGCTACAGCCGGTTCGCGTTCGTCACCGCGGAGAGCGTCGACGCGTCATCGCTCGACTTCAAAGCCCTCGCCTAGAGCGCACTCACTAGACTGTTCAGGGATTCCCCCGAGGTTTTCCTCACGCCCCCACACCCCAAGCACAGGAGATAGTTGTGGCACTCATTGAGGCAGTAGACGCACGCGAGATCCTCGATTCCCGAGGAAACCCGACCATCGAGGTCGAGGTGTACCTGGAAGACGGCACGATCAGCCGCGCCGCCGTTCCGTCCGGCGCATCCACCGGCGCCTTCGAGGCGTACGAGCTCCGCGACGAAGACCCCAAGCGTTACCAGGGCAAGGGCGTGCTGCAGGCCGTCGACGCCGTCATCGACGAGCTCGGCCCGGCGATCGAGGACCTCGACGCCAGCGACCAGCGGATCATCGATGCCGTGCTCACCCAGATGGACGGCACCGAGAACAAGGAGCGCCTCGGCGCCAACGCCATCCTCGGCGTCAGCCTGGCCGTCGCCAAGGCGGCCGCCAGCTCGAGCGGGCTGCCGCTCTTCCGCTACCTCGGCGGCCCGAACGCGCACACCCTCCCGGTTCCCCTGATGAACATCATCAACGGCGGCTCGCACGCCGACAACGATGTCGACATCCAGGAATTCATGATCGTCCCGATCGGCGCCGAGTCCTTCAGCGAGGCCCTCCGCTGGGGCGTCGAGACCTACCACGCGCTCAAGGCGCTGCTGAAGTCGAAGGGCCTCTCCACCGGCCTCGGCGACGAGGGCGGCTTCGCCCCGAACCTGCCGAGCAACCGCGCGGCCCTCGACCTCATCGTCGAAGCGATCAGCAACGCCGGCTACACGCCCGGCAAGGACATCGCCCTGGCCCTCGACTGCGCGGCAACCGAGTTCTTCAAGGACGGCGCGTACCACTTCGAGGGCAAGAAGCTCACGGCCCAGGAGCTCGTCGGCTACTACGCCGAACTCGTCCGGGCCTACCCGCTCGTCTCGATCGAAGACCCGCTCGAGGAAGAGGACTGGGACGGCTGGGTGCACCTCACCGCCGAACTCGGCGACAAGGTCCAGATCGTCGGCGACGACCTCTTCGTCACCAACCCGGTCCGCCTGGCCCGTGGCCTCAAGGAGAAGGCGGCGAACTCGATCCTGGTCAAGGTCAACCAGATCGGCACGCTCACCGAGACGCTGGATGCCGTGGCCCTGGCCCAGCGCGCCGGCTACACGGCGATCCTGTCCCACCGTTCCGGCGAGACCGAAGACACCACGATCGCCGACCTCGCCGTCGCGACCGACGCCGGCCAGATCAAGACCGGAGCGCCTGCCCGGAGCGAGCGAGTGGCTAAGTACAATCAGTTGCTGAGGATCGAAGAAGAGCTGGGCGAGGCCGCCGTGTACGCGGGTCGCTCGGCATTCCCGCGCTTCAGCGCCTAGTTTCGCCCGGGGCTCTCGATGCGCGGGTCAGCCCGGCGCTTCGAGAGCCCCGTTGTTTTTCGGCTTGCCGTCTTAGGTTTGTTTGCTCGTCCAGCGAAAGGAGTGGCCCGTGGACAGGACTCGTACCCCGCGGCAGCCCCCTGCCGGCACGACGGACACACCCGTGGGCGGCTGGATCCGGGGCCTGCGCAATTCGGGGTTCTCCTTCGTGATGATGGGGATCCTCGTGCTCGCCGTCGTCGTGCTCGCCCCGAGCCTCCGCACGTACGCGGAGCAGCGCCAGGACATCGACCGGCTGAAGGCGGCCGTCAGCGACCAGCAGGACACCGTCGACCACCTGAAGACGGAACGGGAGCGCTGGAACGACCGCACCTACATCACCACCCAGGCCCGTGACCGGCTGTCCTACGTGCTGCCGGGCGACGTCAGCTTCCTCGTGATCAACGACCTCAAACTCCCGGTGACCGGCCAGGGCGGCGACGCGCCGGTCAGCACCGACATCCAGTCCACCGACGTCGACTGGCTCACCTCCGTCTTCGCCTCGGTCATGACCGCCGGCCTGGCGCCGGAGGAGGCATCGAAATGACCAGACCCCCCTTCGAACCGGTGACGGCCGAAGACATCGCGATCGTCACCGCGCAACTGGGCCGCCCGGCCCGGGACGTCGTCGGCATCGCCGCGCGCTGCGTCTGCGGCGCCCCGACCGTGGTCGCCACCGCGCCCCGGCTCGCCGACGGAACGCCGTTCCCCACCCTGTACTACCTGTGCCACCCGGCCGCGACGGCGGCCGTCTCGTTCCTCGAGGCCACCCAGGTGATGAACGAGTACAACGAGCTGCTCGCCGAGGACGAGGAGATCCGCGCCCGCTACCAGGCGGCGCACGAGAGCTTCCTCGCCGACCGCGAATCCCTCGGGACCGTTCCGGAGATCGCCGGGATCTCCTCCGGCGGCATGCCCACCCGGGTCAAGTGCCTGCACGCCCTGGTGGCGCACTCGCTGGCCGCGGGGCCCGGCGTGAACCCGATCGGCGACCTCGCCCTCGCCCGCTCGGCCTGGACGCCCAGCGTGTGCGAATGCCTCGACTACAGCGCCCAGGGCTCGGCAGACGCGTGAAGGCCGCCTGGCGCCGACTGGGCGCCGGCGTCGCCGTTGGCGTCGCCGTCGCCGCGCTGGGACTCGGCCCGGTGCTCGTCGACGCGACGCCCGCGCGTGCCGACCAGGTTCGCGACCTGCAGTACTGGCTGAACGACTACGGCTTCACCCAGGCCTGGGCCACGAGCAAGGGCGCAGGCGTGAAGGTCGCCGTCATCGACACCGGCGTCGCCGGCAGCGTGGCTGACCTGGCCGGCGCGGTCGTGGGCGGCACGGATGTCTCCGGCCTGGGCACGCCGAACGGGCAGACCCCCGTCGGCGAGGGCAGCGAACACGGCACCCTCGTCGCGTCGCTGCTCGCGGGCCGGGGGACCGGCACGGACGCGGGCATCATCGGCGTCGCCCCGGAGGCGTCGATCCTGAGCGTCTCGCTCGCTTTCGGCTCGAGCGGCGCCACGGTCAGCAACGATGACCAGATCGCCGAGGGCATCCGCTGGGCCGTCGACAACGGCGCCTCGGTGATCAACATGTCGCTGACCCGCAACACCCTCGACTGGCCGGAGAGCTGGGACTCGGCGTTCCTGTACGCCTTCGAGCACGACGTCGTGGTCGTGGCAGCCGCGGGCAACCGCGGCAGCGGCACGACCGAGGTCGGCGCGCCCGCGACGATCCCCGGCGTGCTCACGGTCGCCGGCGTGAACCGCAACAAGACCGCCAGCTTCGACGCCTCCTCCCAGGGCATCACGATCTCGGTGGCAGCGCCCAGCGAGGATCTGGTCGGGGCGGTGCCGGGTGGCGAGTACGTGCAGTGGAGCGGCACGAGCGCGGCAGCGCCCATCGTCTCCGGCCTGGTCGCGCTCGTGCGCTCCGCGTACCCGAAGCTCGACGCGGCCGGCGTGATGAACCGGATCATCGCGACGGCCGATCCCAGCGGCCACGCCGTGCCCAGCCCGATCTACGGCAACGGGCTCATCAACGCCGCCGCCGCCGTCACGGCCAACGTGCCCGCCGCGGCAGGCCCGGCCCCTGCCGCACTGCTCAAGGACTGGATCCACCTGCACCGGCGCGCCGACACCAAGCCCACACCGACGCCGACGCCGACCGCCGTGGCGCCGATCGAACCGCGCCAGGATCCCGCGCTGCCCCCGTGGAACAAGGCCGCCGTGTGGCTGCCGAGCCGGCACACGCTGACCTATGTCAGCATCCCGCTCGCCGTGCTCCTGGGGTTTGGTATCCTAGTAACGCTGTTCGGCACAGGGGCCACTCGGCATATCAGGCGGATGCGGCGTAAGTCGTAACATTTCGCACATCCAGGATCATGTAGGAGGCCTTCTCATCGTGCCCAGAATTCTCATCGTCGGTGGCGGCTACGCCGGTTTTTACACCGCATGGAAGCTTGAGAAATGGCTGCGTGCCGGCGAGGCAGAGGTCACCGTCGTCGACCCGCTTCCCTACATGACGTACCAGCCGTTCCTCCCCGAGGTCGCGGCCGGTTCGATCGAGCCGCGCCACTCCGTCGTCGCGCACCGCCGTCACCTCAAGAAGACGACGGTCATCACGGCCAAGGTCACCAACGTGAACCACGCGACGAAGTCCGCGACCATCACCCCGTCGGTCGGTGAGCCGTGGGAGTTCGAGTACGACCACGTCGTCGTGACCGCCGGCGCCGTGTCGCGCACCTTCCCGATCCCGGGTGTCGCCGACCAGGCCATCGGCCTGAAGACGATCGAAGAGGCCGTCGCGATCCGCGACCGCGTGCTCACCAACTTCGACAAGGCCGCGCAGCTGCCCGCCGGACCCGAGCGCGACCGCCTGCTCACCTTCGTCGTGATCGGCGGCGGTTTCGCCGGCATCGAGGTCTTCGCCGAGCTGCGTTCGTTCGCCAGCGCGCTGCTCAAGTCGTACCCGCAGATCGCCTTCGAGGACACGCACTTCCACCTGATCGAGGCGATGGGCCGGATCATGCCCGAGGTCTCCCTGGAGACCAGTCACTGGGTCATCAAGAACCTTTCCCAGCGCGGCGCGGAAATCCACCTCGACACCCAGCTCACCTCCGCCGTCGACGGTAAGATCGAGCTGTCCACCGGCGAGAGCTTCGAAACCGACCTGATCGTCTGGACCGCCGGCGTCATGGCGAACCCGGCCATCGTGCGCCACACCGACCTTCCGATCGAGGAGCGCGGCCGCCTGCAGGTTCGCACCGACCTCCGCGTCGGCACCGAGGACGAGATCATCGAGGGCGCCTGGGGCGCCGGAGACGTCAGCGCGGTCCCCGACCTCAGCGGCGGGGGAGTCGGCGGGTTCTGCGTGCCCAACGCCCAGCACGCCGTGCGCCAGGGCAAGCTGCTGGCGAAGAACCTCGTCGCCACGATCCGCGGCGAAGGCACCAAGGAATACGTGCACAAGAACATGGGCGCCGTCGCCGGCCTCGGCCTCGGCTATGGCGTGTTCCAGTCGGGCAACCTCGCCATCAAGGGCCTGCCGGCCTGGTTCGCCCACCGCGGCTACCACGGCCTGGCGATGCCGAGCTGGGAGCGCAAGATTCGCGTCGTCTGGGGCTGGGTCAACAACTTCTTCCTCGGCCGCGACATCGTCTCGCTGAGCGCCGCGCAGGACCCGCGCGCCGTGTTCGAAGAGTATGCCGCTCGCCCGAAGGCGCCGGCAGCGGCGGCGCCCGCAGCACCCGCAGCGCCCGCGGTGGAAGCCAAGGCTCCCCGCGCGCCGCGCAAGACGGCCGCCAAGGCCGCTCCGAAGACGGATGCCGCCCCGGCGTCCGCCCCGGAGAAGCGCGAGGCCGCGGTCGTCTCCGCGAAATAGGGCCATGGCCCGCCGAGAGGCAGGGTCACGCGAAGGGTCGGCGCGGGTAGCGCCGGCCCTTCTGCGTACCGGGCACCTTGTCCGCGTGCACCCCCTACGCTTGAGACGTCCGAGATCACTCGAACGCGCCCCCGTAGCCCAATCGGCAGAGGCAGACGACTTAAAATCGTCACAGTCTGGGTTCGAGTCCCAGCGGGGGCACAGACAAGCCGGCTCCGGGCTGGGTGTGGCCGCGGCGCCAGCGCGCAGGCCGGTGCGGCGCCTCAGCCGAGGCGGTCGAGGTAGCGCAGGATGATCCCCTCGCGCAGCGCCCAGGGCGACACCTCGAGCTCGTCCACACCGAACGCCGCCATGGCCGCGCCGAGCACGATGCCGCCGGCCACGATCTGGAAGGTGCGGTCGGCCGTGATGCCGGGAAGCGCCGGCCGGGCCTCGGCCGGGATGCGCGCCAGTCGCGGCACCCAGTTGGCGAGCTGCGACCGGGTCAGCAGCATCCGTTCGCCGGCGCCCGACCCCGACACCGTGCCGGCCAGCCGCGCGAGGGAGCGGATCGTCTTCGACGAACCCACCACGTGGTGGGGTGTGGGGCGTCCGGCGAAGTCCGCGACGGCATCCGCGAGCACGGTGGCGGCATGCTCGCGCAGCGCCTTCACCTGGTCCGGGAGCGGCGGGTCGTTGTGCAGGAACGCGATGGTGGAGCGCCCGGCACCGAGGGGGAGGGAGGCCGCGGACCGCGGGTACTCGTCGGCGCCGGAGGCGATCTCCAGCGAACCGCCGCCGATGTCGAAGAGCAGGATTTCCCTGGCCGACCAGCCGTACCACCGCCGCACAGCGAGGAAGGTCAGTCGGGCTTCGTCCTCGCCCGACAGGACCTGCAGCGCGACCCCGGTCTCCCGCTCGACCAGGGCGAGCAGCTCGGGCCCGTTGGTGGCCTCGCGGAGCGCCGAGGTCGCAAAGGGAAGCAGTTCGTCGATGCCGTGGGTGCGGGCGACCTCGGCGGCGTTCCGCACGGCGGAGAGCACGGCGGTGACGCCCTCGTCGGTGATCGCGCCCTCGGGGGTGAGGTAGCGCATCAGGCGCAGCACGGCCTTCTCCGACGCCATCGGCACGGGGGGCGCTCCGGCGCGGGCGTCGACAACGAGCAGATGGACGGTATTGGAACCGACGTCGAGGACTCCCAGGCGCACGTTCCGACCTTAGCGGCCCGGCGGGTCAGCGGAGCGCGGGCAGCACGTAGCGCTGCCAGGCCCACGCGCCGACGCTGAGCGCGGCGAACGCCCCCACGGCGACCCAGAGCAGCGTCACCGTGCCGTCGCTGTACCAGTTGGCGACCACGGGGGAGAGGACCGAGAAGAAGAACGTGTTGGCCAGGATGGTCAGGCCCGCCCAGATCGGCGGTGACCAGGCCAGGATGCTGCGCCCGCTCGTCCTGCCGAGCGGAACCAGCACGAGGACCACCGATCCGATCGCGGCGAGCACCACGGCATTGGTCGTCTCGGCGACGAGCGCGCCGAGGAACCCGGATGCGGCCGGCAGTACCCCGAGGAGCAGCCAGGCGACGACGGCGAGAAGGATCAGGCTGCTCGCTCGCACCGCGGCCAGCTGTCCGCGTCGATGCGCGGGGGCGCCGTCGGCGACCGCGACGCTGCCGAGGAGACCGAAGACGAGGGCGGGTTCGATCCCGAAGACCCGCGAGGCGAGGGCGGCCACGCCGACCAGGAGCAGGTAGCGCGGCAGGAAGGTGGCCGATGCCGGGGTGTGCAGCACCCGGCGGCTCCACAAGAGCGGCACGAGCGTTCCCGCCGCGTTCACGATGACGAGGCCGATGATGACCGCCAGCAGCAGTCGCAGGTACGCCGGCCGGTCGGTCACCGGGCCGGACAGCATGATGAGCGTCGCCGCGGCGAGCAGGGCGGCACCGCCGACGAGCCGCCGGTTCAGGCGAACGGACGGAGCCACCTCGAATTCCTCCGCCGCCCGGTTGCGCCCGGTCAGCGGCATCCGCTGCCAGAGCGGACGACCGTTCCGGGCGCGAGAAATCGTTCCGGCCAGGAGGCGTGCGGGCAGGGCGACGAGCAGCAGCGCCCCGAGCGCCCAGAGCGCGGCCTGCAGCCAGGGGGACGGTCCGGCGGACCCAGGAGGGGCCACGGCGCTGGTGAACCTGGTGGCTTCGTCCCAGTCTCCCCGCGAGCCGCCGATCGCCGTGCCGAAACCATCGGCCTCGCCGGGCGTGGCGGGCGGCGGCGACGCCTCTTCGGCGGCCGGCGGGGGGACCGGTGCCGCGGGGGCGAGCGGGGCGTCGGTGTGGGCGCCGGCGGACGGCTTGGGGTTCGAGGCCGGGCGTTCCCCGTAGGTGACCGTGATCGGGGCGCTGCCGGGGCCGACGTTGCCCGCGGCATCCTGCTGGACCGCCGTAACCGGGTAGGAGCCGGCGGCGACCCCGCCGCCGGAGCAGCGCCAGGCGCCCGCTTCGACGGTGGCGCTGCAGACCGAGTACGCGCCGGCGAAGACGGTGACTCGGGCGCCCGTTTCCCCGGTGCCCGAGTAGCGGCTGCCGCCGAGCGGCACCTGCGCGCCGCTGGACGGCGTGCCGATCCGCGGGGCGCCGGGAGCGTCAAAATCGAAGAAGACGGCGACCGGCGTGCTCGCGTTCGACGAGGACGGGGAACTGAAGTCGGTGGACTGGCTGGCGGCCACCTGCCGGTCCCCTCCCGCCAGGGGCCCCGCGAACAGGCAGACCCAGTCGCCGGCGGCGTCGACGGTGGATACGCACTGCGGGCCACCGGCGAGCCGGGCGGTGACGGATGCCCCGGGGTAGCCGGTTCCGCGCACCATGCCGTTCGAGGAGTCCTGTCCGCGGGACCCGCCGGAGACCGTGGGTTCCCCGAGCACGGCCACCGTGATCTCGTCCGACAGGTCCGGGGCGCCGCCGACCACGACGCGGAGGGCGATGGACGGGCCGTTGGGCAGGGGGACGCCGGTGCAGCCCCACTCGGTGCCGCCGTCGGCAGGGACGATGCACAGGGGATCCCCGCCGGCCGGGTCGAGGACCTGCACCTCCTGGTCGGCGTTGCGAGTGCCGGACAGGCTCGTCGCGGAGCTGCCCACGAAGACTCCGGTGGACGGGCTCGTGATCACCGGGGCGCCTGTCGGCGCCGCGACCGGGGTCGGGGTCGGCGTCGACTCGGGCACGGCATCCTCCGCGAACGCGGCGCCGGGGGCGCCGGCCAGGCTCGCCAGGACGGCGAGGGTCGCACCGAGCAGGCGCAGCGTCAGGGTCGTGCGCGGCGGCCGGGCGAACGGCGGGCGCGGGGCTCGGCGCAGGCCC
>NZ_SOEZ01000049.1 GCF_004402215.1 Cryobacterium tagatosivorans
GACCAGCGCCGCGGCCAGGCCGGCCGCCAGCACGGCGGACCGGAGCGCGCCGAGGCGCCGGCCGCGGACGACGCGGCGGCTCACGACACGCCTCCCGCGGCGAGGACGATCCCGGCGGCCAGCGTCGAGCCGTCCTGCGGGTGGATCACGAGGAAGGCCCCGGAGCGGCGGTTCGCCGCGTAGGTCTCGATCGGCAGGGCAGCCGCGAGGCGCACCGTGGCCTGCCCGATGTCGTTCACCTCGAGGCCGTCGGCGGCCTCGATCGCGAGCGTGTCGAGGTTGCGCCGCCCGGTGACGAGGGGGACGACCGCCTGGATGGTGGCGGTGCCGAACTTCACGAGCACGCGGGCCCCGGGGGCCAGGGGCCGGGGGTCGAGCCAGAACAATGCGGCGGTCAGCTCCTTCACCGGCTCGGGGAGGGTGCCGGCGGCGGCGATCACCGCGCCGCGGGCGATGTCGAGGTCGTCTCGGAGGCGCAGGGCCACCGATTGCGGGGCGAAGGCCTCGGCGAGTTCCACGCCGGCGAAGTCGATGCCGGTCACGACCGTCGTCCCGCCGCCGGGGCTGACGGTCACGGTGTCGCCCACGCGCAGCGTGCCGGATGCGACCTGGCCGGCGTAGGCGCGGTAGTCGCGGTACCGGTGGGCGTCCTCCGGAGCGACGGTGACGGCTCCCTGCGGGCGGAGGACGAGCTGGACGGGCAGCCGGAAGGACTCGATTTCGCTTTCGATCTCGTCGACGAGCGGCAGCGTCTCCAGCAGCTCGAGCAGGCTGGGCCCGTCGTACCAGGGGGTGTGCTCCGACCGGTCGACGACGTTGTCGCCGACCAGGGCGGACACGGGGATGACGTGCACGGCGCCGAGGCCGAGTTCGGCGGTGACGGCGCGGACGTCCCGGGCGACCTCGGCGTAGGCCGTTTCGTCGTAGCCCAGCAGGTCGATCTTGTTGACGGCGACGATGACGTGCGGAACGCGGAGCAGGGCCAGGACGGAGAGGTGCCGGCGGGTCTGTTCGAGCACTCCCTTGCGGGCGTCGATGAGCACGACGACGGCGTCGGCCGTCGTGGCGCCGGTGACCATGTTGCGCGTGTACTGCACGTGGCCGGGGCAGTCGGCGAGGATGAAGGAGCGGCGGCCGGTGGCGAAGTAGCGGTAGGCGACGTCGATCGTGATGCCCTGTTCCCGCTCGGCGCGCAGGCCGTCGGTGAGCAGCGCGAAGTCGATGCCGCCGGTGTCGCCGCCGAAGCCGCGTTCGGCGGAGGTTCGGGTGACCGCGTCGAGCTGGTCGGCGAGGATCGCCTTGGAGTCGTGCAGCAGCCGGCCGACGAGCGTCGACTTGCCGTCGTCGACGGAGCCGGCGGTGGCGAAGCGGAACAGAGTGCCCTGGAGCGGCCCGTCTAGAAGCGTGTCGGTCATTAGAAGTACCCGTCTCTTTTTCGATCTTCCATGGCGGCCTCGGAGATTCGGTCGTCGGCCCGGGTGGCGCCCCGTTCGGTGAGCGTCGACTGGGCGACCTCGCGAACAACGTCGTGAACGGTGGCGGCGCCGGATTCGACGGCGCCCGTGCAGCTCATGTCGCCGACTGTTCGGTAGCGCACGGTCCGCAGCTCGACCTGCTCGTCGGCGCGCGGTGCGCTGACCGGCCCGACCGCGCGCCACATGCCGTCGCGCAGGTAGACCTCGCGGTCGTGGGCGTAATACAGCGGCGGGAGGTCGATCCCTTCGCGTTCGATGTATCGCCAGACATCCAGTTCGGTCCAGTTGCTGATCGGGAAGGCGCGCACGTGCTGGCCGACCGTGTGGCGTCCGTTGTACAGGTTCCACAGTTCGGGGCGCTGGTTGCGCGGATCCCACTGGCCGAACTCGTCGCGCAGGGAGAGGATGCGCTCCTTGGCGCGGGCCTTGTCCTCATCGCGGCGGGCGCCGCCGAAGACGGCGTCATGGCGCCCGGCGGCGATGGCGTCGAGCAGGGGCAGGGTCTGCAGCGGGTTGCGGGTGCCGTCGGCGCGCTCCTGCAGGCGGCCGTCGTCGATGTAGTCCTGCACGCCGGCGACCTCGAGGCTGATGCCGAGCCGGGCGACCGTGGCGTCGCGGAACGCGAGGACCTCCGGGAAGTTGTGCCCGGTGTCGACGTGCAGCACGGGGAACGGCACCCGGCCGGGCCAGAACGCCTTTGCCGCGAGGTGGAGCATGACGACGGAGTCCTTGCCGCCGGAGAACAGCAGCACGGGGCGTTCGAATTCCGCGACGACCTCACGGATGATGTGGATCGCCTCGCTCTCGAGCACGTCGAGCTGGGAGAGGCGGTGCGGCCGGCCGGGCGCGGCGGGTGCCGGTACCGGGAGGGACGCCGGCGTCGTGGGTGCCGCGGGTGCCGCAGGTGCGGTGGCGAGGTTCTGGGCGCTCATAGGTGGAGTCCGCATTCTGTCTTCTCGAGCCCGGCCCAGCGGCCGGAACGGGGATCTTCGCCGGGGGCGACGGGCCTGGTGCACGGCGCGCAGCCGATCGAGAGGTACCCCTGCGAGAGCAGCGGGTTGACCGGCACGGCGTGTTCGACGGCGTAGGCCTGCAGCTCGTCGAAGGTCCAGGCGGCGAGTGGGTTGACCTTGACCAGGCCGTTGCGTTCGTCCCACTCGACCAGCGGGGTGTTCGAGCGGGTCGGGGCCTCGTCGCGGCGCACCCCGGTGAACCAGAGTTCGTAGCCGCCGAGGGTGCGGTGCAGCGGGGCGACCTTGCGCAGCGCGCAGCACCGGCCCGCGTCCCGGGCGAACAGGTCGGTGCCGAGCGCCGCGTTCTGCTCGGCCACGGTCTGTTCCGGGAGCACGTCGACGATGGTGACGTCGAGGGTGCGGGCGACGGTGTCGCGGGTGGCGTAGGTCTCCGGGAAGTGATACCCGGTGTCGAGGAAGAGCACGTCGACCCCGGGGAGGGACCCGGCGACGATCTGCGGCAGCACGGCGTCGGCCATGGAGCAGGCCACGGCAACCGCCTCGGTCTCGAAGTTCCGGGCGACCCAGTCGATCACCTGGCCGGCGGATGCCTCGCCCAGCTCGGCCGCGCCCGATTCGGCCAGGGCGCGGAGCTGCTCGGCCGTGCGGTGGCCCGCGCGGCTTGCCACGGCGCCGAGCTTGACGCCGCCGGTTGTGGCGCTGCCGGTCGCGACGGTGCGGCCGCTCACTGGAGTGCCCCCTCGTCGGCCCGGTGCGCCCAGACGGCGAACGTCTCGTCGTCCGCGCGCTCGCCGAGGAACCGGCGGACCAGGCGCTCCACATAGTCGGCGAGGTCCTCGGCGGTCACCTTGAGGCCGCGCACGGTGCGGCCGAGGCCGGCCTCGTCGCGGCCGACGGAAGCGAGCCCGCCGCCGAGGTGCACCTGGAACCCCGGCACCTGGCCGCCGGCGCCGTCGGAGAGGAGCTGCCCCTTGAGCCCAATGTCGGCGGTCTGGATGCGCGCGCAGGAGTTCGGGCATCCGTTGACGTGCAGGCTGATCGGCTGCGGCAGGTCGATCCCGGCCAGGCGCTCCTCCAGTGCGAGCACGGCGTCGGTCGCGGTCTGCTTGGTCTCGACGATGGCGAGCTTGCAAAATTCGATGCCGGTGCAGGCGATGGTCGAGCGGCGGAACAGGCTCGGGCGTGCGGCCAGGCCGAGCGCGTCGAGCGCCGTGATGAGCGGTTCGACGTTCTCCTCGCTGACGTCGAGGAGCACGATCTTCTGGTGCGGCGTCGTGCGCAGCCGGGTCGAGCCGTGCTGCTCGAGCAGGTCGGCGAGGCCCGTGAGCATCGTGCCGGAGACGCGGCCGACGAAGGGCGTGACGCCGATGTAGAACCGGCCGTCGTTCTGCTTGTGCACGCCGACGTGGTCGCCCTGGCTGGTCGGCGTGGGCGCGGGCGGGCCATCGGGCAGCGCCTCGTGGAGGTATTCGTCCTCCAACACCTGGCGGAACTTTTCCGGCCCCCAGTCGGCGAGCAGGAACTTCAGCCTGGCCTTGTTGCGCAGCCGCCGGTAGCCGTAGTCGCGGAAGATGGAGGCGACGCCGAGCCAGACGTCGGCGACCTTGTCGGGGGCGACGAAGGCGCCCAGGCGCTCGCCGAGGCGGGGACTGGCGGAGAGGCCGCCGCCGACCCACAGGTCGTAGCCGAGGCCGAGCTCCGGATGCCGCAGGGCGACGAAACCGACGTCGTTGATCTCGTGCACGACGTCCTGGCTGGGGTGCCCGGTCAGGGCCGTCTTGAATTTGCGGGGGAGGTTCGCGAGCTCGGGGACTCCGATGTACCGCGCGGTGATCTCGTTGATCACGGCGGTCGGGTCGAGCAGCTCGTCCACGGCGATGCCGGCGACGGGGGAGCCGAGCACGACGCGCGGCACGTCGCCGCAGGCCTCGGTGGTCTGCAGGCCGACGGCCTCCAGGCGGCGCCAGATCTCGGGGACGTCTTCCACCCGGATCCAGTGCAGCTGGATGTTCTGCCGGTCGGTGAGGTCGGCGGTGTCGCGGCCGAATTCCTCCGAGATCTCCCCGATCACGCGCAGCTGACCCGTGGTCAGCTGGCCGCCGTCGATGCGCACGCGGAGCATGAAGTACTTGTCCTCGAGCTCGTGCGGCTCGAGGGTCGCGGTCTTGCCGCCGTCGATGCCGGGCTTGCGCTGGGTGTAAAGCCCCCACCAGCGGAACCGGCCGTGCAGGTCGGTGCCCTCGATCGAGTCGAAGCCCTGCCTGGAGTAGATCTTCTCGATCCGCTCTCGCACGTTGAGGCCGTTGTCCTGCTGCTTCCACTCCTCGTTGCCGTTGAGCGGGGCCGTGCCGTCGACCTTCCACTGTCCGTGCGGCCGGGTGGCGGGGCGCTGCGGGCGCGGGGTCGTGACGCGGGTCGCGCCGGCGGTGGGGGTCTGGCTGGACGGCATGGTCTGCTCCTCTTCGATCGGCGAGAAGCGGACGGAAGACGGTGCCCGCAAACTGCGCTGGGTACGACGGTAGCCAGCGCCGGAGCGCGCGTCACGCGCGCCGGTAACGGCCGGTCACGCGGGGTAGCGGGGCGTCACAGTGGACCGTTCGGGGCCCTTCAGGCCTACGCTGCCGAGCGGTAGCGGTCGAGGACGACGTCGACGATCTGCCGGGGAACCGGCGCGCCCGGAACGAGCAGCGGCGAGGTCACGACGGTTGCCCCGGCGGCCAGGACGAGGTCCTGGAAGAAGCCCGGGGCCAGCAGGTAGCTGCTGACGACGACGCGTCGCCCGGGGTTGTCCCGCCGGGCGGCGGCGACGGCGTCGGCGAGCCTCGGCTCGGCGGCGGACAGGAAGCCGAGGGCCACGGGACGTTCGGCTGCCGCGGCGAGCAGGTCGGCGACGATGCGGCAGTCGGCGACCGCCCTGGCGTCGCTCGACCCCGCCACGGCGAGCACGACCACGTCGTCGTCCCGGAGGCCGGCCTGGTCCAGCCGGTCCCGGAGCAGGTCGACGAGCCGGTCGTCGGGACCGAGGGCGCCGGCGAGCAGCACCGCGCGGTCGGTCACGGCCCGCACGGCGTCGGTCAGGTCGACGTGCACGTGGTAGCCGGCCGACAGCAGCAGGGGAACCACGATCGCCGGCAGGCCGGCCGGAAGCGCCGCCAGGGTTTCCGGCGCATCAGGGTGCTGCACGTCGACGAAGCCCAGGGCGACGGTGAGCAGCGGCTCGGCGTCGGCGACCGCGCGCATCAGGGCGGCCACGGCGGCCTGGCCCGCCGGCGAGGAGGTGCCGTGGGCGATGCCGGCGAGCGCGGGGGCGGGGATCGTCACCCTCCCATTCTGTGGGCCGACGTCCCGGGTGTTACGTCGCGCGTCGTCGGCCGGGCGCAGTCAGCTGGGCAGGCGCCGGTTGCTCCGGAACAGGCTGTCGGGGTCGACGGCGAACTTCACTTTCCCCAGTCGGGTGAGGACCTCGGGCGAGAGTGCGGCGGAGAGGTCCTGGCCGGGGGAGAGCAGCGTCGGTACCATGCGCGGAATCGTCATCTCGGAGAAGGCCCGGTCGATCGGGCCGAACACGGCCTCCCGGTCGATCCTGCGGCTCGGGTCCATCAGGATCGCCCCGGCGAACACGAGGTACTGCGCGTCGAGGTGACCGACGACGCCCGTCGCATCAGCGGCGGCATCGGCGATCGCGCCGCCGAGCGGTCGGAGCTGCACCATGGACAGGCCGGCGGGGGTGGCGGGCGCGAAGGCCTCGATGAGCGGCGCGAAGCCGTCTTCGCCGAGCGCCGTGACGGCCGCGTTCCAGTCCAGGCTCCCCATGGGATCGGTGGGTTCGGCCGCGACCTCGCCGAGGTGACCGATGTCGAACGGCTGCGTCAGGTTGGCAATGACGGGCGCGGCGGACAGCAGGGGCGCGAGGAGCCCTCCGGCCGTGGCGGCGTCGCCGACGAACACGACGTCGACGGTCGCGAAGCTGTGGCCGCGCATCGGCTCCGGCACCATCGGCGCGTCCGGCATGTTGACCAGCCCCATGAAGATCGTCAGCTCGTCCGGCGCCTCGGCCATGATCGCGGCCACCGTGTCGAGCACGATGGCCGCCGCCTCGATGGGGAAGAGGATCTTGCCGCCGAAGAGCGCCGGGGCGGGGTAGAGGTCGATTTCGAGCGCCGTGACCATGCCGAGCATGCCGGCCGCGCCCCGCAGCGCCCAGAGCAGCTCGGCGTCGCCCCCCGCACTGCTGTCGGCGCTGATTCGGCGGGACCGCCCGTGGGCGTCGACGAATTCGACGGCGCGGATGGAGTGGGCGGCCAGGCCCTTCCAGCGGCTGAACCAGGAGTGCCCGCCGGAAAGCAGGTAGCCCGCCGCGGTCACGTCGGGGTTCGTGCCGGCCAGGGCGATCAACCCGGTCCCGGCGAGGCGGGCCAGGACGGCGCCCCATTTGACGCCGGCGCCGATCCGGGCGTAGCGCTCGTCGACGTTGACGGTCACCTCGTCAAAGTTGGCCAGGCGCACGAGGATGCAGCCGCGCAGGTCGCTGCTCGCCCCGTGCCCGCCCGGCTGCACCGCGATTTCGAAGCCCCCGATGCGGGCGGCGGCGATAATGCGCCGGAGGTCGTCCGCCGAGGCGGCGGGGATGGCGACCGCGGCGGGCTGCTGGTCGACGGCCAGGTTCCACGGCATCCTCGCCGTGTCCCAGTCGGCGTCGCCCGGCAGGACGAGCCGTCCGTCCAGGGTCGCGGCGAGGGTTCGAAGGTTCGGATCCATCTCGGTCGTGTGCTGCATGGTCGTTCCTTCCGGTGGGATTCGTCTCGGGGTCCAATACGGACACGGAGCGATTATCGACCCGGCGGTGCGCGCCGCCAACCCCGCGAGCGGGAGCTGGAGAGCGCTCTCAGCAACTTCTGGCCTTGAGTTGCGGAAAAAGTACCTTCAGTTCGGGAACGAAGGTACTTCGTCCGCGACTCAGCCGGGGATCAAGCGCGCCCTAGGCTAGAGCCATGGCAGAACGCACCTCCTGGTCTCTCTCCGGCGCCCTGCGCGGCATGTTCGCGAAGCGCTCGATCGATGAGCAGACCTGGGAGGACCTCGAAGACGCGCTGATCCAGGCGGACTTCGGGCCCGACGTCACCGACGGCATCCTCACCGAGCTGCGGGCGAAGGTCGCGAAGTACAACACGACCGACCCGACCGACCTGCAGCGGATGCTCCGCGAGGGCATCGAGGAACGGCTCGCCCGGCTCGACTCGACCCTCACGCTCAGCGCCCGCCCGGCGATCGTGCTCGTCGTCGGCGTGAACGGTGTCGGCAAGACCACGACCATCGGCAAGTTCGCGAAGTTCCTCCGCGGCTACGACCGCAGCGTGCTGATCGGGGCGGCCGACACCTTCCGCGCCGCCGCCGTCGAGCAGTTGGCGACCTGGGCGGAGCGCGCCGGCGCGGACATCGTGCGGCCGCAGGCGCAGGGCCAGGATCCGGCATCCGTCGCCTTCAAGACGGTCGAGAAGGCCATCAACGACGGCATCGACATCGTGATCATCGACACCGCCGGCCGGCTGCAGACCAAGAGCGGGCTGATGGACGAGCTCACCAAGATCCGCCGGGTGGTCGAGAAGCAGACCCCGATCGCCGAGGTGCTCCTCGTCCTGGACGCCACCACGGGCCAGAACGGCCTGGCCCAGGCCGAGGCGTTCATCGAGCACGCCGGCGTGACCGGGCTGGTGCTGACCAAGCTCGACGGCTCGGCCAAGGGCGGCTTCGTGCTGGCCGTGCAGGAGAAAACAGGCATTCCCATCAAACTGATCGGCCAGGGTGAGGGCATCAACGACCTCACCGGATTCACGCCGCATGTCTTCGCTAAAAAACTCGTCGGATAGGACCCACTCATGACCATCGAACACGATTTCTTCGGCATTCTCGGCAGCGACGACGACGGCGAGGTGTACTGGTCGGAGTCCGCGGAACTCGGCGACCAGAGCGTCGAGGTCGACCTCAGCTCCCCGGATGAGGAATCCGTGTCGGTCGAGGCGCTCGACATCGCCGCCGCGATGATCAATTCGCTCGAGGAGCTCGACGCCGCTGCCCGCGAGTCGCTCGTCGCGGACCTCAGCTCGGAGAAAAGCCTCACCGCGCGGTACATCGAGCAGCACTTCGAGGAGATGGATGCCGAGGCCCTCGACGACGCCATCATCTGGGACTCCGGCGACAAGCAGATCGACTTCCTGCGCTCCCTGCGGCTCCAGCGCGTGGGCTTCCACCCGCACCACAGCGCCAGCGAGGGGCACTTCGCCCTGCTGGACTACTCCATCAGCCCCGACGACACCGATTCGCTGATGGTCGTCACGATCGACGTGCACGGCGACACCGTGGCCCTCGCCATCGAAAACTGACCCCTCCCCGCGAAACCGCAGTTGTGCGCGTCATCCGTGCCGAATAGGCGGCACAACTGCAGTCTCGCTTGACCACGGCACGTAAACTGGGTTCACAATGGCTACTTTTGGAAACCTCTCAGATCGCCTCGCCGAGACCTTCAAGAATCTCCGCACGAAGGGCAAGCTCTCCGCCGCGGACGTCGACGGCACCGTCCGCGAGATCCGACGCGCCCTCCTCGAAGCGGATGTCGCGCTCGAGGTCGTCAAGGACTTCACCGGCAAGGTGCGCGAACGCGCCCTCGGTGACGAGGTCAACAAGGCGCTGAACCCGGCCCAGCAGGTCGTGCAGATCGTCAATGAGGAGCTCGTGCAGATCCTCGGCGGTGAGCAGCGCCGCCTCGAATTCGCCAAGAAGCCGCCGACCATCATCATGCTCGCCGGCCTCCAGGGCGCCGGTAAGACCACGCTCGCCGGCAAGCTCGCGAAGTGGCTGGCCAAGGACGGCCACACGCCCATCCTCGTCGCGGCCGACCTGCAGCGTCCGAACGCGGTCACCCAGCTCGAGGTCGTCGGCGGCCAGGCCGGCGTGCCCGTCTACGCGCCCGAGCCCGGCAACGGCGTCGGCGACCCGGTCAGGGTGGCACGCGACGGCGTGAAGTTCGCCCAGCAGAAACTGCACGACGTCGTCATCGTGGACACGGCCGGACGCCTCGGCGTCGACGCCGACATGATGAAGCAGGCCGCGGACATCCGCGCCGCCATCGACCCGGACGAGGTCCTCTTCGTCATCGACGCCATGATCGGCCAGGATGCCGTGAGCACGGCCCGGGCGTTCCAGGCCGGCGTCGACTTCACCGGCGTCGTCCTCACCAAGCTCGACGGCGACGCGCGCGGTGGCGCCGCGCTGTCCATCGCCTCGCTCACCGGCCGGCCGATCATGTTCGCGTCCACGGGCGAAAGCCTCGACGACTTCGAGCCGTTCCACCCCGACCGCATGGCCAGCCGCATCCTCGACCTCGGTGACATCCTCACCCTGATCGAGCAGGCGCAGGGCGCGTTCGACGAGGACGAAGCCCGCAAGATGGCCGAGAAGTTCTCGACAGACACCTTCACCCTCGACGACTTCCTCGGCCAGATGCAGCAGCTGCGCAACATGGGCTCGATCAAGAAGATGATGGGCATGCTGCCGGGCGCCGGCGCCATGAAGGCTCAGCTGGAGAACTTCGATGAACGCGAGATCGTGCGCACTGAGGCGATCATCCAGTCGATGACGAAGGCCGAGCGGGCCACCCCGAAATTGCTGAACGGATCCCGCCGGCTGCGGATCGCCCGCGGCGCCGGCTCGACCGTCACCGAGGTCAACCAGCTCGTCCAGCGCTTCGAGCAGGCCGCGAAGATGATGAAGACCGTCGCCCGCGGCGGCACCCCGAACATCCCGGGCATGGGCCCGATCCCCGGCGGCAGCTTCGGCGGCAATCGCAGCAAGCAGCAGCCGAAGAAGAAGGGCTCGAAGTCGGGCAACCCGGCCAGGCGCGCGGCGGAGAACGCCGCCCTCGCCGCCGGCGAGAAGCCGGCCGCCGAGGCGGGCGTTCCGGGCGGCTCGGGCTTCGGGCTGGGCGGGGCGCAGAAGCCCGGTGGGTCCAGGCCCGGCGGGCCGAGCGAAGAGGAAATGGCCGCCCTGCAGAAGATGCTCGGGCGGTAGGCTCACACCTCACACACTCAGGGCCACAAGCCAGGGCCACAATCCAGGGCCACGGGGTGCAGGATCAGACCACGAGGTGCAGGGAGGCAGCGGATGCGTCAGCGCAAGAGACGTCGAGTTCTCGTCCTGGGCGCGTTGGCCCTGGCCGGCGCCGTCCTGGCCGGGTGCGCGACCGGCGCAGGGCCGGCCGAGCCGCCGTCCAGCGCCACGGCCGGCCCTGCCCCGGAGGACCTCGTCGGAACCTGGGTCGTCGACGAGCGCTTCGCCGTGCAGCTCCAGCCGTTCCTGACGATCGCCGCCGACGGCACCTGGGCCGGCTCCGACGGCTGCAATGGCGTGCGGGGCACCTGGGAGCTCGGAGCCGGCGGCGCCATCACGACGACGGCGGGTCCGCACACCCTCATCTACTGCGACGGCAAGGACCTGCCGACGCTCTTCGCCGACGCGAAGAAGGTAGCCGTCACCGGCGACACGCTGGTTCTGCTGGATGCCGCCGGCGAGGTCACGGTGACCCTCATCGCCGGTCGCGAGCAGCTGCTGAAACCGCAGGCGTAGGCTTCCCGCATGAGCCCAGCCCCCGTCCGTCCGGTGCGCCTCGGCGTGCAGGTCGCCCAGCAGCACGGCACCATCGGCGCGATCAGGGACACGGTCGCGAAGGTCGAAGCCCTCGGCGTCGACATCGTCTTCGACTGGGACCACTTCTTGCCGCTGTCCGGCGAGCCGAACGGCCCGCACTTCGAGTCGTGGACGCTGCTGGCCGCCTGGGCGGAGCAGACCTCGACCATCCAGCTCGGCGCCCTGGTGAACTGCAACAGCTACCGGAACCCGGACCTGCAGGCCGACATGGCCCGGACTATCGACCACATCAGCGGCGGACGCTTCATCTTCGGCACCGGATCCGGCTGGTTCGAGCGCGACTACGCCGAGTACGGCTACGACTTCGGCACCGTCGGCACCAGGCTGGACGCCCTCGCAGAGGCCCTGCCGCGGATCGAGGCGCGCTGGGCGAAGCTCAACCCGCCGCCGCTGCGCGACATCCCCGTGCTCATCGGCGGCGGAGGCGAGAAGAAGACGCTGCGCATTGTCGCGAAGCACGCCGACATCTGGCATTCCTTCTCGAGCCCGCCGGTGCTCGAGCACAAGCTCGGCGTGCTGGCCGGCTGGTGCGACAGGGTCGGCCGCGACATCGCCGAGATCGAGATCTCCACCGAGCTGCGCCGGCGCAGCGTCGACGAGGCCGACGAGCTGTACGCCCTCGGGGCGCGGCTGTTCACGATCGGGGTGTCCGGCCCGCGCTACGACCTCGCGCCCGTGGTCGACTGGCTCGCCTGGCGCGACAGCAAGAACGCGGGCTGAATCTGTTCGGTGCACGATGATTGCCGTGCGCTGTCACCCGATCACGAGAAAATAGACGGCAGCGGCCGCCCCGAGTGCAACGAACGTCGACAACACCAACACGTTCACGAGCGGCCGCCTTGACGTGTCCCACGCGGTATAGACGCCGGAAAGCGAGCAGCCCATCCCCAGAAGGGCAGCCGCCCACACGATGACGAGACCGAACTCGAGTGTGGCGCCCGATGCGTCGGCGGCCGCAAAAAAGGGGTAGGCGGTCTCCACAATCACTATCCCCCCGGTTCCCACAAGGAGAAAGAGCTGCACGACGGTGATCAGGCGCACGCCCAACGGCATCCGGGCGACGGTCAGATGCCGGCCCCGCAGCCACACTGACCACGGAACGAAGACAACCGTCAGCAGGACCATGGCCAGTCCACCGACGAGCGCGCCCAGCCCGGTTAGAAACGCGTGGGAACGACCGTCCGAGTCGGTGAAAAAGTTCAGCACGAGCAGGGTCCCGCCGCCCGCATCTCGCTGAAGAACGAAGATGTCCCAGCCACTCCGCTTCTCGCCGTCGGCCGCGCCCAGCCACGGGAGAAATGACGCCACCATGACCGCGACGCCGCAGATGACCGCCACCAGGCCCGTGATCAGCGCACGACGTTTCCAGTGCGTGGCAACTGCGGGGGGATGTAGAACGGGAGCCTCAGACATCGCAATCCAATCCCGGCCTCGTCGTCGGTGCGGTACCGGAACCATAGTGCCGGCCTCGCGCCGCGGCTAGGGGCCCCGCAAACACGTACGTGAACGCTTATGTCTGCGTCAACGCCCCTATCCGGCCCTCTCCCGGCAGCCCTCTTACAGCGCGAGCCCGGTCCGGAGTTCCCGGCTGAGCGCCGCGACCACGGCCGGCAGGCTTCCGCCCTGCGCCTCGGCTACCCGGAGCTGGCGCTGGTAGCTGGCGCCGTGGCCCAGGATCAGGTTCAACTGGAGCAGCTCCGGCAGGCAGCCCAGCCGTTCGGCGACGGGGGAGAGCACGTCGATGAGCCGGCGGATGTCATCCGTCACCGGCCGCTCCGCACCGGCGTCGTCGAGGATGACCCTTGCGTCCAGCCCGTACCGCGCCGCGCGCCACTTGTTCTCCCGCACGAACCAGGGCGGCATCGTCGGCACGTCCTCGCCGGAGTCGAGGGTCGTCGACATCCACTCCACCAGGCAGTGGATCAGGGCGGCAATGGCCCCGAGTTCCTGCGGCGTCGAGACTCCGTCGCAGACCCGCACCTCGATCGTGCCCCAACGCGGTGACGGTCGGATGTCCCAGCGAACCTCCGTCGCATCCTCGATGATGCCCGTGACGGTCATCTCGTTGACGTACCGCTCCCACGCCTCCCAGTCGGGCAGCATCCAGGGCAGGCCGGCGGTGGGCAGCTGCTGGAACATGAGGGAACGGTTGGAGGCGTAGCCGGTGTCGACCCCCGCCCAGAACGGGCTGGACGCCGACAGCGCCTGCAGGTGCGGGATGTAGGTGAGCAGGCCGTTGAGGATCGGCATCACCTTGGCCCGGTCCTCGATGCCCACGTGCACGTGGATACCCCAGATCATCATGTTGCGGCCCCACCACTGGGTGCGGTCGATCAGCCGGTGGTAGCGCGGCTTGTCGGTGATCTCCTGCTCGTACCACTGCCCGAACGGATGCGACCCGCTGCAGATGACGTCCACGCCGCGCGGTTCGGTGATGGCGCGCACCTCGTCCAGCTGGCCGACGACATCCGCGACGGCCCCGGCGACGGTCGTGTGGACCCCGGACACGAGTTCGACGGTGTTCAGCAGCAGCTCGCCGGTGATGTGCGGATGCGGGGACCCGTCGTCGCCGCGGAGGGTGTCGAGCACCTCGGCGGCGATGGAGGCCAGGTCACCGGTCTCGGCGTCGACGAGGGCGACTTCCCACTCGATGCCGACGGTCGACCGCGCCGATGGGGCGAATTCCATTCCCACATGCGCTCCTCCGCTGGTGCCGACGGCAGCCCGAAGAACTGCGCCTGCCGACAATCCTGACACCGAGGCGGCCGATTATCACAAACGGGGGGATGTCTGACAGAATGGTTAGTCGAGTTCTCTTGCGTCCGACCCTCTAATCAGACGCAGGAAAACCATATTGAGCTTGCTCCGAGTGTGCCCCCACGCTCACGGCTGTCAGTTCGCCAAACATCACTAACACAGGAGAATTGTGGCTGTCAAAATCCGTCTGAAGCGCATGGGCAAGATCCGTGCACCGTACTACCGCATCGTTGTCGCTGACTCGCGCACCAAGCGCGACGGCCGCGTCATCGAAGAGATCGGCATCTACCACCCCACGCAGGAGCCCTCCGTCATCGAGGTCAAGTCCGAGCGCGCGCAATACTGGCTCGGCGTCGGCGCGCAGCCGACCGAGCAGGTTGCCGCTCTCCTCAAGCTGACCGGCGACTGGGGCATCTTCAAGGGCGACAAGAACGCCAAGAACACCGTCAAGATCAAGGAGCCGAAGGTTCCTTTTGTCGCTGACGAGAAGAAGAAGCCCGTTCTGAAGCCGAAGGCAGAGAAGCCCGTCGTCAAGGAAGAGGCTCCCGCAGCCGAAGCGACCGAGGCTGACGCCGAGGCCGCCGAGGACAAGGCGTAATCTTGCTCGCTCCCGCGCTGGCGCACCTCGTCAAGGGGATCGTTGATCACCCGGACGATGTGCAGGTCGTTGCCAAGAACTCACCCCGTGGCGATGTTCTCGAGGTTCGCGTGAACCCCGAGGACCTCGGCCGGGTGATCGGTCGCGCTGGTCGCACCGCCAAGGCGCTGCGCACCCTCGTGGCCGCACTGGCCGACGGCAAGCGCGTGCGTGTCGACGTCGTTGACACTGATTTCTAAGGTGAGCGACTCCACGCCGCAGCGCACCCAGCTACGCGTGGGGCGCCTGACGAAGGCCCATGGCCTCAAGGGCGCAATCAAGCTGGAACTGTTCACGGATGACCCGGGGCGACGTTTCGTCCCGGGCGCCGTGTTCACCCTCCAGGTGCCGACCAGCTCACCCTGGCACGGCAAGACCCTCGAACTCGTCGAGTTGCGCTGGTACAACCAGCACGCCGTCGGCTTCTTCAAGGATGTTCCGGACCGCGAAGCGGCCGAGACCCTCGCCAAAGCGATCCTGTGGATCGACCAGGACTCGGCCGAGCAGTCGGACGAGGAAGACGCCTGGTACGACCACCAGCTGGTCGGGCTCGCTGTCGTCCGCGACGGCGTCCAGGTCGGCACGCTGGCCCGGCTGGAGCACCTGCCCGCGCAGGACCTCCTCATCGTCAAGACGCCGGGCGGCGAGATCATGGTGCCGTTCGTCAAGGCGATCGTGCCCTCCGTCGACGTCAAGGCCGGCGTCATCACCGTCACCCCGCCTCCCGGGCTCTTCGAGGAGATCCCCGAGACGGAAGAACCCGCCGAACCCGCCCCGGAACCAGCCCCGGAACCCGCCCCGGAAACGGATGCCGCGACATCCACTCCCGGCGACTCCACGACCGAGCCTGCTCCGTAACACCCCGCGAAACCGCAGTTGTGCGCGCCATTCGGGCGTTTTAGCGCGCACAACTGCGGTTTCGCGGGAGGAGGGAGGCGGGAGGCGGGAGGGCGGATCGGTAGACTCGCAGCCATGCGCATCGACATTGTCACGATCTTTCCGGAGTTCTTCGGGGTGCTCGACATTTCGCTGCTCGGCAAGGCCCGCCAGTCCGGCCTGATCGACCTGCGCGTGCACGATCTGCGCGATTCCACCCACGACCGCCACCGCACCGTCGACGACACCCCGTACGGCGGCGGCGCCGGCATGGTCATGAAGCCGGAGCCGTGGGGCGAGGCGCTTGACGGCATCCTGGCCGACATGGGTGCCGAGCCCACGGCCGTCGCCGCCGAGGTGACGGATGCCGCCACCGGCCCTGTCCTCATCTTCCCGTCCCCGGCGGGGGAGCAGTTCAGCCAGGCCATCGCCCGGGAACTCGCCGAGGAACCGAACCTGATCTTCGGCTGCGGCCGCTACGAGGGCATCGACCAGCGCGTCGTCGACCACTTCTCCAGCCGCGGCAGGGTGCGGCTGATCAGCCTCGGCGACTACGTACTCAACGGGGGAGAGGTCGCGGTCATGGCCATGGTCGAGGCGATCGGCCGGCTCATTCCCGGCGTCGTCGGCAACCCGGAGAGCCTCGTCGAGGAGTCGCACGAGGACGGGCTGCTCGAATACCCCAGCTACACCAAGCCGGCGCTCTGGCGGGGCCTCGACGTGCCCCCGGTGCTGCGCAGCGGCAACCACGGCGCCGTCGCCGCCTGGCGCCGGGAGCAGCAGCTGGAGCGCACCCGGCGAGTTCGTCCGGACCTTCTGCCCCCAGCGAACTCCGAGGAAATCGGCGACGCGCAGGGATAATCTGGTCCCGTGATCGTTCGCAGGATCTTCTACTACTGGCAGTTCATCGCCATCGGCGCGCTCCCCGTGTGGCTGCTCGTCGGTTCGTCGATCTTCGGCGCCGGCGGCTGGGAAGTGCTCGGGGTGACCATCGGCGCGATCGCTCTCGGCATCGCCCTGCTCGCCGTCGCGTTGCTCGTCTACGCCCGCGCCGAGGTGCGGGAGACGAGGGCCGTGTCCTGGCCGGATGTCGGCGTCTTGGGCCTGTGGCACGCGCTCGTCGTCGGGGTCGTGTTCTACGCCGCTGAGGCGCCGGGGGTCTGGCTGCTGGCCGTCCTGGCCGGCATCGCGGCATTCTGGTTCGCGGTCTGGGAACTGTTCGACGCCGCCCGGCGCCGCGTACGCCAGGTGATCGAGTTCATTGACTCGACGTCCGGACCCCTGGTGGTCACCGAGACCACTATCCTCGGCACGACGGACCCCGGGCCGACCCGTCCCGTCGACCCCACGGTGATCATCATCCCGGAGAAGCCAACGAACTCCTGACGGCCCGCTTTGCTGTCCGGCCCGGTTTCGTGACAGAATAAGCGTTTGTGCCGCGGTAAACCTCTGCCACAGGGGAGATTCGCCATGAGCGGCGCGCATTGACTTATCGGTTGCTGAGGCGACGCGCGGACCGCGTGTCGCGAAGCATAATTCGTAGTCGACCTGTGGCGGGTACAGAGAGCGAAAAACCATGCATATTCTCGACCAGGTGGATGCACCGTCACTGCGGAAAGACATCCCCGCCTTCCGGGCCGGCGACACCGTCAAGGTCCACGTCAACATCGTTGAAGGCACCCGCTCGCGCGTCCAGGTCTTCCAGGGCGTCGTCATCGGCCGCTCGGGCGAAGGCGTCCGCGAAACCTTCTGCGTGCGCAAGGTGAGCTTCCAGGTCGGCGTCGAGCGTACCTTCCCGGTGCACTCTCCCGTCATCGACCACATTGAGATCGTCACCCGCGGCGCCGTGCGCCGCGCGAAGCTGTACTACCTGCGCAACCTGCGCGGCAAGAAGGCCAAGATCAAGGAAAAGCGCTTCAACTGATTCCACGCCTTCGAGTCGCTTCACAGCGGATTCGCAGGCCGACAGGAATTCGCCCCTGAGCTCCTCACCCCTAAACTGGGTGCGGAGCTCAGGCGGTTTAATGACAGAAAACACTCTGCCCACGCGATCAGATCGCCTGGCATCAGAGACGCGGCGCAAGAAGCGCGGCGTCGGACTATTCCTTCGCGACCTCGTAATCATCTTCGTGGTCGCGCTGCTCATCTCGTTCCTGATCAAGACGTTCCTGATCCGCTCGTTCTACATCCCCTCCGGGTCGATGGAGCAGACGCTGCTGGAGAACGACCGGATCATCGTGAACCAGTTGCAGCCCGGGATGTTCCCGGTCGAGCACGGCGACGTCGTCGTGTTCCGCGATCCCGGCGGCTGGCTCCCGCCGCAGACCCCGGTCGAACAGAACGCCATCGTGGCCGGGATCGACTGGATCCTCTCCGTCGTCGGGCTGTCTGCCCCGGACAGCAACGACCACCTGATCAAGCGCGTCATCGGCATGCCGGGAGACCACGTCGTCTGCTGCAACGCCCTCGGCCAGATGAGCGTCAACGGCGTCCCACTCTCCGAGGACCCGTACGTCTACCTTCCGCCCGGGGAAACCGAGGTGTCCAAGGACGACTTCGACGTCGTCGTCCCGAAGGACTCCCTCTGGGTGATGGGCGACAACCGCTACAACTCCAAGGACTCCCGGTACAACGGGACCACGCCCGGCAAGGGCTTCGTCCCGATCGACAACGTCGTGGGCCGCGCCTTCGTCGTCAGCTGGCCGCTCAACCGCTGGGGCTGGCTGGATGACTACCCGGACGCGTTCCGCGGAGTCGAAGAGGCGCGCGACTAGCTGATGATGGCCGTCGCCGAGCCTGACCTCGAAACCGAACGCTCCCTCCTGGCCGGCGGCGCGAACTGCGTGATCGGCTGCGACGAGGTCGGGCGCGGCGCCCTGGCCGGTCCGGTGGCCGTCGGATTCGCCGTGATCAACGCATCCGTCGGCCCGTTCCCGGTGGGGCTGCGCGACTCGAAACTGCTCAGTGAACCGCGGCGCCGGGTGCTCGCCCCCCTGGCCGCCGCCTGGGCGCTGCACGCCGCCGTCGGGCTCGCGTCGGCCCGGGAGGTCGACAGCCTGGGCATCATGGCGGCCCTGGGGCTCGCCGGCAAGCGCGCACTGGCCGACCTGTTCGCCGCCGGCGTGGACATCTCAGGCAGCGTCGTGCTCCTCGACGGCGCCGACGACTGGCTTAACAAGGCCCTGAAAACGCCGCTCACCGTCGTCACCCGGGTGCGGGCCGACCAGGATTGCGGATCGGTTGCCGCGGCATCCGTGATCGCCAAGGTGCACCGCGACGCCCTGATGATCGCGGCGGATGCCGTGCACCCCGGCTACGGCTGGGCATCGAACAAGGGCTACGGCAGCGCGGAACACATGGGCGCGATCGGCGAGCTCGGCGCCAACGACCTCCACCGCAAGTCCTGGCTCAAGATCACAGCGTAGGATTGAGTCACCATGGAAGAAGACGAGTTCGAGGACTACGACCGCGAAGTCGAGTTGGCCCTGTACCGCGAATACCGGGATGTCGTTGGACAGTTCCAGTACGTCGTCGAGACCGAGCGGCGCTTCTATCTGGCGAACGAGGTTGAACTCGTGCGGCGCGACACGGAGCACGACTTCTACTTCGAGTTGACGATGAAGGATGTCTGGGTGTGGGACGTCTACCGCTCAGACCGCTTCGTGAAGTCCGTTCGCGTGCTGACGTTCAAGGACGTCAACGTGGAAGAACTCACCTCCAAGGAATTCGAGCTGCCCAAGGAGCTCGCGCTCGACGAGTAGCATGACCCGATCACCGACCCGAAGGTAGTTCTTGACTCACGCATCTGACCGCGCCCGCGAAACCTGGATCAACAGGGAGGCGCTGGCCGAAGCGATGATTCCCCTCATCGGCCGGCTGTACCGTGAAAACCACGTCGTCACCTCGGTGCACGGCCGCAGCCTGGTCAACCAGTCGGTCGTCGGCCTGCTCAAGGCCCACCGCTTCGCCCGGCAGGTCGACGACGTCGAACTGCCGCTCGAGGAGACGCTGCCGCTCCTGGAGGCGCTCTGCACCCTCGGCCTGGGCGCGGCCTCGATCGACCTGGCCCGCCTCGGCGCGGCCTACAAGGCCGACAACGCCGGCCGCACGCTCGCCGAGTTCCTCCGCGAGGAACTCGCCGAGGTCGTCGACCGGTGGGGACAGGGCGACTCCACCAGCACCGACGTCGTGCTCTACGGCTTCGGCCGCATCGGCCGCCTGCTCGCCCGCATCCTGATCGAACACGCCGGCGGTGGCCAGGGCCTGCGGCTGCGGGCCATCGTCGTGCGCAAGGGGTCCGACGACGACATCGTCAAACGCGCGAGCCTGCTGCGCCGCGACTCGGTCCACGGGCCGTTCGAGGGCACGATCTCGGTCGACACGACCAACAACACCATCCTCGCCAACGGCACGCTGATCCAGGTCATCTACTCGAGCGACCCGGCGAGCATCGACTACACGGCCTACGGCATCCACGACGCCATCGTCGTCGACAACACCGGACGGTGGAGGGACGCAGAGGGCCTCTCCCAGCACCTGGCCTGCCCCGGCGTCGCGCGCGTGCTGCTCACCGCTCCGGGCAAGGGCGAGCTGAAGAACATCGTGCACGGCATCAACCACGACATGATCACCGACGACGACGCCATCGTCACGGCGGCCTCGTGCACCACGAACGCGATCACGCCGGTGCTCAAGGCCGTCATGGACCGGTTCGGAATCGTGGACGGCCACGTCGAGACGGTCCACTCGTTCACGAACGACCAGAACCTCATCGACAACTTCCACTCCGGCGAACGCCGGGGCCGTTCGGCCGTGCTGAACATGGTGATCGCCGAGACCGGCGCGGCGAAGGCGGTCGCCAAGGCCCTGCCCGAACTGGCCGGCAAGCTCACCGGCAACGCCATCCGCGTGCCGACGCCGGACGTGTCCATGGCGATCCTGAACCTCAACCTGGTCAACGGCACGACCAAGGACGAGCTCAACGACTACCTCCGCACGATGTCGCTGAACTCGACGCTGCACAAGCAGATCGACTTCATCGACTCGCCAGAGGTGGTCTCCACCGACTTCCTCGGCTCACGCCGCGCCGGCATCGTCGACGGGCTGGCCACGATCGTCACCGCCAACAAGGCCATCCTCTACGTCTGGTACGACAACGAGTTCGGCTACAGCTGCCAGGTCATCCGCGTGCTCGAGGAAATGGCCGGTGTGCACCCGCCGGCCTTCCCGCGGGTGAGCGCCGTGGAGCTGCAGCCCGCCGGCTGAGGCGCCGGGGGCACCGCCTGCACGTGATCGCCGCGGATGATCGCGGCGGGTACGTCGTTCTGACGATGTGCCGAGGGGGAAGAGCACGGATACTCGTCAGCACCCGCCCCACCTGACGAAGGAGACGACATGCCCCGTCGCACGCAGCTCAGTGTCATCTCGGCCCTGATCGCCGCGCTGGTCGTAGCGCCGGCCCTTCCGGCCGCGGCCGTCCCGCCGCTGCACATCCCGCCGGCCGGCGCCGGGACCAGCCTGATCGCGGATTCCGACTCGCCGTGCGGCTCGTTCACGATGGTGACCCTCGACAACCAGCGCACCAGGGTCTTCACCAACAAGGTGGGCGACGTGACCGCCATCAGCACCACCGGGTCGCTGCGCGTGAAGCTCATCTCGGATGTGACCGGGCGATCGATCGACCTCAACGTCTCCGGGCCCCTGTTCATCCGCGGGGTGGCTGACCCGATCCTGACCGGGTCGATGCTGCTCTATGCGAAGGGGATCCTCGCCTTCGTGCACGGTCGCGCGGTCATCACGGGCGGGCTCGCCGACCGGGCCGTGATCACCGGCGCGCGGAGGGACCTCTGCCCCATCCTGAATCCATAGGCTCCGGGTCGGCCGGGCATCTGCCCGACCGGGCTCCCGGCCGAGCCCGGTGCGCGAATCAGGCGTACTGTTCGCCGCATGAGCAGCGCTGGGGTAGAAGTCGTCGGCCGCGACGACGATCCGAATCGCCTGGGCCGTGCCGTGGCCGCCCGACCGCCCCGCCCGGACCGGGTGGCCGTCCTCAGCGCACGAGAGCACCAGGTCACGGCGCTCATCAGCGAGGGGTGCACGAACGCCGAAATCGGCCGGCGGCTTTTCATCTCGGCGCGCACCGTGGGCGTGCATGTCGGTCACATCCTCGACAAATTGGGCGTGGCCAACCGTGCGGGCATCGCCGCGCGGGCCGTTCGTGAGGGGTGGGTGGACTGAGCGCTCAGCCCTGCCGCGGCTCGCAGATCACCACGGGGATGTCCCGCCCCGTCTTGTGCTGGTAACCCTCGTAACCGCGGTAGGCGGCGACGATCTTCGGCCACAGTTCGGCCTTCTCCGCGGCGGTGGCGGTGCGTGCGCGCATCCGCAGGGTGGCGCCGTCGACCGTCAGTTCGACATCCGGGTTGGCCGTGAGATTCAGGTACCACATCGGATTGCGGTCCCCGCCGCCCTTGGAAGCGACCAGGACGTAGCGTCCGTCGCCGTGCACGGGCGCGGTGAGCATCGTCGAACGCCGCTTGCCGGACGTGCGCCCGATCGTGTGGAGTTCGACGGCCGGCATGGAGCCGAACGCCCGCAGGAGCCGCCCGCCCGACAACCTGAGCAGGGCCCGGTGGCCGTCGCTCATCGCCCTCATCATCAGGTCGGTCAGGTCATTACGCAGGCTCATCTGCCCAGCCTAGGAGGCTGCGGGGGGTGCGAACTTCGAATGTCGGTGGTCGGGTATTGACTGTTCTCATGGACCTCATCACTGAGTACCTGACTTACCCGGACAACGCGTTCGGGGACGGCAAGCCCGAAGGC
>NZ_SOEZ01000064.1 GCF_004402215.1 Cryobacterium tagatosivorans
CGGCGCCGGCGGCGCACGCCCCGGCTTCGCACGTCCCGGCGGCGCCCCGGCGGGAGCCCCCGGCTTCGGCCCGCCCCGCCCCGCGGGTGGTGGCGGCGCAGGCGGCCGTGGCCGTGGCCCCGGTGGTGGAACCGCTGGTGCATTCGGTCGCGGAGGCGGCAAGAGCCGTGCCCGCAAGTCGAAGCGTACGAAGAGGCAGGAATTCGAACTGCGCGAGGCCCCGTCGCTGGGTGGCGTGAGCGTACCCCGCGGCGATGGCGGAACCGTTGTTCGCCTGCGTCGCGGTGCGTCGATCACCGACTTCGCCGACAAGATCGACGCCAGCCCCGGGAACCTCGTGACCGTGCTCTTCCACCTCGGTGAGATGGCCACGGCGACGGAGTCCCTCGACGAGGCCACGTTCGACGTGCTCGGCGAAGAGCTCGGCTACAAGATCCAGATGGTCTCGCCCGACGATGAGGACCGCGAGCTGCTTCTCGGCTTCGATATCGACATCGATGAGGAACTGGCGGAGGAGACCGACGAGGAACTCGTCGCCCGTCCCCCCGTCGTCACCGTCATGGGTCACGTCGACCACGGTAAGACCGCGCTGCTCGACGCCATCCGTAACGCCAAGGTGGCAGCGGGCGAAGCCGGCGGCATCACCCAGCACATCGGTGCCTACCAGGTCGTCACCGAGCACGAGGGCATCGAACGCGCCATCACCTTCATTGACACCCCGGGCCACGAGGCGTTCACCGCCATGCGTGCTCGTGGTGCGCAGGTCACCGACATCGCCATCCTTGTGGTGGCGGCCGATGACGGCATCATGCCCCAGACGATTGAGGCACTCAACCACGCGCAGGCAGCAAACGTGCCGATCGTGGTCGCGGTGAACAAGATCGACAAGCCCGGTGCCAACCCGCAGAAGGTTCGCCAGCAGCTCACCGAATTCGGCCTCGTCGCCGAAGAATACGGTGGAGACGTCATGTTCGTCGACGTGTCCGCGAAGAACAAGGTCGGCATCCAGGAAATCCTTGACGCCGTCCTGCTCACCGCGGACGCCGGACTCGACATGCGCGCCAAGCCCGACAAGGATGCTCGCGGCGTGGCCATCGAGGCCAAGCTCGACAAGGGTCGCGGTGCGGTCGCGACCGTGCTCATCCAGTCGGGAACGCTGCACGTCGGAGACTCGATCGTCGCCGGAACGGCTTATGGCCGCGTCCGCGCAATGGCCGACGAGAACGGTGTGCCGGTCCTGGCCGCAACCCCGTCCCGTGCCGTCCAGGTGCAGGGTCTGTCGAGCGTCCCGCGCGCCGGCGACACCTTCCTGGTCATCGATGACGACCGCACCGCGCGCCAGATCGCCGAGAAGCGTGAAGCCGCCGAGCGCAACGCCCTGCTGGCCAAGGCCCGCAAGCGGATCAGCCTCGAAGACTTCACCCGTGCACTCGAAGAGGGCAAGGTCGAGTCGCTCAACCTCATCATCAAGGGTGACGTGTCCGGTGCCGTTGAAGCACTGGAAGAGTCGCTCCTCAAGATCGAGGTCGACGAGTCGGTGCAGCTTCGGATCATCCACCGCGGTGTCGGTGCCGTCACGGAGAGCGACGTCAACCTCGCCACCGTCGACAACGCCATCATCATCGGGTTCAACGTTCGCCCCGACACGAAGGCGCGCGAGCGCGCCGCCCGTGAAGGCGTGGACGTGCGCTTCTACTCCGTCATCTACAACGCGCTCGAGGACATTGAGAGCTCCCTCAAGGGAATGCTCAAGCCCGAGTTCGAAGAGGTGCAGAGTGGTGTCGCCGAGATCCGCGAGGTGTTCCGCTCCTCCAAGTTCGGAAACGTCGCCGGTGTCATCGTTCGCTCCGGAACCATCACCCGAAACGCCAAGGCTCGCGTCATCCGCGAGGGCGTCGTGGTGGGGGACAACCTGGGCATCGAGTCGCTGCGTCGCTTCAAGGACGACGTCACCGAGGTCCGGACGGACTTCGAGTGCGGTATCGGCCTCGGCAAGTTCAACGACATCCAGGTCGGCGACGAGATCGAGACGATCGAAATGAAGGAAAAGCCGCGGGTTTAGTTCCCCACGGTTGGTAGGGTCTCCGCTCGATCCCCCTCAAAAAGGGAAGAGCGGGGACCCCTACCCCGATTCCCTTTTTGAGGGGGATCGAGCTGCGACCGGGTTCGCAGAGATTTGAACGTCACCGCGGTGGCTGGGAAAAGCTGAAGAGCGGCAGAACGGTCGCGAAGAATTAGGGAGTTAGTCATGGCAGATCCGGCACGCGCCAGGAAGATGGCGGACCGCATCAAGGTCATCGTGGCCAAGCGTCTCGAACGCGGCCTCCGCGATCCGAGGCTTGGTTTTGTGACCATCACGGACGTCAAGGTGACCGGCGACCTCCAGCACGCCTCGGTCTTCTACACCGTGTACGGCAACGAAGAGGAGCGCAAGGACAGCGCCGCGGCGCTCAAGGCCGCCACGGGAATGCTGCGCAGCGAGGTGGGCAAGAACATCACCGCGAGGCTCACGCCGTCCCTCGAGTTCATCGCCGACGCCATCCCGGAGAATGCCGCGCTGATCGACGACCTCCTGCGTGAGGCGCGCGACCGCGACACGGAGGTCGAGCAGCTCGCCCGCACGGCCACCTACGCCGGGGATGCCGACCCGTACGTGAAGTCCCGCGACCTGGACGACGACGATGACGCGGACGACGATGACGATGACGAGGCGGAAGACGAAACCGTGACCCGTGGGGCGCACGCCGCCGACTAGTCCGTCGGCCCCTGAGGGGTCGCAAATCGACCTTCGTTGGGCGGTTGAAGGTCGATTTGCGACCCCTCGGGGGCGGCCGATCCGGCGCTAGTGCGGCAGTGTGTATCCGCCGGGCGTCCGCACGGCGAGCCCATCGACCAGGAGGCCGTCCAGGGCGCGCCCCCGCTGGGCCGCATCGGGCCAGAGCCCGTCGACCTCGGCATCCGTCACCGGATGCCGTGTGGCCCGCAGCTCCGCCATGATCAGCCCGCGCACCTGCCGGTCGCTGCCCTCGAACTTCTTCTGTACGGCCTTGCGCGCGCCGGTGTGCGCCGGATATCCCGCCGCCCGCCACGCGCATTCATTCCGAATCGGGCATACCTCGCAGCCTGGCTTCCGGGCTGTGCAGACCAGGGCGCCGAGTTCCATGATCGCGGCATTGAACGCCGCCGACTCGTCGCGGCCCTCGGGAAGCAGCAGGGACATGGCCGCGAGGTCCCGTCCGCGTGACGGCGGCGCCGGTTCGGCCTGGCCGCCGACGGCCCGGGCGATGACCCGCCTCGTGTTGGTGTCGACGACCGGATGCCGGTGCCCGTACGCGAAGGCGGCGACGGCCCTGGCCGTGTAGTCGCCGATGCCGGTGAGGGCCAGCAGGGCGTCGACGTCCTCTGGAACCACGCCGCCGTGACGCTCGGTGATCTCGACCGCGGCCGAATGGAGCCAGAGCGCGCGCCGCGGGTAGCCGAGCGTCGCCCAGGCGCGCACGGCCTCGCCCGGCGGCACGGCGGCCAGGGCGGCCGGGGTGGGCCAGCGTTCCAGCCATTCCTCGAGCCGGGGGATGACGCGGATGACCGGGGTCTGCTGCAGCATGAACTCGCTGACCAGCGTGCCCCAGGCCGAGAAGCCCTCGCGGCGCCAGGGCAGGTCCCTGCCGTTGGCTTCGAACCAGGCAGCGATCGGCGGGGCGATTCCGGCTGCGGGAGCGAGGCCGGACGTGGGGGCTGTGGCGTTCACCCTTTCTAACCTAGGGTCGATTCATGAGGCTCGTCTCCACCCCCCGGATCGAATTCCTGCGCGGCCTGTCGACGGAGATCCTCGGCCACTACGGCCGCGGCCGTACGATCGTCGCGATCGACGGCACGGATGCCCCGGCGCGGGCCGCGTTCGCCGACGACCTCGCCGCGGTCTTGGAGGAGGGCGACCACGCCGCAGTCCGGGCCTCCCTGGGCGACTTCCGGCGCTCCCGGGCCGAGCTGAACCGGCGCGGGGCGGACGCTCCGGAACGGCACTACCGCAACGGCTACGACTACTCGGCGCTCCGGCGCGCGCTGGTCGAACCCTTCCGTCTGGGTGGCAGCACCGGATTCGTCACGAAGGAATTCGACGCCGACAGCGACACGTGGGTGCAGCCGACCTGGCTGACGGCGCCGGCAGACGCCACGCTCGTGATCGACGGCGAGTTCATCCACCGGCCGGAACTCCGGGGGCTGTGGTCGTACAGCGTGCTGCTCGAGGGTGAAGCAACGACAGAGGCCGAACGCCTGTACCGCGCAGAGGCGAAGCCGCGCGACCGGGCGACCGCCATCGTGGACCTGGCCGATGCCGACCGTCCCCGCCGCATCTTCGCCGACAGCTGCTGACGACGAACCGTGAGTTTGGCACCTTAAACAGCCAAACGAAGGTGCCAAACTCACGGTTCGGCGAGCGTGGTCGAAGGTCGAAGGTCGAAGGTCGAGGGCCGGGGTGGGGACGCTAACCGGGGAGGGCGTCGAAGCGGGCGACGACGTCGGCGGGGGTGAGCGAGGCGCCTCGAGCCTCGACCTCGTGCACGAGGGCGGCGAGCAGCGCGTTGACCGGGGCGGTGACGCCGGCGGCGCCCGCCTCGCGCACGACCGCGCCGTTGAGGAAGTCGACCTCGGTGCGCTGGCCCCGGCGAAGGCTCTGCTGGGTAGAACCGAGGTTCGGTACGTCGCCCATGCGCACCCGCATCATCAGCGGCAAAAGCTGGCCCAGCCGCAGCGGCAGCACTGAAAACAGGCGCAGCCGCCGATGCCCGAGCGCCTGCAGCGCGCCGAAACGCACCCCCCGCTTCAGGCCGACGCGCACGGCCTCCCGCATGCTCGCCGTCATCACCCGGCGCAGACCGGGGTGGTCGACGACGGCCTGCACGCTCATCCCGGTGATCGCCGGGATGGCGTTGAGCATGTTCACGATCAGCTTGGTCCACTGGGCGCCGACGAAGTTGTCGATGGCGACGACCGGGACGGCCTCCCCGAGCACGGCCTGCCAGGCGCGCGTCGCGGCGTCGACGGGGCCGGTTCCGCGGCCGAGGTAGGTGGGCGCGGCGGTCGTCACGCTCACCTGGCCCGGTTCGGTGTAGTTGGCGGCGATGATCACCAGGGCGCCGAAGCAGTCGGACCGGGGGAGGAGCCGTTCCGCCGTGCTCACCCCGTCGAGGCCGTTCTGCACGACAATGACCGGGGACCCGTCGATGAACGCGGCGTTGTCCGAGATCGCGGCCGCGGCATCCTGAGCCTTGGTGCAGACCAGGGTCAGCTCGGGGGCCTCCGTGAGCCGCTCGAGGGCACGCGGACGCGCCTGGGCGTCGCCGAACTTGCCGGACAGGCGGATGCCGTCGGCGCGGATCGCCGCCAGGCCCTCGCCCCGGGCGGTGACGGTGACGTCGTGGCCGACGCGGGCGAGCAGGGTCGCGAACGTGCCGCCGAGGGCGCCCGCTCCGATGACCGCGATTCTCACGGCTCACATCCTACGGGGGCGGCGCTGGTAGCCTCGAAGTGTGACCAGCGGCCTCCTCCTCATCGACAAGCCGCAGGGCTGGACCAGCCACGACGCGGTCGCCCGCACCCGGCGCCTCGCCGGAACCCGCAAGGTCGGCCACGCCGGAACGCTCGACCCGATGGCGACCGGCCTGCTGATCCTCGGCGTGGACAGCTCCACCCGCCTGCTGACCTACATCGTCGGACTCGACAAGGAATACCTGGCAACGATCCGGCTCGGCTCGTCGACGACGACGGATGACGCCGAGGGCGAGCACCTCGTCCGCGCCCCCGCGGAGGCCGTGGCGGCGCTCCGCCCGGAGGCCGTCGGAGCCGGCATCATCGCCCTCACCGGGGAGATCAGCCAGCAGCCGAGCGCGGTGAGCGCGATCAAGGTCGACGGCAAGCGCGCCTATGCCCGGGTGCGGGACGGCGAAGCGGTCGAACTCCCGGCCAGGCCGGTCACCGTCAGCGCCTTCGAGCTGCTCTCCAGCACCGCCGTCGACGGATTCCTCGACCTCGAGGTGCGGGTCGTCTGCTCCTCGGGCACCTACATCCGGGCCCTCGCCCGCGACCTCGGCGCGGCGCTCGGCGTCGGCGGACACCTCACCAGCCTGCGCCGCACGCGGATCGGGCCGTTCCGGCTCGACGCGGCCCAGCCGCTTGAGGAACTGGACGTTCACTCCGCGCTGATCGGCCCGGCCGACGCGGCGACGCGGCTGCTGGGCCGCCTCGACCTCACCGAGGAGCAGGCGATCGACCTCGGCCACGGCAAGCGGATCACTGTCGACCCGGCCGGCGGCCAGCCGGGCCCGATCGCGGCCATCGCCCCTGACGGCCGCCTCGTCGGACTGGTCGAGTACCGCGGCGACCAGGCGAAATCGCTGGTCAACTTCCCTCCCGACGAGCCCGCGCCCGCCGACCGGGCGGATGCCCGATGATCGAGTGGTTCACCTGGTTGCAGCTGGCCGTCGCGGTGCTCGGCGGCGCGCTCTGCGTCGGACTCGGCCTCGCCGGACGCAAGCCGACCGACCTCACCATGGGGGCAACCGCCCTCGTCGAGGTGCTGCTGCTCGCGCAGCTGGTCGTGGCCATCGTCGCCCCGCTCACCGGCAATACGGCCAGCGGAAGCGTGCTCGAGTTCTACGTCTACCTGATCAGCGCGATCCTCCTGCCCCTGGCCGCCGGGCTGTGGGCGCTGATCGAGCGGAGCCGCTGGAGCACGGTCATCCTGGGCGTGGCTTGCCTGTCCGTCGCGGTCATGCTCTACCGGATGCTGCACATCTGGACAGTGCAGGTCGGCTGATACTGCGATAATTGCCTAGCGATGACTGAACTACGGCCCCAGACAGCTGCCCGACCGAATCGAGTGACCGGCGTCGGCCGACTCCTCATAGCCGTGTACGGGGTGTTGGCGCTTGCCGCCACCGGGCGCTCCTTCGTGCAGATTGTCGGGAAATTCGACCAGGCGCCGCTGGCCTACTCGCTGTCCGCGCTCGCCGCTGTCGTCTACATCGTGGCCACGATCGCGCTCATCAATCGTGGTCGTGCCTGGTACCGTGCGGCCTGGATCACGATCACGTTCGAACTGCTCGGGGTCCTGGTCATCGGCATCCTCAGCCTGGTCGACCCCGCCCTCTTCCCGCACGACACCGTGTGGTCGGTCTTCGGCCGCGGGTACCTGTTCATCCCGCTGGTCCTGCCGGTCCTCGGGATGTGGTGGCTCGCCCGGAACCCGGTGACCGCGAGCGACTCCGTGGCGAGCGACTCCGTGGCGGACGAGTCATGAAGACGTTCCACGGGATAGCGGCGATCCCGGCAGACTGGCCGGCGTCTGCGGTCAGCATCGGCAAGTTCGACGGCGTGCACGTCGGCCACCGGGCCGTCATCTCCGAGCTGAAGACCGTCGCCGGGGCGCACGGGCTGGTTGCCGTCGTCGTCACCTTCGACCGGCATCCGCTGGCCCTGCTGTCGCCGGGCGACTGCCCGGACGCGCTCGTCAGCACCGAGCAGAAGCTCGACCTGCTGGCCGAGACCGGCATCGACGCCACCGTCGTGCTCGAGTTCAACAAGGCGCTCGCCTCGCTGCCGCCCGAGGAGTTCATCGAGAACGTCCTGGTCAAGGCGCTGCGCGTCCGGCAGGTCCTGGTCGGCCGCGACTTCCGCTTCGGTGCCAGGGGAGCAGGCGACGTCACCCTGATGCAGGGTCTCGGCCGACGCTTCGGCTTCGACGTGCGGCTGGTCGAGGACGTGAAGCCGGACGCGGTCAACCGGGTCTCCTCATCGGGGATTCGCGGGCTGCTCCTGGCGGGCGAGACCCGGGCCGCCGCGGCGTTGCTCGGGCACCTTCCGGCCGTGCGCGGAGTCGTCGTGCACGGCGCCGCCCGCGGCCGCGAGCTCGGCTTCCCGACCGCCAACCTGGCGGCCGAGTCCGAGGGACTCATTCCGGCCGACGGCGTCTACGCGGGCTGGCTGACGGATGCCGGCACCCGGTACCCGGCGGCCATTTCGGTCGGCAACAACCCGACCTTCGACGGCGTGGCGCAGAAGCAGGTCGAGGCGTACGTGCTCGACCGCGACATCGACCTGTACGACCACGTGGTGGACGTGGAGTTCCAGGAACACATCCGCGGGATGGTCGCCTTCACCGGCATCGAGCCGCTGGTCGCACAGATGCGCAACGACGTGGACCGGGTCCGCGCGCTCCTCGCCTGACCCCAATACCCCCGCGAAACCGCAGTCGTGCGGGTTATTCGGGACGTTCAGCGCGCACTACTGCGGTTTCGCGGGATGGGGAGAGGCGGGCAGGGGGCCGCGATCGAAGAGGAAGAGCAGGATCTCCTCGGCGGTGCCGGGGAGGGCCGGGCCGCGGCCGACGCTCCAGTCGGCATCCGTGGCCGTGAGGGTGCGACCGTGCAGGACGGCCTTGATCCCGGTGGGTGCGATCAGGCTCCGGCGGAGCGCGACGGCGCCCGAGGCGGTCGGCGCGACCGCCAGGCCGAGCCCGAGCGGGCGGGCGATGTCGTAGCCGTGCACGACGGCCTCGGTGAGTTCGATGATGCCGTGCCGCCCGCGACCGCCGGCCTTGTCCGCCGCAATCGAACGGATCCGCGCGACGAGGTCCGCCGGAGACGCTTCGGCGGCCGCCCGGCTCACCGCGTCGATGGCCCGCGACGGACGGAGGGAACGGCCGGGCCAGGCGCGAAGCAGGCTGCGCACCAGGTCGCGGTTCGAACTGCCGAGGCGCCAGACGATGTGTCCGGCGACATCCCGTACCCGCCACCCCGCGCAGAGACTCGGCGCCTCCCACTGCTCCGCGGTGAGCCCGGCGAGCAGGTCGGCTGTCGCGGTGAGCGTCGCCGCCAGGTGCCCGCCCCAGTTCGAGTTCGCGCCGGACTCGTCGCCGGCGGGTCGCTGGCTCAGCGGGAGGTACTTCGCGAGGTCTGCCATGCGTCCAGCCTAGGCGCGGGATCCCGGGCGGCGCCGGATCAGTCGCCGGTATCCACGACGCAGAAGCGGATGCCCTCGGCCTGCAGGCCGGGGGAGGTGCGGATTTCGCGCCCCGCTATGCTGGGGCCACGAATACCGTGAGGATGACATGTCGTCTCTACGAACAGTGATAATCGGCGGAGGCATCGTCGGGCTGGCCGTCGCCGAGCTTCTCTCCCGCCGGGGCGTGCAGGTCACCGTGGTTGAAAAAGAAGAACGCTGGGCCGCCCACCAGACCGGCCACAACTCCGGGGTCATCCACGCCGGACCCTATTACAAGCCCGGTTCGCTGAAGGCACTCATGTGCACGGCGGGGAATGCATCGATGGTCGCTTTCGCGCGGGAACACGGCATCGCCCACGAGACCTGCGGCAAACTCATCGTCGCGGTCGAGGCGGGCGAGATCCGCCGGCTCACCGCCCTCGCCGGACGGGCCGTGGCCAACGGCACCCCGGCGCGACTGGTCTCCGGGGAGGAGGCGAGGGAGTTCGAACCCCACGTCAACGCCGTCGCCGCGCTCCGGGTGGAGTCCACCGGGATCATCGACTACGGGGCGGTCAGCCGCAAACTGGCCGAGCTGGCCGAAGCCCGGGGCGCCCGGCTCCTCCTCGGCACCGAGGCGGTGGACATCCGTGTGACGGATCGCGAGGTGACCGTCGTGCACGGGTCGGGGTCGGAGACCGCCGACCTGCTGGTCAACTGCGCCGGCCTCTACAGCGACCGGATAGCCGTCATGGCCGGGCTCCGGCCGAAGGCTCGCATCATCCCGTTCCGGGGCGAGTATTACGAACTAGTCCCGGGCCGCCGGGAGCTGGTCCGCGGGCTGATCTACCCGGTGCCCGACCCGAAACTGCCCTTCCTCGGCGTGCACCTGACCCGGATGGTCGACGGCTCGGTGCACGCCGGACCCAATGCCGTCCTGGCCCTGGCCCGCGAAGGCTACCGCTGGCGCGAGGTCAACGCCCGCGAGGCCCTCGGCGCGATCGCCTACCCGGGCTTCCTCCGGCTGGCCGGCCGCAACCTGGTGACCGGTGCCGAGGAACTCGCGCGGTCCTTCTCCAAACACCTCTTCGCGGCGAGCCTGGCCCGGCTGGTCCCCGAGATCCAGGCCTCCGACATCGTGCGCGCCGGCGCCGGGGTGAGGGCGCAGGCCATCATGCCCGACGGATCCCTGGCCGAGGACTTCATCATCCAGCGGGCCGCCCGGCAGGTCCACGTGCTCAACGCACCGTCGCCGGCCGCCACCAGCGCCCTCGAGATCGCCAGGCACATCGCGGCCCAGATCGACCTGGCCGGGTAGACGGCACCGGCGCCCGGCGCCGCCCTAGACTTGCCCGGTGATCGAAACCGCAGCCCGCAGCCTGTGGTCCGGTCGCACCCTCGCGCTGCTGGGCATCCTGCTCGTTGCCGCGAACCTGCGCACGGCCGTCGCCGCGCTCTCACCGATCATCACGCGGGTCGATGCCGACATCCCGCTGGGCACCCTGGCCGTCGGCGTCCTCGGGATGCTGCCCCCGGTCTGTTTCGCCCTGTTCGGGATCTTCACCCCCATGTTCACGAAACGCCACGGGCTCGAGACCACCCTCGCGCTCTCCCTCCTCGCGCTGTTCGTCGGGCACCTGGCGCGGGGACTGTCCGGCTCGGTGGTCCTGCTCCTGCTGGGCAGCGCGATCACCTTCGCCGGCCTCGGCGTCGGCAACGTGCTCTTGCCGCCGCTGGTGAAGAAGTACTTCCCGGATCGTGTCGGGCTGGTGACATCGCTGTACGTCACCGTCATCTCGTTGAGCACGCTGGTGCCCCCGCTCGTCGCCGTCCCGGTGGCGGATGCCGCCGGCTGGCGCACCTCGCTGGGCATGTGGAGCGCGTTCGCCCTGGTCGCCCTCGTGCCCTGGATCACGATGCTCGTGCGGCACCGCACCGGGAACATGCCCACCCCGGTGGTCGAGGAACCCGAACCGGCCCTCCTCGGCCGGCTGCGGCACTCGAGCGTGGCCTGGGCGATCACCGCCGTCTTCGCGGTGTCGTCGGTCAACGCCTATGCGGTTTTCGCCTGGTTGCCCCAGCTGCTGGTCGACCGGGCGCTGGTGTCGGAGGGGGAGGCGGGGACCCTGCTGTCGCTGTTCTGCGCGATGGGATTCCCGTGCGCCGTGGTCATCCCCGTGCTCACCGTGCGCCTCAAGAACGTCGGCCTCCTCGTCTACGCCGGCGCGTTCTGCTTCGTGATCGGCTACCTCGGCCTCATCGTCGCGCCGATGACTCTGACCTGGCTCTGGGTGTCGGCGGCCGGCCTCGGCCAGCTGCTCTTTCCGCTCGCGCTCGTGCTGATCAACCTGCGCACCCGCACGCACGAGGGCGCCGTGGCGATGAGCGGCTTCGTGCAGGGGGTCGGCTACACGCTCGGGGCGCTCGGCCCGCTGGTCGTTGGGCTGCTGCACGAGGTAACCGGCGACTGGCTGTGGCCGCTCGTCTTCCTGACCGCTACGGCGCTCGCGGTGACCGTAGCCGGCGCGGTCATCGCCCGGCCGCACATGCTCGAGGACGACCTGGGCCGGTTTCGACCGGCCCCCCTTCACCTACCACGGGCCGAAGACCGGAAGGATTGAGGGTTCGTGCCCGAAGACCGGACGAAACAGCCAACATCCACCCACAGGTTCCGGTATTCACGAACCCCGGCCCACTCACTACGCCTTGTTCAGCAGGCTCCTAGGGAACCAGTTCCGCCCGGTGGATGAGCGCGGCCGCGCCGATGAGCGGCCCGTCGCCGGTCAGGGCGGAATGGACGACTCGCACCCGCGTCGCGAAGGCGAATTCGATGCGTTCGGCGATCGCCTCGCGAATGGCGTCGAACAAGTCCGGCGCCACGTGCGAGAAGCCCCCGCCGATCGCGACGAGGTCCAGGTCGACCAGGTTGGTGGCCGAGGCGATCGCCTGGCCGATGGCTCGGCCGCTCCGCTGCACCGCGCGCGCGGCGATCTCGTCGCCGGCGGCGAAGGCCGCGGCGAGCTCCTCGCCCGTCGCGCCCGGCCAGCCCTGGGCCCTGGCCCAGGCGACGGTGCGGGGGCCGGATGCGATCGCCTCGAGGCAGCCGCGGCCGCCGCAGGCGCACCGGTCGTCGAACCCGCCGACCTCGACGTGGCCGATGTGGCCGGCATTCCCGCTGGGGCCTGACACCGTGTGGCCACCCAGGATGAGTCCGCCGCCGACGCCGGTCGAGACGACCATGCCCATCAGGTTGTCGACGCCCTGGCCGGCGCCGAGCCAGTGCTCGGCGAGGGTGATGCAGAGGCCGTCCATCCGCAGCCGCACCGGCACATCCGGGATGAGCCCGCGAACGAGGTCGCGGAGCGGGAACTCGCGCCAGGCCGGGAGGTTGAGGGGAGAGACCGACCCCGAGGCGACCGTGATCGGCCCGGCCGAGCCGATCCCGACCCCGACGAGGGTGGCCCCGGCCGGCAGGCTCGCCCGCGCCAGCGTGACGGCCGAGGTGACGCTCCGGCTGAGCTCCTCGCTTGTGGCGGCCGGCCCGGTGGGGAAGCGGTGACGGCTTCCCGGGAGCAGGTTTCCCCGGTCGTCGACGAGGGCGGCTTCGACCTTGGTCCCGCCGAGGTCCACGGCGAGAACGGCGCTGATCGGACCGGTGCTGGAGTTCATTGTCCGAGCCTAGAGCGTGCGGCGGCGACCCCGTCTGCTCATATGAGCAATCTGCCCCACAGCTGTTGTTCGGCTGCTCGGTGCGTCCTAGGCTGGGGGACGACGTGAATGGAGAGTGCGCAGGGTGATCGATACCGACGAATTGATGTCCATTCGTGCCGCCGAGCTCTACTACGAGGAGAACAAGACGCAGGATGAGATCGGCTCGATCCTCCGCCTCACTCGATGGAAGGTCGGCCGGCTCCTCGCGCAGGCGAAGGCCAGCGGATTCATCCGGATCGAGATCGTGCACCCGCGCGCCCGGCGGTTGCCGGTCGAGCGCCGGCTCCGCGAGGCGACCGGCCTGAAGGATGCCATCGTCGTGTCTTCCGTGGGCGTCGCCGGCGACGAGGAACTCCAGTCCCGCACCGCGCAGGCGGCGGCCGACTACCTCACCGGGCTCCGCCCGATCCCGCGCACCCTGGGCATCAGCTGGGGTCGCACCCTCCACGACGTGTCCCTGCACCTCAAGCACGGCTGGGCACCCGGGGTCGACGTCGTGCAAATCAACGGCGGCGTCAGCCTGAACAAGCGCGCCGGCACCGCCGCCACGACCGCGGCCACGATCGCCCACAAGGCGTTCGGCGCGGCGACCCTGCTGCCGAGCCCGGCCATCCTGGAACGGCTGGAAACGAAGCACGCCATCGAATCCGACCGCGCGGTGGCCGCCGTCCTCGAACAGGCGGCCGGGGCATCCGCCTACCTCTACAGCGCCGGCCAGGCCGATGAGCACTCCGCGCTCGTCGACAGCGGCTACCTCAGCGCGGACGAAGTCGGGGAACTCGTGCGCAAGGGAGCGGTCGGCGACATCGTCGGCCGCTACATCGACAAGAACGGCGCCATCGTCGACCCGGAACTCGACGAGCGCACCCTCGGCATCCAGCTTGAACAACTGCGGCGGGCGAGCCTCGCCATTGCCGTGATCTCCGGCAGCGCCAAGCACGCCGTCGCCCGAGCCATCGTCGGCAGCGGGCTCTGCACCGTGCTGGTCACCGACGAGGACACCGCCCGGGCACTGCTCGGCGACGACGTATGACACACACCAACCGCAAGGACAACTCATGACAAGCAGTCAACTGGCCACTCGACTGGCCCCCCGCGACCGCACCCTGGCCCTGCTCGGCGGCGAAGCGACCGACGCGAATCTCCGCCGCTACCTGCACGGCATCCCCGGGATCGACGCCGTGGGGCTCGAGCAGCGCGCGGCCGACCTTGGCAGCCGTTCGATCAAGACCACCTCGAAGAAGTGGGCGCTCGACACGATCATCCGGCTGATCGACCTCACGACCCTCGAGGGCGCCGACACTCGCGGCAAGGTGCGCTCCCTCGTGGGCAAGGCCCTGACCCCGGATGCCGGCGACCCGGACTGCCCGCGGGTGGCCGCCGTCTGCGTGTACGGCGACATGGTCCCGCACGCGGTCGAGGCGCTCGGTTCGGCCCATGCGGCGGGGACGGGTGACGGCATCGCCGTCGCCGCCGTCGCCACCGCCTTCCCCAGCGGCCGCGCGTCCCTGGCCGTCAAGCTCGCCGACACCGCCGACGCGGTCGCGGCCGGCGCCGATGAAATCGACATGGTGATCGACCGCGGGGCGTTCCTCTCGGGCCACTACGGCCTCGTCTTCGACGAGATCGTCGCCGTCAAGGAGGCCTGCCGGCGGCCGGACGGAAGCCACGCGCACCTCAAGGTGATCCTCGAAACCGGCGAACTCAACACCTACGACAACGTGCGCCGGGCATCCTGGCTGGCCATCCTGGCCGGTGGCGACTTCATCAAGACCTCGACCGGAAAGGTGGCCCCGGCCGCGACGCTCCCGGTGACGCTGTCGATGCTCGAGGTCGTGCGCGACTGGCACCGGCTGACCGGCGAGAAGATCGGCGTGAAGCCGGCCGGCGGCATCCGCACCTCCAAGGACGCGATCAAGTACCTGGTGACCGTCGCCGAGACCGTCGGCGAGGAGTGGCTGCAGCCGCACCTGTTCCGGTTCGGCGCGTCCAGCCTGCTCAACGACGTGCTCCTCCAGCGCCAGAAGATGACGACCGGGCACTACTCCGGTCCCGACTACGTGACGATCGATTAGGACATCCCATGAATTTTCTTGACTACGCTCCGGCCCCGGAGTCGCAGGCGATCCTGAACCTCCGTTCGGACTACGGCCTGTTCATCGACGGCGAATTCGTCGCCGGGCGAGGCACGCCCTTCCAGACGATCGACCCGGCCACCGAGAAGCGGATCGCGATGATCGCCAACGCCAACACGGCGGATGTCGACGCCGCGGTGGCCGCCGCACGCCGTGCCTACACCGGCGCCTGGTCCCGCCTCTCCGGCAGCGACCGGGGCAAGTACCTGTTCCGCATCGCCCGCCTCGTGCAGGAACGCGCCCGCGAACTGGCCGTGGCCGAGAGCCTCGACAACGGCAAGCCGATCAAGGAGAGCCGCGACGTCGACGTGCCCCTCGTCGCCGCCTGGTTCTTCTACTACGCCGGCTGGGCAGACAAGCTCGATCACGCCGGACTCGGCCCGAACCCGGCCTCGCTCGGGGTCGCCGCCCAGGTCATCCCGTGGAACTTCCCCCTGCTCATGCTGGCGTGGAAGATCGCGCCCGCCCTCGCCGCCGGCAACACCGTCGTGCTGAAGCCGGCCGAGACCACCTCGCTGACGGCGCTCCTGTTCGCCGAGATCCTGCAGCAGGCCGACCTGCCGCCGGGCGTGGTCAACATCATTACCGGCGCGGGGGACACCGGGCAGGCGCTCGTGAACCACCCGGACGTCAACAAGGTGGCCTTCACCGGGTCGACCGCGGTCGGCCGGGCCATCGCCCGCTCCGTCGCCGGCACCGACAAGAAGCTCACCCTCGAACTGGGCGGCAAGGCCGCGAACATCGTCTTCGACGACGCGCCGATCGACCAGGCCATCGAGGGCATCGTCAACGGCATCTTCTTCAACCAGGGCCACGTCTGCTGCGCCGGCAGCCGGCTCCTGGTGCAGGAAAGCATCCACGACGAGGTCATCGACCGGCTCAAGGACCGCATCTCCACCCTGCGCCTCGGCGACCCGCTGGACAAGAACACCGACATCGGCGCGATCAACAGCGCCGACCAGCTGCGGCGCATCACCGAACTCACCGCCATGGGGGAGCAGGAGGGCGCCGAGCGCTGGAGCGCCGACTGTGCCATCCCGGAGAACGGCTTCTGGTTCGCGCCGACGATCTTCACGAACGTGTCGACCAGCCACCGCATTGCCCGCGACGAGATCTTCGGGCCGGTGCTCTCCGTCCTGACCTTCCGCACACCCGCCGAGGCCATCGCCAAGGCGAACAACACGCCCTACGGCCTCTCCGCCGGGATCTGGACCGACAAGGGCAGCCGCATCCTCGCGGTCGCCGATAAGCTGCGTGCCGGTGTCATCTGGGCGAACACGTTCAACCGCTTCGACCCGGCCAGCCCGTTCGGCGGCTACAAGGAGTCCGGCTACGGGCGCGAGGGCGGCCGTCCGGGCCTGGCCGCGTACCTCAAGCCGGCGCCGTCCCTCAAGCCGGCAGCGTCCCTCAAGCCGGCACCGCGCCGCCCGCGTGCGGTCCGCGCTCCCGACGCCACCGCCGCTCCCGCCGTTTCCGCACGAAAGAAGGCCGCCAAGTGACCCGCCTCGCCATTCCCAAGACCTACAAGCTCTACATCGGCGGCAAGTTCCCGCGCAGCGAGTCCGGCCGCGTGTACGAGATCCTCGCGAAGAAGGGCGACTTCCTCGCCAACGCGGCGAAGGCCTCCCGCAAGGATGCCCGCGAGGCCGTCGTCGCCGCCCGGGCAGCGGTGGGCGGCTGGGCCGGAGCCACCGCGTACAACCGAGGCCAGGTGCTCTACCGGATCGCCGAACTGCTCGAGGGGCGTCGCGCGCAGTTCGTCGACGAGATCGTGCAGACGGAGGGCGTGAGCGTCGCCGCGGCATCCGCGCAGGTCGACGAGGCGATCGACCGCTGGGTCTGGTACGCCGGCTGGGCCGACAAATACGTGCAGGTCGCCGGCAACGCCAACCCGGTGTCCGGACCGTTCTTCAACATCTCCGTCCCCGAACCCACGGGCATCGTCGCGATCGTCGCCCCGCAGGCCGGCGGTTCGCTGCTCGGCCTGGTCAGCGTCGTCGCCCCGGCGCTCGTGGCCGGCAACACCGTCGTCGTGATCGCGAACGAAACCATGCCGCTGTCGGCGATCAGCCTGAGCGAGGTGCTCGCGACCAGCGATGTGCCGGGTGGGGTCGTGAACATCCTCACCGGTTCCCCGGCCGAGATCGCGCCCTGGCTGGCCAGCCACGCCGATGTCAACGCGCTGGACCTCGTCGGCGCCGGCGACCTGGACTGGGTCGACCTCCAGATCGCGGCAGCGGAGACGCTCAAGCGCGTGCTGCCACCGGAGAACGGCCCGGACGCGGCGACCCCGTCAATCGACCGGATCGTCGCGTTCACCGAGACGAAGACCGTGTGGCACACGAAGGGCCTGATCTAAGGACAGGCCGGATCCAGCCGCCGGATCGGGCGGGGTGCACCTAGTCGGTTACCCGCCCGGCCTGGACGCCGCCCAGGGCCCTGCTCTTGATCGCCTCGAACTCGCTGGCGCTGATCGCGCCGGAATCCAGGAGCGTCTTCGCCTGGCTGATTTCCTGCGCCGGTGACGACGAAGCGACGTTGCGGATGTACTGCTCGGTCGACGCCCGCGCCTGCTCGCTGCTCCGCATCTGACGCTCGGCCATGCCCGGACCGCGGGCGACGATGTAGACCAACATGGTCAGCACCGGTACGAAGAGCATGAGGATGAGCCACCCGGCTTTGCCCCAGCCGCTCATCTCGCGATCCCGGAAGACGTCGGCGATGACCGCGAAGAGGACGTACAGGTAGCTGACCAGCACCATCGTCCAGAAGAAGAATCCAACGAAATCCCAAAAACTCGCCCAGAAATCCATGGTCATTGCCTTTCGGAGACGGGAGCCTGGCGCCCGGTCACGGACCGTAGCGGACAGTCGGGCCTTGATGCGACACAAAAAATACCACCGCGGGGTCAGGCGCGACACCTAGACTGCCGCAATGACTTCTGCGGCCATTCCTGCGCGACGCGTCCTGGTCACCGGCGCCACCGGCTACATCGGGGGCCGGCTGGTGCCCCTGCTCCTGGACGCGGGGTACTCGGTCCGGGTGCTCGTGCGCGCGCCGCAGAAGCTGACGGATGTCCCCTGGGCCGGCCGGGTGGAGATCGTCACCGGGGACCTGGGAGATCCCGGGTCGCTGCGGGAAGCCTGCGCCGGCGTCGACGTGCTGTACTACCTCGTGCACTCCATGGGCGCCCGCGGCGACTTCGAACGCACTGAACGCACGGCCGCCGAGAACGTCGCCGCCGCCGCGGCAGCAGCCGGTGTCTCCCGGATCGTCTACCTGGGCGGGCTCCACCCCGACACCGACACGCTCTCCCCGCATCTCCGGTCTCGCGCGGAAGTGGGCAGGATCCTCCTGGCCTCCGGCGTGCCGACGGCCGCGCTGCAGGCCGGCGTCGTGATCGGCTCCGGCTCCACCTCGTTCGAAATGATCCGCCACCTCACCGATGTGCTGCCCTACATGCCGGCGCCCAAGTGGGTGCGCAACCGCATCCAGCCGATCGCCGTGCGTGATGTGCTGTACTACCTGCTGGCCGCCGCCGACCTCCCGGCCGACGTCAACCGCACCTTCGACATCGGCGGCCCGGACGTGCTCCGGTACGGCCAGATGATGAACGGCTACGCGCTCGAGGCGGGCCTCCGCCAGCGCCCGATCGCCTCCCTCCCCGTGCTCACGCCGTGGCTGGCCTCGCAGTGGGTCAACCTGGTCACGCCCATCCCGCGCAACCTCGCCATCCCGATCATCGCGTCGCTGCAATACGACTGCGTGGTGCATGAGCGCGACATCGACGGCTACATCCCCCGGCCGGAGGGTGGACTCACCGGGTACCGCCGGGCCGTGCGCCTCGCGCTCGGCCGGATGCGCGACGGCGAGGTCGAAACGAGCTGGCGCAACGCGTCCATCGAGGGCGCGTCGAGCAACCCGCTGCCGAGCGACCCGGACTGGGCGGGCCACCTCGTCTACACCGACCTGCGCGAGAAGCGCACCTCGGCCAGGCCGGAAGACCTCTGGCGGGTGATCGAGGGCATCGGCGGCGACAACGGCTGGTATTCCTTCCCGCTCGCCTGGGCCGTCCGGGGCTGGATGGACAAGATCGTCGGCGGGGTCGGTCTCCGCCGCGGTCGGCGGGATCCGGAGCGCCTGCACACCGGCGACGTCCTCGACTTCTGGCGGGTCGAACGCATCGACCGTGGTCGCTTCCTGCGCCTCCGAGCCGAGATGCGGGTGCCGGGGCGCGCCTGGCTCGAACTGGGCGTCGAACCCACGGATGACGGCGGAGCGCTCTACCGCCAGCGCGCGGTCTTCTTCCCCCGCGGACTCGGCGGCCGGCTCTACTGGTTCGCGATCCTCCCGTTCCATGGCGTGATCTTCAGCGGGATGGCCAACCGGATCACCGAAGAGGCCGTCGCCGAGGCCAAAAACGATGAGAAAGTCACCCCCGAGCTGGGGCGGCAACGGAGGTAACGGAACGGTAACGGCTCACGGTAGAGTGACCGAACTGACCGCCGCAGCGTCGCGCCGGGCAGCAGGAGAGGCTCTATCTGGCAATGAGTGCTTTGAGTTCCGTTCGCGGCATGTCCCTCCTGTTTGCGATCCCGGCGACGGCCCTGGTGGTCCTCGTGCTCGTGCTCGGTCCGCTCACCGAACGCGTCGAGGCGGTCGACGTCTTCGGCACGCTGCGAGCACCGGGCGAGGGCGCGTTCGTGGCCGGTCACCGCGGCGACGGGTCCGCGGCTCCGGAGAACACCATGCCCGCCTTCGACCTCGCGCTGAGCGGCCCGATCGAGTTCGTCGAGACCGACGTCCAGCTCAGCAGCGACGGCGTGCCCGTCCTCTTCCACGACGTCACCCTGGACCGAACGACCGACGGGCACGGAACCGTCGCCGACCACACCGCGGCGGAACTCGCCAAGCTCGACGCGGGCGCCTGGTACGGCAAGTCCTACGCCGGAACCCGGATCCCCACCCTGGACGCGTTCCTCGCCCGGGTGGCGGAAACGGACAAGAAGGCGCTGGTCGAACTGAAGTTCGGCTGGACGGCGGAGCAGCTGCGCACGGTGACCGCCCTGATCGACCGCCACGACGTTCGCTCGAGGGTCGTGCTGCAAAGTTTCAGCCTCGACACCCTGGCCAATCTCCAGGTCGTGGCGCCGCGCTACCCGCGGATCATGCTCGTCAGGGAACTCCCGGCCAATCCCGTGCCCATGGCCCACCAGTTCGGCGTGATCGCGCTCGCCACCACCGCGGCGGCGGTCCAGACGTCCCCGGATGCCGTCCGGCTGCTGCACGAGGCCGGTCTCGGGGTGATCTGCTACACGCTCAACACCCGGGACGTGTGGAGCGATGTGCGTGATCACGGGGTCGATGGGATCATCACCGACACGCCCGGCGACCTCGAGTTGTGGCTGGCCGGACCCGGCCAGGGGACAGGACGCGCAGACCGCCCCGCAACCTAGGATCGGCTGGGAACTCTAGCCACCCCGGCCCGCACGGTGCATGATGGAGATGGTTTGAGGGAGGCCGGGATGTCGGAATCTATTGTGTTGCTCGGGGACGGTTTGACCGCGGGAGGCCGCTGGGGGGACTGGTTCCCGGGCTACGAGGTGCAGAACCTGGGTGTCAGCGGAGACACCACCGACGAGGCCATTGCGCGGCTGGACACCATCATCGAGATGGAGCCCGACGCCGTCGTCCTGCTGATCGGCGCGAACGACCTGGGCTGGCGCCGCTCGGACGAGTACGTCGTCCGCAACATCGAGACCATCCTGGTCACCCTCCGCAGGCGGCTCCCTCACGTGAGGATCCTCGTGCAGTCCGTGCTGCCGCGCGAGCGAGAGTTCGCAACAACCATCCGGTCGATCAACCGCCACCTCCGTCAATTCGCTCCCACCCAGCACGCGCTGTACCTGGACCTGTGGCCGGCCCTGGCCCAGCCCGACGGCGAACTCTCCTCCGAGTTCTCGGACGACCGGCTCCACCTCACAGACGAGGGCTACGCGGCTTGGGTCGCCGAGTTGGAACCGGCGCTGGAAGCACTCTTCCTTCAGGCCCCGACCACCACGTCGGTACCGATCCAGCACGCGTGACCGGTATCCGGCCTGGCGTCGGCACCCCTGCGTCCTAAGGTGGGGGCATGCGTCCAGTGGCCAGGCTCCTGCTGTCGTTACTCGGTGCCCTGGCGCTCATCGCCGGATCGATGGGCGCCGCGGCCGCGGCGCTCCCGGCACCAGGGCGCACCTCCGTCGTCGAGGCGGCACCGCAGGGACTCGACGATTTCACTTTCGACTCCTGGCACTCGGATTTCCGGCTGGGCCTCGCCGACGACGGGCGCTCCACGCTGACCACAACCGAGACGATCGTGGCCAGGTTTCCCGAGATCGACCAGAACCGGGGCATCCGCCGGGCCATCCCGACCCACTACGACGGTCACCCGACCGACCTGGCCATCGAGAGCGTCACCGACGGCCGCGGCGCGCCGCGCGACTACGAGACCGAAACGAGCGACGACGGCGGCCGGTTCCTGGTGGTCACGATCGCGGCCGACGACTTCGTGCACGGCCCCCAGACCTACACGATCCGCTACCGACAGGCCAACGTGACGCTCTTCCCGAGCGACTCCGACGACGAGGAGTTCTACTGGGAAGTGAACGGCACCGGATGGGCCCAACCGTTCGGGGAAGTGTCCGCGACGCTGCAGGTGGCTCCCGAGCTCGTCCCGAAGCTCACCGGTGCGACCAGCTGCTACCAGGGCGACATCGTCTCCAGCGAGCCCTGCGCCACCCTCGCCAGCGAGGCCGACGGCGACGGCTGGCGGGTCGACGTGAACGCCGGCGGACTCGCACCGCACCAGGGCCTGACGCTCGCGGTCGGCTTCCAGGCCGGGACCTTCGTGCCCAGGGACGACTCGTTCACCGCCTCCCCGTTTCCCGGCATCGGGCTCGCGGCCGCCCTGCTCGGCCTGGCCGGGATGGTCGTGGCCGGGATCGCCCGACTGGGCAGCTGGCGCAGCCAGCCCGGCAGGCCGACGATCATCGCCGAGTACCTGCCGCCCACGGGCGTCAACCTGCTCGAGGCTGCGGACGTGGCGCGGGCCACAACCAAGGCCATGGCAGCCCAATTCCTCAGCTTCGCCGTTCGCGGCAACGTCCGCGTGCTCGAAGTGGAGGGCAAGAAGCACTACCAGCTGGAACTGGAGCGCGCCGACCGGGTCGACGAGGCCGAGCGCAGCATCCTCGCCAGGCTCTTCCCGGGGCTGCAACCGGGCACCCGACGTGACCTCAAGGCCAGGGACGCGAAGCTCTCGCTCGCCCTGCAGCGTGAACTCCGGGCGTCCCGCAAACGGATGATCACCGCCGGTCTGCGGGAGAAGAAGGGCGGCGCCCTCCGCGGCTGGCTCATCGCCCTCGCCGTGGCCACGGGAGCCGTCAGCATCGGCGCGAGCGCCATCGCGATCGGCAGCGAGATCGGCGGAGCCTGGCCGATCCTGATCCTCGTCCTCGGCGGGGCCTTCTCCGGCGGGATTCTCGCGCTGACGGCCAGCGTCCGGCCGCTCACCGCCGCCGGGGCCGAACTCCGCGACTACCTCAAGGGCGTCAAGGTCTACATCGCGCTCGCCGAAGCGGACCGGCTCCGGGTGCTGCAGAGCCCGGAGGGAGCGCTGCGCTCGCCGTACCGGCCCGACCCGGCGGCGCTGCCCGCCGACAGCGGCCCCGGCGGGACGCTGCAGGTCCTGAAACTCTACGAACGACTCCTGCCCTTCGCCGTGCTGTTCGGCCAGGAGAAGCAGTGGTCGCGGGTCCTGGGGGAGTACTACGAGGCCAGCGGATCCCAGCCGGGCTGGTATAGCGGTCCCGGCGGATTCAACGCCGGCCTCTTCGCGGCCGGGATCGGCTCGTTCGCCAGCACCACCTCAGCCTCCTGGTCGGGCAGTTCGTCGAGCTCGTCCGGCTCCGGCGGCGGCGGGTCGGTCGGCGGCGGGGGCGGCGGCGGAGGCGGCGGAGGCGTCTGAACCGCGCGCGCGCGCCGGTGCGCCCG
>NZ_SOEZ01000012.1 GCF_004402215.1 Cryobacterium tagatosivorans
CTCGTTGAGGACAACGCCCGGGGCGACTTCACCGATCCGCACCCCGGTTCCGACAAGCTGGCGGCGCACCCCGTGCGTAAAGGCCTGAACAGCATGCTTGGAAGCTGAGTAGACAGGTTCCCAGTGGATCGACTGGTGACCGGACACCGAGCTGGTCATGATCACGTCCCCCGTGCCCGCGGCGATCATATGCGGGAGCGCCTCGCGGACGATGGCGAAGGCTCCGAACACGTTGACGTTGATCAGGTCGTGGACGGCTACCAGGTCTACGCTCGCGAATTCGCCGGGCACGTACAATCCGGCGTTGGAGAGAACGATGTCAACCTTGCCGAACCGTCCCAGGGCGGCGCTGATGACCCTCCCACTGAAGCAAGGATCGGCGATGTCGCCGGGAATGGGGAAAGACTCCGTAGGCAGCTCTGCTGCGACAGCGTTCAGACGTTCGACATTTCGGCCGACAAGAACCACGCTGGCGCCGGCCTCGCTCAGGGCGCGGGCGTAGGAGCGCCCGATGCCGCTGCTGGCGCCGGTGACGACGGCGATTTTGTTTCTAAGGTTATCCACGTTGATTCCTATTCACGGTCTCGAGAGGTGACGACGCGATGTCGATGATTCTCGCACAATCACAACGAAAAACAAAGAAATGCATTTACTTCCAATTCGTGTCTGAATATCTAAAATGCGGACAACAGATTGCGGCGCAGTTCCTCGTCTGGACGAGTATTGATTCGGTCAGCATTGTGCTGGGCGAGGAAGGTTGGCCTTCCCACCGAAAGGGCACTGATCATCACCCGCGCTGCTTTGACGGCCATGGCTGTGATTTGCAGCGTTTCCTCGGCAGTTGCACCGAGGGCGAACATGCCGTGGTTCTGCAGATAGATAACCTTCGGGTGGCTACCGAACCTGCGCACATGGGACCGCAACCGGGCGAGTACCTCCTGGGCAAGTGGCAGCCCCGGGTCGACATAAGGAACCAACATCTGGCTCTGCCCCATCACCACGATCTGGTCGGGGAACATGCTGCCCTCAATCAGGTACGACGCCTGATCCGAGCACAGGAGGGCGTTTATCGGGGTCGGATGGGTGTGGGCAACTACGTTTACGTCGGAAATTTGAAGGCACACCGCGTGAAGAAGGGACTCGACCGAGGGCCGCTTCATCCCCTGAATGGTGGACGCGGTTAGCATCGCCGTAACGTCATCGTCGGATGCTGATCCCGCATTGATGAGTTCCATGAACAGGCTGAGGTCCACCTCGACAAAGTCCTGCTCCCCCGCCGTCATCATGTTGGATCCGGATGCCTTCACCAGCATCCGGTCCGAGGCGGTACGGACCGAAGTGTTGCCCTCGGCAAGGATTACGAGGTCGAGCTGCGGATCGCCCAGCGCACGGGAGAGCCCGACGATTTCTGTGAGCTTGTCGCTGGGCTGCATTTCAGTACTCATGAGATTCCTTTGGTGACATGCGGCGCGGCAGAGAATCGCCCCGGGGAAGGTAGGACTTCGTTTGGGTGCCAGCGCCGTGAAGGGAGGAGTAGATCTCCGAGACCGTGTCGCGTTTGCCGGCAGCCACGGCCTGCACCGCGATGTTGCCAATGCTCGACGCCTCTGTCGGCCCTGCTAGCAACGGCAGTCCGGTAGCGTCGGCCGTCAGCTGGCAGAGGAGGGCGTTTTGGGATCCGCCCCCGACGATGCGGATCGAAGTCACAGAGCTGCCAGTGACAGCCTCTGCGGCTCTGAAGGCGCCTGCATAGGCGGCTGCGAGACTGTCCAGGATGGCCCGCACCACTTCACCGCGCGTGACCGGCGCAACTCGCCCAGCCTCCCGGCAGAGCGCTTGCACTCGTTCGATCATGCGTCCGGGCGGGAGCAACCGCTCGTCGGCAGTGTCGAAGACCAGAGCGCTGCCCTCCGCCGCGGCTGCCGCGGCTAGGAGGGGCTGGATCAAAACCGGCCCCCCGTCGGTGCGCTCCCAATCACGGATGCATTCCTGCAGCACCCACATTCCATTGAGATTTCGGAGCAGAAGAGTGCCACTCGCGCCACGCTCGTTCGTGAAGTGACCGATTCTGGCCGTTGCCGTTTTAACTGGCTCGGATACCGCGACTGCGACCAGCGACCAGGTTCCGCTGGAGATCAGGCCCTGCACTCCCCCGCTGGCGTGCCCTGCCGCCGATACTGTTGGCTCGGCGAAAGCAAACGCGCTGGCCGTATCGTGGCTGGCGACCCGGTAGACCGCAATCGGGTCAACGCTGCCGATGCGGTCGGTGATCGTGTCAGACGTTTCACCGGCGAATGAACCCGGCCTGCTAATAGGGGGAAAATTCAGGCCAGTCAGCCCGTTCGCAGCCACGAGCGGCCGCGACCAATCATCGGTGGAGGGGTCCATCAGCTGGCTGGTGGAGGCAATAGTCGCCTCTGTGCCGATGTTCCCCGTCAGGAGGTAGACCCAGAGATCGGGGATGAACAACGGCCGCTCACCAGTGAACTCCATCTCCGTCGCCAGTTTTGCGAGCTGGAAAGAGGTATTGATGGCTTGGTCGGGTACGCCGGAGAGTTCATAGACGGATGCTTCGCTGAGACCGCGGGCATTGATCAAGGTCGCGGGGTTCACAGCGCCCCGGTGGTGGCGGATGGGAGCGAGTATCGAGCCGCCGCCATCGACGAGGGCGAAATCCACACCCCAGGAGTCGATACCGATGCTGCTGAGCGTCGTACCCGCGGCGGAGCACTCCGCGACGGCCTTCTTGAGCCCGACCATGGACTCCGAGAAAAGTCGATTGATATCCCAGTGCAGCTGGTCACCGTCGAGGAAAGGCTCGTTGGTAAACCGGTGCATTTCCGACAGGTCGAGGCCACCGTCGGAAAGTATTCCGAGCATCACGCGTCCGCTGGAGGCGCCGAGATCGATCGCGGCGTGGGCCGAAATACTCGGAGTGATCGCTGGTGTCATGATCCGCGCCTACCGCAGGAATGCGGCGGCGACTCCCGCGTCGACGGGGATGTGGAGTCCTGTCGTGTGGCTCAGGTCGGCGCCAGTTAGCACGGCGACGGCATTGGCGACGTTCTCGGGCAGCACTTCTCGGCCGAGAATGGTGCGTTTGGCGTAGTAGGTGCCCAATTCGTCCTCGGAAACGCCATAGACGGCCGCGCGCTTGGCACCCCAACCGCCCGAGAAGATGCCGGAGCCGCGGACTACTCCGTCGGGGTTGATGCCGTTGACCTTCACGCCGTGTTCGCCTAGTTCGACGGCCAGCAGACGCACCTGGTGCGCTTGGTCCGCCTTGGTTGCGGAGTAGGCGATGTTGTTCGGGCCGGCGAATACGGAGTTCTTGGAGGAAATGTAGATTATGTCGCCGCCCATGCCCTGCTCGATGAGCACCTTCGCGGATGCCTTTGAGACGAGGAACGAACCCTTCGCCATCACGTTGTGTTGCAAGTCCCAGTCCCCTTCGGTCGTTTCCAGTAACGGTTTCGACAGCGACAGGCCGGCATTGTTGACCACGAGGTCGAGTCCACCGAACGCGAGCACGGCCGCGTCGATCGCCGCCTGGATCTCCGCGGCGCTTGTGACGTTGGCCTGGACGCCGATAGCGACGTCGGTGGAACCGAGCGCGGCCGCTGCGTCCCGGGCCTTTTCAAGGTCGAGGTCGGCGATGATCACGCAGGCGCCGTCGGCGGCGAGTCGCGTAGCGATGGCCTTGCCAATGCCCGAGGCGGCTCCGGTAACAAGAGCAACGCGGGATGCGTGAGACTTCGGCTTGGCCATCCGCTGTAGCTTGGCTTCCTCCAGCGACCAGTACTCGATGTTGAACTTCTCGCTCTCCTCGATTGGGGCGTAGGTCGACAAGGACTCGGCGCCGCGCATCACGTTGATTGCATTGGTATAGAAGTCGCTGCTGACTCGAGCCGTTTGCTTGTTGACGCCGTAACTGAACATTCCAACGCCGGGAATCAGCACGATCGCGGGGTCGGCGCCGCGGATGGCGGGCGAGTCGACCGTCGCGTGCCGGTCGTAGTACGCCTGGTAGTCCAGGCGATACTGGGCGTGCAGGTCCCTGAGTCGAGCAATTGCGTCTTCGACCGGCGCGCCGGCCGGCATATCGAGGACGAGCGGCTTGACTTTCGTTCGCAGGAAGTGGTCGGGGCAGCTGGTGCCGAGACCGGCCAGCCGGGGGTGCTCACTCCTGGCGAGAAAGTCGAGTACTACCTCGCTGTCGGTGAAGTGCCCGACTTGCGCCTTGTCTGTGGACGCCAGGCCACGGAGGGTCGGTGCAAGGGCTGCCGCCTTGGCGAGGCGCTCCTTCTTGTCCAACGCTGCGTAGCCGTCCAGCGCTGGGCCGAAGGGCTCGGGTCGGCCGTTCAATTCGATGAAGGAGGCCGCGGTATCGATCAGCCACAGGCTGTTCGCTTCGGCTTCCTCGCTGGTGTCGCCCCATGTTGTAACGCCGTGGCCCCCGAGGATACAGCCGATGGCGTCCGGGTTCTCCGCCTTGATCGCAGCGATGTCCAGTCCGAGTTGGAAGCCCGGGCGTCGCCACGGCACCCACGCCACTTTGGAGCCAAAGATGGTGGCGGTGAGCGCTTCGCCGTCGGCGGCCGTGGCAATCGCGATTCCGGAGTCGGGGTGCAGATGGTCGACATGTGCCGCCTCCACGAGGCCGTGCATGGCGGTGTCAATGGAGGGTGTTGCGCCGCCCTTGCCGAACAGGGTGTGGTCGAACGCGGCGACCATCTCGTCTTCTCTGTCGAGTCCCGGGTACACCGAGGTCAGCGCGCGCAGTCGGTCGACACGGAGGATGGCGAGCCCTGCCTCGGTGAGCGTGCCGAGGTCCCCGCCAGAGCCTTTGACCCACATGAGTTCGACGTTCTCCCCCGTGACGGGATCCAACGCCAGGCCCTTCGCTGACGTGTTGCCGCCCGCGAAATTGGTGTTCCGCGGGTCTGAACCCAGTCGGTTTGAGCGGGCAATGAGCTCTGCTGGGGTGGTCACGTGCAGTCACTTCCTCGTGATGGGGATCAGGAACCGAGATGTTAGTTCGTGTTGCTTTTATCACGAACTATCACTTACGCTGAAGTTAGCACATAGTGAAGTGCATCAGCAACACTCGGGGAGGATATGCTCCGAGGGACGGAAACGCGAGGTGGCTGTGGCCGTAATTGGAACACTCGATGCGGAAGCTCGACGAGCATCGATGGTGGCGGAGCTGAACACCCGTGGCGCACTGACGCTCAACGAGGCCGCCGAAACCTGGAACGTGCACGCGATGACCATCCGACGCGACTTCGATGCCTTTGTCTCCGCAGGCATTGCTCGGCGAGTGCGGGGCGGAGTGGTCACACTCAGCGGCGACGACTTCACGCAGCGCAAGCATCAAAACGCCGAAGCGAAACGGCGTATCGCCGACAAATTGCGCACGCTCATCAAGCCGGACATGGCCATCGCGTTCGACTCCTCGACCACGATTCACACTCTCGCCGAGAACCTAACTGGTGCCACCCGCATCTCCGTGGTCACCAACGGGTTGAGTGCTTTCCAGGCCTTGAGCGGTCGGGAAGGAATCCGGTGCTACCTCACGGGAGGCGAAAGCGAAGAGCAGAATATCAGCCTCGTCGGATCCCTTGCCGTTCAGGCTGTGCGGCAATTCTCACTCGACATCTGCTTTCTATCCACCATGAGTATCGACCCGGCATTCGGAACGAGCGAACTAACCATGGAACAGGTCGCCGTCAAACAGGCCATGGTGGACGCCTCGGCGACGGTCGTTCTCGCGGTTGATTCGAGCAAGCTTGAAACGCGGGCCCGATTCAAGTCGCTTCCTTTGTCGGCTTTCGCCATATTGGTGACCGAACTAGATCCTTCGGACCCGCGTCTCGATGCCTATCGGAATCAGATCCCGCGCATCCTTTAGCCATGAGCTAGATTGCGGTGTAGCCACCGTCGATCACGAGGTTCTGAGCTGTCACATACGAAGACGCGTCGGAGGCCAAATAGCTGACCAGGCCGTGCAGATCCCTTGGTTCACCCATGCGTCCAGCGGGAATGCGTGCCACCCACTCCGCCGCGAGGTCAGGGTTCTGCTCGGTAAATTGGCGCGTCATGTCGGATAAGAAATACCCAGGCGCGACCGCATTCACGCGGATTCCACGGGACGCCCACTCGACCGCGAGGGACTTCGCCAGCTGCGTGACTGCTGCTTTTGAAGCATTGTAGGAGGCTTGGTTCTGCGGCACATTGACGACGGAACCTGACATGGACGAAATGAAGATCCCACTTCCCGGCAGCCCCGCCTCGAACAGCCCCTTGGCGAAGGCCTGCGCGGCAAAGAACGTGCCGTCGAGGTTAACTGACATCACCCGGCGCCATTCGGGCGCGGCCACATGAACGCTGTCGTTCCAAACCGTGATTCCGGCCGCTGTGACCAGAATCTGTGGGGTACCGAGCTTCTCAGCTGCTCCCGCGAATGCTGCAGTCAGTGAATCGCGATCAGTGACGTCCGCGTGGGCGGAAAAAGTTTCAATGTCGAAATCTGTTGCGAGTTTGGCCGCCGAGTCGTCGACGTCCGGAAGAATGTCCAGGAGGGCCACAGAGCATCCCTGGGCTGCCAGGGCCTCGGCGATTGAGTAGCCCAAGCCTCTTGCTCCCCCTGTAATTGCCGCCACCCGTCCGCGAAGGTCACTGAACTCCATCGTCTCTCCCTGTTTGATAATGTTATTAGTAGCAGAGTATTACATCTACTGAACGGTTTGTGGAATTGTGATGCCGAGCTTGAAACACCGGACTGCTTACCCGTCGATGCCTCTTCGTCGTTCAGGCTCGGTGAGCGGGCGGTCGAGGTCCCGGTGGGGAAGAGTGACCTGTCGCCCAGTTCCCGGTTCGTTCCTTGGAACCACGCTTGGATCGTCTTGGCAGTCTCACGCTGGATCAGGATGCCGGCCACGTGGTAGGCCGTGCGGAGTCGTTGCACGACGTCGGCACCAGGCGCGGGTGCCAGCACTGACGATCCCACAACAGCGCGTGATCACATCAGGAACTCGCTGGTTGAACACGGACCACAGCCGAGGACGAACAACTCACCGATCGGGATCAGAGCCGAACGCCAGGCAGATCTCGCAATCCCACGGATATTGTCTGCAGGTTTAGCCGGTCGCCGACGGACAGCGCGAGCCGGTTTCGGAACTGGGTTTTCGAACGGACTGACTCCTGGGAAAATAGTTTAGGCCCACGGCAATCGCGGTGGGCGCTCGTTCCACAAAGCAAGGCCACCGCAAGTCGACTCGAACGGTGTGCTCTGATGAGGTGCGCGTCTGACCCGGGCCGATCGCGCGGGTCAGAACGAACCGCCTCGAACTCATGCCGCCATTTGTCGGCGCGGGCCCCGTCAGGCGCCTCGCGGCCACAGCGCGTGCAAGTGGTGAACCGGGCCGTGGCCGACCTCGAGGGCATCCGCGGTTAGCAGGGCGCCTGTCAGATAGTACTTCGCATCCGCCACCGCGCCGACCCAGTCCGGGCGTTGGGGACGCAGCGCCGCGATTGCCGCCGAGAGCGTGCAACCCGTGCCGTGCGTGTTCCGGGTCGGCACGCGCGGAGCACGAAGTCGGGTGATCGTCCCGTCCACGAGGAGGAGATCCACGCTCTCGGCGCCGCCGAGGTGACCGCCCGTGATGAGCACGCCAGGGCACAACCGGCGGGGCCGCTCCAGCTGGCCGAGCGCCTCCTTTTCGTTGGATGCCTCGTGCTCGCCGAGCAGGGCAGCGGCCTCTGCCAGGTTCGGCGTGACGAGGTCGACGACAGGCAGGAGCTCCTCTCGCAGCGCGGCCAGCGCGTCGCCGGCGAGCAGCTGGTCTCCGCTCGTAGAGACCATGACCGGGTCGAGCACAATGAAGGCCGGCCGATGTCGACGCACCGCGGCCGCGACCGCCGCGACCACGCCGGCTGTACCGAGCATGCCGATCTTGACCGCATCGAAGCGAACGTCGTCGAACAGCGTGTCGAGCTGCGCCGTGACAAAGGCCGGGGGAAGGTGGTGGATCGCTGCCACCCCCTGGGTGTTCTGGGCGACGAGCGCGCTAATGACACTCGTTCCGTACACGCCCAGGGCCGAGAACGTCTTCAGATCCGCCTGACTGCCGGCACCGCCGCTGGGGTCGGCGCCGACCGAAACCCTGTATGCAAGAGCGGGCGGTCAACAAAGCCAGCGACCCCTGATCGACCTGTGCGCGCCTCTTGACTGCGTCGTGATTTGACCGGTGAATCACGATGCAGTCGAATCCTATCGACCAGGGTGCACCGAGATGATCGGCACGGGAAACTTTGATGCCCGTATCGGATCCAGCAGGTCATCGGTGATGCCCGCCGTGAAGCCGTCCATCTCCAAGACGCGGAAGAGTGCCTCCCTGCCAAACTTCGAGCTGTCCGCCACGAAAAACGCAGAATTGGCGATGGAGCGCATCTTGCGCTTGAGTTCGAGCTCGTAGCTGTTGTTGTTGAAGATGCCGTCCTCGTTGACGGTGTCGGCGCCGAAGATGGCCACGTCCACGCGCAGTTGCTCGATCTGCTGCACTGAAGACGGACCCCAAAGCGAGAATGCGTTGGGCAGGAGCTCTCCGCCGATCATCACCAGGTGCGCATTTCGCTTCTTCGCGATTTCGTTGCCGATTCGCAGGTCGTTCGTCACGACGGTGAAACGCTCATCCCGGAGATGCTTCGCCACCTCGAGGGTCGTCGATCCGCCGTCGAGGAGAACAGTCTGCCCCTCGAGCACGCGCTCGGCCATGGCCTTCCCGATCGCGACCTTCTCGCGATGATGCAGTGATTCCTTGAGAATAGAGGGTGCGTCGGCTTGGCGGACCGGGTACGCGCCCCCGTGGGTGCGTTGTACCATCTCCATCTGCTCGAGCTTCTCAAGGTCGCGCCGGATGGTGGCGGTGCTCACCTCGAATCGCTCGGCGAGCTCCAGCACGGATCGAAACCCGTGCTGCTGAAGCTCCTCAATGATGTCGGAGTGTCTCGTCATAGTCGGCGCCTTCTCTGATTTCATCCTAACTTAGCAGTCACCACTGCTCATAAATGAGCACGCTCTGCGCATTTCATGACCGATATTATGCGTATTTATGTTGACAGTTGCGCATTCAATTGTTAGGTTCGCTGAAGGTGCCATGCACCGCCTCCCAACTCTTCGCAGGAGCACATTCGTCGTGCGCGCGAGCTATCCAAGTTCGCGCGCAACGACCCTGCCGAGAGCCAGGAAACGGTCAGGTTCGCGGCGTGGTCGACAACTGGGTCGCCGCTCGGGCGCAGGCATCGGATCAACAGTGCAGTTAGCGGCACCGAGTCCGGTGCGTGCGACTGACGTTCATACAAAGGAGTAGGAAATGCGCACCAAGAGAGCCCTAACCACGGCCGGTATCCTCGTGTCTATCGGCCTAGCTGCCACGGGATGTTCAGCATCCGAGTCGACCGGGGGCAGCAGCAGCGCCGGCGGCGGCGACAAGCTCCTCGGAATCGTGTCGATCGCATCTGGTATCGACATGAACGACAACGCGACCAAGGGCGCTATGGATGCGGCAGAGGCGGCCGGATGGAAGGTTGAGGTCGTCGACGCTCAGGGAGACGCGTCCAAGGCGAACGCCGCTATCACCAACTTTGTCAGCAAGGGTGCCGACGCGATCATCAGCCACGTCTTCCCGGCGACGGTGCTGGGCAGCGGGCTCGCGGCAGCAGCCGCCGCGGGCATCCCCGTCGCTTCGTGGGGCGGCGGAACCGGTCCAGGTATCGTGCTCGACACCGTCACCCCGCTGGGCGGGCCTAGCGCAGAGACCATGGTCGCGGACATGGGTGGCAAGGGCAGCGTGCTCGCCCTGACCTACCACGGCGGCCAGCTCTGCATCGACCGTGAGGCCGCGCTCGACAAGGTGCTCGCCGGCCACCCCAGCATCAAGGTAACCAAAGAAGAGGTGACCATCCCCGGGTTCCTCCAGGACGGGGCCAAGTACGCTAACACCTGGCTCGCCAGCCACCCAGCGGGATCCGGAAGCCTGGCGATTTGGGGCTGCTGGGATGACCCCACCCTCGGAGCTATCTCGTCGCTCAAGCAGCAGAACCGCACCGACGTGCTGACGTACGGCATTCAGGGCTCGAAGACCGCGATCGCCGCGATCAGCAATGGCAGCCTCACAGCCACGGCGTTCGAGGATGGCTCCAGCGAGGGCAAGGTGATGTTCGAGACCCTTCTCGAAGCGATCAAGGCCGGCAACAGCTGGGAGCCCAAGACGCTGGAGATGACTGGCGAGATCCTTAAAAAGGCTGACGTTGACGCCTTCCTGAAGGCTCATCCCGAGTTCCGCGGTTAGATCCGACCCTCTCCCCATCCATCGATTTATCCGACGAAGGCCATGCCGTGACCGAAACCCTCAGTACGACCGGAGATCCGAATGTGCCTCTCATTCGCTTCAGGAATGTGGGTAAGTCATTCGGGGGCGCACGAGCGCTGCGTGACATCTCGTTCGATATTCGTCCGGGCATGGTGCATGGCTTGGTCGGAGCCAACGGGGCAGGCAAGTCGACTTTGATCCGCTGTCTGGCTGGCGTCGTCCAGCCAGACAGCGGATCCATCGAGATCGACGGCGAGCCGCTCAACATCTCCGACCCCCAGGTCGCGAGCGAACTAGGCCTCGCCTTCATCCACCAAGAGATGAGCCTTATTCCCGGCTGGGATGTGCTGCGGAATATGTCGATCGGAATTCCGCTTGTGACCAGGGCTGGCATCATCGACTGGCGTCCCATGCGCGCAAAGGCAGCCGCGGTCGCCGAGCAGCTGGGGTTCGGTTTCACACTGTCGAAACAGGTCGATGATCTCAGCACGGCCGACAAGTGGCTCGTCCTGATCGGGCGCGCCCTCATGGCCGACGCACGGGTCATCGCGATGGACGAACCCACGGCCTCGCTGTCGTCGCGTGAGGCCGTGCGGCTGCATGCGATCATCCGCGACCTCGTCGCGCGAGGCACGACGGTGATCTTCGTGTCGCACCGTCTGGACGAGGTATCCGATTTGTGTACGGACATCACGGTGTTCCGCGACGGGAAGGTCACGCGCCGGGTTGTCGGCGAACGGCTCCGCAAGTCCGAACTCGTCACCGCGATCGTCGGCAAGGATCTCGAGATCCCCGAACACGGGCACGACCCGACCGAGCACGGACCGGAGGCGCTGCGACTGGCCGGTGTGGGTGACGGCCGGATGGTGCGCGACGTGTCCCTCGTCGTGCACGAGGGTGAGATCGTCGGCCTCGGTGGCCTGGTCGGTTCTGGCCGTAGCGAACTGGTCAAGGCTGTCTACGGCGCCTCGAGATTCACTTCCGGTCGCGCCTCGCTGGACGGCAGGCCGATCGCGTTTTCCCATCCGGCTCAGGCAGTGGCCGCCGGCTTCGGCCTCGTGCCGGAGGAACGACGCGCTGAGGGGTTGTTCCTCAATGAGTCCATCAACTTCAATATCAACCTCGCGCGGCTCGAATCGCTCGTCTTCTCAAGGTTCCTCCCGTTCCTACGGTTGAAACTGGCCCGGCTTCGCGCACAGGACGCCGCTGACCAGGTCACAGTCAAGGCGAAGAACGTCGACGAGCTTGCTGGCACCCTGTCCGGCGGCAACCAGCAGAAGGTGGCCATCGCCCGCTGGCTCATCGACCCACCGCGAGTCCTCATCCTCGACGAACCGTCGCGCGGCGTCGATGTGGGAGCCCGTGCTGAAGTGCACGAGGTGATCCGAGCCCTCGCAGCGCGCGGTACCGCTGTGCTGGTCGTGTCATCCGATAACGAAGAACTCGTCGCACTGTGCGACACCGTCGTCGTGATGGCCGAGGGCCGCGTCGTCGGCCTCTTGTCCGGAACGTCGATCACCGTCGATCACCTCGTTCATCTCAGTTTCGAGAACCAGCGAGAGGAAGGTAATGCAGCATGACTCTTGCAGAATCCACCAGTCCCACTGAAGTCCCGGAGCTGGCGCCCGACGGACACCGAAGGCGCATCGCGCTTCTTGTCGTCTCCAAGTACGGAACGCTGATCGCGATGGTCATCATGATCATCATCTTCTCGATCGCGGCACCTGGCGGTTCGTTCCTGCAACCTCAGAACCTGCTGGCCATCCTCAGCCAGTCGGCGCTCACCGCGATCATCGCCGCCGGGGTGACACTGGTCCTAGTCGCCGGGGAGTTCGATCTCAGCATCGGTTATACCGCGAGCCTCGCGGGAGTGCTTGTGACGGGGCTAATGAGCCATCAGGGCCTTCCGATCCCAGTCGCGATCCTGCTCACGATCCTCGCGGGCGCCGCGGTGGGCATGGCGAATGGCCTACTCGTGGCGAAGGCCGGCGTGAACGCGGTAATCGCGACCCTCGGGGTCGGGACCATGGTTGTCGGCCTCAGCTTCGGTTACACCGCGGGCCAGCCGATCGTGTCCCTGCCCGCCGACTTCACCGCGATCGCACTCGGGAGGGCCGTGCTCGGCGTGCCCAACCTCATCTGGCTGATGTCCATCGTGCTGGTCATCCTCTGGGTGCTGCTCAACCGCACCCCGCTGGGAATCCGGATTCAGGCGACCGGAGCGAACAGCCACGCGGCCACGCTCGCGGGTGTCAGGACTGACCGCGCCAAGATCTCGGCGTTCGTCATCGCAGGCGCGTGCGCCGCCATCGCGGGCACCTTGCTCTCCTCCCAGCTCGGCAGCGGCATGGTCAGCTCAGGCGACGGGTACCTGCTGGACGCGCTCGCCGCAGTCTTCCTGGGCTCGGCCACTCTGAGAGACGGAAAGTTCCACATCGTCGGCACCCTCATCGGAGTGCTCATCGTCAACATCGGATTCAACGGCCTGGGGCTAATCGGCACGCCGACCTTCTTCCAGTTCGTGTTCAAGGGCGGGATTCTCGTCTTCGCGGTCGCACTCGCGACGCTCGCTCGTCGTTACGCCCGAAGCTAGAACCGCGGGCTGCACCGTCGGCCCACCATCAAAGGAGATAGAACATGGGAATCAAGATCCACAACATCGTCACGGGCGAACTGGAGAACATGCTCGTCGGCCATCTGCTGAACGCGGGAATCCACCCTGATCACACCCCGGAGCAGGTGATGCCGGGCGGATTCACGGCCGATCACGTCTCGCACTACGGAGTCGCGGCAGCGGGAGGAATGGTCCCCGTGCCAGTGTGGCTGCTCGAGGGCACCGAGAAGAAGATCCTGATAGACACCGGCCTCGGTGACGTGGACGAGATCATGGAGATGATGGCGCGCCACGGCGTGCCGACATGGACAACGAAATCGCCGGAGCAGGACCTCGTGGCCGGGCTCGCCCGGCACGGCGTCACTCCCGATGAGATCGACATCGTGGTGCTGTCGCACCTCCACTTCGACCACATCGGCAACAACCACCTGTTCACGAAGGCCAAGTTCCTGGTCCAGCGCTCCGAGGTTGCGCAAGGCCTGACCCCGCCGGCCTACTGCCAATACTCCTACCCGGAGTACTCGTACAAAGTCGCCGACATTCGCGATCGCATCCAGATCATCGAGGGCGACTACCAGATCGAACCCGGCGTACGGCTCATCAAGATCGGCGGGCACACCCCCGGCACGATGGTAGTCGTCATCGACACCGACCAAGGCCGCGTCGCCCTCGCCGGAGACATCATGTACAACTACAAGAACCTGGAGCTCAACTGGCCGACCGGTTCGTTCTGGTCTCTCCAGGACCTCATGAGCGGATACGACCGGCTCCACCAGGAGGCCGACATCATCGTGCCCGGCCACGACTGGGAGTTCAACAAGCGCTACCCCAGCGGCACCCTCGGATAGCCCTAGCCCACCACCGATCAAGGAATTTCATGAGAAAAATCATCAATCAGCCCAACGATTTCGTCGACGAGATGATTGACGGGATCCTGCTCGCGCACCCCGACAAGCTGAAGACACCCGGCGACGACAAACGAGTCCTCGTGCGCGCTGACGCGCCGACGGGCAAGGTCGGCATCGTCACCGGCGGCGGTTCGGGCCACCTTCCGCTCTTCAAGGGATACGTCGGCAAGGGCTTGTGCTCGGGGGTGGCAGTCGGCAACGTGTTCTCCTCCCCTTCCGCGCAGCAGTGCTTCGAGGCGGCGAAGGCCGTCGACGGGGGTGCTGGGGTGCTGTTCCTCTACGGCAACTACGGAGGCGACGTCTTCAACTTCGACCTGGCCATCGACCTCGCCGAGCTCGAGGGCATCGAGACGCGCACGGCGCTCGGCCGGGACGATGTCGCGAGCCAGCCGAACGAGCGCAAGCTCGATCGGCGTGGCGTGGCCGGCATCTTCTTCGCCTTCAAAGGCGCAGGGGCGGCCGCGGAGCGCGGCGACGGCCTCGAGGCGGTCGCCGCAGTGGCCGAGGACATCATCGAACACACCGCAACCATGGGAATCGGCCTGAGCCCGACGATCCTGCCGACGACGGGCAAGGCGAGCTTCGACCTGCCGGAGGGCGAGATGGAGATCGGCATCGGGATTCACGGTGAGACGGGCATCCACAGGGGTCCGCTGGAGACCGCGGACCAAATCGTGGAGCGGCTGATGGCTCCGCTGGTCGCCGACCTGGTTCTCGTGCGCGGAGATCGCATCGCGGTGCTCGTCAACGGGATGGGCGCAACGCCGCTCGAGGAGCTCTACGTGATGTACCGCCATGTGCACCAGCAGGCGGCCCTTATCGGCGTCACAATCGAGAAGAGTTATATCGGCGAGTACGCGACGAGCCTGGAGATGGCCGGAGCGTCACTTTCGATCCTTAAGCTGAACGACGAGCGGCTCGAGTTGCTCAAGGCGCCGGCGGATTCCCCGTTTTTCGTGGAGGTGTGACGGTATGGATGCCACGGGACTGAGCAGGGCGATCCGCAACACGATGGTTGAGATCAAGCAGTACGCCGACGAATTGCGCGACCTGGACACGGCGCTGGGCGACGGTGACTTGGGAATCACGGTATCGCTCGGCGCCGACGCGATCGTCGAGGCCCTCGACGCCGCCGGGGACGACGTGCCACCTGAGGAGACGATCCGCACCTGTGCGAAGGCGTTCGCGAACGCGAACCCTTCGACAATGGCCGCACTGGTGGCCGGCGCGCTGCTGTCCGGCTCGCGCCTGTGGGCCACTTCCAGGAACCTGACGACCGTCGATGCCAGCGCATTTGCCAAGGCCGCAGGCGACAGCATTAGCAAGCGCGGCAAGTCGGTGGTCGGCGACAAGACGATCCTGGACGCACTTGTCCCGGCAGGTGAGGCACTTGGTACGTCATCGAGCGCGTCGGAGGCGCTCGATCGCGCGATCACCGCAGCCAAGCGCGCGATCGCGGAGACCACATCGATGCAGTCGCGCCGGGGGCGCGCCTCATGGTTACAGGAGCGCAGCATCGGGCTGCAGGATCCGGGAGCCACGGCGTTCCTCCGCTTCCTGGAGTCATGGAAGGCAGCGAACGTCGCCGATTGAGGTCGTCGCGGGGACCACTACGCCGATGACGATGGGCGGATGGAAAGCATCCATCTGTGCGGCTGCACGCCGCGCTTCCCGCCTGTCTCGCAAGGCGTGGGTTGGAAGACAGCCAGAAGGTCAGTCGATCGATCCTTACTTGACCAACGGCGCGATTTGCGGTCATTCCATTCATCGTCTGCACTCGCAAGAAGCTCTAAGGAATGCTTAAGCGCTAAGCGGACGTCCTAGCGGGCGGGCGGGAGAGGCCGCGAGCGCGATCGCGCCCCAGGAACAGAGAACGCTGCCGGCAGCAAGGCCGGCAGCGTCGCCTCGCCCGTAACCAAGACCCAGCTCAGAACTCAGCGATGCCGCTCAGTAAGTCGGCACGGTGGATCGAGGCTTACCGGAGGCTTACCGCGCAACGGAGCTTTGCCGAAACCGCAACGGAGCTTTGCCCGAAACTCAGACCTAGACCGGAGTCTAGAGCGGAGCCGGATCGTATCCGACAAAAAGGAAAGGCCCTGTGACCGAAAGAATTCCGGGTCAGAGGGCCTTTATGTGTAGCGGGAGCGGGAATTGAACCCGCGACACCACGATTATGAGCCGTGTGCTCTAACCAACTGAGCTACCCCGCCACGACCTGTCGGCTGCTACCAGCCTTCAAGCCTGAGCCCCCTGTGGGAATCGGACCCACTACCTCTTCCTTACCAAGGAAGTGCTCTACCAATGAGCTAAGGGGGCAAAGCTTCCCGCGTTCAGAAGCCATGCCGTGTTCTTGACAACCGTAAAAGATTATCACCCATCCGGGCGGCGCGTGACCGCCCTCGGCCGATTGGGCCGGACGCGACAAGGCCGCGGGGCGCTACTTCACCGAGCCCGCCGTCAACCCGCCGACGATGTACTTCTGCAGGTACAGGAACAACGCCATGACGGGCAGCGCGGCGAGCACCGCGCCGGCCGAGAAGGCACTCCAGTCCGCGTAGTTCGGGTTGGAGACGAGGCGGTAGAGGCCCACGGCCAGGGTCTGTTTCTCCGGGTCGACGAGCAGCACGCTGGCGAGCACGAAGTCGTTCGTGGTGCTGATGAATGACAGCAGGGCCACGACGGCGAGGATCGGCGCGACCAGGCGAAGGATGATCGTGAAGAAGATGCGCGCGTGGCTCGCGCCGTCGATCTTGGCCGCCTCGTCGATCGACGCCGGGATCGTGTTGAAGAACCCGTACATGAGGAAGGTGTTCACGCCCAGGGCGCCGCCCAGGTAGACCATGATCAGGCCGATCTGGGAGTTCAGCCCGATGGCCGGGAAGATGTCCCCGATCGTGCTCATCAGCAGGAAGATGGCCACGACCCCGAGCAGCTGCGGGAACATCTGTACGAGCACGATGGTCAGCAGCCCGGTGCGACGGCCGGTGAAGCGCATCCGTGAGAACGAATAGGCCGCGAGGGCGCCGAGGAAGACGCTGCCGAGGGCAGTGAAGCCCGCGATCAGCAGGGTGTTGCCGAACCAGGCGGCGTAGGGCGCCTCCGGCGTGTTCAGGATGCGCGCGTACGCGTCCAGGCCGACCTTCGAAAAGAGCGCGTTGGAGCCCGTCAGCGTGCCGTGCGGGTTCAGCGACGCGGACAACACGTAGAGCAGCGGGAAGGCCGAGAAGACGACCATGAACAGGCCGATCGCGTGGCGCCAGCCGGTGGCCGCGAACCACCGCTTCAGGGTGAGCGGGCGCTTGACCGGGACGAAGCCCTCGGTCTCGGTGGTTTTCGTTGCCATTAGTTGAGATCCTCCAGCGCCTTTGTCTTCCTGAAGCTGATGATCGAGATGACCGCCACGAGGATGAAGATGATGATCGAGAACGCACTCGCCAGGCCGTAGTCACGGGTCTGCCCGGTGAACGCCACCTTGTATACCATCGAGATCAGGATGTCGGTGGCACCCACGTTCACGCTCGCTTCCGCGTCGCGCGGCCCACCCCCGGTGAGCATGTAGATCAGGTTGAAGTTGTTGAAGTTGAAGGCGAAGGAGGCGATCAGCAGCGGCGCAACCGAGACCAGCAGCAGCGGGAGCTTGATCAGGCGGAACACGGCCCAGGGGCTGGCCCCGTCGACCGTCGCGGCCTCCTGCAGCTCCTCGGGGATCGACTGCAGTGCGCCGGTGCAGACGAGGAACATGTAGGGGAAGCCGAGCCACAGGTTGACCAGGAGGATGCTGAACTTGGCCAGCCACTCGTTGGTGAGCCAGGGTATCTGGGCGCCGCCGAGGAGCACCTGGTTGATGAATCCGAAGCTCTCGCTGAGCATTCCGGCCCAGACGAGCGCGGAGAGGAACGCGGGGAAGGCGTAGGGCAGGATCATGGCGACCCGGTAGAACTTGCGCCCCTTCATCCTCAGGTCGTTGAAGACGATCGCGAGGAAGAGCCCGAGGAGGAACGTGGACGCGACGGAGATCCCCGCGAAGAAGAACGTCCAGATGGTCACCGAGACCAGCGGGCCGCGGATTCCCTCATCGGTGAAGGCCCGGACGAAGTTATCGAAGCCGACGTTGATCCGCCAGCCCGGCAGCATCTCCTCGCCGTCGGGCGAGGTGAAGGCACCCTTGCCCGTGTCGGAGTAGACGACGCCGGTGTTGGCGTTCGTCATCGTCCCGGCCTGCTCGTCGTAGACGAGGGTCGAGAGGTAGAGGTAGGCGTTGCGGCCGTCCGGCGTGCGCAGTGCGCCGTCGTTGGGGTCGTCGGAGTATGGGACCGCCATCTTCGTGATCTCGTCGGTGCGGCCGACGACCTCCTGGAAGGTGAGGGAGGTGTAGCCGTCGACGGCAACGGCCCTGCCGTCTTCGAGGGTCGCGTTGCTGACCGGCTGCAGCGGCTGGTCGTTGCTGCCGATGCTCACGTCGCCGTCGGGGTCAGTGACGAGGAGGCTGAGCGTGCCGACCTGGTCGACCACGGTCACGGCGTAGGCGGGTGAGTCCGGAACGCGCTCGAGCGCGGAACTCATCAGGGCCGAGACGGCCTGGTCCTTGTCGCTGTTGTGCCCGGTGCTGTAGTTCGTGAAACCGATGTAGGCGGTGTAGCCGACGGCGAAGATCTGGAAGATCACCAGGAAGATGACGCCGGGGGTGAGGTACTTGGCGGGCAGCTTGCCCGGAGAGAAGTAGATCCAGTTCACGACGAGGGTGACGGCGAGCACGAGGCCGAACACGATCCACTGGCCCTTGGCGAAGAGCACGAAGAGCGCATAGAGGGCGATGGCATCGACGAGGCCGAGCAGGATGATCTTGACCAGGATGGCCTTGAGTCCGGCCGAGGCCGCCTCCGCGATCCGTGCGGCCTGTTGCGCGCGCCTGGTCGGCTTCTCTTCGGTGGCGACGTCCTCGTCGATGATGATGCTCATTGCCCGGCTCCCTGGCCTTCAACCTGTCAATAGTGAATCCCCGGGCGGATGCGCGTGCGCACCCGCCCGGGGAATGAGAAGGGTGTTAGCCGATCGCCTTCGTGACGTCGGCCGACAGCTTCGTCCAGGTGGCCGCGGGGTCGGCGCCGTTGATGACGGCCGCCTGCGCGATTCCCCAGAACTGCCAGACCTGGCCCATGGCCGGGATGGCCGGCATCGGGACGGCCTCGGCACCGACGGCTGCGAAGCCGGCGATGATCGGGTCGGATGATGCCGCCTCGGCCGAAGCCTTGAGGGCGGGGAGGATGTTTCCGGACTTGAACAGTTCGGTCTGGACCGCCTCGGTGCCGAGGTAGTTGACCAGGAAGTCGTTGGCGGCAACCTTGTTCTTGCTCTGCTCGCTGACGAAGAAGCCCTTGACGCCGGCGAACGGCTGGGCCGCCTCCGAGGACGACGGCGCGATGGTGTCGACGGCGAGGTTGATGCCCGCCTCCTTCGCCGCTCCGACGTTCCAGGGTCCGGTCAGCCAGAAAGCGGCCTGTCCGGTCGTGAAGGCGTCCTTGGCGATGTCACCGGTGATCTCGGTGTTGAAGACTCCGGTGCCCTTCTTGCCCTGGCTGCCGAGCCACGTTGCGAATTCCACGCCGCCCGCGTTGCCGAGTTCGAGCTTGGTCGAGTCGTAGCCGCCGTCGGCGTCGGTGCCGAAGACCGGTGCGCCGAACGAGGTCTGGAACGGGTACAGGTGGTACGGGTTGCCGTCGGCGCCCTGCTCCACGACGAACGGGTACTTGACTCCGGCAGCCGTGCCCTTGGCGATCATGTCGTCGTAGGACGTGGGGGCGGTCTTGACGAGGTCGGCGTTACGCAGCAGCGCCAGGTTCTCGATGGCGTAGGGAAGCATGTAGGTCTTGCCCTCGTAGGTGGACGCGTTGACCGCGACGTCGAGGAAGCCGTCCGCCGTGTCGCCGAGTTCGATCGGAGCGACGACGCCGTTGGTGACGAGCTCACCGAGCCAGTCGTGGGCGCCCATCGTGACGTCGGGTCCCTTGCCGGACGGAACCTGCTGGATGAAGTCATCCTTCAGCTTCGCGTTGTCCTTGGAGACGAGCTTGACCTTGACACCGGTCTTGTCGGTGTACGACGCGGCGGCATCCTTGAGTGCGTCGATGCGCTCGGCATCGACCCAGACGGTCAGGGAACCGGCGTTTTTGGCGGGCTCGGCCTTGGTGGTTCCGGCGGAGCATCCGGCCAGGGCCAGGGTTGCGACGATTGCTACTGCACCGGCAGCGAGCAGGCCTTTCTTGTTCACCATCATTGGTGTGCCTTTCTAGAGGAACGCTGACAAAAATGCAAGCGATTACATGTATAGCCCGTCCCGGATCGATTGACAACTCAACGGAAAGCAATCGGTACCAGTTTGTTACTATGACGGGAATTCAGGTCTATGCAAACGCTTCCATGAGGTTGCGGATGCCGTAAAGTTTTCCTCATGACAGGCTCAGAGTGGTGGAGAACCGCCGTAATTTACCAGATCTATCCGCGCTCCTTCGCTGACGCGAACGGCGACGGCATGGGAGACCTCGCCGGCATCACCGGGCACCTCCCCGACCTGCAGGAACTCGGGATCGACGCCATCTGGCTGTCCCCGATGTACACCTCCCCCCAGCGCGACGCCGGCTACGACGTCGCCGACTACTGCGACGTCGACCCGCTCTTCGGGACCCTCGAGGATTTCGACGTCCTGCAGCGCACCGCGCACTCGCTCGGCATCCGGGTGATCGTCGACCTGGTGCCCAACCACTCCTCGAGCGATCACCCGTGGTTCCAGGCCGCCCTCGCCGCCGGGGCCGGCAGCGCGGAACGCGCGCACTACATCTTCCGCGACGGCCAGGGCGTGACGGGCGAACTTCCGCCGAACAACTGGCAGTCGGTCTTCGGCGGCAACGCGTGGACGCGGGTCGCCGAGCCGGACGGCACGCCCGGCCAGTGGTACCTGCACCTCTTCGACAGCACCCAGCCCGACTTCGACTGGGACAACCCGTGGGTGCGCGAGCAGTTCCGTGACGTGCTGCGCTTCTGGCTCGACCGCGGCGTCGACGGATTCCGCGTCGATGTCGCCCACGGCATGATCAAGGCCGCCGGCCTCCCCGACTACACCCCGCCCGTCGCCGGCGGCAGCATGGGCGGCGGAACCGCCACGCTCGAACCAGACATCAGCGCGGAGCCGGCCGCGATGCCGCCCTACTGGGCGCAGGATGGCGTGCACGATATCTACCGCGACTGGCGGATCATCCTGGACGAGTACCCCGGCCAGCGGATCCTCGCGGCCGAGGCCTGGGTCGACCCGCTCACCCGGGTGGCCGAGTGGGTGCGTCCCGACGAAATGCACCAGGCCTTCAACTTCGCCTATCTCGAGACGCCGTGGCGGGCGCCGGCGCTCCGCCGCGTCATCGACGACTCGCTGGCCGCCTTCGGCGCGGTCGGCGCTCCGAGCACCTGGGTGCTGTCGAACCACGACGTGGTGCGCCACGCGTCGCGGCTCGCGCTGTCGGGAGACAACCTGCAGGGCCACGGCATCGGGCCGAACACGGTCGGGCTGCCCGACGCCGTCGTCGGCCTGCGCCGTGCCCGCGCGGCCACCGCGCTCATGCTCGCCCTGCCCGGCTCCAGCTACCTCTACCAGGGTGAGGAACTGGGCCTGCCCGAGGTGGTGGACCTGCCCGACCATGCCCGCGAGGACCCCACCTGGTTCCGCACCGGCGGCGAACGCTACGGCCGCGACGGATGCCGCGTGCCGATTCCCTGGGAAGCGGCGGCCCCCTCGTACGGCTTCGGCCCGTCGGAGAAGAGCTGGCTGCCCCAGCCCGCCGAGTGGGCGCACCTGGCCCGCGACCTCCAGGAGGGCGTGCCCGGCTCGACGCTGGAGCTCTACAAGCTCGCCCTGAGGTTGCGCCGGGCGCACTCCCTCGCCCTGGGCGGCGTGGAGTGGCTCGAGGGGTTCGGCGACGAGGTCGTCGCGTTCCGGAACGGCGACGTGCGGGTCTTCGCGAACACGGGCACCTCGCCCGTCGAGCTCCCCGACGGCGAGCTCCTGCTCGCGAGCGAAACGCTGGCCGGGCGCATCCTGCCAGGGGACACGACCGCCTGGCTGCGCGCCTAGGTCGGCTCAGCAGGCCGCAGGCCGTGAAGAACCGCCCAGCACACCGATCCGTGCTGGGCGGTTCTTCGTGGCCGGCGCGCACGACTGTCCCGGTTGAGTTGCGGACAAAGTACCTTCATCGCGCGAACGAAGGTACGTTCTCCGCAGTTCAACCCAGAAGGGCGTAGCGGATGCGGGGCACGGCGCCCTGAGCGCGGGAGCCTGGCTGGTGTTGGCCTAGTTGGTGTTGGCGTAGAGCCACTTGAGCGGGTCGACGTGCGTGCCGTTCAGGCCGCCGAGCCGGATCTCGAAGTGCAGGTGCGGCCCGGTCGACATGCCGGTGTTGCCGGTCTTGCCGATCACCTGGGCGACCTTGACCACGTCACCGACCTTGAAACGCATCGAGCCGTGGACCATGTGCGCGTAGACGCTGGAGACGAGTTTGCCGTCGATCATGTGGTCGATGACCATGTGCACGCCGAGGCTGCCCTCGCCGTCGATCGCCTGGCTGACAACGCCGTCGGCGATCGCCTGGATGGGGGCGCCGATGCCGGGATTGAAGTCCTGGCCGCGATGGTTGCTCGAGCAGCCGGCGCAGTCGCGGTAGCCGTACTTGGAGCCGATGTGCACGCCGACGGCGAAGGGCCACTGGATGGTGCCGTTCGGATTGTTGGTGAACGTCGCCTCCATCCGGATGCCGCTGGCGGCAGCGTACTCGGCGATGGTCTGTGCCTTGTAGCCGTCGCGGCTGACGGTGATCGTGTCGGTGCCGGCGGCTCGGGCGAGCGTCTGGGCCGGTTCCGCGGAGGTCGAGCGCTGCGCGTCGAACGCGGCCGCCTGCACGTCGGCCGAAGAGAGCAGCGCCTCGGCAGGCAGGGAGGTGGAGACGGCCATCAGGGCCACGAAGGCCATCGCAACAACGGTGAGGCCCTTCGCCGCCGCCGTGCGGGCCCGGTCACCGGTGGGCTGCGGGCGGGCGGCTGCCGGGGCCGCTACCGGAAAGACCGCGGGGGCCAGCGTCGGCACCGACCGGGTGGGCGGCGCAAACGGGGCTGACGGGGCGACGGGCACGGCGGGCGCGGCCGGCGCGGCGGCCCGACGTGCGGTGGATTCCCCGCGGCGGGACCGCATCGAGCGGGCTTCCTGCTCCTGCGCGCGCAGCTGGGCGCGGCTGGGCAGCGGGATTTCCGTCGAGGTCGTGGTGGGCACCTCGGCCAGGAGCAGCTCGAAGGCCGAGGCGAGGTCGTCCACCGGCGGCGCCGCGACGACGCGGTCGGACTCGGTCAGGACGGCCGGGACGAGGTCGGGCTCGTGGAGCTCTGCGGCGATGAGGAAGTCGGCGACCACGTTGAGTTCGACGGCCGGCGCGGCCTGGGCATCGCGTGCGGCGGCCGGGGCGAGCGGCGCGGGCGCCAGCTCGGGCGCGAGAGTGGCCGCGGCAGACGCGGGC
>NZ_SOEZ01000027.1 GCF_004402215.1 Cryobacterium tagatosivorans
CCAGCAGCGCGGCGAAGCGGCGCCGTCGCCAGGGGCCGCCGGCGACCAGCCCGAACTCGGCCCGGACGCCGGGCCCGTCGGTCCGGCCCGCTGCTCCCGCTGCTCCCGCAGCCCCTGCCGTGTCCTCGCCCTCGGCGTCCGGCCCGGCGTTGACGCCGGCCCTGGCCCCGCCATCACGCCGCCGAGCCGCCTGCTGGGCCGGCCGATCGGCTGCGGAGCCGGCCTCGAAACCGGCCTCGGTCCCGCTCTCCGCAGCGGTCAGGACGGCGTCGAGCGCGGCGTCCTCCTGGGTCTGTTCGCGCATGCGCGTCCGCAACTGGTGTTCGGCCTCCGTGGCGTACACCGTGCGCAACGTGATCGGGTCCACGAATTCCACGAGCGGTTCTGGGTCCGTATGCAAGCGATACACGGCGGCCTTCAGGTCGATCAGTTCCGCCGCCGGATCGGGCCGCCCGGCCGGGGTCGGCGAGAGCGGATTGGCCCGCCACCAGAGGGCGTCGCAGACGTCGACCCGGCCGCGGTAGGTGGTCCGTAGCCTGGTGCGAAGATCTGAGTCTTTCTGCGCGGCGGTCCAGAGCCGTTGCGCCAGGATTTCCTGTGTCACGCGCAGCTTCTTTGTTCGAAACGGAGCCCGATGGCGCCAGAATATCCCCCTCGGTCCACGGTCAACAGGGGGTGCGGTGCAGTGTGTCGGGCAAAGGTGCGGAGCAGAATGGAGCCATGCCCAACCGCCTGGCCACAGCCATCAGCCCCTACCTGCGTTCGCACGCGGACAACCCGGTCGACTGGCACGGCTGGGGAGCGGATGCCTTCGCCGAGGCACGCGCACGGGACCTGCCGGTGCTCGTCTCGATCGGCTATTCGACCTGCCACTGGTGCCACGTGATGGCGCGGGAGAGCTTCAGCGACCCGGAACTGGCGGCCTATCTCAACGAGCGCTTCGTCAGCATCAAGGTCGACCGTGAGGAGCATCCGGATGTCGACGCGAGCTACCTCGCCGCGGCCGGCGCGTTCATCGAGGGGCTGGGCTGGCCGCTGAACGTGTTCGTCACCCCGGACGGACGGGCGTTCCACGCCGGGACCTATTTCCCGCCGCAGCCGATGCGCGGCCAGCCCGCGTTCCGGCAGGTGCTGGAAGCCGTCACGGAGGCCTGGACCACGCGGCGCGACGAGGTCGTCGCCAGCGCCGCGCTCCTGTCGGCGGCCATCACCGAGGGAGTACGGAAGCATCGCGGCGGCGGCGCGCTGCCGGACTCGGCCACGCTCGGCCGCACGGTCGCCGAACTCGCCGCCTACGAAGACACGACCCATGGCGGCTTCGGCGGAGCCCCGAAGTTCCCGGCGGCGCCGGCGCTCTCGTTCCTGCTCGCCCAGCCCGCCGTCCAGCCCGGCGTCCAGCCCGGAGATGGGCGGGCCCTGGCGCTGCGCACGCTCAAACGGATGGGGGCGTCCCCCCTTCGCGACCCGGTCGAAGGCGGCTTCTTCCGGTACGCCGTGCACCGTGACTGGAGTGAACCGCACTACGAACGGATGCTCTACGACAACGCCCAGCTCCTCGAGCTGTACACCCGCGCGTGGCAACTCACGGGCGAGCAGTGGGCGCGGTCGGTCGCCGAGGGGGTCGCGGACTTCCTCATCACGGTCATGCAGCTGCCCGGCGGCGGCTTCGCCAGCGCCCAGGACTCGGAAAGCATGGTCGCCGGCAGGCGCGTCGAGGGTGGTTACTACGCGCTGGAGGCCGAGGACCGCGCGCGCGAAACCGCGCCGGCACTCGACGAGAAGGTGCTCACGGGCTGGAACGGGCTCGCCATCGGGGCGCTCGCCCTCGCCGGGTTCGCCTTCGCCAACGACACGTTCACCCGGGCCGCGCGCCGGGCCGCGGACTTCCTGCTCGCGAACCACCTCCGCGCGCACCACCAGGAGGATCGCGGCACCCTCGTGCGGGCGTCCATCGACGGCCGGATTTCGACGGCCCCGGCCACCCTCGAGGACTACGGGATGTTCGCACGCGGCCTCCTTCGGCTCGCCCTGGTTACGGGGGAGTGCGACTACGCCATCGCGGCGCGCCGCCTGATCGACAGCACGCTAACCCCGGCCACCGACAGTCCTGACAGTCCTGACAGTCCTGACAGCCCGAACAGTCCCGCCCTTCCCGTCGACCGCCCCGGTGCGCAGCCGTTCAGCGCGCCGAACGGGCCCGACCCGGTGCTGGCCGAGCAGGGCCTGGCCCTGGACACCGACCCGTCCGAGGGCGCCTACCCCTCCGGGCTGAGCGCCGTCGCGGATGCCGCCGAGCTGCTCTACCTCCTCACGGCCGAGCGGCGCTACCGCGCGGCCGCGGAGCATGCGATGGGGACATTCGCCGAGCTGGCCCCGGGCCGTCCGCTCGCCTTCGGGGCCGCGCTGCGGCTCATCTCGCAGCTGGCTGCGCCGGTCGAGCAGCTCGTCGTCGTCACGCCCGGCGCGTTGCCCGACACGGTGCCCGACCTCGCACCGGCCGACCCGGCGGGCCTGCTCGCCGCCGTTCGCCGGCAGACGAGCGGGCTCGTCGCATCCGTCACCGAGGCGCAGGCGTCGGCCTTCGCCGCCTCGGGATTCGAGCTCTTCGCGGAGCGCACCACCCGCGGCGGAGCGCCGACTGCCTACCTTTGCCGCGACTTCGTCTGCCGGCTGCCGGTCACCGATCCGGACGACCTGGACCCGACGGGAGCGCTGAACCCATGAACATCGCCCTCAAACGCATCTACGACGACCCGGCCGACGACGACGGTTGCCGGGTGCTGGTCGACCGGCTTTGGCCGCGGGGGGTCTCCACCGAGCGTGCGCGGCTCGACGCCTGGCTGAAGGAGGTCGCCCCATCGACCGAGCTGCGCCGCTGGTTCCACGCCGGGGGGAGTTTCGACGAGTTCACGGTTCGGTACCGGACCGAACTCGACGCGAATCCGGCGACCGTGCAGGCCGTGGACGAGCTGCGGGAGCTCGCCGCGGAGCGCGCACCGGGACGCCTTACCCTGCTCTACGGCGCCCGGGAGCCCCACGACAACCACGCGCGCGTCCTGGCCGACTATCTGACCGACACGGCCGACGACGGCTGACACGGCCGACGGCGACCGACACAGCCCAGATGCCTGACGCTGCGGCAGGCGACTGACGCCCGGAAATCCCGGCCGCCGCCGGCGCGGGGCGCTAGCATCGGGGCAACCGCGCCGGCACCGGCCCGGCGCCGCCGAGAGGACCCCGTCATGATCCCCGAAGTCAACATCTGGGCCGTCCTGCTGGCCACCGCCTCGAGCATGGTCGTCGGCTCGATCTGGTACGCGCGGCGGGTGTTCGGCACCTACTGGATGAAGGCGGTCGGCCACACCTCGGAAACCATGGGCGGAGCGGCCGCGCCGATCATCGTCACGGTCGTCGTCAGCTTCATCACCGCCTGGGTGCTGGCCGGATGCGCCGCGATCGTGCAGAACTTCTACGGCGGCAGCTTCCTCGCCAACACGGTCCTGACCGCGGTCATCCTGTGGGCCGGCTTCACCGCGGCGCGCATGGTCACCCACGACGCGTTCGACCGCCGGCCGTGGGGCCTGACCGTGCTCAACATCGCCCACGAGCTGGTCACCCTGGTGATCATGGCCCTGATCATCGGCCTGTTCGGGATCAGCGCCCTCTAACCCGCCGCTGGCAGTGGGACGGTCCCGCCGAGGGTGCCGGCACCATGCGCAGGTGGCCTCAGGGGACAATCTCGGCTCACAGCCCGGCGGCGTACACTGGAGGAAGCGCCACCGCGTTCCGCCGGCTGCTTCGCTCTCGGTTTCGAACCTCAGCGCAGCGCTTCGGTGATACCGGACGCACTCCCCTTGGCATAGCGTGTGGTTGCCTCGTGAACGAGTGTTCCCACCCCCTGAGGAGGACCATGGCGACATTCGATCGATCAGAGACACAGAGTGCGGATGCCCCGGCCGTCCCGGCCCTCGTGCTGAGCACCGAACCCGAACTGGTGCTGATCACACCCGACCCGCGAACCCGCCGTTTCGACCGCGACGACCTCGTCGTGCGCAAGGGTGAAATCGCCCTGATCAACGGCAACTTCACGCCCCAGGAATCCATGGTCAAGGACCTGCTCGCCGTGCGTGACGCCCTCGAGGCCGCCGGCATCGACTTCCTGCTCGTGCGCGGCGACGGCGGCCGCCCGGTCATCGCGGTCGACCGCAAGAGGCGCAAGGCGCTCACCCGGGTGCTCGCCGCGGCGTTCGCCAACGAGCCGTTCTACGCCAAGCCGCTGGACGGCGCCCGGACCGAGCCGCTCCTGCTCGCCGACGGCGCCCTCACCGCGCTGCGCAAGTCGTCCGTCTTCCGCGTGTACCGTCCGCGGATCGAACCGATCGGCCGGCTCCGCTACGGCTCGCAGACCGCCTTCCAGCTGGAACTGTGGCGGTTCGACGACGTCGAGATCGTCGCCCCGGTCGAGAACCAGCTCATGCGCACCCGGATGCCGCGTTCCGAGGCCCGTGAGACCACCATCGAACTGTACGGGCGCAGCTGGCGCACCCTGCAGAACATGTTCGACGACCTCGCCAGCGACATCACGTTCGACATCGACATGGTCTTCTCCTGGGTCGACGGCTCCTCCACCGACTTCCAGCGCGAACGCGCCAAGCGGATGAAGGCCTACGTCGTGGGCGAGGGCGACGAGTCGGATGCCCGCTTCCGGCAGATCGACGAGCTCAAGTACGCGCTGCGCAGCGTCTACCTGTTCGCCCCCTGGGTGCGCCGCATCTTCATCGCCACGGATTCGCCCGCGCCCGAGTGGCTGGCGGACCACCCGAAGGTCACGCTCATGCGCAGCGAAGACTTCTTCCCGGACACGAGCGTGCTGCCCACGCACAACTCGCACGCCGTCGAGAGCCAGTTGCATCGCATCCCGGGCCTGGCCGAGCACTTCCTCTACTCCAACGACGACATGTTCTTCGGTCGTCCGCTCGGGCCGGAGCTGTTCTTCTCCCCTGGCGGGGTGACGAAGTTCATCGAGGCGTCGACCCGCATCGGGCTGGGCGAGAACGACCCGACCCGCAGCGGATTCGAGAACGCGGCGCGCGTGAACCGTGCGCTGCTGCGGGACCGCTTCGGCAAGGTCACCACCCGCCACCTCGAGCACACCGCCGCGCCCATGCGGAAGAGCGTCATGCGCGAACTCGAGGCCGAGTTCCCGGAGGACTTCGCCCGCACGGCCGCGAGCCAGTTCCGCTCGGCGACCGACATCTCGGTCACGAACTCGCTGTACCACTACTACGCGCTGATGACCGGTCGCGCGGTCGCTCAGACCCAGGCAAAGTCGCTCTACGTGGAGACGACCCTGCGGGTCGCCCTCCGGCAGATGAACCGGCTGCGCAAGCGTCGCGACCAGGACATGTTCTGCCTGAACGACGGCAGTTTCCCGGAGATCTCGGACGCGGTGCGCGTGGCCGCGGTGACCGAGTTCCTGGAACTGTACTTCCCGATCGCGGCGCCCTGGGAGCGCGAGAGCCAGGTCGCCGGCGAAGCCGTTAGTGCAGGACGCGAATCGGTGTGGTCATCGGCGGTTCACGGAACACTGGCAGAGTACCCGCAGGAGTGAACTCGACCCGCGCCGCGGCGAGGCGCCGGGCGCTCTCGGCGGGGTCGATGTAGTCGAGCGTGGGGTAGGACCCGAGCGGCACGACAGAGTGCAGCACCGTGTCCTGGTACACATGCACGAGATTGAACGCGCGGGCGCCGTCGCGGCCGCGCGTTCCGCCGACCGGCACGTTGAGGTCCTGGGTGTAGCAGGTGGCCGAGGCGACCGACACCGGGATGCCCGCGAAGGTCGCGGTCGAGGAGTAGTGCAGGTGCCCGGCGATGATGCTGCGCACATCCGTGCCGCGCAGCACCCCGGCCAGGGCGCTCTGGTCGCGGAGTTCGACGGCCGCAGCGAGGTCGAGCATGCTCGGCACCGGCGGGTGGTGCATGGCGAGGATCGTGCCATCCGGTGCGGGAACCCGGAGTTTGGCGGCCAGCCAGGTCAGGCTCGCCGGGGAGATCTCCCCGTGGTGGTGCCCGGGCACGGAGGTGTCCAGCGTGATCACGCGCAGGCCGTTCACGTTGTGCACGCGGTTGACCGGGTTCGTGGTCGGCAGCTCGTCGAGCAGGTTCGCGCGGAAGGCGGCCCGGTCGTCGTGGTTGCCCATCACCCAGATCACCTGGGAACCGAGGCGCGCCGCCGCCGGCTCGACGATGCGGCGCAACTGGTCGTAGGCATCCGGCTCGCCCTTGTCGGCCAGGTCGCCGGTGACGACGATGGCCTCCGGTCGACCGCCGGATGCCTCAACTTCGTCGAATAACTGGGCGAGGTGTGCGGCACTGTCGACGCTGTCGTAGAGGCGATGGCCTCCGGCGAGCAGGTGCGTGTCACTGAGATGAAGCAGGAAATGTTCCGGCCTGGGGTGCTCGGCCGTTCGAATGTTCACGGAGCTTCCATTCGTTTCGGAAGTACGCACTCTGCGACGGCGCACTAACGGTACTGGCTCTATTCGAACAGATGAACATGAACAACGGGTAATCGGCGCGCCCCCCGAAAAGGGCACCAGGTGGCGGGTGCGTGAATTCGGCGCGACACAAAGGGCCCGGAGTATTCTCCGGGCCCAGTGTGGCCTGCTGAATGTGCAGAAGTGCCTGGATGTGCAGAAGTGCTACGAGCCGCTGATCTGGCGGTCGGCTCCCTCTTTCACGGTCAACATGTCTTCGTTCGAACTCTTCACCTGGATCTTGCGCGGCATGGCCGACGCGCTCACCGGGATCGTGACGCTCAGGACGCCGTTCGCGTAGGTCGCGCTGATCTTGTCGATGTCGATGCCCTGACCGAGGTTGAGCTGGCGAAGGAACGATCCGGCCATGCGCTCCCGGGTGATCCACTTCACGTTCTCGTGGTTCGCCATGGTGCGCTCGGCCCGGATGGTGAGCAACTGGCCATCGACATCGATGTCGACGGAGCCGGGATCGATCCCGGGCATGTCCGCGCTGAGCACGTAGTGGTCGCCCTCGCGGTACAGGTCCATCGGCATGATTCGCGGGCCGCGCGCGTCCATCAGGGCTCCGGCTACGCGATCCAGTTCGCGGAATGGGTCGAAGTTCATTGCCATTGTCAACTCGCTCTCTGCGGTCCGGGAAACCGGCCCCGCTCTCGTTTCCAGACTTGAGCCCAAAGGGCTCAACTATGACGATTTTACCCCCCGAATAGGGGGTCGCAAGGGGTTCCTGTTCGTCCGCGGCGAAGGTATCGTGCGGCCGGGGGCGGACGGCCGCGTCATCGCGGGTCGGGGCCAGGGGTGGGCGGCTGCTAACCGATGGGCGTTACGGGTGGGTCAGGCCGCTGCTCGTGCCGGGCAGGGAAGGCCTGCCGCCCTCGCCCTCGTAGGGCTCTGCGGGTTCGTGCGCCGCCTCGGCGGCGCGGCGACGTTCCGCCTCGAAATCGCCCTCGAGCCCGGTGAATCCGTAGCTTTCCGCGCCGGGCTTTGCGGACGACCTCCTCCTGGACGCTTTCGTGCGTGGCTCAGCGTCGTGCGATTCTGTGTTGTGCGAGTCCGGGTTGCCTTTCCGGTCGCGGCGCCAGGAGAACATACCTCGTACGCTACGCCGACGGGCCCTGAAATCAAGCGGCGATCGCTGATCGCGAACAAGCGAACGGGCGGGCGAATCGGCCCGCCCGCCCGGTTCTAGTTGGCGGTGAGCGAGACCGTAACCGGGGTCGGGTTCGCGAAGAGGTCGAGCACCGGGCAGTGGGCATCCACCGCGGAGTGCAGTTCCGCATAGCGCTCGTCCGATTCCGGACCGGTCACCCGCACGTTGAGGCGCACGGCGGAGAATCCGGGGCGTACGGTGTCGTCGATGCCGAACAGGCCGCGCGCGTCCAGGTCGCCCTCGGCCGTGGCCGAGATGGAGTCGACCCGGATGCCGAGGTTCTGCGCGTACAGGCGATAGACCACGATCTGGCAGGAGATGAGTGCGCCCAGGGCGTATTCGACCGGGCTCGCGGCGATGTCGTCGCCGGCGAGGGCGGCCGGCTCGTCGACGAAGAAGACCTGCTTGCCGGCGGTGATCCGGCTGGCAACCGAACCCTCGCCGTCGCCCGTGACGGTGTAGGACAGCTGCGCGCTGGCGACGTTGGCGGTGATCCGGTCCGCCCAGGCCGTGCCGGCGGAGACGAGGCGAGCGGAGCGCTCGTCGGCGGAAATGGGGCGGGCGGTCGGGGCGGTGAGGGTCACGGGGGCTGCTTCCTGAGATGAGATGTGCGGAGGGAGATGTGCGGGGCGGGGGTTTCAGAGTACGAGCGATTGCGGCCTCCGCCCGGCCGCGCGTTCACACGCCGTAATGCTGCCGGTCACACGGCGTAACCCTGGCCCCTTGCGCTCGCAGCCGATCGGCGTAGGTTCGGTTGGACATCGGACGCAAGTCAGATTAGAAGGGCCTCGGCGGCTGTCTCAGTTACCGGGGCCCTTCGCTGCGCGGGGCTCAGGTGGAACGGGCCTCGCTGTGCGAAGGTGGACCGTGCTCAGCCGATCCAATCCCTACCGCTTTCTCGGCGGAGCCCTGCTCGCGACCGCCGTATTCGCGGCGCTGTACCTCTTCTTCGTGCGCACCCACGCCGGGCAGGCGGCCGACCAGCTCGCCTACGATGGCGCGGACTTCGGGCGCCGGAGCGTGACCCCGTTCACGCAGGGAATCCTCGACTGGCTGCCGATGGCCTCGGCCGTGGTCGGCCTGCTCCTGACGATCGTCATCGCGCTGATCCGGCGACACCTGAAGACCTTCGTCGTTGCCGTCGGGGTCGCCGGCGCCGCGATCGCGACGACCCAGCTGCTCAAGTACGGCATTCTCACCCGTCCGGACCTCGGCGTGGAGGGCTACGCCGGCAATTCATTCCCGTCCGGGCATACGACCGTCGCCGCGGCATCCGCGCTGGCGCTCTTCCTCGTCGCGAGCCCCCGGACCCGGTCGAAGGTGGGCGTCTGGGGCACCGTGTTCGCCGTGCTCGCGGGCCTGTCGACCCTGGCCGACCAGTGGCACCGACCCAGCGACGTGATCGCCGCGCTGCTCGTGGTCGCCTTCTGGGGATGCGTGGGCGGGGCCGTGCTCTCGGTCAACCGGGGCGCCGTCGACCCACCTCCGCACGACTCCCCGAGCCGCCAGTGGTGGATCGCGATTCCCTTCGCGATCGTGTCCGGGCTTGCGCTGGTCGTCACCCTCCTCGATGCGTCGGCCGGGGCATCCGGAGCCCTCATCGCCTACATCGGCGGCCTCACGGCGATCGCCGCGTCCGGTTTCCTCATCGCGGTCACGGCCACCCGCCTCTTCGCGCCCCTGCCCTGACCGCTCGCCCCTGCCCTGCCCCGCTCCGTACTGCCCGGCCGGGCTGGGCGCGAGGCTGAATGGCGGCCGTGAAAAGGGTGTGCCCGGCGGCGGCCGCGTGTCACACTGGGCGCATGGCCGTCACTCTCAGAGCGCTCCAGACCGTTGTCCCGCCGACAATCCTGATCCAGGACCAGGTGCGAGATGTTTTCGCCGCCCAGCCGGATCTCAGCCGGCTCGCCCAGCGACTGGTGTCGACCTCCTTCAACCTCTCCGGCATTGACAAACGGCACACGGTGATCGAGGAGCTGACCCTCGACGCCGACGCGGCCGATCCGCGGTTCTTCGACCCGGTCACGCAGCGGCTGCTCATGCCGAGCACGAAGGTGCGCAACGAGCTCTACATCACCGAGGCCACGAAGCTGTTCGTCGAGGCCGGACGGCAGGCGCTCGAGGCCTGCCCCGGCATCGACGCCGCGGATGTGACCCACGTCGTCACCGTGTCGTGCACCGGGTTCTACGCGCCCGGCCCCGACTACATGCTGGTGCGGGAGCTCGGCCTCAGCCCCGCCACGCAGCGCTATCACCTCGGCTTCATGGGCTGCTACGCCTCGATGCCCGCGCTCCGCACCGCCAGGCAGTTCGTCCTGGCCGACCCCAACGCGGTCGTGCTCGTGGTCAGCGCCGAGCTGTGCTCCCTGCACCTGCGTACCTCCAACGACCCGGACACGATCGTCGCCTCCTCCCTGTTCGCGGATGGCGCGGCCGCCGGCATCGTGAGCAGCCGACGCCCGGAGCCCGGCGAGGTCGCGCTCAACCTCGACCACTTCGAGACCGTGATCACCCCGGTCGGCGAGGGGGACATGGCCTGGAAGATCGGCGACGAGGGCTTCGAAATGGTGCTCAGCTCCTATGTGCCGCACATCATCGACGAGCACATCGAGCGGGCGCTCGCGCCGCTGTTCGACCGCGACGAGACCCTCGCCGGGCTGCTCCCGGCCCAGGAGGTCACGGTCCTGGCCGATGTGCTCTCCGAGGTCCTCGCCGGGTCGCTGGTCGCGTCGGGCGCCGGCGCAGGGCTGCCGGACGAGCCCGTGGCTTCGGGCGCGGGTGCTCTGGCGGGCGCGGGCCCGGGTTCGCCCGATTCCCTGAGCACGGCCATCGCACACTGGGCGATCCACCCGGGAGGTCGCAGCATCCTGGACAAGACCGAGGCCAAGCTGGGCCTCACCGAAGCCCAGCTCGTGCCGTCCCGCGAGACCCTGCGCCAGTACGGCAACATGAGCAGCGCCACGATCCTCTTCGTGATGAAGGCCATCATGGACGCGCCGACGACCGAGGACGGCCAGCGTGTTTGCGCCATGGCGTTCGGGCCCGGGCTGACCGTCGAGTCCGGCCTGATGACCGTCGCCGTCGGCTAGGGCATGGGTTCTCGCTCGCCGGGTCTGCCCTCGCTGCGGGTGCGCGCGAGCGACGCCGTCGAACTCATGGACGACCCCGCGTGCGACCCCGAACGGCTCGCCCGCACCTACGCCGACTTCCGGATCGTGAACGCGTTCGTGTCGGGCTGGCGTGGAATGTACCGCCGCGACATCCGCCCGGCGTTGTCCCGCAGCCGGCCGCGAACGCTGCTCGACATCGGCTCCGGCGGCGGCGACGTGGCGCGGGCGCTTGCCCGGTGGGCCGCGCGCGACGGGCTGCTGCTGCAGGTCACGGCGATCGACCCGGATGCCCGTGCCCACGCCTACGCCACCGGCCTGCCGCCGCTGCCGGGGCTGACGTTCCGGCGGGCGCTGAGCTCCGAACTCGTCGCCGAGGGTGCCCGGTTCGATTTCGTCGTGTCCAACCACGTGCTGCACCACCTCGGTGCGGCGGAGCTCGGCGGGCTGCTCGTCGACTCGGAGCGGCTGTGCGCCGGGCGGGTGCTGCACAGCGACATCGAGCGGAGCCGGCCGGCCTACCTCGGCTTCGGGCTGGCGACCTGGCCGTTCTTCCGCGGCTCGTTCATCCGCGCCGACGGGCTCACCTCGATCCGGCGGAGCTTCACGGCCGCGGAGCTCCGGGCCGTGCTGCCCGGGGGGTGGAAGGTCACGCGGGAGGTCCCCTCGCGGCTGGTGCTGCGGTGGGAGCCGCCGGCGGTGGCGGCGGTGGCCTCGGCGGCAGTGGCCTCGGCCGGTGCGCCGGGCTCGGGGTCGGGGTCGACGGATGCGTGACGTCGTCATCGTCGGCGGGGGACCGGTCGGCATCCTGCTCGGCATCCTGCTCGCGGTGCGCGGCGTCGATGTGGAGGTGCTCGAGCAGCGCTCGCAGCCGTCCATGCGGTCGCGGGCGATCGGCATCCACCCGCCGTCCCTCGGGGTGCTGGAGCAGATCGGCGTGGCCGACGACCTGATCGCGCGGGCGGTGCAGATCCGCGGCGGCGTCGTTCGTTGCGGCGGGCGCACGTTGGGGCGGCTGTCGTTCACGGAGGCCGCGGCGCCCTATCCGTTCGTCGTCGCCCTTCCCCAGTACGAGACCGAGGCCCTGCTGCGGGCGAGGTTCGAGCGGCTCCGGCCCGGCGGGCTGCGCCAGGGTGTCACCGTGCTCGGCGTGCGCGACCTCGGAGACCACGTGGAGGTCGCGACCGAGGTTGCGGGCTCGGGCGGCCGCGCGATCCGCGCCCGCTACGTGGTCGGCGCGGACGGCGCCCGAAGCGTCGTGCGGGACGCGCTGCGGATTGGCTGGACCTCGCGCGGCCGCGGCGAGACGTACCTGATGGGCGACTTCGCCGAGGCCGAGGCCGAGGCCGGCGCCGACGCCGGCGGGTCTGCCGCGGGCCTGCCTGCTCCCGGATTCGCCGCCTCCGGTGTGCCTGCGTCCATCGGGCCCGGCTCCGTGGCTGCCGGCGCGCGCGGCGGCGAGGCCGTGCTGTACTTCGAGCGGGGCGGAGTGGTCGAGTCCTTTCCGCTGCCGAACGGCCGGCGCCGGTGGGTGGCCATGACCGCTGGGCTGGCGACAGAGGCCAGTTCGGCGGACCTGGCTCGGATCATCCGGGACCGCACCGGGGTGGTCCTGCCGCCGTCGGCCGACCCGCCGAGCGCGTTTTCGGTGCATCAGCGCCTCGCCGACCGGATGCTGGCGGGACGCATCAGCCTGGTCGGCGACGCGGCCCACGAGATCAGTCCGATCGGCGGGCAGGGAATGAACCTCGGCTGGCTCGACGCGGTCGCCCTGGCGCCGGCGCTGGCCCGGGCGCTGGCCGATCCGTCCGAGGCGGGGCCCGCGCTCGCCGCGTTCGACCGGCGCCGTCGCCGCTCCGCCCGGATGGCCACGCGCCAGGCCGGTTTCAACATGGCGATGGGCCGCCCGGCCGGCGGTCTGCGCCTGCGGGTTCGGAACGCGCTCGTGCGCGCCCTCGCGGTGCCGCCGGCCCGGGGAATCCTCGCCCGCGCGTTCACCATGCGCTGGCTCTGACCCGTCCGCCCGCCCCGCCCGCCCCGTCGCGCCGCCCACCGAGTGACCCCGTTTCCGCCGAGAATCGCCGTTGCAACGGGGATTCTCGGCGGATTCGGCGATTCTCGGTGAACCCGGGCACCGACGGGCGCGGGCGGGGCGGCCGGCCGGCTACTGCTCGCGGCGGGCGCCGTCGGCGGCGTGCACGTCGAAGATGACCGGAGCGCGGAAGCCCCGGGCGACGAAGGCGGCCGCCACGGCGGCCTCCACCTCGGGAACCAGCGCGCGCGGGGTCAGCGCGATGGCCGCCCCGCCGAAACCTCCGCCGGTCATCCGCGCCCCGAGGGCGCCGGCGCCGCGCGCAGCCTCGACCGCGAGGTCGAGCTCCGGGACGGAGATTTCGAAGTCGTCGCGCATCGAGGCGTGCGAGGCATCCAGCAGCCCGGCGATGCGCGCCGGCCCGTGTTCCCGGAGCGTGCGCACGGTGTCGAGCACGCGCTGGTTCTCGGTGATGATGTGCCGAACCCGCCGGAACGTTTCGTCATCGAGCACGGCGGCGGCGCGGGGGAGGTCGTCGACGCCGAGATCCCGGAGCGAGGACGCGCCCATGGCGGCCGCGCCCGCCTCGCAGGATGCCCGGCGTGAGGCGTACCCGCCGGTCGCGTGCGAGTGGCTCACCCGGGTGTCGATGATCAGCACGTCGAGTCCGGCCGCGTCGAACCCGAGCGGAATCACTTCGCTCTCGAGGCTGCGGCAGTCCAGGAAGACGCCGGCGTCGGCCCGGCCGAGCAGGGAAGCGGACTGGTCCATGATCCCGGTCGGCGCGCCCACGGCACGGTTCTCGGCTAGCTGGCCGACCCGGGCAAGGGTACGCCGGTCGAGCCCGAGGCCCCAGACGTCGCTGAGGGCGAGAGCCACGGCGCTCTCGATCGCCGCGGAGGAGGACAGCCCGGCACCGATCGGCACGTCCGAGTCGATGAAGGCCTCGAAACCGGGGACCGTCGTGAGATCGGCACCGAACTGCCCGAGCGCCCAGGCCACGCCGAGCGGATACGCGGACCAGCCGGCCAGGTTCTCCGGGATGAGTTCGTCGAGGGAGATCTCGATGGCCTCGGCGGCGAAGGAACTCGCCACCCGGATGATCCGGTCCTCGCGCGGGGCGAGCGCGACGACCGTGCGGCGGTCGATGGCGAACGGGAAGACGAACCCCTCGTTGTAGTCGGTGTGCTCGCCGATCAGGTTCACGCGCCCGGGGGCCGACCAGATGCCGGCCGGACGGCGGTTGAACCGGCTCAGGAAATCGGCCTGCACGATGTCGGTCAGCGCGGTGGCGCCCCCAAGGGTGTCGCCCGGTCCGGGGGAGTCGAGCCCGCTCATGCCAGTGCCTTCCCGGCATCGGCCGCAGCATCCTCGGCGGCCGCGCGCAGCACGGCATCCCGGATCGTGGCGGCGGCCTGCTCCGGCAGCACATCGCCGATCCAGGCGCCCATGGCCGCCTCCGAACCGGCCAGGTACTTCAGCCTGCTCTCGGCCCGGCGCGGGCTGGTCACCTGCAGCATGAGGCGGATGTCGTCCCGCCGCAGGTGCACCGGGGCCTGGTGCCAGGCGGCGATGTACGGCGTCGGCGTGGGGTACAGGGCGTCGATGCCGCGCAGCAGGCGCCGGTAGAGCACCGCCAGCTCGTCACGCTCTGCGAGGGTCGTCTCGGCGAAATCAGGCAACTGCCGATGCGGCAGCATGTGCACCTCGATCGGCCAGCGGGCGGCGAAGGGCACGAAGGCGGTCCAGTGCTCGCCGCTGAGGATGACCCGGTCGCCGGCCTGCTCGCTCGCGAGGATGTCCGCGAACAGGGTCGGACCGTACGAGTCGAGCGACTCGACCAGGCGCTGTGTGCGCGGCGTGACGTACGGGTACGAGTAGATCTGCCCGTGCGGATGCCGCAGCGTCACGCCGATCTCCTCGCCCCGGTTCTCGAACGGGAAGACCTGCTCGACGCCGGGCAGCCTGGACAGGGCGTGCGTGCGCTCCGCCCAGGCCTCGATCACCGTGCGCGCTCGGGTGACCGAGAGGCTCGCGAAGGATCCCTCGTGCTCGGGGCTGAAGCAGACCACCTCACACCGCCCGACCGAGGTGCGGGTGCGGCCCAGGCCGATGGCGGCGAGGTCGGCCAGGCCGTCCGGGGCATCCGCATCGGTCAGCAGCGGGCCGAAGGAGGGGGACTTGTTCTCGAACACGACGACGTCGTAGTTGCTCGGCACCTCGGACGGGTTCTCCGGGGTGGACGGCGCGAGCGGGTCGAGGTGCGCGGGCGGAAGGAACACCCGGTTCTGCCGCGAGGCCGCGATCGACACCCACTCGCCGGTGAGCGGATCCTGCCGCATGCTCGCGGTCGCCGGGCGGGGCTCAAGCTCGCGGAGGTCGGGCGCGCGATCGGGCGGCAGGGCCGTGTCGGGGTCGTCGAAGTAGATGAGCTCGCGCCCGTCCGCGAGGACGTGCTGCTGCCGGGCGATACGGGTGTCGGCGACGAAGGCCGGGGATGCTGTGTTCATGGCAGGAACCACGATAACTGATCTTCACTTGTGAAACTAGTGCTTTCGTATTGAAAAGCAACGCCAACTAAGTGAAGATGGGGAGATGGCTTCAGCAGACACGCAGGCGGGTACCCGGGCAGGCACTCGGGCCGGCACCCGGCCGGACACGCAGTCGGACGGCCAGGCGGACAGCCAGCCGGACAGCCGAACGGGCAGCCAGCCCCACGCCCCGGGCGACCGCGACGCGCTGCCCGCCCACCTCCGGCGCGAGCGGATCCGCCGGCTCGTCGACGAGCGCGGCTTCGTGCGCGTCGCCGAGCTGCGGGAAGCCTTCGGGGTGTCCGGCGTCACCGCCCGGGCCGACCTCGACGTGCTGGTCGGCGACGGCGTCGTGCAGCGCGTGCACGGCGGCGCGGTGCCCGCGCATGCCGTCGGCGGCGCAGCTCGAGCCGGCCGGCCCGAACGCGAGTCCTCGTTCGAGGAGGCGCTCGCCTCGGCCGTGCTGCCCAAGCGCCAGATCGGCGAACTCGCCGCGTCGCTGGTCCGCAGCGGCCAGAGCGTGATCCTCGACGTGGGCACGACGACGCTGGCGATCGCCCGAGCCCTGCGCGCCCGCGCCGACCTCACCGACGTCGTGATCATCACGAACGGGCTGAGCATCGCGCTCGAACTCGAGCCGGCCATCCCCAGGTTCTCGGTCATCGTCACCGGCGGGTCCCTCCGCCCGCTGCAGCACTCGCTCGTCGAGCCGCTGGCCGGCACCGTGCTCGACCAGGTACACGCCGACCTCGCCTTCATCGGCTGCAACGGCGTCGACCCCGAGCACGGCGTGACCAACATCAACCTCCCCGAGGCCGCCGTGAAGACCCGGATGCTGGCCGCCACCGCCCGCGCGATCGTCGTCGCCGAGGGCTCCAAGCTCGGCCAGGTGCACCTCGGCCGGGTCGGACCGCTCGCCGCCTTCGACCTGCTCATCACGGATGCCGCGGCCGACCCGTCGACGCTCGCGCTCCTCCGCGAAACCGGGCTCGACGTGCTCCAGCCGGAGGAGTAGGGGCGGGAGCCCGCGCGTCGCCTAGCATGATGCCATGAGCCTGCCCGCGCCCGAGTCAGTGTCCGTGCCCGCAAACGCGCCGGTGCCCGGCAACACGCCCGAGCCCGGCGCCGCGCCCCTGCCCCTGCCCGCCGCCTGGAGCCTGGCCGGACGCACCGCCCTGGTGACCGGCGCCGGAAGCGGCTCCGGCATCGGGTTCGCCGCGGCCCGGATGCTCGGCGAACTCGGCGCCCGGGTCGTCATCACCGCGACCACGGGCCGGGCGCACGAGCGCGCGGCCGAGCTCCGGGAACTCGGCGTCGCGGCATCCGGAATCGTCTGCACCCTTGATTCCGAAGCCGGCGCCCGGATGCTCAGCGACGGCCTGGCCTCGGCGGGCCTGGAGCCGACCATCCTGGTGAACAACGCCGGCATGGTCGCGGTCGGCGATGCCGAGATGGCGCACGGCGACATCCTCGGCAGCACCGCCGACTGGGAGCGCGGCCTCGCGATCAACCTGTCCACGGCGTTCCACGCCACCCGGGCGGTGATCGGCTTCATGCGCGCCGCCGGCTGGGGGCGGATCGTCACGGTGTCGAGCGTGAGCGGCCCGGTGATGGCCTCCCGCGGGGACATTGCCTACGCGGCGGCCAAGGCCGGGCTGGCCGGGCTGACCCGGGCGCTCGCCGTGGACGAGTCCCCGCGCGGGATCACCGCCAACGCCGTTGCCCCCGGCTGGATCGCCACCGGGTCCCAGCTGCCGAGCGAGGCGATCGAGGGTGCGCTGGTGCCGGCCGGGCGCAGCGGGACCGCGGCGGAGGTGGCATCCGTGATCGCCTGGCTCGCCTCGCCGGGAGCGTCCTACGTGACGGGGCAGACGATCGTCGTCGACGGCGGCAACAGCGTGGCGGAAGAGCGGCGCTGACCGCGGGACCGGTGTCAGCCGGCGGGCCGCACGAGCCGACTCCGAGCCGGCCGGCGGCCTGGCTCAGTCGACGCTGCGGTCCGCGGCCGAGAGCTGCGGCGTGATCGGCGGAAACGGCGGCTCGCCCGTGAATCCCTTGTCGGCGGCCGCGGAGGCCGCCCGGCGGTTCTTCTCCAGCCAGTTGTGGTGGTCCCGCAGTCCGCGGCTGACCGCCACGCGCACGACGCCGTAGATGAGCAGCAGGGCCGCGCTTCCCGAGATGATCCAGGCGAGGAGCAGGTACAGGGAAGTGATCGCGAGCGGGTCCATGCCGAGGATTCTCGCAGCTAGTACGTGATCGTGAAGTCGGCCTCGCCGAGCGGCGGGATGTCGGACACGTCGAGCGAGTCGACGATCGCCGACCGCGGCCCGTGGGCGAGCCAGGCGAGCATCCGCGCCACGGCGGCATCCGGCCCCTCGAGTTCGAGCTCGACGGAGCCGTCCCGACGGTTGCGCACGTAACCGGCCAGGTTCAGGTGGGATGCCTCGGTGAGCGCGAAGTACCGGAACCCGACGCCCTGCACCTGGCCTCGCACGACGGCATGTTTGCGGATCACAGGGCCATTCTGCTCCGCCGGCCGCGACGCTCGATCCGCCGGCAGCCCAGGTCAGGCCGAGTCGCGCCAGACGATGGGGGTGTCGAGCAGGATGCCGCCGAGGTCGGGCTCCTCGCCGCGCAACTGGGCCAGCACCGATTCGGCCGCCGCCTCGCCGAGGCCCGCCGCCGGCTGGTGCACCGTGGAGAGGGGCGGCTGGCAGCGCAGCGCCCACGCGCTGTCGTCGAAGCCGACCACGCCCACGTCGCCGGGGACGCTGCGGCCGGCCTCGCGCAGCGCCTCGAGCGCCCCGGCCGCCACGGCGTCGGAGGCCGCGAACACGCCGTCGAGATCCGGTGCGCGCTCCAGCAGGCGCCGCATGCCGTCGACACCGGCCGAGAACGCGTACAGCGGCACGTCCTCCACCAGGGCCGGGTCGAACCGGGGGCCGAGCGCGTCGCGGAAGCCGGCCAGCCGGTCGGCGCCCGAGTCGCGGTCGAGCGCGGCGGCGATCATCCCGATGCGCTTGCGCCCGGTGCCGATGAGGCGTTCGGTGATCGCGCGCGCCGAGCTGCGGTTGTCGATGCCGACGAAGGGCAGCTGGCGGAGGTCCGGCGGATGCCCGACGAAGACGGACGGCAGGGCGAGCTTCTCCACGATCCGGGTGATCGGGTCGTTCTGGCGGGCCGAGACGATGATGACGCCGTCGACGAAACCGCCGCTGAGGTACCGGGCGACGCGGTCGTTGTCGCGGTCGGAGTCGATGATGAGGCAGACCATCTGGTAGTCGGCGCTGGAGAGGGCCGTGTTCGCGCCGAGGAGGATCCCGCCGATGTTCGGGTCCTCGAGGAACAGGGAGTGCGGCTCGTGCACGATGAAACCGACCGCCTGCGAACGCTGCATGACCAGGCTGCGGGCGGCGTTGTTCGGCACGTAGCCGACCTTCTCGATGGCCGCCTCGATGGCGATCCTGGCCTGCTCCGACACGTACGGTTCGTCGTTGACGACCCGGCTCACGGTGCCGCGGGACACCCCGGCCTCCACGGCGACATCGTGGATGGTCGCGCGCCTGCGGCGGGCCGGGATGGTGGACATTTCACAACTGTAGCGCCCGAATACTTGACACGGATCGAAACGCCGACATAGTCTGTGCACGTTCACAGAATCTCAATGACGAGTTTTTCATACGTCAACCTGTGCACGTTCACAGAGTTGCCGACGGATGCGTTGTCAACGGAAACATGTCAACGGAACCATCGGCAAGGAACCAGATGAACTCGCGAGCGGCCCGCCCCGGCACACCCGGCACGGCCACCCCCTTCGTGCACGACGGCATCGCCTACGGCTGCGACTACAACCCCGAGCAGTGGGGCCCGGAGGTCTGGGCCGAGGATGTCGCGCTGATGCGTGAAGCCGGCGTCGACCTCGTCGCGATCAACATCTTCGGCTGGTCGCACCTCGAACCGCGGCCGGGGGAGTACGACTTCGACACGCTCGACACGATCATCGAACTGCTGCACGTCGGCGGCATCCGGGTGAACCTCGGCACCGGAACCTCCTCGCCGCCGCCGTGGCTGACCACCCGGCACCCCGAGATCCTGCCGATGACCGAAGACGGCACCACCCGCTACCCCGGCGGGCGCCAGGCCTGGTGCCCGAGCTCACCGGTCTTCCGCGAGCACGCGCTCGCCCTGGTCGAGAAGGTGGCCGAGCGCTACGGCGACCACCCGGCCATCGCGCTCTGGCACGTCTCCAATGAGCTGGGCTGCCACAACGCGCTCTGCTACGACGAAGCCACGGCGGCCGCATTCCGCACCTGGCTGCTGGCCCGGTACGGAACCATCGACGCCCTCAACGACGCCTGGGGCACCTCGTTCTGGAGTCAGCAGTACGGCGACTGGGCCGAGGTCGGGACGCCCAAACTCACCCTGTCCAGCCGCAACCCCGGCCAGGTGCTCGACTTCCACCGGTTCAGCTCCGACGAACTGCTCGGCTACTACCGCAGCGAACTGGCCGTGCTCCGGCGGCACAGCTCCGTGCCGGTGACGACGAACTTCATGGTCACCGCCCACATCCGCAACCTCGACTACTGGCGCTGGGCGCCGGAGGTCGATGTCGTGGCCAACGACCACTACCTCGACCACCGGCTCGGCGACCCGGCCATGGAGCTCGCCTTCGCGGCCGACCTCACCAGGGGACTGGCCGGCGGCAAGGCCTGGCTGCTGATGGAGCAGTCCACCGGAGCGGTCAACTGGCAGCCGCACAACCTGGCCAAGGCGCCGGGCCAGCTGACCCGCAACTCGCTCACCCACGTCGCCCGCGGCGCGGAGGCCGTCTGCTTCTTCCAGTGGCGCGCCTCGCCGCAGGGCTCGGAGAAGTTCCACTCCGCCCTGGTGCCCCACGCCGGCACCGACACCGAACTCTGGCGCGAAGTCGTCTCCCTCGGCCACACCCTTGACCGGCTCGACGAGATCATCGGCACCACGGTTCTCGCGGATGCCGCGATCGTGTTCAGCTGGGAGGCGTGGTGGGCCGGCGACGGCGAATCCCGCCCCTCGCAGTCGGTCCGCTACCTGGAGCAGGTGCACGCCGCCTACTCGGCCCTGCACGAGCTGGGCGTCACCGTCGACATCGTTGCCCCGGGCGCCGACCTCGGCCGCTACCGGCTCGTCGTCGCGCCGAACCTCTACCTCGTCTCCGACGCGCAGGCGGCCAACATCACCGACTACATCGCCGGCGGCGGCCACGCGCTGATCACCTTCTTCAGCGGCATCGTCGACGAAGACGACCGAGTGCGCCTGGGCGGCTACCCGGGGGCATTCCGGGAGGCGCTCGGCATCACCGTCGAGGAGTTCTCGCCCCTCCTGCCCGGCCACCGGGTCACCCTCGACTCCGGCGCCACCGCCGGCCTGTGGACCGAGCGGCTGCGCCTGGCCGGGGCGGATGCCGTGGCCGGCTACCTCGACGGCCCGCTGCCCGGCACCCCGGCCATCACGCGCAACGCCCACGGCGCCGGAACCGCCTGGTACGTCGCCACCGCGCTCGAGTCCGGCGCGTACCGCGACCTCATGCGCACCGTCGCGCAGGGTGCCCGCGTCACCGCGGTCGGCCCGGAGGGCGACGGAAGCGTCGAGGTCGTGCGCCGCGCATCCGCAGACCGCAGCTACCTGTTCGTGGTCAACCACGGGCAGGACGACCTCACCATCCCGGCCAACGGCCACGAACTCGTGACCGGCAGTGCCGTCACCCGCACACTGCGCGTCCCGACCGGAGCCGTGCGCGTGATTAGAGAGGACACCGCAGCATGAGCGCACCCGCCATCCTGACTCCGGATGCACCAATCCGGCCGGCATCGCGAGCCCCCCGCCCCAGGGCGACGGTTCAGCACCGCGGCGCCATCCTCGCCTTCGTGCTCCCCTTCGGCCTGCTCTTCGCCCTGTTCTACCTCGTGCCGATCGGCTACGCGATCTACCAGTCGCTGCTCGTGATCGAGCGTGAGGGCACCTTCGGCCAGGCGCGCGAGGTGTTCGGCGGGTTGACCCAGTACGTGCTCGTGTTCCAGAACGGACCGTTCTGGAACTCCATCGCCCGGGTGCTCACCTTCGGCGCCGTGCAGGTTCCGGTCATGCTCGGCCTGGCGCTGCTGTTCGCCCTGCTGCTCGACTCGCCCCTGCTGCGCGGCAAGCGCTTCTTCCGGCTGGCCTTCTTCGTGCCGTACGCGGTTCCCGGGGTGATCGCTGCGATCATGTGGGGCTTCCTCTACTCGCCCAAGCTCTCCCCGTTCAGCAACATCACCGAAAACATCAACTTCCTCTCCGCGGACCTGGTGCTCTGGGCAATCGCCAACGTGGTCACCTGGGTCTACGTGGGCTACAACATGCTCATCATCTACTCCTCGCTGCTGGCCATTCCGACCGAGTTGTACGAGGCGGCCACGCTCGACGGGGCCGGCCAATGGCGGATCGCCTGGTCGATCAAGATCCCGCTGATCATGCCGGCCATCGTGCTGACGGCGATCTTCTCGATCATCGGCACCCTGCAACTGCTCGCCGAGCCGCAGGTGTTCCGCAGCTTCAGCTCGGCGGTGACGAGCACGTTCACTCCGAACCTGACCGTCTATTCGACCTCGTCAATCCCGAACTTCAACCTGGCCGCCGCGTTCTCGGTGGTGCTGGCCCTGGCCACCTTCATCCTCTCCTTCGCTTTCCTCAAGTTCACGCAGCGGAAGGAAGCCAAGTGAGCACCCGCGTCGACACCCCGATCCCCGTTCGCCCCCGACGGAGCCTGGCCCAGCGGATGAGCCCGCCCGCCCCTGGTCCCCGCGAAAGCCCGCTCGCCCGGGCCGGCGCGCTGATCGTGATGGGCGTCTTCACGCTCTACTTCCTCGTGCCGATCTGGTGGCTCCTCGTGGCCGCCACCAAGAACCGGGCCCAGTTCACCGGCACCAACCCGCTCTGGTTCGCCGACTTCAACCTCTTCGAGAACATCGCGGCGCTGCTCAACTACCGCGACGGGGTCTACCTCAAGTGGCTCCTCAACAGCGCCCTCTACGCCGGAGGCGGAGCCCTGATCGCCACCGTCATCGCCGGCATGTGCGGCTACGCCCTGGCGAAGTACCGCTTCCCGGGCCGCGAACTGCTGTTCAACGTCGTGCTCGGCGGAGTGCTCGTGCCCGCGACGGCGCTCGCCCTGCCGCTGTTCCTGATCTTCAGCCAGGTGAGCCTGACCAACACGTTCTGGGCGGTGTTCCTGCCCAGCCTGGTCAGCCCGTTCGGCGTCTACCTCGCCCGGATCTACGCCGCGGCCAGTGTGCCGGACGAACTGATCGAGGCGGCCAGGCTCGACGGCGCCGGCGAGGTGCGCACCTTCTTCACGGTCTCGATGAAGCTGATGTTCCCCGCCCTGATCACGGTGTTCCTGTTCCAGTTCGTGGCGATCTGGAACAACTTCTTCCTTCCGCTGATCATGCTCCGCGACGAGGCGCTGTTCCCGGTCACGCTCGGGCTCTACGCCTGGAACTCCCAGGTCAACCAGATCCCCGAGATCCGGGCCTACGTGCTCATCGGCGCGCTGCTCTCGATCATCCCGCTGATCATCATCTTCCTGCTCCTCCAGCGCTTCTGGCGGAACGGCCTCGGCGCCGGATCCGTGAAGTAGCCCCCTCGACCGCACCACTAGCGTCACAGCCCCACCCCATCCCACCAAGAGAAAGAAACACCATGCAGATGAAGAAAAGAGCGGTCGCCGTTGCCCTGCTCACGGCGGCCTCGGTTGCCCTGACCGGCTGCGCCACCACAACCTCGACCGGCGGCAGTGCTGCCGCCGGCGACTGCAAGCCGTCCACCGGCAAGGTCAACCTCGACTTCACCACCTGGATCCCGGGCATCGAAGACGTCGTCGCCGTGTGGAACAAGGAGAACCCCGACATCCAGGTGAAGGTGCAGACCGGCCCGAACGGCAACGGCGGTACGTACCAGAACTTCTTCAACCAGCTCAAGGCCGGCAACGCGCCCGACCTCGGCCAGATCGAGTACGACGCCCTGCCGAACTTCCGGGTGCAGGACGGCCTGACCAACCTCGCCGCCTGCGACGGGGTCCTCGACGCGAAGAAGGACTTCGTCGACTGGACCTGGGGCCAGGTCAACTTCGGCGAAGAGGATGCCGTCTATGCGATCCCGCAGGACGCCGGACCGATGGCCATGTTCTACCGTTCCGACCTGTTCAAGGCCAACAACATCGAGGTTCCGACCACCTGGGCCGAGTTCGCCACCGCTGCCGTCGAGGTGCGGAAGACCGGCGCCTACATCACCAACTTCTCGCAGAGCGACATCAACCAGTTCGCCGGCTTCGTCTGGCAGGCCGGCGGCAGCTGGTTCCAGAACGACGGAACCGACTGGACCGTCGACCTGGCCGGTGACACCTCGGTCAAGGTCGCCGACTACTGGCAGGACCTGATCGACCGCGACCTCGTCTCGACGAACCCGCCGTGGACCGACGAGTGGAACAACGCCTACAACACCGGCGCGGCCTGGACCTGGAACTCCGCGGCCTGGGGTGCCAACTCCATCGCCAGCGGCGCCCCGACGACGGCCGGCAAATGGTCCGTCGCGCTGTCCCCGCAGTGGGAAGAGGGCGACAACGCCGCCGGTAACTGGGGTGGCTCGTCCACCGCGGTCTTCAAGGGATCGAAGCACCCCTACGAGGCCTCGAAATTCGCGCTCTGGCTGAACACCTCCGATGAGGCGCTGACCATGCTGAACAAGGCCGCCAACCTGTACCCGGCGGCGAAGTCCGGCCTCGAACTGCCCGCGCTCAAGGAGGGCGTGCCGTTCTACGGCGACCAGGCTATCTACGACGTCTTCGCCGAGGCATCCGCCCAGGTGTCGCCCGACTTCGTCTGGGGACCGACGATGACCCAGGTCTACAACGACGCCTCCGACGGGTTCAAGGCCGCCGTCAGCGGCAACGGCACTCTCACCGAGGCACTGAACGCGACCCAGAAGTCGACGATCGCCGCGCTGACCGCGCAGGCGATCCCGGTCAAGAAGTAGTGTTCCGTACAACAACAACAACCACCACCAGTAGTGAGTAGTCCATGCAGTGATTAGTTACGTTCGTGCCGCGGGCACCAGCCTCGTTCTGGATGCCCGCGGCATTGGCGTGCCCGTCGTCGTGCACTGGGGCGCCGACCTCGGCCCGCTCGACGAGGGCTCGCTCGCGTCGCTGGCCGATGCGGCGGTGCCGGCCGTCGGGCCCAGTTCGATCGACGTGCCCCTTCGCCTGTCGCTGCTCCCCACGCTCGCCGAGGGCTGGAGCGGACGGCCGGGCGTGAGCGGCTTCCGGCCGGGCGGCGGCGGCCCGGGAGCCGGCGGTGCCTCCCTCGACCTGCGCCTGGTCGCGGTGCGGACCCCGGCCGAGAACGCGCTCAGGGTCGAGCTGGCGGATGCCGCGGCATCCGTCTCGGTCACGACCGAGCTGGAACTGAGCGGCGAGGGAGTGCTGCGGCTGCGGCACATCCTCACGAACACCGCCACCGACCCGGCCGGACCGGCCTTCGAGCTGGCCTCCCTCGATGTCGTGCTACCGGTGCCCGACCGCGCGGCCGAGATCCTCGACTTCACCGGGCTCTGGAGCCACGAACGACGTCCGCAGCGCGGTGCGCTCCGCCACGGGATCTGGAGCCGTGAATCGAGGCACGGGCGCCCGGGCCACGACGACCCGTTCCTGCTCGTCGCGGGCACGCCCGGGTTCGGTTTCCGCTCCGGGGAGGTGTGGGCGACCCACCTGGCCTGGAGCGGCGACAAACGCCTCTGGGCGGAGGGCTCGCCGCTCGGCCTGGCGACCCTCGGCAGCGGGGAACTGCTCGCCCCGGGGGAGCTGAGCCTCGCCGCCGGCGCGAGCTACACCGGTCCGTGGACGGTTGCCGTGTATTCGGACGCCGGCCTCGACGGGCTGTCGGCGCGGCTGCATCCGTGGATCAGGTCCTGGTCGACCATCCGGGCGCCCCGCAAGGTCGTGCTGAACACCTGGGAGGCCGTGTATTTCGACCATGACCTGCCCACGCTCACCCGCCTCGTCGACGCGGCCGCGCGGGTGGGCGTGGAGCGCTTCGTTCTCGACGACGGGTGGTTCGCCGGCCGCGTCGACGACCGCCGTGCCCTCGGCGACTGGTTCGTCGACCCGGCGACCTGGCCGGCCGGGCTGCATCCGTTGATCGACCGGGTGCACGCGGCCGGCATGGACTTCGGTCTCTGGGTCGAGCCGGAGATGATCAGCCTCGATTCCGAGACGGCGAGGCGGCATCCGGACTGGGTCCTCGGCCCGGCCGGCGCCCCGACCTGGCGGTTCCAGCGGGTGCTCGACCTGGCCCACCCGGATGCCTTCGCGTACGTCCTGGCCCGGCTCGACGCCCTGCTCGCCGAGTACCCGATCGCGTACCTGAAGTGGGACCACAACCGGGACCTGCTGGCCGGCTCGGCGCACCGGCAGACTCGGGCGCTCTACCGGCTGATCGACGAGCTGCGCGGCAGGCATCCGGGGCTGGAGATCGAGTCCTGCGCCTCCGGCGGGGCGCGGATCGACCTGGGCATCCTCGAACGCGTCGACCGGGTGTGGACCAGCGACACCAACGACCCGCTCGAGCGGCAGCAGATCCAGCGTTACACCGGCGTGCTCGTGCCGCCGGAGTACCTCGGCGGGCACCTGGGCGCGGCAATGGCGCACACCACCTGGCGCAGCTCGGAACTCAGCTTCCGGCTCGCGACGGCGCTGTTCGGCAGCGCCGGGATCGAGTGGGACCTGACGAAGGCCGACGACGCCGAACTGGCCATGATCGCGGGCTGGGTGGCGCAGCACAAGTCGCTGCGGGCGCTGCTGCACAGCGGAACCGTGGTGCGCGCCGACCCCAGTGATCCCGCGCTGGAGGTGCATGGCGTGGTCTCCGTCGACCGCACGGCCGCCGTGTTCGCCGTCGTCGCGCTGGCCGCCCCACGGGCGGCAGTGCCGGCCCCGATCCGGTTCCCGGGGCTCGCGCCGATGCTGCGATACACGGTGCGTCCGCTCATCCTGGGGGCCGCCCCGCGCGTCGTCCAGGATGCTCCGCCGGCCTGGCTCGCCGCCGGCGAGGCGACGCTCAGCGGCGCCGTCCTCGGACTGGTCGGCCTGCCCGGGCCGCTGCTCGCGCCGGAGCAGGCCGCGCTGTTCACGGTCGACGCCGTCGGGTGAGCAGGCCGGTCGCGCCGCCGCCGGGGGGTCCGGCGCCGGCCGG
>NZ_SOEZ01000033.1 GCF_004402215.1 Cryobacterium tagatosivorans
CCGGCAACACGATCAGCGACGACGGGTCGCCGGCGGTCCTCGTCGGCCGCGGCGCCGCGGCGACCATGCCGACCCGCCGCAAGCGCCACAGCGGCGTCCGAGTCCCGCACGAGTCGATGGCCCCGCCCGCCGCGGCATCCGCCCGCCCGGCCGTCACCCCGCTCCCGCGGCAGGCGCCCGCCGCCCCGGTCGGACCCGTGATCGCCAAACCGCCGATCCGGAAGCTCGCCAAGGACCTCGGCGTCGACCTCGCGGAGGTCACCCCGACGGGCCCGATCGGCGACGTGACCCGCGAGGACGTGCTGCGCGAGGCGACCCAGGCGAGCGTTTTCCGCAATATCGAGACCCCGGAGTGGCCCGCCGACCGCGAGGAGCGCATCCCGGTGAAGGGGGTGCGCAAGGCCATCGCCCAGGCGATGGTCAAGAGCGCGTTCACCGCGCCGCACGTGAGCCTCTTCGTCGACGTCGACGCCACCCGCACGATGGAGTTCGTCAAGCGGCTCAAGGCGTCGACCGACTTCGCCGGGGTGCGGGTGTCGCCGCTGCTGATCATGGCCAAGGCCATGATCTGGGCGGTGCGCCGCAACCCGACCGTCAACTCGACCTTCACCGACGACGAGGTCATCATCCGCCACTACGTCAACCTCGGCATCGCCGCGGCGACGCCGCGCGGGCTGATCGTGCCCAACGTCAAGGAAGCCCAGGACATGAGCCTGCTCGAGCTCGCTTCGGCGCTCGAACGGCTGACGATCACCGCCCGGGACGGCAAGACGAGCCCGGCCGAGATGGCCGGCGGCACGATCACGATCACGAACATCGGCGTGTTCGGCATGGACACGGGAACGCCCATCCTCAATGCCGGTGAGGCCGGGATCGTGGCGCTCGGCACGATCAAGCAGAAGCCGTGGGTCGTCGACGGCGAAGTCCGCGTGCGGTACGTCACGACCATCGGCGCCAGCTTCGACCACCGCGTCGTCGACGGGGATGTCGCCAGCCGCTTCCTTGCCGACGTGGCGAGCATCATCGAGGAGCCGGCGCTGCTGCTCGAATAGAGCGGCGGCCGGCGGGCACGGTGCCAACGGGCAAGACGGGGGAGGACCGATGAGCAATCCAGACGGCGGCGCTGCCCGTGCTGCCCGCGGCGCCTGCGCCCTTCTCCTCGGATCGCTGCTGCTGCTCACCGGCTGCGTGGCCGAGCCGGCGCCGTCCACGGATGCCCCGGCCGCGGATGCCCCGGCCGCGAGCGAGCGGCCGTCCGGGCCCGTGCTCGCCGCGAAGACGGCCCTGCCGAGCAACCCGCTCACCGTGATCGCCGGCGTCGATCCGGTCGGCGCCGCCATCGCGGTCAGCGCCGCCCTGTATTCACGCGCGCAACTGGTCGTCATCGCGCCGGTGGGCGACCTGGCGGCCCAGCTCCTCGCCTCCTCGGCCGCGGTCGCGCTCGGCGCCCCGCTCCTGCTCGCGCCGGCGACGGCTGCGCCGGCCGGGACCGCCGCGCTCGAGGACGAGCTCAGCCGCCTCGGGGCGTCCTCCGTGCTCATGGTGGGCGGGGACCTCTCCGGCCGGCCGGCGGGGATCGACCCGGCAGGGCCGACGGTGCTGCACGTGGACGCCACGGCCGCCGCGCTCGGCGCCATCCTGCCGGGCAGGCGCGCCACCGAGACCGAGGCCGAGACCGAGACCGAGACGGTGGCCTCGGCGGAGGCGCTGGCCGCCGTCGCGACGCTCACGGCCGACGCTCCGCTCCTGCTCAGCCTGACCCCGGATACGAGCCTGGCCCCGGATACGAGCCCGGGCGCCGACCTGGCCCCGGGCACGCCGACCGCGACGGCCCCGAGCCGACCGATCGTCACTCTCCCGCGTGTGCGGCGAACCGTGCCGCAGGCCGGGGTGCTGGTCCTCGCGGTGAACGACCCGGCCCAGCTGGCCGGCGCCGCCACGGCCCGGGCGGCCGGCGTCGAGGTGCTGCCCGTGCCGGCCGACCGGCCGAACCCGCAGGCATCCGCGGCCCTGGTGAAGGCGCTCGGAGCCGCCCGGCCGTCTGCCGTGCTCGCCCTCGGCGCGGCGTTCGGCGGCGAGGCGAACCTGGCCTGGAAGGTCGCAGCCGCCACCACCGGCACCCAGCTGCCCGGCGGCGGGCAGCTGCTCTTCCCCGGGCGGCTGCTCGTCGCGCTCTACGGAACGCCGGGAACGTCGGCGCTCGGCGTGCTCGGCGAACAGGAGCTGCCGGCGGCGATCACCCGGGCGAAAAGCATGGCCGGCCTGTACGCGGCGCACACCGACCGCACCGTCGTGCCGATGATGGAGATCATCGCCACTGTCGCGGCCGGGGCAGAGGGCGCCGACGGGAACTACTCCAACGAACTCTCCGTCGACGGCCTGCGGCCCTGGGTCGAGGCCGCGGGCAAGGCCGGCGTCTACGTCGTTCTCGACCTGCAGCCGGGACGCACCGATTTCCTCAGCCAGGCCAAGCGCTACGAGTCGCTGCTCGAACTGCCGCATGTAGGACTCGCCCTCGACCCGGAGTGGCGGCTCGGGAAGACCCAGCGCCACCTCGAGCAGATCGGATCGGTGGACGCCGCGGAGCTCAACTCGGTGGTCACCTGGCTCGCCGACCTGACCAGCAGGCACGCACTCCCGCAGAAACTGCTCGTGCTGCACCAGTTCAGCCTGAAGATGATCCGGCATCGGGACACCCTCGACACCTCCCGCCCCGAGCTCGCCCTCCTGTTGCACGTCGACGGGCTCGGCGGCCAGCCCGCGAAGCAGGCAACCTGGCGCGCACTGCAGGCGGGCGCGCCGGCGGGCATCGGCTGGGGCTGGAAGAACTTCATCGACGAGGACCACCCGATGCTCACCCCGGCCCAGACCATGACCCAGGTTTCGCCGAGTCCGGACCTGGTCACCTACCAGTGACCGACGCCCGACGGGCTCGCTCAGCCAGGCTATTGGTTTTGACAATCATTATCAATAGGCGTAGCGTCACAGCGTGCGACACAGACAGCTCTCCCTTACCGCCCTCGTGGCCGCGGCCGTGGTCGCGCTCTCCGGCTGCGCGGCCGGCCCGACCGAGCCCCAGGCCGGGCTCAGCATCGTGGCGACGACGACGCAGGTGGCCGACTTCACCCGTTCGGTCGTCGGCGACACGGCCGACGTCAAGCTCACCCAGCTGATCCAGCCCAACCAAAGCGCCCACAGCTTCGACCCGTCGGCCGCGGACCTGACCGCGCTGGGGCACGCCGACGTGCTCGTCGTCAACGGCGTCGGGCTCGAAACCTGGCTCGACGACGCGATTGCCGCCTCCGGGTTCGGCGGAGTCACGATCGACGCCAGCACGGGGATCACCCTGCTGGACGGCGACAACCCGCACGTCTGGACCGACCCCCGGAACGCCAACGCCATGGTGGACACGATCGCCGCGGGGCTGGGCGACGCCGACGCTCCGCTCGCCGCGGGGTTCGACGCCAACGCGACCGCCTACGGCGCCGAACTCACCCTGCTCGACGAGTGGACCCGCGACAACATCGATGCCGTGCCGGCCGCCGAACGGCTGCTGGTCAGCAACCACGACGCGCTCGGCTACTTCACCGCCGCCTACGACGTGACCTACGTCGGGTCCGTCATCCCGAGCTTCGACGACAACGCGGAGCCCAGCGCCGCCGAGATCGACAAGCTCGTGGCCGCGATCGCCGAGACCGGGGTCAAGGCCGTGTTCTCCGAGGCATCGCTCAACCCGAAGGCCGCGCAGACGATCGCCGACGAGGCCGGGGTGCGCGTCTACTCCGGCCCGGATGCCCTCTACGTCGACTCGCTCGGCCCGGCCGGCAGCGACGGCGAGACGTACATCGGCGCGCAGCTGCACAATGTCACCCGGATCCTCGAATCCTGGGGCGTCACGCCCAGCTCCGTCCCGGCCGGACTGGAATAGTGGTGCCGTGAACGCGAACACTCCCGCCCTGGCGGTCTCCGGCGCATCCTTCAGCTACGGACGTGAGCCCGCCCTGGAGCAGATCACCTTCGAGCTGGCGCCGGGCGAGGCCGTCGCCCTGATCGGGCCCAACGGCTCGGGCAAGTCGACCCTGCTCAAGGGCATCCTCGGGCTCATCCCGCGGGTCGGCGGCACGGTCGAGGTGCTCGGCGAGGCGACCGCCGCGGCCGGGACGGTCGGCTACCTGCCGCAGACCGAAGAGCTCGACCCGCAGTTCCCGATCACCCTCGAGCAGGTCGTGATGATGGGCCGGTACCGTTCGCTCGGCTGGCTGCGCCTGCCGTCGAAGCGTGACCGCGAGGCGGTCGCGCGCGCCCTCGACACGGTGGGCCTGACGGCCCGGGCGAAGAGCCGGTTCGGCGAACTGTCCGGCGGGCAGCAGAAGCGCGGCCTGCTGGCGCGGGCACTCGTGTCCGGTCCCCGCCTGCTGCTGCTGGACGAACCGTTCAACGGCCTCGACCCGGAGAACCGGGACGCCCTGATCGGCACGGTCGAGCGGTTGAAGGCGCGCGGCGTCGCCCTGCTCGTGTCGACCCATGACCTCGAACTCGCCCGAGCGGTCTGCGAAGAGGTGCTGCTGCTCAACGGCAGCCAGGTGGCGTTCGGCCCGCGCGATCGGGTGCTGACCCTGGACAATGTGCAGCGCACCTTCCAGGGCGTTGGCGTCGAAATGGACGAACACACGGTCGTCCTGCCCGGACACGAGGGCCACTAGGTGGACCTCGCCGGTTTCCTGTTCGACGCCTTCTCGTTGCCGTTCATGGCCCGGGCGCTGGCCGTGATGGCCGTGCTCAGCCTGGTCGCCGGCGTCGTCGGGGTCCTGGTGAACCTGCGCGGGCTGGAATTCATCAGCGACGGGCTGACCCACGCGGTCTTCCCCGGCATCGCCGTCGGCTTCGTCTGGGGCGGCCAGCAGGGGCTCTTCGCCGGCGCGATGATCGCCGCGCTCGTCGCCGCGGTGACGCTCACCCTGATCGCGCGCAGCAGCGTGCCCACGGATGCCGGCATCGCGGTCGTCTTCACCGCCATGTTCAGCGTCGGCGTCATCGTTGTCACCCGGGAGGCGGACTACGCCGGCCAGCTCGAGCAACTCCTGTTCGGGCGCCTGCTGACCGTCGGCCCGGCCGAGGTCGTGCAGACGATCGTGATCTGCGGCGTCGCCCTGCTGGTCGTGCTGGTCACCCTCAAGGAGCAGGTCTTCCGGGCCTTCGACCACACCGGGTTCACCGCGGCCGGCTATCGCCCGCTCCTGCTCGACCTGCTGCTCAACTCCGCGATCGCGCTCGTCGTCGTGGCGGCGTCGAGCGCCGTGGGCAACCTGCTCGTGCTCGCTGTGCTGATCGTGCCCGGCGCGGTGGCGCGCCTGCTGACCTCGCGGCTGTGGCTGCTCTTCCCCCTCGCCGCGCTGTTCTCCGGGGTGGCGGCGTGGCTGGGGCTCGCGCTCGGTTACGCGGCATCCGTCGACTTCGGCGTCGACCTGCCGAGCGGCGCGACCGTGGTGCTCGTGCTGGTCGCCGGCCACGCCGTCGTCCTCCTCGCCCGGCTGGCCGTCGACCGCGTCCGCGGCAGGACGGCCCGCTGATGGGCTACTTCGAGAAGGCGCTGCTGGCCGCCCTCGTGATCGGGGCACTCTCCGGACTGGTGGGCGCGCTCGTCGTGCTGCGCCGGCGAACGTTCTTCGCCCAGGCACTCACCCACGCGACCTTCCCCGGGGCGGTCGGCGCCGCGGTCCTGGGCGTCAGCATCCCCCTCGGTGCGGCCATCGCGAGCGTCGCGATCGTCGGCGTCATGACCCTGATCGGCAAGGTCGAGCGGCATGGCAGCCAGGTGGCGTCCGGCATCGTGCTGACCGCCGGCTTCGCCCTCGGGGTGCTCCTCCAGGCCCTGAACCCGTCTCTGCCCGTGCAGGTCGACTCCTACCTCGTCGGGTCGATCCTCACCGTGACGACCGGCGATCTCATCCTGGCCACCGGCGTTCTCGTCGTTGCCGTCGCCGTGGTCGTCTTCCTCGGCAAGGAGATCATCTTCTCCACCTTCGACAAGGGCGGATTCCGCGCCGCGGGCTATCGGGAATGGCCGATCGAACTGCTCAGCCTCGCCCTGATCACCGGCACTGTGGTGATGGCGATGCCGGCCGTCGGCGCCATCCTCGCCATCGCGCTGATCGCGGCTCCCGCGGCCGCCGTGCGGCTGCTCGCCCGCACGCCGGGCCAGATCTTCGTCGCCGCGCCCCTGGTCGGCGCGGCCTCCGGGGTCATCGGCGTGCTGCTCTCCCTCGCCCTCGACGTGGCGGCCGGGCCCGCGATCGCGCTCACGGCGGCCGCGTTCTTCCTGGCCGCACTCGCGGTGCGAGCCCTCGGCCGGGCGCGGATACGGTGGAGAGCATGAAACGAAACACCTGGCAGCGGGAGGCCGTGCGTGCGGCCCTCGACAAGGCCGAGGGTTTCGTCAGCGCGCAGGGCCTGCACTCCACCCTGCATGCCACCGGCTCGCCGATCGGCCTCGCCACGGTCTACCGGGCGCTCGCGGACCTCGCCGCGGAGGGCGCCGCGGACTCCCTGCAGTCGCCGGAGGGCGAGAGCCTGTACCGCGCCTGCAGCACCAACGACCACCACCACCACCTGATCTGCCGCAACTGCGGCGTCACCGTGGAGATCGAGGCGGATGCCGTGGAAATCTGGGCCAGGAACGTGGCGGCCGAGCACGGCTTCAGCCAGGCCGCGCACGTCGTCGACGTCTTCGGCCTCTGCGCCGCCTGCGCCCCCGTCGCCCCGTAGCGCAGGTGTCCCGTAGCGCCGACGGTTTGCGGATGGGGCGCCGAGGCCGTAGAGTTGACCGTTGCTGCGCACATCCGTGCGTGCATTGCCGTTTTCGCGGCCACCTCCATTCGTGGTGAGTGACTGCGTTCCGGCCGACAAGAGATCTTGGGAAGGGCATTCGCCCTTCGGTAATGGAGGAAACCATGGCAGCTGTCTGCCAGGTGACTGGAGCCGTTCCCGGCTTCGGACACAACATTTCGCACTCGCACCGACGCACCAAGCGTCGCTTCGACCCGAATGTCCAGAAGAAGACATATTACGTACCCTCGCTCCGCCGGAACGTCACGCTGACCCTGTCGGCCAAGGGCATCAAGGTCATTGACGCACGCGGCATCGAGTCCGTCGTCAAGGACGTACTCGCTCGTGGGGTGAAGATCTAATGGCAAAGCAGCATGACGTCCGTCCGATCATCAAGCTTCGTTCGACCGCCGGAACGGGTTACACCTACGTGACCCGCAAGAACCGTCGCAACGACCCCGACCGTCTCGTGCTCAAGAAGTACGACCCCGTAGTGCGCAAGCACGTTGACTTCCGTGAGGAGCGCTAAAAATGGCGAAGAAGAGCATGATTGCCAAGAACAACCAGCGCAAGGTGATCGTTGAACGATACGCCGCCAAGCGCCTCGAGCTGAAGAAGGCTCTCATCGACCCGAACGGCACCGATGAGTCCCGTGAGGCCGCCCGCCTGGGCCTGCAGAAGCTTCCCCGCAACGCTTCGCCGGTGCGCCTGCGCAACCGCGACGCGGTTGACGGTCGTCCCCGCGGACACCTCAGCAAGTTCGGCATCTCGCGCGTTCGCTTCCGCGACATGGCGCACCGGGGCGAGCTGCCCGGCATCACCAAGTCCAGCTGGTAACACCCCGGACGGCCGCCTGGGCGGTCATCCGAAACGTCCTCAGGGGATGTCGACTTCGGTCGGCATCCCCTGTGTCGTTCCGCGTTGAGCGAAAAAAGGCGCGACTCGCCGTGCAAATAGGCCTCGAATGGCCGTAAATCCGCGTAATTCCGCCGATCTCTGTTAGATTCAACGCGGTCGAACCGACCAGCGGAGTGGTTCCCAGGAGCCGCATCCGTTCGCCCTAACTACCTGTTTCTACGAAGGTCCGAGGAGGACACTCAATGGCTGACAAGTCGCTGAACAAGACCGAGCTCGTTGCCAAGGTTGCCGCAGACTCTGGCCAGAGCCAGACTGCCGTCGACAGCGTTCTGAACGCTTTCTTCGCAACCCTCGCCGACACCGTTGCCAACGACGGCAAGGTCACGATCCCGGGATGGCTCGGAGTCGAGCGCACCGCAACCGCCGCTCGCACCGGCCGCAACCCGCAGACGGGCGAAGAAATCCAGATCGCCGCGGGCCACCGCGTCAAGCTCACCGCCGGCAGCAAGCTCAAGGCCGCCGCGAAGTAACATCCGGTACCTGCATGACAGAAGGGCGTCGACCTCGGTCGGCGCCCTCTGCTGTACCCGCTGCGCGGAACAGGCAAAGTCGGCGCGGCTCCGGCCGGAGCCGGGGCCCGGCCCGCACGGTTAGGCTGGCTGGGTGCCACGTCTTGTCCGCCTCGTCGGTCCGGCAGCCCTGCTGCTGGTCGCTCTGCTGGCGACTCTCGCCGGGCTCGCCTACGGTGGCGGCTCGGCCGCACAGCTTCTGGCCGACCCGGGGCCCGTGGTGCGCTGGGGCCTGCCGGCAGCCAAGCTGCTGGTCAACCTCGGCGCCGCCGGAACCATCGGCGCCCTGGTCCTCACCGCCTTCGCGCTGAGCCCCAGGGAACGCGAGTTCAACACCGCGCTCGACTTCGCCGCGGCATCCGCCGCCGTCTTCACCGTCGCCGCCGCGCTCACCGGGTTCCTCACCTTCCTGCAGGTGACGAACGTCTCGCTCAGCTTCGACGACCGGTTCAGCGCGACGATGGGCCAGTTCTTCAGCCAGATCGAAATCGGCCAGGCCTGGCTCGGCACGTCCCTTATCGCCGCCGGCGTCACGGTGCTCTGCTTCGCGGTCCGAAACCAGACGGCAATCGTCTTCGTGGCCGTCCTCGCGGTCGCCGCGCTCGTCCCGATGGCGCTGCAGGGGCACTCGGCGGGCGCCGCCGGCCACGACGCGGCGATCACCGCCCTCGGCCTGCACCTCCTCTTCGCCGCGGTCTGGCTGGGCGGCCTGCTCACCGTGGTCGTGCTCCGCGACCGGCTCGGCGCCGCCCGCCTCGATCTTGTTCTCTCCCGCTACTCGACCGTCGCTGTGGTCTGCTTCATCGTGGTCGCCGCCTCGGGCTACGTCAGCGCGGAGCTGCGCCTCGGCAGCCTGGACCGTCTCCTCAGCCCCTACGGCGTGCTCGTCCTGGTGAAGGTGGCGGCGCTGATCGTCCTGGGCGGCTTCGGTGCCATCCAGCGACGGTTCGTCATCGGCCGGATGACGGCCGGCACACGAAACTCCGGTCGGTGGTTCTGGTGGCTCGTCACCGCGGAGCTCGCCTTCATGGGGCTGGCCTCCGGCGTCGCCGCGGCGCTCGCGAAGACGGCACCGCCCGTCGCGCAGGTCACCGCGGACGAGATCCCGACCGCGACGCCAGCGCAACTCCTCACCGGGGAGCCGCTGCCGCCCGAGCTCACCTTCTCCCGCTACTTCACCGAGTGGAACGTCGACCTCGCCTGGGTGCTCTTCTGCGCCTTCGGCATCTTCTTCTACCTCGCCGGGGTGCGGCGGCTCCGCCGCCGCGGTGACGCCTGGCCGCTCCACCGCACCATCTTCTGGGTGCTGGGGATGCTGGCCCTGTTCTACATCACCAACGGCGGCGTGAACGTGTACGGCAAGTACCTCTTCTCCACCCACATGCTCGCGCACATGGCGCTGACGATGCTCGTGCCGGTGCTCCTCGTGCCCGGGGCGCCGGTCACTCTCGCCGCGCGCGCCATTCGCAAACGCCACGACGGCAGCCGCGGTTCGCGCGAATGGATCCTGCTGGCCGTGCACTCCCGGTTCGCCGGGTTCGTCTCGCATCCGATCGTGGCGGCCGTCATCTTCGCCGGCTCACTCTGGATCTTCTACTACTCGGCGCTGTTCAGCTGGGCCACCACCGACCACATCGGCCATGAGTGGATGGTCGTGCACTTCCTGATCACGGGCTACCTGTTCGTGCAGTCCCTGATCGGCATCGATCCGGTGCCGTACCGGCTGCCGCACGCGTTCCGGTTGCTGCTCCTGCTCGGCACGATGGCGTTCCACGCCTTCTTCGGGGTCGCCCTGATGACCGGAACCGGGCTGCTGCTCGCCGACTGGTACGGGGCGATGGGCCGCGCGTGGGGCCCGAGCGCCATCGCCGACCAGCAGGCGGGCGGCGGCATCGCCTGGAGCATCGGCGAGATCCCGACGATCGCCCTGGCGATCGCGGTGGTGATCCAATGGAGCCGCGGCGATGAGAAGGAATCACGGCGCCGCGACCGCAACGAGGACCGCACCGGTGACGCCGAGCTCGAGGCATACAACGCCCGGCTCGCCCGGCTCGCCGCGCACGACCGCTAACCGGCCGCTTCGGCTCAGTGCGGCCGGCTCAGTGTGGCCGCCTCAGTGCAGCTGGATCGCCAGCGCCCCGTCCGGTTTGATCGTCACGCTCAGGGCCACCGTGAACGGCACGTCCTCGTCGCGGGTAGTCAGCTCCCCGTCGAAGAGGGACCGGACGTCGACGACGATGTGCGCCTGGCCGACGGTCGGTGGCATCTCGAACGTGGTCTGTCCGGCCGCAAGGGCGACCACCGGGAAGCTCGCGATCGACCACGCCGGCAGCCCCTGCACCTGGTCGTTGATCTCGATGCCGAACGGGCAGTTCGAGGGCTGCAGCACCTTCTGCGTCGCGCAGGCCGTGAGGAAGTCGTTCAGTTCGGTCTGCACCTGCTTGATGAACCGCCTGTTGGGCATCGCGTCGATCGTGACATCCGTGGCGGCGGTGGCGGAGGTGACGGGGATCGCCTGCTTGGCGGCGGTGAGCAGGGTGGAATCGTGCGTGAAATCGTAGAGCGCCGGGGCGAAGGCGAGGTAGGCGGCCTGGTTCGAGAACGTGACAGGGGCCTCGGCCGCCGCGTGGGCGCGCGTGTCGAGGGTGAGCCCATTGACCGTGAACGTCGCCTCGTGCAGCACGGTCACCTGCAGCACGGCCAGCGGGCTGGTCGTGAAGCGCCAGCTGTCGAAGACCCCGGCGAAAGCGCCGGTGCGGGCCACCGCGAATTCCATGGTCGACTTCCTGCCGTCCAGCTGAAAGTCGTAGACCACGGTGTGGCGGCCGTTGTCGCCCGCGGTGTCGCTGCGCAGCTCGATGTCGCTGAGTTCGCCGAGCACCGACCCGCGCAGCAGCGTCGAGGGGACATCCCTGGGCAGCCCGGCCTCCGTGAGCCGGGCGTTCGTCAGCTCGACTCCGGGCATTGCCAGCGCGCTCGCGGGGTCGTGCCTGGCCAGGGCCTCGAGGTACTGGCGCACGAAGCCGCCGGCGCTGTAGACCTCCCGGTTCAGCGAACCGATGGCGGCGAGGAGGGCGCCGAGCAGGAGCGCCGCGATCACGCTCACGGCGATGATGGCGCGCCGCAGGCTTCTCCGGCTCTCGCCGTCCCCGATGGTCACTTCAACATCCTACGGGCGCGGGCTCGCCGCCCCCGAACGACCGTTCCGCCACGGTCGTATCCCCAGCCACGGAAAGTCCCGGCGTTTGCCGGGCCGGGACGGTTACAGTGGAATGTTCCCCACCCGCGCCCACCGAAAGTGCCCCCGTGTCCGAGATCCCGCTGTCCCGCGAGCAGGCCGAAGTCTTCGCCGCGATCGAGAGCACGCGCCAGAACGTTTTCGTCACCGGGCGCGCCGGCACGGGTAAGTCGACGCTGCTGAACCACCTCTCCTGGCACACCAGCAAGCAGATCGTCATCGCGGCGCCGACCGGCGTGGCAGCGCTGAACGTCGGCGGGCAGACCATCCACTCCCTGTTCCGGCTGCCGATCGGGGTCATCGCCGACCACGTGATCGACCAGTCCGACCAGGTCCGCAAGCTGCTCAACACCATCGACACGCTCGTGATCGACGAGGTGTCCATGGTCAACGCCGACCTGATGGACGCGATCGACCGCAGCCTGCGCCAGGCCCGCCAGCGCCCGCACGACACCTTCGGCGGGGTGCAGATCGTGCTCTTCGGCGACCCGTACCAGCTGGCACCGGTGCCCGGCGACTCCGACGAGCGCGCCTACTTCGCCGACACCTACCGGTCGATGTGGTTCTTCGACGCGAAGGTCTGGCAGGACGCCGAGCTGCGCATCTTCGAGCTCACCGAGATCCACCGCCAGCACGACGCGGACTTCAAGCACATGCTCAACGCCGTGCGCCACGGCCAGGTCACCGCCGAGATCGGCGGAGCGCTCAACGCCGCGGGGGCACGCCCGGCGCCCAGTGAAGGGGTCATCACCCTGGCAACCCGCAATGACGCGGTCAACCGCATCAACGCGGCCGCCCTGCAGCGCCTCTCCGGCCGGCCACTCACGGCCAAGGCGGAGATCACCGGCGACTTCGGCGGACGCACATTCCCGGCCGACGAGGTGCTCGAGCTCAAGGTGGGGGCGCAGGTGATGTTCCTGCGCAACGACTCCAACCACCAGGACGGCGGGCAGCGCTGGGTGAACGGGAGCATCGGCACCGTCACGAAGGTCGACTCCACGGTGTACGTCGACATCGACGGCGACACCCACGAGGTGGAGCCCGCGGTGTGGGAGAAGTTCAAGTACAGCTACAACCCGCTGACGAAGAAGCTGAAGAAGGATGTCGTGGCCGAGTTCACGCAGTTCCCGCTGCGGCTGGCGTGGGCCGTGACGATCCACAAATCGCAGGGCGCCACCTACGAGCGAGCCGTCGTCGACCTCGGCTCACGGGTCTTCAGCCCCGGCCAGACCTACGTCGCCCTCAGCCGGCTGACCAGCCTCGAGGGCCTCTACCTGGCCCGCCCGCTGCGTCCGAGCGACGTCATCGTGGACGAGAACGTGCAGCGCTTCATGCAGGGCGAGCGTGCGGCCCTCGCCACCGAGGAGATCCCCCGGGGCTAGTGGCCGGTGTGGCCGTCCGTGTGGCCGGTGCCGTGGTCGGTGTGGCCGCCGGGAGCGTCGGTCCCCGGCGTGGAGTGCGAGCCGTGCGGAACGGCGAACTCGCCGGCCCTCGTGGCGGCCAGGGCGCTCGTGGTCTGTCCGGAGAACAGCATGCCGCCGACCATCAGGGCGGCGAGGAAACGCCAGGCCGCCTGCGGCTGGGGTGAGGCGACCGCGACGTCGGCACGGGGGGAGGCCGCGGCATCCGTTGTCGCCGGCCGGGCGTCGATGTCCCTGGCTTCGCTGCGACGGGACCAGGCGAGGGAGCAGGCGAGCGCGATGTCGAAGAACGAGGCGACGGCCATCGGGTAGAAGGGCAGTCCCGTCGCATCTGCGGAGACGCCCAGGCCGCTGCCGAGGATCGCCGTGATGCCCCAGACGAAGATCGGGACGAGGGCGAGGGCGACGGTGGCATCCGGGGCCAGGACGCGGCCTCGAATGAGTGTCGCGACACCCCAGCCGAGTTCGGCGATGCCGAAGCCGACCAGGATGATCGCGAGCGGGAGAGGAGCACCGGCGCCGACGGCCAGATGCACCAGTGCGGCGCCGATTGCGGCGAAGGCAAGCCAGGTGCGAGCGACGGGGGTCATGTGGTGCTCCTCTCCTCGGGTGTCGCTGTTCGGACTACGCGGTCGCGGTGGCGTGGACGCGAGCGGACCGCTCCGCGCCGATGCCGGCGCCGAGGAGCACGATGGCGCTGGCCAGGTGCAGGAAGTGGTCGGCCGTGTTCAGGGCCAAAATGTTCAGCGCCGAGCCGACGATGAAGAATCCGACGATCCCGAGGAGCAGGTAGACGGCTCCGACGGTGGAGTTCACGGCCTTGGCCGCGGACACGCTGGAGAGCCCGGCGATCAGCAGTGCGGCGCCGATCAGCAGGTGGGCGACGTTGTGCAGCGGGTTGACGGCGAAGATCCCGAGGAGCAGGCCGCCCTCGGTCGCAATGAAGCCGATGCCGCCTGTGACGGCGAAGCCCAGCAGGCCGACGAGTACGTAGACCGCGCCGAAGACGGTGCCGAGCAGTCTGTTAGGTGATGTGCGCATTTCTGTTGCCTCTCTTAGGTGCCCCGGTGATCGGGTTCAGGTGTTGTTCGGAGATGCCCGTGAATCGGATTGGTGTTAGCTGCCAATCTGATCCGAGAACCCCCCGGTGCGCCGCACCTGGCGGGGCGCATTTCTTCGCCCACCGCCGGCGCGCGGATTCCTCCGCGTGGGTACACTCCCCGGTACAAGGGCCATTAGGGAGCCTGGGGGTGCCAATGGACAGTCGACCCGTTCCGAGACGCGGGTGGCCGAGACACAGGTGGGCCGCGCTCGCGATGATCCTCGGAGCCTCACTCGCCTTCTCCGGTTGCGTCAACGAGACCCGTTCGGCCCCGGACCTGACCGTTCCGCCCGGCTCGCGGCTGCCGGCCGGCGTCACCGAACGGCTCGATGCCGCCCTCGCCGACGGGCTGGCCCTGTCCGGATCCTCCGGGGCGCTGGCCGGGGTCTGGGCGCCGTGGGCCGGGGACTGGGTCGCGACACCCGGCACCACCACGATGACCGGCGATACGCCGATGACGCCCGACATGCGGTTCCGGATCGGGACGAACACCACGTCGATGACCTGCACGGTGCTGCTCAGGCTCGTGGAGGATGGGCGGGTGAGGCTCGACGACCTCGTCTCCCGCTACCTGAGCCGGAGTGCCGAGGTCGAGGGGATCACGCTTGGCCAGCTCTGCCGGAACACCTCGGGACTGGCGGACTACTATCGTGCGCTCTCGCCCCAGTTCGTGGACAATCCCACCCGGCAGTGGCCGCCCATGGAAATCCTCGCGAGCGGCCTGGCCGGCAAGCGCCTCTCGGCGCCGGGCGGCGCCTGGTCGCAGTCCAGCACGGGCATCATCCTGCTCGGGATGGCGCTGCAGTCGGCGACCCGCCAGGACTGGGGCTCCCTCTACCGGAGGTACATCTTCGAGCCGCTGGGGCTCGCCCAGACGTCCTTCCCCTCGAGCGATGACGTCCGGCTCCCGGACCCGCACCCGCACGGCTACGCGGCGGCGGTCGACGCGGCAGGGCTGCCGTCGTGCGACCAGCTGCGCGACGAGACCGAGCTGTCCAATTCCATGGGCTGGGTCGCCGGCGGTGTCGTCTCAACCCTCGCCGACCTGAGGACCTGGGCGCGGGCCTTCGCCGAGGGCAGCGTCCTGTCCGAGGCCTCGACGGATGCGCAGTGGGCGACCGTGCCGCAGGGCGGGACGTCCCCGCTGTGGCAGCGTTACGGCCTGGGCGGCCAGCAGCTCGGCCCGCTGCGGGGCCAGGCCGGTGCGATCCCGGGCTTCCTCTCCGCCACCCTGGTCGACCCCGCGAGCGGCCTGACCATCGCGGTCGTGCTCAACAACTCGACCGCCGGGTCCGCGTTCGTGCAGGCCCTCGCGCAACGCCTCGCCGGGATCGCGGCGAAGGCGCCGGCGACGGAGGCCGCCGAGGCTCCCGCCATCCGGCTGCCCTGGTCGGCGGAGCAGGCCGCCGAGGCGATGCGCGCCGGCGCGGCCTGCCAGGCGGCGACTGTGGCCGCTGGCTAGAATCCGTTCATGGCCATCACCCCCGACACCAAGGACTGGACCTGGGTCCTCGAGAAGCCCTGCCCCGAGTGCGGTTTCAGTGCCGCCGAGGTGGCCTTCGACGACATCCCCCGGCTGATTCGCGAGAACGCGGCCGCCTGGGGTCCCGTCCTGGCGCGCACCGACGCGGCCGTGCGCCCGAACGACCACACCTGGTCCGCCCTCGAGTACGCGGCGCACGTGCGCGACGTCTACCGGATCTTCGCGGTGCGGCTGGGCCTCATGCTCAGCGAAGACGACCCGCCGTTCGCGAATTGGGACCAGGATGCCACGGCGGTCGCCGAGCGGTACAACGAGCAGGACCCGGCCACGGTCGGCCGGGAGCTCGCCGTCGCCGCCGCATCCCTCGCCGATGCCCTGGCCGGCGTTCGGGAGCCGGACCGCGCGCGCACCGGCCGTCGCAGCGACGGCGCCCGCTTCACCGTCACCACCCTCGCCCGGTACCTCCTTCACGACCCCGTCCACCACCTCCACGACGTCCGCCGCCCACCCGCCGAACTGTGAGTTCGGCACCTTCCCGGGCCCCGCGAAGGTGCCAAACTCACGGTTCGGCGAAGGGAGAGGCGGGGATGTCGAAGGCGGCGGGGGTCAGCGGGGGTGGGCGGGGTCGACGGACTCGAGGTGCTCCGGCACCCTCGCGTTCCAGCCGAGCTCGTGCTTGATCCGCAACCGCAGAGCATCGGCGGAGGAGGGCTCGCCGTGCGTGAGGTAGGTCATCGCTGGCGGTCGCGGGGCGGCGCGCATCCACTCGATGACCCCGTCGGCGTCGGCGTGGGCCGACATGCTCTCGAGGGCGACGACCTCGGCCTTGATCGGCACGTCCCGCCCGTAGATCCGAAGGTGGTCGTCGCCGCGGAGGAGCGCGGCGCCGCGCGTTCCACCGGCCTGGTAGCCGGTCAGGATGATGGCATTGCGCCGGTCGGACCCGTAGGCCATGACGTGGTGCAGGATGCGGCCGCCGGTGAGCATCCCGCTGGCGGAGATGATGACCATCGGGCCGCCGCGCAGGTTGAGCAGCTTCGACTCGTCGACGCTGTGCACCAGCGTGGCCAGCCGGTACATCTCGGTGAATTCCTGCGGCGTCAGGCGGTGCTCCTCGGCGTGGCGCCGGTAGATCTCCGAGGCGTCGATGGCCATCGGGCTGTTCAGGTAGATCGGGATCGGGGGGATCGCGCCCGTCGTCCGCAGGCGCGACAGGTGCAGCAGCACGGACTCCGAGCGGCCGACGGCGAAGGCCGGGATCAGGACGACTCCGCCGCGCCTGGCCACCCGCCGGATCACCGACCCGAGTTCCTCCTCGGGGTCGGCCGGTGAGTGGGTCCGGTCCCCGTAGGTCGACTCGGCCACGAGCACGTCGACCGCCCCGAGTGCCCGTGGGGGCTTCATCAGGGGGTCGTCCGCCCGGCCGAGGTCGCCGGTGAAGTGCACCGCGGTCCCGGCCACGTCGAGCCGGACCTGGGCGGCGCCCAGGATGTGCCCCGCGGGGATGAAGCTTGCCCGGAGAGCCGGCCCGAGGTCCAGTTCCTGGTCGAAATCCCGAACCCGGAACGACTCGAGTGAGCGAACCGCATCCTCTGCCGTGTACAACGCCCGGGGATTCGCGTGCCGGGACGACCCGCGTTTCTTCGAGTAGGACGCTTCCTCCTCGAGCAGGTGGCCGCTGTCGGGCAGGACCAGGCCGCACAATTCGGCGGTCCCGACCGTTGAGTAGATGGGGCCGGTGAAGCCGTCCCGCACGAGGGCTGGGAGGTATCCGCTGTGGTCGAGGTGCGCATGGGTGAGGACCACGGCGTCGATGGATTCGGGCGGCACCGGGAAGGGAAGGCGGTTCCGGTCGCGCAGGAGCTTGTAACCCTGGAAGAGTCCGCAGTCGATGAGCACCCGGCGGTCACCCGACTCGACGAGGTACCGCGACCCGGTGACGGTGTCGGTGGCTCCGAGGAAGTGGAGTGCCGAATCTGAGCGTTGCGCCACGGTGGCCTCCCCACGAAGTCGATGGAGTTCCGGATGACCTGCACCGCGTCGCCGGTTCAGGCCCCAAGCTATTTTCGGCGACCGCTCCTGTCAAGGGCAGGCGCGCCGGCATTCGCGCCTGCGACCTGTGCCTCGATGGCGAATGACAGCGCGTAATCGGCGGCCGCCGCAGCGGGATTTCCGGGGCGGCAGTACACTCGGCGCCAGAAATGGAGGCGAAGAACAATGTCAGCCGAATCAGCGCCGTCACCGCCGTCCCAGCCGTCACCGCCATCCCCTCCGGTGGGACCACGGCCGTCTCGGCGGTCACGCGTGATGCCGGCGGCAGACGGATGCCTGCTGACCGCCGGCGCATTCGCCCTGGGCACGGCGGCGAGTTTCGCGCTCGACTCGGCTGCGGGCTGGAACGCGGGCGTGGCGACGATTTCCTGGATCATCGGCGTGGCCGGATTCTTCGTCGGTCCCGTCCTGGCCTGGCTGCTGCATCGGCGCCGGGTTGGCTGGCTGGCCACCCTCGGTGCCGTTGCGGGGTACGTCCTGGGCGGAGGCGCCGTCTACGCGGCAACCCTGCTGGCGGCCCTGGTTACCTGGCTCGTCCGGCTGGCGACCGGCTCCGATATGGCTGGAGCGCTGGCATACTTCGTGGCGGTGATGGCCGCGCTGTTCGCGCTGGTCGTGTGGCTGGTCGTCGACGCCGTGCGGGACCTCTCCGCGACGCGGCGGCACCACGTCGGGCTCGACATCGCCCGCATCCTTGCGGCGCTGGCGGTGATCGGCTTCACGGTCGGCGTCGTCGTGCTGACGACGATGGGCTCCGGGTTCGATCCGGAGGCCCTCGCATTCATGCTGGCAGGGGCCCTCAGCGGCGGAGTGGTGGTTGCGGCGGCCGACTTCGCCGTCCGCAACGTGGCCACGCGGCAGGGAATGGGCGGCGAGGCAGGATCCGGCCGTGCTGTAAACGCCGTGCGGTGACCACTGTGCGGTGAACGCTGCGCAGTGAATGCTGCGCAGAACTCGTTCAGCCGAGTGCCTCCCGTGCTCGAGCGACGGCCCGTCCTGCCTCGGCGGCCTCCCTGCTCGCCCGGTCGCGGTCCCGAGCCAGGCTCCGCGCCTCGGTCGCCGTCGCGGCCAGGTCTCGCGCCAGGGCGGCAGCACGGTCCTGGAGCGCGTCGAGTTTCCCTTTCACGCTGCTCGCGGCGCAGGGCCAGGTCGGCCTGGCGGCTTTCCACGGCCCGCAGCTCCGCCTCGGCCGCCGCGGACCTGCCTTCGGCCAGGTCGAGTGCCCGCTGGGCGCGGGCAGCCTCCCGCTCCGATCGGCGGGCGTCCTGGGCGGATTCGACCGACGATTTCGCACCCGTTCGCGGCGCGGCATCCGCCCGCGCGACCGCACCGGCGACGGCCCCGGCGACGGCCCCGGCGACGGCGCCGGACAGGTCCGGCGGCTCGAATCCGGTCGACGCCAGCGCCCGCACCAGTCGGCCGCTGCGCACCGCCAGCGCGGCTTCGGGGTCGGCCAGCGCGGCCTGCAGGGTCTGCGCGACCTCGGCGACGGCCGAGTCGCTGATCGGGGCGCCGAGCTCCCGGGCGAGGTCGCCGGCCCGGCGCGCCACGGCGGCGATGAGGGTCTGCCGCTCCCGGCCGAGCCGCTGGAGTTCGTCCCGGTTGAGGGTGTGCTGGGCCTCGCGGAGGGAAGCGCCGAGAGCGAGGATGCCGTCGATCTCGTCGGGGCGGCGGCGTGCCAGCATGTTCACGGCCCATGCGGCGGCCGAGGGCTTGGGCAGCCGACGCACCTGGCCGGCCAGCGCCTTGTCCCGCTGCGCCAGGGCCTTCGCGCGGTCGTTGCGGGTCCCGGTGAATTCGGCCTGCGGCAGGGCGTACACCTCCTCGGCCGCGGCGACCAACTCCGCCGCTGCCTTCGGGGCCTCCTCGCCGTGGTTTCGCACTCGTCCGGCCAATCCCGTGCTCGCTCCTGCCGTGGACAAAAGGACAGTAGCAGGCGAGCGACGGCCTCGCGAGGCCCGCGCGCCCCTTCCCGTGACGGATGCACGGTGCCGGGCTACCCTTGAAGCATGTGCCGGAACATCCACACGCTCCACAATTTCGAGCCGCCCGCCACGGACGACGAGGTGCACGCGGCCGCACTGCAATACGTGCGCAAGATCAGCGGCGCGACCAGGCCGTCGAAGGCCAATGCCGAGGCGTTCGACCGGGCGGTCGCGGAGATCGCCCACATCTCGAGGCACCTGCTCGAGGACCTGGTCAGCGCCGCCCCGCCGAAGAACCGGGATATCGAGGCCGAAAAGGCGAAGGCGCGCTCGGCGAAGCGGTTCGCCGCGGCGTAACCGCTACGCCCCGGGCGCCCGTTCGACCCGGTAGCGCAGGTACACCATGCCGTTGCCGAACCGGCGTTCATCGAGCAGGTCGAGCCTCAGCCGCACCCCGTCGGGGAGGAAGCGCGTGCCGCCGCCCACCACGACCGGCGCCACGAACATCCCGATCTCGTCGACCAGCCCGGCCGCGATCGCCTGGCCGGCCAGGTCGGCGCCGCCCACACTGACGTCGCGCGGCGCCGCCGCCAGGAGCCGCCGGACGGCGTCCGGGTCGAAGGACCGCTCGATCCGCGTGCGCGCGGTGGACGTCGTCGCCAGGGACCTCGATAAGACGACCTTGTCGGCCGCCTGCCAGATCGCCGTGAAGTCCCGGATGACCGGCGGAGGGTCGGCGAGGGTGTGCGCGGTTTCCCAGAAGCTCATCACCTCGTACATCCGGCGCCCGAAGAGATAGGTGCCGACCGATCGTTCGAGGTCGTTGATGAAGGCGTGCACCTCGTCGTCCGGCACGGCCCAGTCGAAGCTGCCGTCGGCGTCGGCCAGGTAGCCGTCGAGGGACGTGATCCCGGTGTAGCTCAGTGTGGCCATGGAGCGGATCCCTTCCAACGCGCTGGTTCTGCCGCTGTCCGACCAGTAGTACCACCACGGGGCCCTGGCCGGGGGACCGCTTAGGCTCTGCACATGTACACCTCTCAGGATCTTCGGCTCAGCGACGGCCGCACGCTCCGGGTTCACGACAGCGCGGCCGGGGCGGCGGGCGCCTTCACCGTGCTGTGGCATCACGGGTCGCCACAGACCGGCGCCCCCCTGGAGCCGCTCCTCACCGCGGCGCGCGGCCGGGGCATCCGCCTGATTTCGTACGGCCGACCGAGCTATGGCGGGTCGTCCCCTCGGCCCGGCCGGAACGTCGCGTCGGCGGCGTCCGATGTGGAGCAGCTGGTGGACGCCCTCGGAGTCGACCGATTCGCGGTGATGGGCGCATCCGGCGGCGGCCCGCATGCCCTCGCCTGTGCCGCGCTCCTGCCGGCGCGGGTGACGGGCGCGGCCTGCCTCGCCGGCCTCGCCCCGTTCGACGCCGCCGGCCTCGACTTCTTCGCCGGCATGGTCGGCGACGGCGCCTCCCTGCGGGCGGCCGCGTCCGGCCGCCGGGCGCGCGAACTCCATGAGGCGACGGAGGAGTTCGACCCGGACAGTTTCAACGACCGCGACTATGCGGCCCTGGCCGGCGCCTGGTCGTCGCTGGGCCGGGACGTCGGCCTGGCATCGGCCGCCGGATCCGACGGCCTGATCGACGACGACCTCGCCTTCGTGGGCCCCTGGGGCTTCGACGTCTCGGCCATCAGAGCGCCGATTCTGCTCGTGCAGGGCGACCAGGACGCAGTCGTGCCGCCGGCGCACGCCGAGTGGCTGCTGCGCCAGTGCCGTGAGTCCGAGTTGTGGCTGCGCCCGGGCGACGGCCACATCGCGGTCCTGGACGCGTGCCCGGCGGCGATGGACTGGCTGCTGGCGCGCGCCTGAACGGGACGCGAGGGCGCCGGCGCGGTCAGGCCTTGCCGACGTCGACGGCGTCGCCGGCCGGCACGGAAACGATGGCCTGGATCGTCGAGGGGATCGCCGTGGCGGCGTCGCGATCGCTCAGCCGTCCGGCGCGGATCTCGCCGGACGCGCCGTGCAGAATCGCGAAGAAACAGGCCGTGATCCAGCTGGACGACTGGTCCGAGCGGAAGGCGCCCTCGGCCTGGCCGCGCTCGATGAGCCCGCGAACGCGGTGCAGGGTCCGGTCATGGTGGTCGCGGATGCGGTCGGCCCCGAGCTCCTGCTCGGCGGCGGCCATGAGCCCGTGCAGCTTGTCGATGATGCGCCAGGATGACCGGATGAGCAGGTCGAGTGCCGCGCGCGGGTCCCCGCCGAGGTCGAGCGGAGCCAGCTGAGCCTCCGCCTCGTGCATCGTCTGCTCGACGACCGCCTCGAGGAGTTCCCTGCGGGAGGAGAAGTGCCCGTAGAGGGTCACGCGTCCGATGCCGGCCGCCTGGGCGATCTCCGCCATGCTCGCCCGGGGGTTGACCGACAGGCAGGTCACCGTTCCGTCAAGGATTGCCGCCCGGTTGCGCTGGGCGTCGGCACGGCGATTTCGGTCATCCAGGTCAGTGGTCATGAATTAACACTATCTCAAACAGCAATGTATGGGTTAATATCAATTCAAACACTGATGTACGACTTAGGAGGAACCGTGTCCCACCCGATATCCACCATTGGCCACCACGCCCCGGGCCACGAGCAATCGCGCGGCCGCTGGCTGGCCCTCGCGCTGCTCTGCGCTGCCCAGTTCATGCTCATCCTCGACATCACCGTCATGAATGTCGCACTTCCCCAGCTGGGCCGGGACCTCGGACTCGACAGTGCCGCCGCCAGCTGGGCGATCACGGCGTACGTCATCCCCTTCGCCGGCCTGCTCCTTTTCGGCGGCCGGCTTGCCGACCTCTTCGGATCCCGGCGGGTCGTGCTGATCGGCCTGGTGATCTTCACCGCAGCGTCACTGCTGGCAGGGTTCGCCGCCGACACGAGCACCCTGCTGCTTGCTCGCGCCGCCCAGGGAATTGGCGCGGCCCTCCTCTCCCCGGCCGCGCTGGCCACGGTCACCGGCCGGTTCAGCGGCGCCGAACGCCACCGTGCCCTGGCGACCTGGGGCGCCGTCGGAGCAGCCGGCGCCGCCGTTGGCGTGTTGATCGGCGGCCTGCTCACGGAGGGACCCGGATGGCGCTGGATCTTCTTCATCAACGTGCCGATCGGTATTGTCGTTGCTGTGCTCCTTCCACTCGTGGTCCCCGCCGTGCGCGTCGTCCGCGGAGGCCGCCGGGTCGATCTGATCGGAGCCCTTCTGGCCACCCTGGGCGTGGGCACGCTGATCTACGGGATCACCAGCTTCTCCACTGACCTGCCGCCCGCCGGCTCCCTGGCGCTCATCGCCGCGGCCGCGGTGCCCTTCGTGCTGTTCGTGGTCCGCGAGCGCACGGCGAAAGATCCCCTGCTGGACCTCGCCATCGTCGGCCGGCGGCCGATGCAGGCCGGCATCGTCGTCATGCTCGCCGCCAGTGCGCTGCTCGTCGGGAGCTTCTTCCTGCTGTCCTTCGTGCTGCAGGGACACCACGGCTGGTCGCCCCTGGCCACCGGAGTCGCCTTCCTCCCGGTGGCGCTGGCCACCCTGGTGGGAGCCCACCTCGGCGGAAACCTCGTCGCTGGGAAGGGTGCCCGGCCGGTCGCGACCGCCGCGTTCCTCCTCACCGCCGCCGGAACGGCCACCGCGGCCCTGCACCTGGAGACGATCCCCCTGCTGATCGCGGGCGTCAGCGTCGCGGCGCTCGGCCTCGGCGGTGCGTTCGTCGCGGCGACGACGACCGCCATGTCGCACGTCGCGCCGCAGGAGATGGGCATCGCCTCGGCGATCATCAACACCTTCCACGAGCTCGGCGTCGCGGTCGGCGTCGCGTCCCTCTCGGTCATCGCTGCCGCAAGCCTCAACGCGCCGCAGACCACGGGCGGCTTCATTGCGGCGTACTCGGCCGTCGCGTTCACCGCCGTCGTCATCGCCCTGGTCGCCCTGGTGTTCGTTCCGGTGGGAAAGCCCGCCGCGAATGCTCCGCGATTCATGCACTGACAACCATTCATCCGTTCGGGCCGGTCACGGTCCACTCATCGACAGACAGGAAACCATGTTCGCCAACCCCGCAGCATCCGCCGCCCCCCCGCAGAAGCCGGGTCATCGACCTCAGCCACACGATTGCCGAAGGCCTCGTCACCTATCCCGGCCTGCCGGCGCCCACCATCAGTTCGTTCCTGTCCCGCCAGGACTCGGCGTCCCGCTACGCACCGGGGACGGAGTTCACGATGGACATCATCACAATGATCGGCAACACCGGCACCTACATCGACAGTCCGTTCCATCGCTACGCGGGAGGGACCGATCTCGCCGGGCTGGACATCGAAACCCTGGTCGACCTCCGCGCCGAGGTGTTCCACCTCTCCGCGGCGGCCGAGAGGGGAATCGGCGCCGAGGTCTTCCGGGACCGCGACCTGGCCGGTGCGGCGGTGCTGCTGCACACCGGCTGGGACCGGCACTTCGGCGAGGAGGAGTACGGGCACGCGGCGCCCTACCTCACCGAAGAGGGCGCACGCTTCCTCGTCGACGCCGGTGCCGCCCTGGTCGGGATCGATTCCGTCAACATCGACGATGCGTCCTCGGGCGGTGAACGACCGGCGCACACGCTGCTGCTGGCTGCCGGGATCCACATCGTCGAGCACCTGACCGGCCTGGACCGGCTGCCCGCCCGGGGCGCCCGATTCACCGCGGTTCCCCCGAAGATCGAGGGCTTCGGAACGTTCCCGGTGCGCGCGTTCGCCGTTCTCCCGGAGGCGGCTGACGAGAGCCGGGTCCAGGGCGTGTCTCCCCAAGGGTAATGCCCGGGTGATTTTGAGCCACGCGTGCGATACGCCGCTGCGCGGGTGGCGCATCGCCCGCGTAGCGGCGTGCAGCCCGCGAATCCTGCCCGCACCACCGAATTCGGAGCCCTCAACCGGCCTGCCCCCACGCCTCGCGAAGCCAGGCGAGGACTTGCCCGTCGACATCCGCCACCGAGCGAAGCTCGAGGTGATGGGTGAATCGGCCGGGACGTGGCTCGACGACCTCCTTCCAGCGCGCTGAAGCGTCGCGCAGGGGCAGGGCGATCGTCAGGACGAGCGGCGCGACGTCGCCCCGCAGGTACTGGCCGGGCAGCCAGGTCCAGGCGAACGCACGTCGTCGGCGGAAGGCCACCTGGCTCCGGGTGACGCGCATCGTGGCCGGTCCGATCGACTCGATCGCCGAGCGGACGACGTCGAAGAGCTCGCGCGAGAGCGGGTCCCGGCCCGAGAAGTACTGCTCGAGCGGGATCGGCTCCGCGCGGGCGCTCGCCATCCCGGGATCGGTCACTCTTCCGCCGCGGCAGCGCCGTTCATCGGACCCTCCTTGCAGCGCATAGTAGCAAGACGCCCCGCACCGGCACGCAGCCCACTAGGCTGTCGGGAAATAGGGCTGGGGCCGTCTGTTCGGCGGACCTCGGAGCCGGGGGGTGAGGGCTCGATGATCGTCAACAACGTCCGTGGCACGCGGTCGCGGGGACTGGCTGCCGGTGCCCTCGCGGCATCCGTCGCCTTCCTGCTGTCGGCGTGCGCCTCGTCGGTTCCCTTGGCCCAAGAAACGAACGGCTCGCCCGCCGGACAGAGCGCGAGCCCGACGACGACCCCGGCCCCGCTTGTGTCGGCGATCGTCATGAGCGGCTCGCAGCTCGTGAGCGAGACGGCTGGGGGTCAGCCGGTCGCGACCGTGGACTTCGAGCAGGGGACCGATGCCGCCGTGGCCTTCCTCACGGCCGCCCTCGGAGTCGCTCCGGAGCAGCCTCCCGCTTCCGACGACGCCTGCCGCGGCACGCTCGACGCCAGCTACGCCTGGGCGACGCGGGCGAGCCAGCGGTCGTGCTCACCCAGTGGGAGCCGACCGACTCGGTCGGCTTCGTCGTGACCTTCCGAGGGCCCAGTTTCGACGGCGTGGCCCTGCAGAGCAGCGGTGATTTCGCGGTGGGGGACAACGCGCGGGAGTTCTTCAACCAGCTTCCGCCCGAACAGGCCCTGGACGAGTACAACGACGACTCCGGCCCCTTCGTGTACGACAAGGTGGCCGACGCCGCCCCGTGGGGTGAAGCCAACCCGTATGGCGGGGTTGCCAGGATGCAGCCCGACGGTTCGGTGGTGGCCATCGTCGCGCCCGACACCACCCGGGCCTTCTACTGCTGACGCGACACCTCGGCTCAGCCGGCCGGGCAAGACTGGGCGCAGGCCGGGCGGCTCAGTTGAGGCGGCGGCCCTTGATCAGCAGCCAGAAGATCATCGCGACCTCGCCCACGAAAAGGTATCGTCCGAAGACGGCCGTGAAGTCGGCGACGAGCACGGTGCCGAACGCGTCGGCCAGGTAGCCGAGGCCCGCGATCGCGAGCAGGATGCCGAAGATCCGTGCCATGAAGCCGGAGCGGTAGGCGAGGTAGCCGATCAGCAGCAGGTGCAGGCCGAAGAGGCCGAGGCCGGTGACCCAGATGGTGGTGAAGGCCTCGATGGCGTGCAGGGCGGCCGCGGGCTCGTCCAGCAGGGTGAGCGCGGTCACGAGCTGGCCGATGGCCACCATGAAGACCACCGCGAAGGCGACCCTGGTCCAGGCGGCGGCGGCCGAGAGGCCCCGGCTGACCGGTCTGAACAGCGTGTACCAGGCGCCGGCGACGACGATGTCGAGGATGGTCACGATGAACAGGCTGACGATACCGGCGAGGAACAGCGGCGCGGAATCGGAGATGTCCTGTGCCGTCTTCGCCTCGTTGCCCGGAGTGACCAGGGGCACGATGGCCCCGAAGTTGCCGAAGCCGGCCAGGACCGCCATCAGTGCGAGGGCGATTCCGGCGACCAGGCTCGCCCGGCGCGGCGACCAGGCGGTGAAGTCCAGGGCCGACCGGCGCGGCGTCCCGGCGATGTCCTTCGGGCTGAGCTGGGTGGTGTTCATTGAGTTCTCCTTACGTCGTAAGCTTATGGTGTAAGTAAGTAAGTTACATGTACGTAGTAAGCTTGTCAACAGGAAGATCAGGAGAACATGACGATGGCATCACCGAGCAAGGCGGGCGCCCCGCACCGAGTGCGATTGAACCGCGAGCGAGTGCTCGCCACCGCCATCGCCCTGGCCGACGCGGGCGGTATCGAGTCGCTCACGATGCGTCGGCTCGGCGAGGAGCTGGGCGTCGAAGCGATGTCGCTCTATAACCACATCGCCAACAAGGAAGACCTTCTCACCGGCATGATCGATGCCGTCTTCGCCGAGATCGAGCTCCCGTCGCACAGTGACAATTGGAAGGCGGCGCTGCGCAAGCGTTCGGTGTCCTTTCGCGACGCCCTGTCGCGCCATCCCTGGGCCACCGCGCTGAAGGACTCCGGGACGAACCCCGGCCCCGCCACGCTGAGGCACCACGACCGGGTGATCGGCACCCTGCGGAACGGCGGATTCTCGATCGCGCTGGCCGCGCACGCCTTCTCGGCCGTGGACAGTTACATCTACGGTTTCGCGATGCAGGAAAAGAGCCTGCCCTTCACCACCGACGAGGAGGCGGCCACGATGGCGCACCTCATGCTCGCTCAACTGCCGGCCAACGAATACCCCTACCTCGCCGAACTGACCGCGGAATATGTTCTCCGGCCCGGCTACAACTACGGCAACGAGTTCCCCTTCGGCCTGGACCTGATCCTCGACGCCCTTGAGCGGGCGCGCGACGCCCAGCCGGCCGGCTGATGGAGCGCTCGGCTCTGTTCAGCACGCTGATGAGCTGTCGCTAGCCACTCCCTCCTGCGCTTTGCCCCGTTGACAGACTTACTACGTACATGTGAATTGCTTACAGGATAAACATACAACGTAAGTAACTCCATCGACGCTGGAAGGAAACAAGCAATGACCACGCAGTTGCACTCCGGCACCCAGGAGGTCGCGCAGGCGCTGATCCGCCCGGATCCGAGTTCCGCCAGCGCCCCGGGTCAGCTCGCCGAACGTGAAGATGCCAATCTCGAACGGTGTGCCGGCGCTCATCGGCCGCTCACGGCGTGGAGTGGGCCAGGGTGGCCGACGAGGCCGGGCTCGACGTCTTCGGCGTCGGCGAGCACCACCGGGAGGACTTCGCGGTGTCGTCGCCGCAGGTCGTGCTGGCCGCCGCGGCAGCCCAGACCACGCGCATCCGCCTGACCAGCACCGTCACCGTACTCTCCAGTGCCGACCCGGTGCGCGTGTTCGAGGACTTCGCCACTCTCGACCTCATCAGCGGCGGCCGCGCCGAGCTCACCGCGGGCCGCGGCGCGTACCTGGAGTCCTTCCCGCTGTTCGGCCAGCCCCTGGACCGCTACGACGAGTATTTCGAGGACCGTCTCGAACTCCTGCTGCGGATCCGGGACCAGAACCCCGTCACCTGGAGCGGCACGACCCGTGCGCCGCTCGAGGAGGCCGGGGGCTGGCCGCGTCCGTTCCAGCCGGCGCTGCCGGTCTGGCTTGCCGTCGGAGGAACACCGAGCTCCGCCGTCCGCGCGGGAGCCCTCGGGCTTCCGTTGTATCTCGCGATCCTCGGCGACCCGCAGCGTTTCGCGCCCCTCGCCGAGCTCTATCGCCGGTCCGCAGCCGAAGCGGGGCGTTCGCCGGGGCGGATCGGCGTGACCTCGCATTTCTACGTCGAGGCGACCTCGCAGGGCGCCCGGGACACGTTCTACCCGCACTACTCCTCGTACATCGGCCAGAACATGCCTCGCGCGGGGCGGCTCGACCGCGCATCCTTCGACAGCTGGGCGGGCCCTCGGGGAGCGCTGTTCGCCGGCAGCACGGCCGAGATCGTCGACAAGATCCTCTGGGAACACGAGACCCTCGGCCACACCCGCTTCCTCGCCGAGGTCGGACTGGGCGGCCTCTCGCAGGCGGACACGCTCCGCTCGATCGAGCTGCTGGCGACCGAGGTCCTCCCCGCTGTCCGATCCGCGCTCCACCTCGACGCCCCGCTCAGCCAAGACAAGGCAGGGAAGGGGCGTTCCTAAGCGGAATCAGTGGATGACGGCGAGCAGCACGCCGACCGACACGAACAGCACACCGAAGACTCGATTCACAACGCGCTGACCGCGGGCGTCGCCGGTGAACCGTTGGAGCGAACGTGCCGTCAGGGCAAAGAAGAACCACATCACCAGGATGTCGACCACGATGACCGTGGCGGCGACGATCAAGTACTGCGGCAGCATCGGTCGATCGAGGCGGATGAACTGGGGCAGGAACGCCAGGAAGAACACGATCGCCTTGGGGTTCAACAGGTTGACCCACAGCCCGCGCCGGAACATCGACCAGGCCGGATCGTGGCTCAGCGCAGGGGCGCTCTCGGCATCGAGCGCCGGCTTGGCGAGAAACTGGCGGATGCCGAGGTACACGAGGTAGGCGGCACCCACGAAGCGAATCACCGTGAAGGCGAGCGGGGAGCCGGCGACAAGGACGCCGACACCGAGCGCCACGATCACGATGTGGGCGAGAAGCGCGGCCTGCTGGCCGAGGATCCCCCAGATCGAGCGTCGGAAGCCCGAGTTGAGGGCGTTGCTCATGGTGTTGATCGCCCCCGCGCCGGGCGTGAGACTGATCAGGGTGCCCGCGCCAAGCAGGGCCAGCCAGAGAGAGAACTGCACCGGCCCAGCCTAGGTGGTCACCGGCCGCTCACTCACGGCGGAGAAGCAATCGGGTCAGTCGCGCTGAGTCTGACTGTCGCGGTCCGCAAGGTAGGCCGCGTTTCCGCGCAGGGCAGCGCCGTAGCGGATCACGTCGGGCGAGGTGATCCTGTCGGCCGCGAGCTCAAGAATTTCCGGCCGCGTCGCTGCGGGACGCCGCGTTGATGACTCGGTGTTCGCGTCTCTACGCATCTGCTCGACGCAGCTCACGCTGCCGAATTGATGGGCCTCTGCTCGCGGTGGGGGCGGGACTTGACCAGCAGCACAACGCCGAGCCCAAGCCACCAAAGCATTCCCAGCGGGATCAGCGCCACTGAGCCAACCCAGAGAAACTCGGGCAAGTCGGTACTTGTTGCCGTCAGGAATGGACCAGCGAGGAGTATCACGAGCCGGAGGCCGGTGACGACTCCCAGGACGCACAACCAGATCGGAAGGGCGCGCGAGCGTGCCCCGGCGACACTGATACCCACGGCCCAGGCACAGAGCACAAGGAGGCTCGCTTGGCCGAAACCATGGGTTCCCAGCATCTGAATGGTGAGGTACGCGGACTCGCCCCATCCGCTGTTCATCCCGTCGATGTAGAGCAACGGCCCCACCGACTCGCGCAAGACCCCGTGCATGAATAAGAGTGCAGCCGACAAGACGCCGAGCGCGCTCAGACTTCGGCGAGTGATACTGCTTGTGCGTGGCGCAAGCGCATCTGAGACGACGAAACTCGCCACGACGAACGCGATCGCCATGATGAAAAGCACGACCCCGGCAAGGGGGTAAAACTGCGGATACTGGCGCAGATAATCGAGGCTCACTGCGGGGTTGTCGGTGTCGTCGAAGCCGAGAACTGGCGGTAGGAGCTCGAGCGTGAACCACGTGATGCCTCCGAGCCCGGCAATGACGACCGCCGTTCCACCTGCACGCAACCCTGCCCGATTGGTGTTCCCGGTCGCCGTCTTCGCCGGCGCGGCACTACTGTCGTGTTCGCTGGTTGCACGCACGGTGCGCTCCTCTTGGGTAGCTCCGCGCTGGCTATGACGAGCCGGTCACGGGTTAGCGATGCACGGAATGGTACGCCCAAGGGCGACCGAGCGGAATGGGCTCACCAGGCGCCTCCCGGTTACGGACGCCAGCGCACGCCCCCGTCGACACAGAACGCGGTGGCCAGCGTTTCAGCGTCCAGACAGGCAGCATCGAAGAGTTGCCGCTGGCCGACGGGGCTCTGGAGATGAACCGTGATGGGCACCATGTTGTTGCCTGGGCAGCTGTAGTCGCCTGGTTCCGGCGTTTCGACAGACGTGCGAATCACGATCTGCTCACCATCGCATTGTATTTCAGGCTCAAGGACTGTGCCGGTGATCCCACTCGCGCACTCGATTCGTGTCACGCCCAGCCGCAGCACGGTGGATTCGGGCGTGATCTCTGCAGCATTGAGAAGTTCCCAACTCGCGGTTTCACCTGCGTTGGAAATGCTCTTACCGGGCTCGGGAGACGTTGCGGTCGCTCCACCGGGGTCCGGGCCAGGAGCGCTGCACCCACTCGCTGCCATCGCCATGCCGACAACGGCAGTGATCAAGAAGCTACGCACCTCGACGCTGAAACACGGCAGCCTCCCTGCGATCGAGACGGACCCAGCCCGAATTCTCCTGGAGTCCCTTGAACGGATACTAGCCCGCTGCATCTAGGGCGTGTCTCCTAATTCGTGTAACCAGATGGTGATGGCGCGGAGGACGACTCCTCCGCGGTAGGTCAGGGCAAGTTTGTCGTAGCGGGTGGCGA
>NZ_SOEZ01000025.1 GCF_004402215.1 Cryobacterium tagatosivorans
GAGCTCGTCCGCGCCCGTGGCGACGCCGGCCGCCCCGGCGGCAACCCCGCTCGTGCCGTCGGCGAGCCGTCCCGTGCCGTCGGCGAGGGTGGCGGCGCCGGTGGCGAGCCGCTCGCTGCCGGTGTGGGCGGCGACGGTGCCATCCGTGGCCTTCGCCGCGCCGTCGGCCGCCGCGGTCAGGCTGGTGCGGATGTCGGAGAGCCCGAACAGGAAGCGGCCGGCGGCCTGCTCGTTGACCTTCTCCACGATGGCCGCGCGCAGCGCCTTGGCGGCCTGGCTGCCGATGGTCGAGGAGAGGAAGCTGTTCGCGTCATTGGTGGTGAGCGTGACGTCGGCCTGCCGCGGGGAATCGCCGGAGGGAGAGGCGAGGGCAGCGGAGAAGTCGGCGGGGAGGGTGACGGCGAAGTCGTAGGTCGAGTCGGTCACGCCGGCCTGCGCCGTCGCCGCGGACACCCGATGCCACGCGAACGCGCGATCGTCGATGAGCTGGTCGGCGACCTCGTCTCCGTAGTTGCGTTCGGCGCCGTCGACCGTACCGCCCGTGTCGGCCACGACGAGGGCGACCGGCACGCGATCGAGGCCCGAGTATGGGTCGTGGTTGGCCCAGAGGTAGAGGCCGCCGTAGAGCACCGGTACGAGCATGAGGGCCGCGAGGGCGATGCGGGACATCGTCGTGGCGGTCAGCCGCGCGAGTTCGGCGCGGATCATCGAGAAGACCTTCATTCGGCAGCTCCTTCGTGCCCGGCGACGGCGTGCCCGGCGACGGCGTGTGCCGAGGCCTCGCCGGCGATCGCGAGCACGGCGTAGCCCCGTTCGGCCAGGTCGCCGGCGGCCTGCCACCAGTCGAGCGGATCGCCGCCGTGCCGGTCGGGCGAGGTGATCACGAGGCCGTCCACCCCGCCACGCATGACCGCCAGCTCGGTCAGCAGGCGGATACGCGCGAGCGGAGCCAGGTCGGCCATGTCCGAGCGGTCCCGGTCGGCCAGGCCCAGGTCGGCGAACACCCGGGAGACCGCCCGGGGATGGCCGAGGCGTCCGGCGAACATGAGTTCCTCGGCGACGACCTCGGCCACGGTGACATCCGCCGCCGGGTCCGAGACGCCGAGCGCGTCGACCAGGGCGATGCGGCGGCGCATGCCGGAGTAGTCGGCGTGGCCGTCGAGCAGCACGCTGCCCGTGTCCGGCCGCATCCGTCCGGAGGCGATCAGCCCGAGCACGGTGGGCCGGCGCTCGGTTTCGGCGCGCGCGAGCGTGACGGTGCCGCTGCCGAATTCGAGCGTCGTGGGCGGGAGGGCCGAGTGCCGTGGGCCTTTCGTGACCGCCGTGAGGGTGATGAGCATGCTGCCTTCGTTCGTCGATGTGGGGCTCCCGTGGCCGGGGTGTCCCGGCGGGTGCGCCATGGCAGCGAGGGCCGAGATCCAATATACTGACTAGTCAGTACAAAAACAACCGCACACCAACAAGGGGCGACATGGCGCGAACAACCGGAACCAAGCGGGCCATCCTGGATGCCGCACTGCAGCTGGCCGCCGAGCGCGGCATCAGCGGCACCACGATGGACGACGTCGCCGAGCGCGCCGGGGTGGCCAAGGGCAGCCTGTACTACAACTTCTCCTCCAAGGACCAGCTCTTCGAGGGGCTCATGCTCGAGGGCATGAGCGCGCTGACCGAAGCCCTGCGCGAGGCGCGGGCGGGCGCCCAGGGCGAGGCGGCGATCGAGGCGCTCGTCACGACCCTGCTGGGCCGGATCAAGGCCAATACCCCCCTGGCCAGGGTCATCGCGGGGGACATCTTCCGCACGGACCGGCCCTGGCAGGAAACCTCCTTCGCGTTCCGGCATGAGGCGCTCGCCGAGTTCGCGGCGGCGATCGACGGGGCCGGCCGGGAACGATCCGTGCCCGCGGGGCAGGACCCCGGGGCATCCGTCACCTGGTCGACCCAGCTGATGGCGGCCAGCGTGTTCGGGGCCACCCTGATGGCCGGCCTCGAATGGCTCGTCTCCGACCCGGACCGGCCCCAGGCCGATGTGGTCGACGCCGTCCTCGCCACGTTCGGCCGGTCCCGCGAACCCGCAGTTGTGCAGGCTAAAACCCCCCGATAACGCGCACGACTGCCGATTCGCGGAGGTGACGGAGGGGGTCTTGGTAGCATGGGGTGTGACCGGCGCCAATCTGCTCGACCAGCCCGAGACCCTCCTTCCCCCGGAACCCGAGGTGATCGCGGCGCTCAGTCGAACCGGCGGCCGCGGAATCCCCGACGTCGTCGCTGCGCATCCGACCTCGTCCCTGGCCTGGGCCACGCTGGCCGATGCCGCCCATGCGGAGGGCCGCACGCTCGAGTCCTACGCCTATGCGCGGGTCGGCTATCACCGCGGCCTCGACTCGCTGCGCAAGGCCGGATGGCGCGGCCAGGGCCCGATCCCGTGGTCGCACGAACCCAACCGCGGCGTGCTGCGCGCGCTCTTCGCCCTGCGCCGGGCCGCCGCCGAGATCGGCGAGACCGACGAGGTGGAGCGGCTCACGACCTTCCTGAACGGCGCGGACCCGAGCGTCATCAACAGGTTCGAGCACGAGCACACCGAGACCCAGATCATCCGGGTGGTCGCGCCCGCCGCCGGCCGGCATTCGTCGCCCGGCAGCGCGCCTGCCACCCCGCCCGGCACCGACCCGGCCCCGCCCACCGAAGCCTTCGTCATCCGAGGAGACAACTAATGCCAGCGATCGTTCTGATCGGAGCCCAGTGGGGCGACGAGGGTAAGGGCAAGGCGACCGACCTGCTCGGAAGCCGCGTCGACTACGTCGTCAAGTTCAACGGCGGAAACAACGCCGGGCACACCGTCGTCGTCGGCGACGAGAAGTACGCCCTGCACCTGCTGCCCTCCGGCATCCTCTCGCCGGGCGTCACGCCGGTCATCGCCAACGGCGTGGTCGTCGACATCGAGGTGCTCTTCGAGGAGCTCGACGCGCTCAGCTCCCGCGGGGTGGACGTCTCCCGGCTCAAGGTGAGCGCCAACGCGCACGTCATCACCCAGTACCACCGCACCCTGGACAAGGTGACCGAGCGCTTCCTCGGCAAGCGCCAGATCGGCACGACCGGCCGCGGCATCGGGCCGACCTACGCCGACAAGATCAACCGGGTCGGCATCCGCGTGCAGGACCTGTTCGACGTGAACATCCTGCGCCAAAAGGTCGAGGGCGCCCTCGCCCAGAAGAACCATATGCTCGTCAAGGTCTACAACCGCCGGGCGATCACCGTCGACGAGGTCGTCGACGACCTGCTCGGCTACGCGGAGCGCCTGCGGCCGATGGTCGAAGACACCGCGCTGCTGCTGCACCAGGCGCTCGACGCCGGCAAGACCGTGCTGTTCGAGGGCGGCCAGGCCACGATGCTGGATGTCGACCACGGCACCTATCCGTTCGTCACCTCGTCCAATGCCACGTCCGGAGGCGCGGTGACCGGTTCCGGCGTCGCCCCCAACCGGATCGACCGCGTCATCGGCGTCGTCAAGGCGTACACGACCCGCGTCGGCGCGGGCCCGTTCCCGACCGAGTTGTTCGACGACTCGGGCGAGTTCCTCCGCGCCAACGGCTTCGAGTTCGGCACCACCACGGGCCGTCCGCGGCGCTGTGGCTGGTACGACGCCCCGATCGCCCGGTACACGGCGCGGATCAACGGTGTCACCGACTTCGTCCTCACCAAGCTCGACGTGCTCACCGGCCTTGCGACCATCCCGGTCTGCGTCGCCTACGAGGTCGACGGCGTGCGTTTCGACGAGGTGCCGGTGTCGCAGTCGGACTTCCACCACGCGAAGCCCGTCTACGAGGACTTCCCCGGCTGGACCGAGGACATCACCGGCGTGCGCTCGTTCGACGACCTGCCCAAGAACGCCCGGGACTACGTGCTCGCGCTCGAGGCGATGAGCGGCTCCCGGATCTCGGCGATCGGCGTCGGCCCCGACCGCGAGGCCATCGTCGTGCGCCACGACCTGATCGGCTGACCCCCGCCTTTTCTCCCCGCGAAACCGCAGTTGTGCGCGTCATTCGTCGCGAATAAGGCGCACAACTGCGGTTTCGCGGGGGTGAGGAACGGCCAGGGATCGGCGGATTCCGGACATCGCGGCCGGAACCCGATTCGGGGGTCCGCGGGGCGCGGTAGTGTCGGCTGGTGAACGATACAGCGGCAGCAGGCAAGACCCTCGTCACCCTTCAATTCCTGGGGATGGGTGTGGTCTGGGGTGCCAGTTTCCTGTTCATGAAGATCGCCCTCGACGGCGTGAGCTTCGGGCAGATCGCCTGGTCCAGGCTCGTGCTCGGCGGGCTCACGCTCGGCCTGATCGTGCTGGTCACCCGCCCCCGCATCGCGGGCGGGCCCGTGCTGCCGCGTGAGCGTGTCGTCTGGCTGCACTTCATCGTGATCGCGATCAGCGGATGCGTCGTCCCGCACCTCCTCTTCGCCTGGGCGGAGCAGTACGTGTCGTCGAGCCTGGCGAGCATCTACAACGCGGTGACGCCGATCATGACGGCGGTGATGGCCACGCTCGCCTTCCGGGTGGAGCGCCTCGGCCGCGGCCAGGCGGTCGGCGTGCTCGTCGGCATCCTCGGCGTGCTCGTGATCATCGCGCCCTGGCGTTACGCGGCCCTGACCGGCGACCTCTGGGGCCAGCTGGCCTGCCTCGGCGCGGCCGTCTGCTACGGCTTCACCTTCAGCTACACCCGCAAGCACCTCAGCGGCCGGCCGATCGCGGGGGCCACCTTCGCCTTCCTCAACATCGGCATCGGCGGCGTCATCATGCTGCTGCTCACCCCGGTGCTCGCCTGGCAACCCGTGTCGCTGAGCTGGCCGATCGTGCTCAGCCTGCTCACCCTCGGCGCCCTCGGCACCGGCCTGGCCTACATCTGGAACATCAACGTCCTGCGAGCCTGGGGGCCCACGAACGCGTCGACCGTCACCTACGTGACGCCCGTCGTCGGCGTCGTGCTCGGCGTCCTCGTCCTGGCCGAAACCTTCTCCTGGCACGAACCGGTCGGTGCCCTGCTCGTGCTGGTCGGCATCCTGCTCACCCAGAAGCGGATCCGGCTGAGCCCGCGCCGCCGGGGCGCCGTCCCGCAGCCCGCGACGCCCGCCGAGCCGGCTCCCGCCGTTCGAGGGTGAGGGTGGGGCCGGGGCCTGCCGCGAGTGCATTATCGTCGAAGTATGGCCGCACACGAAGATCTGCCCGCACCCGCCGGGGAGGATGCCCACGACGAGCTGCTCAGCCTCCGTCAGAGCATCGACAACATTGACGCCGCGCTGATCCACCTGCTGGCCGAGCGGTTCAAGTGCACGCAGCAGGTGGGGCGGCTGAAGGCCAGGCACGGGCTGCCCGCGGCCGACCCGGCCCGCGAACTGCTGCAGATCCAGCGTCTCCGCGGACTCGCCGAGGACGCCCGGCTCGACCCGGCCTTCGCCGAGAAGTTCCTCAACTTCATCATCGCCGAGGTCATCCACCACCACGTGCAGATCGCCGGGCAGGACTCCTCCGCCGGCGGTTCGGCAGCCTCGACCCCCGCTCCGTGAGCTGGGACCCCCGGGCGCTCCCCTCGCAGGCCGGGAAGACGTTCGTCGTCACCGGCGCCAACGCCGGCCTCGGCTACTTCACCAGCGAGCAGCTCGCCGCCGCCGGGGCTCAGGTCGTCCTCGCCTGCCGCAACCCTGACCGGGCGGATGCCGCGCTCGCTGCCCTCCGCGCGCGCGTGCCGGGCGCATCCGTCTCGACCATCACCCTCGACGTCGCGGACCTGGACTCGGTGCGCACGGCGTCGGAGTCGCTGCTGCAATTCCCCCGCATCGACGGCCTCATCCTCAACGCCGGGATCGTGCACCCGCCGCGCGACCGGCAGGTGAGCCCCGACGGCAACGAACTCGTCTTCGCCACCAACTACCTCGGCCACTTCGCCCTCACCGCGCGGGTGCTGCCGGCCCTGCTGCGCACGCCCGGCAGCCGGGTGGTCGCGCTCGGGTCGATGATCACGCGCCTGATGGACTCGGCGCTGGATGACCTGCAGCTCGAGACCGGTTACGACCTCTGGAAGGCGTACGCGCAGTCCAAGATCGCGACGCAGGTGTTCGGCTTCGAGCTCGACCGGCGGCTGCGTGAGTCCGGCCTCGGCGGCCCGGCCGGGGTCCAGTCCCTGGTCGCGCACCCCGGCTACTCCATTTCGGGCCTGACCCCCGGCATCCCGGGCGTCAACGAGCCGGCTCGCGACAAGCGCGCCATCGACGGCCTGCAGCTCCTGCTCGGCGCCCAGGGCAAGCACCAGGGCGCGTGGCCGATCGTGCGCGCCGCCGTCGACCCGCGGGCCGCCGGAGGCCAGTACTACGGCCCGCGCTGGCTCATCCGCGGCCGCCCGGCCCGGCAGGCGCCCACCCGCACCTCCCGCGACCTCGCGATCGCGGCCCGGCTCTGGTCGCGCTCCGAGGCCTTCCTCGGCGCCCCCTTCCGCGCCTGACCCGTCCAGCCGAGCTCCCACCCCCACCCCAGCTCGCCGAACTGTGAGTTCGGCACCTTCGTGCGGCCCGGGAAGGTGCCAAACTCACGGTTCGGCGAGCGGGGTTGGCCTCGGTAGGGTGAGAGGATGCGCGCCGACAAACGTCCCATGGGAACACCCGCCGAGCCGACGTTCACGCGCTCCGCTCTCGCACCCGGCCTGCTCGGCGCGATAGCGCTGCTCGGCGGGCTCGCGCTGCTGGACGTCGACGGCTTCATCGTCATCCGCTACATCGTCAGCATCCTCGCGCTGATCCTCTGCGTCTTCGTGATCCAGGCGAAGGCCTGGTGGTGGCTGCTCGGGCTCGTGCCGATCGCCGTGCTCTGGAACCCGATCGTCGTGATCGAGCTGCACGGCCAGGGCTGGGTGTCCGCCCAGTTCATCGCCGCGATCGTGTTCATCGTCTGCGGAGTGGTCACCAGGGTGCCCGTCCACAAGGACTGAGTCTCTACCTGACTCGCGGGGGCTCAGTTGCGGAGAAAGTACCTTCGTTGTGAAGCGGAAGGTACTTTGTCCGCAACTGACCGCGAAAAACGGGGTGTGCGGGCAGCGCGCGTTAGGCGAACCGGGACGGCAGCGTGCCGCGGTGGCGGCTCTGCAGTTCGGCCAGCGGCACGGTGAAGTGGTCCTGGATCTCCAGGACCGGCGCCGAGGCATCCGTCACGCCGATGCGCAGCACCGGGTAGTTGCGCCCCTCGCACAGGCCGAGGAACTTCACGTCGTCTTCGCGGGGCACGCTCACGATCACGCGTCCGGTCGACTCCGAGAACAGGGCGACGGATGCGTCGATGCCGTCGCGCTCGCAGATGTCGCCGAGCCAGACCCGGGCGCCGACCCCGAACCGGAGCACTGCCTCGGCGAGGGTCTGGGCGAGCCCGCCCGCGCCGAGGTCGTGGGCGCTGTCGACGAGTCCCTGCTGGCTGGCGGCGTGCAGCAGCCCGGCCAGGGCTGCCTCGCGGCCGAGGTCGACCTCCGGCGGGAGCCCGCCCAGGTGGTCATGGATGACGCCGGCCCAAGCGGACCCGTCCAGCTCCTCGCGGGTGATGCCGAGCAGGTAGATGTTGTGTCCGTCGTCCTGCCAGCCGCTCGGCACGCGGCGGGCGACGTCGTCGATCACGCCGAGCACGGCGACGACGGGGGTCGGGTGGATCGGCTGGTCGCCGGTCTGGTTGTAGAACGAGACGTTGCCGCCGGTGACGGGGATCTCGAGCTCGAGGCATCCGTCGGCGAGGCCCTCGACGGCCCGCTTGAACTGCCACATGACCTCGGGGTTCTCCGGGGAGCCGAAGTTGAGGCAGTCGCTGATGCCGGCCGGCACCGCGCCGGTGACGGCCACGTTGCGGTACGCCTCGGCGAGGGCCAGCTGCGCGCCGCGGTACGGGTCGAGCTGGCAGTAGCGGCCGTTGGCGTCGGTCGCGATGACGAAGCCGAGCCCGGACTCCTCGTCGATGCGGATCATGCCGCCGTCGTCGGGGAAGGAGAGGGCGGTGTTGCCCATCACGTAGCGGTCGTACTGGTCGGTGATCCAGCTCGGGTCGGCCAGGTTCGGCGAGCCGAGCAGGGCGAGGAACTGGGCCTCGAGCGAGGCGGCGTCGGTCGGGCGAGGCAGGGCGGAGGCCGTGTCGGCCTGGAGCGCGTCGATCCAGCTCGGATAGGCGACGGGGCGCTCGTACACCGGGCCGTCGACGGCGACGGTGCGCGGGTCGACGTTGACGATCTCTTCGCCGTGCCAGTCGATGATCAGCCGGCCGGAGTCGGTGACCTCGCCGAGCACGCTGGTTTCGACATCCCACTTCGCCGTGACGGCGAGGAAGCCGGCGAGCTTGTCGGGCGTGACGATGGCCATCATCCGTTCCTGGCTCTCGCTCATCAGGATCTCTTCGGCCGTGAGGGTCGGGTCGCGCAGCAGCACCTTGTCGAGTTCGACGTACATGCCGCCGTCGCCGTTGGACGCCAGCTCGCTGGTCGCGCAGGAAATGCCCGCGGCGCCCAGGTCCTGGATGCCCTCGACCAGCTTGTCGCGGTACAGCTCGAGGCAGCACTCGATGAGCACCTTCTCGGCGAACGGGTCGCCGACCTGCACGGCGGGGCGCTTGGTCGGCCCGCCTTCGCTGAACGTGTCGGAGGCGAGGATGGATGCTCCGCCGATGCCGTCGCCGCCGGTGCGGGCACCGAAGAGCACGACCTTGTTGCCAGCGCCGGTGGCGTTGGCCAGGTGCAGGTCCTCGTGCCGGAGCACGCCGACGGAGAGCGCGTTGACGAGCGGGTTGCCCTGGTAGACCTTGTCGAACCAGGTCTCGCCGCCGATGTTGGGCAGGCCGAGGCAGTTGCCGTAGAAGGAAATGCCGGAGACGACGCCGTGCACGACGCGGGCGGTGTCCGGGTCGTCGATGTCGCCGAAGCGGAGGGCGTCCATCACGGCGACCGGGCGGGCGCCCATCGAGATGATGTCGCGCACGATGCCGCCGACGCCGGTCGCGGCACCCTGGAACGGCTCGATGTAGGAGGGGTGGTTGTGCGATTCGATCTTGAAGGTGACCGCCCAGCCCTCGCCGACATCCAGCACACCGGCGTTCTCGCCCATGCCGACCATGAGGTTCTTCTTCATGGCCGGGGTGACCTTCTCGCCGAACTGGCGCAGGTAGATCTTGGAGCTCTTGTACGAGCAGTGCTCGCTCCACATGACCGAGTACATGGCGAGTTCGCCGCTCGTCGGGCGGCGGCCGAGGATCTCGCGGATCTCCTGGTACTCGCCGGGAGTCAGGCCCAGCGCGTCGAACGGCTGTTCCTTCCCCGGAGTGGCGATGGCGTTCGAAACGGTGTCAGCGACGCCGCGGGAGTGTGTGGTGGAAACAGCGGTCACGAGTGGCGTTCTCCCAGGGATAACGGATGTTTGACCCGCCAAGTCTACCTGCCCGGCCTCCGGGTCACTTCGGTTGCCGCGGCCGCCGCCTCCGCGTGCCGCACACGCAGGTCTTTGCGCAGGATCTTGCCGGAGGCGGACTTCGGAATGACGTCGATGAACTCGACCACGCGCACCTTCTTGTGTGGCGCGACCCGTTCGGCCACGAACGCGATCACGTGGTCCCCGTGCACCAGGGCCTCGGCGACCAGGACGACGAAGGCCTTGGGGATTTCCTGCCCGTCGGCATCCAGGACCCCGATCACGGCGGCATCGCTGATGTGCGGGTGGGTGAGCAGCAGGGCCTCGAGTTCGGCCGGGGCGATCTGGTAGCCCTTGTACTTGATCAGCTCCTTGCTGCGGTCGACGATGGTGACCTCGCCGCCCGCGCCGACCGTGGCGATGTCCCCGGTGTGCAGGAAACCCTCCGCATCGATCGTGTCGCGGGTGGCCTCGTCGTTGTTCAGGTAGCCGAGCATGACGTTCGGCCCGCGCACGAGGAGTTCGCCCGGCTCGCTCACGCCGTCGGCGGGCACGGGGATCTCCTCGCCCGTCTCGGTGGAGACGAGCCGGCACGCCATGTTGGGCAGCGTCACCCCCACCGAGGCGCGGGAGAGCTGCGGCGCGTCGATCGGGATCAGGTGCGACACCGGGCTGGCCTCGGTCATCCCGTAGCCCTGCAGCACCCGGCAGCCGAGGCGGGTCGACACCGCGTCGGCCAGCTCGCCGCTCAGCGGGGCGGCGCCGGACAGGATCGTGTGCACGCTCGACAGGTCGTACGACTCGACGAGCGGATGCTTCGCGATGGCCACCGCGATCGGCGGCGCAATGAACACGTAGCTGCAGCGCTGGTCCTGGATGATCCGCAGGAACTCGGCGAAATCAAACTTCGCCATGGTCACCAGCGCGGCGCGCTGCTTGAACGCCAGGTTGAGCAGCACCGTCATGCCGTAGATGTGGAAGAACGGCAGCAGCGCGAGCACCCGGTCGTCCGGGACGACGCCGATCAGGTCGCGCGCCTGCTGCACATTGGCCACGAGATTGCGGTGGCTGAGCCGCACGCCCTTCGGCCGGCCCGTCGTGCCGGAGGAATACGGGAGCACGGCAACGTGGCTGGCCGGGTCGAACGAGACGCGCGGGGCATCCGCTCCCTGGGCCAGCAAGTCGGCGAGCGAGGGATGCCCCGCCGCGCCGTCGAGCACGATCAGCCGCTCGTCGTCGATTCCGGCGGCCTGCGCCGCCGAACGGGCCCCGCCGAGCAGCGGTGACACCGTCAGGAGCAGCTCCGCCCCGGAGTCCTCGAGCTGGCGCTGGATCTCCTCCGGCGTGTACAGCGAGTTGATGGTGGTGACGCTTCCCCCGGCGCGGAGGATGCCGTGGAAGACGCTCGCGAAGGCCGGAATGTTCGGGCAGAGCAGTCCGACGACCGTGCCGGGCGCGACTCCGCGGGCCGCGAGGGCACCGGCGATCCGGTTGATCTGTCCGATCAGGGTGCGGTAGCTGGTGGCGGCTCCGGTTGCCCCGTCGACGATGGCGACACGATCGAGGTCGGTGTCTTCGATGTCCCCGAAGAGATAATCGAAGATGCTCAGGTCGGGGATGTCGACGTCGGGATACGGGCTCGTGAACACGAATGGTCTCCTTTGACACGGCGCTCGGATTGAGCGTCCGGACAGGCTACCTCCCCGCCAGGTGCGCCTCCTGTGTGGGCGTCGTTATGCCCTGCCGCCGGGAGGGCCGATGATCAGCAGCGTCGCCATGATCGTCACGAGGCCGACCACGAAGAGAGCGCCGAGCAGCACCGGACGGTTGAGCATCCAGCGCAGGAGCACGCTCAGCCGGGTCTGGTCGCGGGGGTCGTCGGTCACGCTGCGGCGCCAGTCGCCCCCCAGCCTGCCGCGGCGTTCGAGCAGGCGGTCGAAGGGAATCGTCGCGTACGGGATGACCGCGGTGACGAGCGCGGCGACGATGAGCCGCGCGCTCCAGCGCTGGTTGACGCCCACGAGCACGGCGGTCATGCCGTAGGCGATGAACACCAGGCCGTGCAGGGTGCCGCCGACGCGCAGCGCCAGGTCGCCCGTGTTGCCGGGCAGGAGCACGTACTTGAGCAGCATCCCGGTGAGCAGGAGGGTCCAGGTCACCGCCTCGGCGATGGCGATGGTGCGGTAGAACAGGCGCGGAGACACGGGGGCATCACTCCAGATGGGGCTCGAAGGGGGAGCTTCGATCTTCGCAGGAGTGCCGCGGCGGGCGCATCCGTCGAAAGGTGGAGCGTCGGGCTCGCGCCCGCCGTCCGCGTCCGCGACCGCGACCGCGACCGCGACCGCGGCTGCGGCTGCGGTCTGCCACGATTGACGGATGACCTACGCTGCCGCTGACACCAGATACGAGTCCATGCCGTACCGACGAACCGGTCGGAGCGGCCTCCAGCTGCCCGCGATCTCGCTCGGCCTGTGGCAGAACTTCGGCCATGACAAGCCGATCGACACCCAGCGGGCGATCCTGCGCCGCGCCTTCGACCTCGGGATCACGCACTTCGACCTGGCCAACAACTACGGCCCGCCGTACGGCAGCGCCGAGACGAACTTCGGCCGGATCTTCCGTGAGGACTTCACCGCCCACCGCGACGAGATGCTCGTCTCGACCAAGGCCGGCTACGACATGTGGCCGGGGCCGTACGGCAACTTCGGCTCACGCAAGTACCTGCTCTCCAGCCTCGACCAGTCGCTCGACCGGATGGGCCTGGACTACGTCGACATCTTCTACTCGCACCGCGCCGACCCCGACACCCCGTTGGAGGAGACCATGGGGGCCCTGCACACCGCGGTCACCAGCGGCCGGGCGCTCTACGCCGGCATCTCCTCCTACTCGCCGGAGCGCACCAGGCAGGCGGCCGCGATCCTGGCCGAGCTGGGCACTCCGCTGCTCATCCACCAGCCGTCGTATTCGATGTTCAACCGGTGGATCGAAGGCGGGCTGCTCGACACCCTCGCCGACCTGGGCGCCGGCTGCATCGCGTTCTCGCCGCTCGCGCAGGGGCTGCTGACCGACCGCTACCTGACCGGGGTGCCGCAGGGCTCCCGCGCGGCGTCGGCGGGTTCGATGAGCACAAGCATGATCAACGAGGAGACGCTCGGCCACATCCGCGCGCTCACCGAGATTGCGGCGGGCCGCGGGCAGTCGCTTGCGCAGCTGGCGCTGGCCTGGGCGCTGCGGGGCGGGGTCACGTCCGCGCTGGTCGGCGCGTCATCCGTGGCGCAGCTGGAGACGAACGTCGCGGCCCTCGCGAACCTCGCCTTCGACGCCGACGAGCTCGCCGCGATCGACGAACACGCCGTCGACCTGGACATCAACCTCTGGGCGGAGTCGAGCGCCGTCGTCTAGCGCGCGCGACCTTGCTTGCGCCGAGAGTCGCCGTTTCTGCCGAGAGTCGCCGGAGGAACGGCGACTCTCGGCGCAATCGGCGACAGTCGATGTCGCGGGGCCGTACGGACGCGATGGTGCGATGGCGCCGGGACCGACGGACTAGCGGGAGACCAGCGCCCGCTCGATCACCGAAGCGAAGAACGTGAGCCCGTCGACGCCGGAGCGCATCGCGTCGGAGGTGTCCGGGCCGAAGCCGGCCTCGACCGCGTGCTCGGGGTGTGGCATCAGGCCCACGACGTTGCCGCGGCTGTTCGAGACGCCGGCGATGTCGTTCAGCGAACCGTTCGGGTTGACCTCGAGGTAGCGCGCGACGACGCGGCCTTCACCCTCGAGGCGGGCGATCGTCTCGGCGGAGGCGGTGAAGCCGCCCTCACCGTTCTTCAGCGGGATGGTGATCTCCTGGCCGGCCGAGAATCCGCTGGTCCAGTCGGTCGCGTTGTTCTCGATGCGCAGCTTCTGGTCGCGGCAGATGAACCGGCCGTGGTCGTTGCGGATCAGCCCGCCCTCGAGCAGGTGCGCCTCGGCGAGCATCTGGAAGCCGTTGCAGATGCCGAGCACCGGCATCCCCTTGTTCGCGGCGTCGATGACCTCGGCCATGATCGGCGAGAGGCTCGCGATCGCGCCGGCGCGCAGGTAGTCGCCGTAGCTGAACCCGCCGGGCAGCACGAGCGCGTCAACGCCGTGCAGGTCGTGCTCGCCGTGCCAGAGGGCGACCGGCTCGGCGCCCGCGAGGCGGACCGCGCGCTGCGCGTCCCGGTCGTCGAGCGAGCCCGGGAAGGTGACGACGCCGATGCGCATCAGTGTGTCTCTCCGGCGGGTGCCTCCAGCACGTGGATGCCGACGACGTCTTCGATCACCGAGTTGGAGAGCACGGTGTCGGCGAGTTCCTGCACCTCGGCGAGCACGGCGTCATCCACGTGCCCGTCGACGGTGATCTCGAACCGCTTGCCGACGCGCACGCCGGAGAAACGGGTCTTGCCGAGCCGACCGAGGGCGCCGGCGACGGCTTTTCCCTGGGGGTCAAGCAGCTCGGCCTTGGGCATGACTTCTACGACGATTGTTGGCATGGGGGCTCACTCCGGAGGCGTCGGGGGGCGGATTCCCCAATTCTACAGGCCCACCCCCGGCCGGCAGGCCCGCCCTCGGTCCGCCCGGCCCCGCGGCCGGGTCACACTTCCGCGGTGAGCCCGCTCTGGCCCAGCAGGATGCCCCGCAGAACGTCCCGGATCGCCGCGACGCCCTCGTAGGTTTCGACGAAGCTCGTGCTCAGCGGCGACAGGCCGATCCGCAGGCCGTCGGGCGCGCGGAAGTCGGGGATGACGTCGTGCTCCCACAGCGTCTTCGTGACCTGGCGCATGGCCGGGTGGTTCACCGTGAGGTGCCCGCCGCGGTGGGTGTGCTCGCGCGGCGACGCCACGGTCACGCCCATCGGCGCCAGCCAGGCGTCGACGAGGGTCAGGGCGAATTCGGTCAGGGCCACGGATTTCGCGCGTAGCTGCTCCATCCCGGCCTCCTCGATCATCGCGATCGTGTCCTGCATCGCGAGCATCCCGACGACGGCCGGCGTGCCGCTCATGAAACGGCGGATGCCGGTGGCCGGCACGTACCCCGGGCCCATCGTGAAGACATCCTTCGTGCCCATCCACCCCTGGATCGGCTGGGTGAGAACGTCCTGCAGGTCGCTGCGCACGTAGCCGAACGCGGGGGAGCCCGGCCCGCCGTTCAGGTACTTGTAGGAGCAGCCGACGGCGAGGTCCACGTCGCAGAGGTCCAGCTCGACCGGGACCGAGCCGACGGAGTGGCTGAGGTCCCAGAGCACGAGCGCGCCCTCGGCATGGGCGATCTGGGTGATCGTGCGCATGTCGGCCAGGAAACCGGAGCGGTAGGCGACATGGCTGAGCAGCACGAGCGAGGTCTGCGGGCCCACGGCCCGGCGCACCTGCTCGACGGTGACGCCACCGGACGGGTCGGGCCGCAGCCAGCGGAGGGTGAGCCCGCGTTCGGCGGCGATGCCCTCGAGCACGTAACGGTCGGTGGGGAAGTTGTCGCTGTCGAGCACGATCTCGGTGCGTCCCGGGCGCGAGTCCACGGCGGCCCGGGCGAGCTTGTAGAGCAGCACGGTGGTGGAATCGCCGACGAAGACCTGCCCGGGAGCGGCGCCGAGCGCGGCGTGGCCGAGGTCGTCGCCGATCTTCAGCGGCAGTTCCATCCACTCCTCGTCCCAGCCGCGGATCAGGCGGGTGGCCCAGGCGCCGGTCAGGAACTCGGTGATCCGCTCCACACTGGCCAGGGTCGGCCGGCCGAGCGAGTTGCCGTCGAGGTAGGCGACGGGGTTTGGCTGCGGCCCGTCCGGATCGTAGCCCGACTCGGTGCCGACGAACCTGGCCCGGTAGTGCGCGAGCCCGTCGATGCGGTCCATCCGCCGGGCGAACGCGATGTGGGCGTCCAGGCCGCCGCCGACGACGGGGGTGGTGCTGGGAGTCATACGTATTCCTCGAGCTCGGAGCGGCTGAGCGCGCGTGCGGTGCACACCCATTCGGCGAACCCGGCCGGATCGGACGGGCGCTCGCCGGGTACAACGCTAACGGTGCCGTGCCCGTTCGCGCTCGCGGAGCCGGCGGCCGGGAACGCGGACGTGAGGGCGCCGAGCACCTCGTCCGGCGACATCCCGATGCGAAGCAGCGCGTCGATCTCCCGGCGGTTGAGCCCCACCGGCAGGGGCCCGTTTCCGAGGTCGGTGCCGTAGAGCACTCGACCGCCGTGCGCGTGGAAGCGGCGCAGGTTGTCGGAGGCGCGGGCGAAGTCGTCGGTGGGCTCGCCCCAGCCGTGGATGTCGAGGGTGCTGATCCAGGTCATCTGCCCGGCCATAGCGTCGACGAGTTCGTCCACCAGGCGTTCGCTGAACGGGGTGTGCGCGAGCACATCGACGCCGGCGATGAAGGCGCGCACGGCCTGGCCGACGCCCTCCGCGTGCGCCACGACCGGGACGGAGCGCTCGTGCGCCCGGGCGATGATCGCCGCGAGCACGTCGGCCGCGAGCACCGGGCCGGCGGCCGAGTTGAGGGTTACCTTGATCACGGATGCGCCGCCCGCGAGCTGGCGGTCGACGGCCGCTGCGGCCTCCGTCGGCGTCGCCACCTCGCAGACGCTGCCGGCCGGAGCCCACGACTGGGCGCCGGGGTAGCCTCCCGGAGCGGCGAGGAACTGGCCCGCGTGGGCGACCGCGAGCACCGGCGAGCCGGTCCCGCTATACGCGGCGGGTTCCGGCGTCCAGCCGCCGAGGTCGACGACCCGGGCGATCCCGCCGGCGGCGAGGGCCGTGGGATCGATCAGCGCCAGGTGCACATGGGCGTCCAGGAAGCCGGGCAGGACCGTGCCGCTCACGTGCCGACCTCCGTGCGCACGGCGAAGAGCTCCGGGAAGAAGGTCAGTTCCAGCGCCTTCTGCAGGAACGCCGCGCCGCTCGATCCGCCGGTTCCGGACTTCATGCCGATGATGCGCTGCACGGTCTTGAGGTGGCGGAAGCGCCAGAGCTGGAAGTTGTCCTCGAGGTCGACGAGTTCCTCGCACGCCTCGTAGGCTGCCCAGTGCTCCGTCGCGTTCTCGTAGATCCGGCGGAAGACCTGCACGAGTTCCGGGTGCAGCACCCAGGCCTCGGAGACGTCGCGCTCGAGCACGGCGGACGGGATGTCGTGGCCGGCGCGGTGCAGGTAGCGGAGGAACTCGTCGTAGATGCTCGGGGCGTCCAGCATCTCGGTGAGCAGGGCGTGCGCATCCGGGTCGCTGTCGAAGACGCTGAGCATGCGGCGGTTCTTGTTGCCGAGCGCGAACTCGACCGCGCGGTACTGGTACGACTGGAAGCCGGAGGAGTTGCCGAGGAACCCGCGGAACTGGGCGTATTCGGTCGGGGTGAGCGTGGCCAGCACCGACCACTGCTCGGTCAGCGTGCGCTGGATGTGCTTGACCCGGGCGATCGCCTTGAGGGCGGGCGCGAGCTGGTCGGTGCGCAGGAACTCGATCGCCGCGCGGAGTTCGTGCAGCACGAGCTTCAGCCACAGCTCGGTCGTCTGGTGCTGGATGATGAAGAGCAGCTCGTAGTGGTGCTCTGGCGTGCTGACCGGCTTCTGCGCACTGAGCAGGGTGTCGAGGGCGAGGTAGGAGCCGTAGCTCATCCGGTCCCGGAAATCGGTCACGATCTCCGGGTCGAACTCGCGGGTATTGTGCTCAACCGGCATGGGGTCGTCCATTTCCGAACCGGGCGAGCTTGTGGCCACGATGCCAGGTTCCATTGTCTGAATTCTCAGTGTTACGAGCTTGCCATGCTTCAGCGCCGGCGAGACGCCCGGGCGGAGGATTCACTCCGTGGATTGTGCCCGGTGGTCCTAGACTCGAGGCCATGACTTCTTCCTCACGCGGCCCGCAGGAGGGGACCCTGCCGAGGCGCCGCGACGCCAGGCAAAACCGGGACCGCCTGATAACCGAGGCGCGGGCGATGATCGCCCAGAACGGCGTCGACGCCTCCCTCGAGGAGATCGCCCGTCGCTCCGACGTCGGCGTGGCCACGCTGTACCGCAACTTCCCGACCAGGGACGACCTCGTACGCGCCCTCTACGACATCGCCCTCGCCCAGCTGGAGACCGTCCGCGAGGAAATCGCCGCCGCGCCGAGCGCGTGGGACGGCGTGGTCGTCTACGCGGAGCGGGTCGCCGAGTGGCTGGTCGCCGACCCCTCGCTGCCGCACATCCTCAAGCGGATGGCCGCGGTCGACCCGTCCGCGCAGCCCGCCGCCGAATTCGGCAAGTTCATCGCGTCGCTCGTCGCCCAGGCCAAGCGCGACGGGCAACTTCGGGCCGACGTCGAGACCGTGGACCTGGCCCTGCTCGTGACGCTGGTCGGCTCGCTCGGCTCGCTCGGCGACGGCTACGCGGGCCAGTGGCGCCGCCAGCTCGGGATCGTGCTGGACGGCCTGCGCGAACCGGGCCGTGACCGCCCGAAGCTGCCGGGGAGGCCGCTCAGCCCGAGCGAATTCCAGGCGACCGTGCACGGCCTGTCGCGCCGGGCCAGGCGCGTCGGGGCGCGTCGATCCGGTTCGGCGAAAGAGACCGGCGCCTGATGAAGCCGCCCACCGTCTACGACGTGGCCGCGCATGCGGGCGTGTCGATTGCGACGGTCTCCCGGGTGCTTCGTCGTCCCGATGATGTACGCGCATCCACCCGCGCGCATGTCCTGGCCGCGGTCCGGGAGCTCGGTTACGTCCCGAGCGCGAGTGCGCGAAGCCTGGCCGCCCGGCGCACCGGCGTGCTCGGCCTGTACTTCCCCGGGTTCGACGCCATGGAGGAGCTCGACGACGCCGAGTTCAACCAGTCCGAGCCGGTCAACGTCATCGTCGATATGCCCGATTCGGGCGAGGTGCGCCCGCCCAACCTGTACTTCGACGAGGTGCTGCGCGGGAGCGAACTCGAGGCCTGGCGCCGCGGCTTCGCGCTGCTCGTCGGCGTCGGCCGCGGCTCGAATCCCGAGGAAATGGTCAGCGACATCGCCGGTCGCGTCGACGGGATGGCGGTTTTGGCGCGGAGCGTGCCCGATGAGCTGCTCGTGCACATCTCCCGGCGGATCCCGGTGGTGCTCGTCGCCGGCCCCCGGCGCGGCGACAACTTCGACCACGTCAGCGTCAGCAACGTCGAAGGCATGCGCGCCCTGACCGAGCACCTGGTCGACCGGCACGGCGTGCGGGCCCCGGTCTTCATCGCCGGCCCGGCCGACTCCCCGGATGACGCGGAACGGTACGAGGGATTCGTCCAGGCCCTGGCCTCCCGGGACATCGACGCTGCCGCGCTCCCGCTGCTGCGCGGGGACTTCTCCCGGCTCCAGGCGCGCTCCATCGCCGAGGACCTGGTGGCCGGCGGCGGCGCACTGCCGCGAGCCGTGGTCTGCTCCAACGACCAGATGGCCCTCGGCGTGCTCGACGTGTTGCGCCGGCGCGGCATCCGGGTGCCGGAGGATGTCATCGTCACCGGTTTCGACGGGATCGAGGCGGGCCGGCAGTCGACGCCGCGGCTGACCACCGTGCACCAGCCGATGGTCGACCTCGGCCGGGCCGCCGTCCGGGCGATGCTCAGCCGGCTGGACAACCGCGAGCAGCCGCCCATCTCGCTGCGGCTGCCCGTGCAGGTGCTGCTCAGGGAAAGCTCCGAAGGGTCCGCCTGAGCCGCGCAGGCGCCGTCGCGTTGAGTTGCGGAAAAAGTACCCTCATCCGCGCAACGAAGGTACTTTCTCCGCGAGTCAGCCCGGGGGCGCGGGAGGAATGTCTTGACCGCATGGAATGTATGCGCTTACACTCGTCCTTACGCTTTCCTGTTCCGGGCTGCACCGCCGGCCGCAGAAGCCACAGTCAACGACGACACGAAGGAAGTTCACCTGCAATGAAGCATCTGAGAGGGCGTATCACCCGGACGGCCCTGGCCGTTGTCGGGGTGACTGCAGTGCTGGCCACCAGCGCCTGCAGCATCGACGTCAAGAACAAGGCCGACGATTCCGCCAAGTCCGACGGGTCCATGCTCGTCGCCGCGGACAACGGCTCACCCACGTTCGAGAAGAACTTCAACCCGTTCTCGCCGAGCAAGCGCGTGGCCACCACCTACATGTACGAGCCGCTCGAGGTCATCAACACCCTCGACGGCAAGGCGACACCGTTCCTGGCCACCGGGAACACCCTGCCCGACGCGAAGACCGTCGTGTACGACATCCGCACCGGCGTGAAATGGTCTGACGGCACCCCGTTCACCCCCGCCGACGTGGCCTTCACCTTCAACCTGATCAAGGCGACCCCCGCCCTCGACGTGCAGGGCGCCTGGCAGCACATCGAGAGCCTCGAGGTGAAGGACGACACCGTCGTCTTCCACCTCAAGGCGGAGGATGTCCCGGCCGCGGCCATCATCGACCAGCAGCTGATCGTCCCGGAGCACATCTGGAAGGACGTGAAGGACCCGCTGACGTTCACGAACGAGGAGCCCGTCGCGACCGGCCCCTACGTGCTCGACAGCTTCAAGCCCAACGAGTACACGCTGAAGAAGAACAAGGACTACTGGCAGGCCGACAAGGTCGCCGTCGAGAAGCTCGTGCTGCCCGCGGCCAACAGCCAGCTCGACGTCGTCAAGAACGGCTACGACTGGGCCTACGCGTTCATGACGGATGTCGAGGGCACCTGGGTCAGCGCCGACAAGCAGCACAACAGCTACTGGTTCCCCCCGGGAGGCACGATCGCCCTGCTCCCGAACCTCACCAAGGCTCCCTTCAACGACGTCAACTTCCGCGAGGGACTGAGCTTCGCGCTCGACCGGGACAAGATCGCCAAGGATGCCGAGCAGGGTTACGTGGAAGCAGCCGGCCAGTCCGGTCTGCTCCTGCCCAACCAGGAGGCCTGGTTGAACGAGGACCTGCCGAACGGCGGGGCCATCGGCCAGGACCCCGAGAAGGCCCTCGCGGCCTTCAAGAAGGCCGGGTACACCCAGAAGGGCGACAAGCTCGTCGACAAGGCCGGCAAACAGCTCACGATCACGATCACGACCGCCAACGGCTACACCGACTGGCTCCAGGGACTGCAGACGGTCCAGTCGCAGCTGAAGAAGCTCGGGATCGACGTCAAACTCAGCCAGCCGCAGCCGGCCGCGTACTACAAGGCCCTCAACAACGGTGATTTCGACATCGCGATCACCGGCTTCGGCGGCACCGGGAGCGTCTTCGAGGACTTCAACCGCCTGCTGAACAGCGAGTTCGCGACCCCCGTCGGCACCTCGACGACCGCGAACTTCCAGCGATTCAAGGACCCGAAGGTCGACGTGCTGCTCGCGGACCTCAAGGCCGCCACCGGCGAGGAAGAGCAGAAGCAGATCGCCGCCGAGCTGCAGACCGCCGTGTACGAACAGCTCCCGGTGATCAGCATGTTCTACGGCGGACTCTGGGGCCTCTACAGCGACAAGAACTTCACCGGCTGGCCCAGCGCCGACGACGCCTACGCGCCGCCGAACACCTGGAACTCGACGCCGCTGCTGATCCTGACGCACCTGAAGAAGGCCGAGTAGCACCTCACCGGCCCGATCGCGGGCGGGGCAGCAGCCCTGTCCCGCCCGCGCTCTCGCATCCCCCGATTCACCCGGCCTCACCGCCAGGCTCCAGAACGAAAGGAGATCCCCGTGCGCTTTGTGCTCAACAAGGTCGGGCTGCTCGCGCTCACGCTGTGGGCGGCGATCACGCTCAACTTCCTGCTCCCCAGGCTCATGCCGGGATCGCCGGCCGACGCCGCCCTCGCGAAGCTCGCGCAGAACGGCCCGGTCAGCCCCGCCACCAAGGCCGCCGTCGAAGCCCAGCTGGGCGTTCCCACCGGCAGCATGCTGGAGCAGTACCTGCACTACCTGGGCAGCATCGCCCGGTTCGACTTCGGCGTCTCCTACACATTCTTCCCGCAGAGCGTCGCGAGCCTCGTCACCGCCGCCCTGCCGTGGACCATCATCCTGGTCGGGCTCGTCACGATCGTCGCCTTCATCTTCGGCACGCTGCTCGGCGTCCTCGCGGCCTGGAAGCGCGGCACCTGGCTCGACACGCTGCCCACCGTCGGCGGCACCTTCGCCAGCGCCTTCCCCTACTTCTGGACCGCCCTGCTGCTCGTCTTCTTCCTCGGCTACGTCGGCGGCTGGTTCCCGACCTCCGGCGCCTTCAGCCGAGCGGCGACCCCCGAGCTCTCGCTCGCCTTCCTGGGCGACGCGCTCTACCACGCCATCCTGCCGGCCACGACGATCCTGATCACCTCCCTCGGCGGCTGGATCCTCGGGATGCGCAGCACCATGATCAACACGCTCGGTGAGGATTACGTCACCTTTGCGGAGGCGAACGGCCTCCGCCCGCGCACCGTCGCGCTGCGCTACGCGGCCCGGAACGCCATCCTGCCGAACCTCACCTCGTTCGGGCTCGCGCTCGGCGGTGTCGTCGGCGGCTCACTGCTCGTGGAGCGCGTCTTCGCCTACCCGGGCGTCGGCTACCTGCTCTACACCGCGGTGACCAACCAGGACTACCCACTCATGCAGGCGCTGTTCCTGATCATCACGATCAGCGTGCTCCTGGCCAACTTCATTGTCGACATCCTGTACGGCATCCTGGACCCGAGGACACGGCGATGACCACCACGACCCCCTCCGCAGCCGGCCAGGCCGGGATAGACGCCCCCGCCGAGATCGACGGCCCGGCCAACCCCTGGCGCGTGCTCTGGCGTGCCGTCACCACCATCTGGAGCGTGCCCAAGGCCCGGATCGGCGTCGTGCTCCTCGGAGCATTCATCGCCATGGCCGTGTTCGCGCCCCTGCTGGCGCCGTACAGTCCCACCGACAACAGCTTCGGCCGCAGCGAAGACATGAGCGCCGCCCACTGGCTGGGCACGACCGCGGCCGGGCAGGATGTCCTCTCCCAGATCATCTCCGGCGCGCGGGTCTCCGTGTTCGTCGGCTTCGCCGCCGGCCTGTTCGCCACGCTCATCGCCGTGCTCGTCGGCCTGAGCTGGGGCTATGATCACCGGCTGGGCCTCCGGCGCCCGCGTGCTGCGGTCGCAGACCCAGTCCCTGCGCTCGCGGGACTTCGTCACGGCGGCCGTCTTCAGCGGCGAGAGCCCGGCCCGGGTCGTGTTCCGCGAGATCCTGCCGAACATGACCTCGCTGATCGTGACGAACTTCTTCGCCGCCGCGACCGCCGCCATCCTCGCGGAGGCCGGGCTGGAGTTCCTGGGGCTCGGCGACACCACCATCGTGAGCTGGGGCACCATGCTCTTCTGGGCGCAGAACAGCAACGCCCTGCTGACCGGCCAATGGATCGTGCTCTTCGCCCCCGGCCTCTGCATCTCCCTGCTCGCCACCTCGCTGAGCCTGATCAACTTCGGTGTCGACGGGTTGAGCAATCCGCGCCTCCGGGAAGGAGCCTCACGATGAGCCTCATGAGCGTTCGTGACCTGTCCGTCGTCTATTCCTCGCAGGGCGCCGAGCCCGTCTACGCGGTCAAGGACGTCTCCTTCGACCTCGAACCGGGCGAGTTCGTCGGCCTCGTCGGCGAATCCGGTTCCGGCAAGTCCACCCTCGGCTTCGCGCTGACCCGGCTGTCCAGGCCGCCGGCCGGGATCGGCGGAGGCAGCATCCTCTTCGACGGCGTCGACATCGCCGAGATGGACCCGAAGGCCGTGCGCGTGCAGCGCCAGGGCGGATTCGCCATGGTGCTGCAGTCCGGGATGAACGCGCTCAACCCTGTGCGCAGCATCCGGAACCACTTCTTCGACATCTTCGAGGCCCACGGCCACGTGTCCAGGCGCGACCGCGAGGCCCGGGCGCGGGAACTCGCCGGCAAGGTCGAACTGCCGGCCAGCGTGCTCGACCGCTTTCCCGGCGAACTGTCCGGCGGGATGCGCCAGCGCGTGTCGATCGCCCTGGCGCTCTCCCTGGAACCCCGGCTGATGGTGTTCGACGAGCCGACCACGGCCCTCGACGTGCTCGTGCAGCACGCCGTGATGGGCACCATCCGCGAGCTCCAGAAGTCCATGGGCTTCACGGCCGTGCTGATCAGCCACGACCTCGGCATCGTGCTCGAGGTGACCGAGCGGGTCATGGTCATGCACGAGGGCCGGATCGTCGAGGATGCGTCCTCCGCGGACATCCTGAACGCCCCCCGGCACGAGTACACCCGGATGCTGCTCAGCCACTACGGCGACCCTCGCGCGGAGGTCGTCGAGGTGCCCGGGCTCGTGTCGCGCGGCGCGGTGAGGCGCACGGATTTCGCGGGGCCGCCGGCCCCGGTGGCCGAGCCCCCGCTGGTCGAGCCCCCGCTGGTCGAGCCCCCGCTGGTCGAGCTTGTCGAGACCCCCGTCGCGACCGCACTGCTCGACCCCCCGGTGGTCGTGTCTCGACAGGCTCGACAACCGGGCGAGACCCTCGAGCCTCTCGACACGCCGACCCTCGCGCCGCCCCGTGCCCCCGCCCGCCGCCGGGAGGGCCGCGCCGCCCACCAGGCGATCGTCGTGTCCGGCGTCTCCAAGCTCTACCCCCGGCCCAGCCGCGCCGACCAGCCGGTGCTCGCCGTCGACGACGTGTCGTTCACCCTCGAACCCGGAGCGTCGATGGCGCTCGTGGGGGCCAGCGGCAGCGGCAAGAGCACGATCGCCAAAATGATCACCGGGATCGAGCATCCGACCTCCGGCAGCATCACCTTCGGCGACCTGAAGATCGACACGATCAAACGCCGGGGCCTGAAGCGCCTGCACCGCGAGGTCCAGATGGTGTTCCAGGACCCGTACGCGGCGCTGAACCCCCTGCACACCGTGGAGTACACGCTCACCCGGCCCGTCGTGAACTACTCGGGGCTGCGCGGCCGCGAGGCCCGGCGCCGGGTGCTCGAACTGCTCGAAACCGTCGGCCTGACCCCGGTGGAGCAGTTCGCGGCCCGCCTGCCGCACCAGCTCTCCGGCGGCCAGCGCCAGCGCGTCGTCATCGCCCGGGCGCTCGCCAGCGACCCGCAGGTGATCATCGCCGACGAGCCCGTGTCGATGCTCGACGTGTCCCTGCGCGCCGGACTGCTCGCCCTGCTCGAAAACCTCCGCGAAACCTGGGGCGTGAGCATGCTCTACATCACCCACGACCTGCTGAGCGCCCGGCTGGTCACCGACCAGATCATGGTGCTCAACAAGGGCCGGGTCGTCGAGGCGGGCAATACGGCATCCGTGCTGCAGAACCCGAAGGACGACTACACGGTGCGGTTGCTGGACGCGATCCCGAACCCCGGGCGGAGCTCCCCAGGCTCCCCGGGCGGCGCGGTATGACGCCCGCATACGCCCCGGCCGACCCTTTCGGGCGGATGCCCGTGCCGAGCGGCGTCGATGTTGTCGCGCTGCCCCTGCCGATCGGGCTGGTTACCGCGCTGCACGCCCGTCCGCTCGGCGCCGCCCGGGGGCTGGTGCTTTTCGTGCCGGGGTTCACCGGGTCGAAGGAAGACTTCCTGGACTTCCTGCCGGTGGTCGCGGCCGACGGCTGGGACGCCTGGGCTTACAGCCAGCGGGGACAGGCGGACTCCGTCGCCCCGGCGGGAGAAGAGAACTATTCGCTCGAGGCGTTCGCCGCCGACCTGGTCACGGTCGCCGGGCTGGTCGGCCAGGGCCGACCGGTGCACCTCGTGGGGCACAGCTTCGGCGGAGTCGTGGCGCGCGCCGCCGCGATCGCCTCGCCGGCACTCTTCGCCGACCTCACCCTGCTCTGCTCCGGTCCGCACGGCTGGCCTCGCCGCAACGCGAAGAACGCCGCGCTGGTCCGGGCGAAGGGATCCGCCGCCTGGTGGGACCGGGACAACCTGCACCTCGTCGGCCTGCCCGACGACGCCCTCACCGCCGACCAGGCGTTCAAGCGGCTGCGCCTGGCCCGCACCAGCGACGACAACCTCCTCGGCGCCGCGCGCATCCTCGCCGATGAGACCGACACGACCGCCGACCTGGCGGCGACCACCCTCCCCGTCCTCGTTGCCCACGGCGTCGACGACGGGGCCTGGCCGCAGGACTGGCAGCACGGCATGGCGGCCCGGCTCGGCGCGCCGTATGTGGTCATCCCGGCCGCTGCCCACTCGCCGCAGCGTGAGAACCCCGCCGCCACCGCCGCCGTGCTGAACGACTTCTGGGGGCGCCGGGCGCCCGCAGCATCCGACCCCACCGACCGATAGGGCACGCCCGGCACCCCGGGCAGCCCAGATGACAAGGAGCACCATGCAGAACTTTCCCGACGGATTCCTCTGGGGCGCCGCGACCGCCGCGCACCAGGTCGAAGGCAACAACGTCAACAACGACTGGTGGGTCAAGGAGCACGCGGCGGGCACGCAGATCGTCGAACCCAGCGGCGACGCGATGGACAGCTACCACCGCTACCGCGAGGACATGAGGCTGCTCGCGGACGCCGGCCTGAACTCCTACCGCTTCAGCATCGAGTGGAGCCGCATCGAGCCGGCGCCCGGCGAGGTCTCCCGCGCGGCGATCGACCACTACCGGCGGATGGTCGACGCCGCCCACGAGTTCGGACTCAACCCCGTCGTGACGCTGATGCACTTCACCGTTCCGCAGTGGATGTTCGCTCAAGGGTTCTGGCGCAACCCCGAGGCACCCGACCTGTTCGCAAGCTTCACCGAGGCCGCGCTGCCGATCGTCGCCGACGGCGTCGACTACGTCTGCACGATCAACGAACCGAACATCGCGGCCATGCTCGCCGGCGGGGAGACCGCGGCGAACCTGGTCGCGTTCGGCCTGCCCCGTCCCGATCTCCAGGTCGCGGATGCCCTGCTCGAGTCGCACAAGCGCTCGCGTGAGGTGCTCGCTTCGGTGAGCGGGCTCAAGTCCGGCTGGACCGTGGCCACGCAGGCCTTCCACTCGACGGGCGAACCCGGCGCGGACGAGAAGCTGCGCGAATACGCCTACCCGAGTGACGACTGGTACCTCGAGAACGCCCGCGGCGACGACTTCATCGGCGTGCAGGCCTACACCCGCACGTTCATCGGCCCGGACGGCCCCATCCCGGTGCGCGACGACGTCGAGACGACGCTCACCGGCTGGGAGTTCTTCCCGCCGGCGCTCGAACTCGGCGTACGCGCCGCCTGGGAGCTGAGCGGGCATGTGCCGGTCATGGTCACCGAGAACGGCATCGCCACCGCCGACGACACCCGCCGGATCGCCTACACCGACGGCGCCCTGCGCGGCCTGAAGGCGGCGATGGACGACGGCGTCGAAGTGCTCGGCTACCTGCACTGGAGCGCCCTGGACAACTACGAATGGGCCAGCGGATTCCGCCCGACGTTCGGCCTGATCGCCGTCGACCGGGAGACATTCGTGCGCACCCCGAAGCCGAGCCTCGCCTGGCTGGGCGAGGTCGCGAAGGCGAACGCGCTGCCCGAGGTGCCCGTGGACGCTGCCGTTCGCGTTCCCGCGCCCGTCGGGTAGCGCGCCGCGCTCCGGCGGGGGCATCGCGACAATCCCCGTTTCTGCCGAGAGTCGCCGTTCTACCGGGTCACCTCGGCAGAAACGGCGACTTTCGGCGTGGCCGACCCGGCGTGACTACGCCGTGCGCACGGTGATCCGGTTCGCCCAGGGGTCGTCGAAGCCGAGGGTCTGCCCGTCGTGGCGGGTCTGCACGCCGAAGTGGGACATCCGTTCGTTCAACGCACCGAGGTCGTCGGCGCCCGGAACGATGATGTCGACCTGCCCGAGGCCGAGCGCCAGGCGGCGCTTGCCCGAGCCCGCGCTGGTCCAGGTGTTCATCGCCATGTGGTGGTGGTATCCGCCGGCCGAGACGAACAGCGCGGAGGGGCCGAACGTGGCGGTGGCCTCGAAGCCGAGCTTGTCCACGTAGAACGCTCGGGCGCTGCCGACATCGCCGACGGACAGGTGCACGTGCCCGACGATGGCGTTGCCGAACGACGGGTTCGCCTGGCCCTCCTCGGTGAGGTGCTCGCCGATGAAGGCGTTCGGGTCGAGGTGGAGGGTATCCATCTCGACCTGCCCGTGCGCCCAGGTCCAACTCGAGCGGTCGCGGTCCCAGTAGAGCTCGATTCCGTTGCCCTCGGGGTCGGTGAAGTAGAAGGCCTGGCTGACCAGGTGGTCGGCGCTGCCGGTGAAGCTGCCCGGATGCTTCGTGCCGACGGAGTAGACCGCCGCGGCGAGCTGCGCCTGCGTCTCGAACAGGATGGCCGTGTGGAACAAGCCGGCCGAGCGCGGCTCCGGCGCGGCGAGCTCCGGCGCGTGCTGCAGGATCACGATCGGCGTCGTCCCGCGGCCGAGCACGGCGACCGGGCCCTCGTGGCTGAGCAGCTCGAGCGTGACGGCGTCGCGGTAGTACGTGATCATCGCGTCGAGGTTCCCGACGCGGAGGGTCACCGCGCCCATCCCGGTGTCGGCGGCCAGCAGGTCATTCGCAGATCGAGTAGTCACGACATCAACAACGGATGCCGCCGCCGCCGTATTCCGCCGGCGCGGCGGGGGAACGATGCGCGGGTGTTACGCCGCTGCGCGGGTGTTGCGCCACCCGCGCAGCGGCGTAACACCCGCGTAGCTCGTATCTTCCAGCCCGCGCCCTGCGAACTAGTCCTGGTGGATCTGGACCAGGTTGCCGCATCCGTCGTCGAAGACAGCCGCGATGCCGGACGGCCCGGCCGCCGGCGCGCTGGTGAAGCGCACGCCCAGGGCACCCAGCCGCTCGTAGTCGGCCCGCACGTCGGGGCTGCCGAAGACGATCGCCGGCATCCCGAGGCCGTACACCCCCTCCTGGTACGCCTTCGCGACCGGATTGTCGCTCGGCTCGAGGAGCAGACCGACCCCATCCGGGTCGTCGGGCGACTTCACCACATAGAGGCGGTACTCGGGCATCGCCACGAGTTCGGCGAAGCCCAGCGTGCCGGTGTAGAAAGCGAAGGCCGCGGCCGGGTCATCGACATGGATGCTGCACATCTTGATTCGCATGGGCAGCAGACTACTCGCCTGCCGTGGCCGGGGAACAGGCCCGCCGGAGCATCCGCTCGTGGGCACCGAGGCCGAGCCGCGGAGGCCGCCCCGCTAGGCCCCGGTCAGCCGCTCGAGCAGTTCCCGGTAGCGGGCGGCGGTCTGCGCGACGATCTCGGCCGGCAGCAGCGGCGGCTCGCCGGACTGGTCCCAGTGCGCGGCGAGCCAGTCGCGCACGATCTGCTTGTCGAAGCTGGCCATGCGCTCGGCCGGTGTCGTCCCGGTGCGCCACGCTGCGGCGTCCCAGTACCGGCTCGAGTCGCTCGTGAGCACCTCGTCGGCGAGCCGGGTCAGCCCGGTCTGCCGGTCAGCGCCGAACTCGAACTTCGTGTCGGCGAGGATCAGGCCCGCGTCCTCGGCGATGGCGGATGCCCGGCCGAAGATCTCGAGCGAGAGGTCGCGCAGCTCGGCCGCGGCATCCGCCCCCACCAGCTCGACCGTGCGCTCGAAGGAGATGTTCTCGTCGTGCGCGCCCAGCGGGGCCTTCCAGGCCGGCGTGTAGATGGGCTCCGGCAGGCGGTCGCCGTCGTGCAGGCCGGCCGGCAGCGGGATGCCGCACACCGTCTGCGAGGCCTGGTATTCCTTCCAGCCCGAGCCGGTGAGGTAGCCGCGCACGACACATTCGATCGGGTACATGTCGAGCGTCTGGCAGAGCATGGCGCGGCCCTCGACGGGGGCCGGGATCAGGCTCCCGGACAGGGTGTGCTCGGGCAGGAGGTGGTTGGGCACGCCGGTCAGCCGGTCGAACCACCACAGGCTGAGCGTGGTCAGCAGCTCGCCCTTGCCCGGGATGCCGGGCTCGAGCACGTGGTCGAACGCGCTCACCCGGTCGCTGGCCACCACGAGCACCCGCGGGGCCGCCGCGAGGTCCTGCGTGCCGTCCGGAATGTACAGGTCGCGAACCTTGCCGGAATAGGCGTGCCGCCAACCCGGAAGGTCGAGGGCGGCGGATGCTGTCGGCTGGCTGGGTGCGGTCACCGCTCCATTCTCTCGCAACTGCGCGTACGCTACTGAAGTCGGTCAGCGAGGCCCCGATCCCACCCCCTCCAGCAAGGACGTCAGTCGATGGAAAACGTCACGAAACCGTGGCCCGCGCTCTGGGCGCTCGTGCTCGGATTCTTCATGATCCTCGTCGACAGCACCATCGTGTCCGTCGCCACCCCGGCGATCATGACCGGGCTGGACGCGGACATCAACGCGGTGATCTGGGTGACCAGCGCGTACCTGCTCGCCTACGCGGTTCCGCTGCTGATCACCGGCCGGCTCGGCGACCGGTTCGGGCCGAAGAACATGTACCTGGGCGGACTCGTGATCTTCACCGCGGCATCCGTCTGGTGCGGCCTTTCCGGCGACATCACCATGCTCATCGTCGCCCGCGTCGTGCAGGGGCTCGGCGCGGCGTTGATGACGCCGCAGACCATGGCCGTGATCACACGCATCTTCCCGCCGGATCGCCGCGGCCAGGCCATGGGCCTCTGGGGCGCCGTGGCCGGCATCGCCACGCTCGCCGGGCCGATCCTCGGCGGGCTGCTCGTCGACGCGGCCGGCTGGGAGTGGATCTTCTTCATCAATGCCCCGGTCGGCGTGGTGGCGTTCATCATGGCCTGGCGGCTCGTGCCGCGCCTGACCACCCACCAGCACAAGTTCGACCTCCTCGGCGTGCTGCTCAGTGCCGTCGGCATGTTCCTCGTCGTGTTCGGCATCCAGGAGGGCGTGCGTTACGACTGGGGGCTCATCGCCGGCCCGTTCACCGTGCTGGGCCTCATCTTCACCGGCGTGTTCGTGCTCGCCGGCTTCGTGATCTGGCAGGCGGTGCAGAAGGGCGAGCCGCTGCTGCCGCTCGGCCTGTTCGCCGAACGCAACTTCTCGCTCTCCAACGTCGCCATCACCACGGTGGGCTTCGCGTTCACCGGCATGGCGATCCCGCTGATGATCTACGCCCAGACGGTGCGCGGCCTCACCCCTACCGAGTCGGCCCTGCTCCTCGTCCCGATGGCCCTGATCACCGGCGGACTCGCCCCCGTCGTCGGCAAGCTCGTCGACCGGACGAACCCCAAGTACATCGCGCTCACCGGGCTGGTCTTCCTGGCCGGTTCGCTCTTCTGGCTTGGGTCGATCATGAGCAAGGATGTCCCGATCTGGCACCTCCTCCTGCCGATCTCCCTGCTCGGACTGGCCAGCGCGGGGATCTGGGCGCCGCTGGCGACTACCGCGACCCGCAACCTGCCGCCCCGGGACGCGGGCGCCGGATCCGGGGTCTACAACACGACCCGCCAGGTCGGGGCCGTGCTCGGCAGCGCCGGCATCGCGGCCATCATGCAGGCGCGCCTGGCGGCCGAGCTCCCCGCAGGCGCGGGCGCGGCGGCGGAAGGCGGCTCGGGCGGGACCGGCGGCCTCCCCGAGGCGCTCCACGCGGGTTTCAGTGCCGCCATGGGCCAGTCGCTGTACCTGCCGGCGGCCGTGGCCCTGCTCGGCGCGCTGGCCGTGGCCTTCTTCGCCCGCCCGAAGGCTCCGGCCTGGGGGCCGCGGGCAGCCGCTGCCGCGCC
>NZ_SOEZ01000034.1 GCF_004402215.1 Cryobacterium tagatosivorans
CAGCCGCGGCGGCGGCAGCAGCCGGCGGCGGGGGCGGCGGCAGTTCGGGCGGCGGCGGCGGGGGCGACTGGGTGACGCCCGCGAGCGGCCGCATCACCGCCGGCTACGGACCGCGGCCGAGGATCTGCAGCGACGGAGGGTGCAGTTCCAGCTTCCACTCCGGCACCGACCTCGGCACGGGCTGCTACGCCCCGATCTACGCGGCGCACTCCGGCCGGGTCATCTACGCGGGACGGCTCGGCACGTACGGCAACTACGTGCTCATCGACAACGGCGGCGGCGTCTCGACCGGCTACGCGCACATTCGCGACGGCGGCATCTTCGTCGGCAACGGCCAATGGGTCGGCACCGGCGAGGGCATTGCCAGCACGGGGAGCACGGGAGCGTCCACCGCCTGCCACCTGCACTTCGAGGTTCGGGTCAACGGCGGCCGCATCAACCCGGTGCCGTTCATGGGCGCGCGCGGCGCCTGGCTCGGCTAGCAGCGGCCCCGGGTTTCACGCACCAAAGTTTCACGCACGAAAGTTTCACGCACGATGAAGGGCCCCGCGGACGCATCCGCGGGGCCCTTCATCGTGTGCTTCGGGACCTAGTGGCCGTCGTGGCCCTCGTCGGCCAGCTTGGCAATGCCGTCGATGACGATCTGCTCGGCCTCGGCCGCGTCGCCCCAGCCCTCGGTCTTGACCCACTTGCCGGGCTCGAGGTCCTTGTAGTGCTCGAAGAAGTGCTCGATTTCCTGGCGGGTGAACTCCGGGATGTCCGTGACGTCCTGGATGTGCGCCCAGCGGGGGTCGCCGGCGGGGACGGCGATGACCTTGGCGTCGGAGCCGCCGTCATCGGTCATGTTGAACACGCCGACCGGGCGCACGGAGACGCCGACGCCGGGGAACAGCGGGTAGTCGAGGAGCACGAGAACGTCGACCGGGTCGCCGTCGAGGCCGAGGGTGTTCTCGAAGTAGCCGTAGTCGGTCGGGTACATGAAGCTCGTGTAGAGCACCCTGTCGAGGTACACGCGCCCGGTCACGTGGTCGACCTCGTACTTGTTGCGGCTCCCGCGGGGGATTTCGATGACTGCGTCGTATTCGGCCATGGCCTGTATCTCCTCGGTGTCTAAGTCTGCGGCTAACGTTACTGGATGGAGTCCGAACGCCGTCCGCGCCTGTCCCCGTCGATGGCCGACCTGCGACGAGCCGTGCGCGAGCTGCTCCCCGCGGACGGGCTGGTCCTGGTGGGGCTGAGCGGCGGCGCCGATTCCCTCGCCCTCGCCGCGGCCACGGCCTTCGAGGCGCCCAGGGCGGGCCTTCGCGCCGGCGCCGTCATCGTCAACCACGGCCTGCAGGCCGAGTCGTCGGAGGTCGCGGCGACCGCCGCAAGCCAGGCCAGGGAGCTCGGCCTCGACCCCGTGCTCGTGCTGCCGGTCACGGTCGCACCCGGCGGGGAAGGCGAGGGGCCGGAGGCCGCGGCACGGACCGCGCGGTACGCGGCCTTCGACCGGGCGCTCGCGCAGACCGGCGCGCGCCACCTCCTGCTCGGGCACACCCTCGACGACCAGGCCGAAACCGTGCTCCTCGGGCTCGCCCGGGGATCGGGGCCGACGAGCCTCTGGGGCATGGCCCCGCGGAACGGCGCCTACCTGCGGCCGCTGCTCGGCATCCGTCGCCGGCAAACCCGCCAGGCCTGCTTCGACGCGGGCCTGGTCCCCTGGGACGACCCGCACAACGCCGACCCGCGCTTCCGCCGAGTCCGCGTGCGAGAAACGGTGCTGCCCACCCTCGAACGCGAACTGGGCCCGGGCGTCGCCGAGTCCCTGTCCCGGACGGCCGAGCAGCTGCGGGAGGACGCCGAGGCCCTCGACGCGCTCGTGCTCGAACTCACCCCGGAGATCTGCGAACCGGCCGAGGCCGGCATCGCGATCTCTGTGGCCGCGCTCTCGGCGAACCCGCCGGCCCTCCGGCAGCGGATCATCCGCTTCGTGGCCGAGAGCGAGTTCGGGGTCTCGCTCGAACGCGTCCACACCCTCGCCGTCGCGCGCCTGGTCACCGACTGGCACGGTCAGGAGGCGCTCGACCTGCCAGGCGTTAGAGTTGTCAGGCAGCACGGCTGGCTGATTCTCAGCAGACCTGGACACGCACAGAGCAAAGGACCCTCTCGCCCCCATGGAACCTCGCGACATTGACGGCGACCTCACCGAAATCCTGATCGAGGAGGGCCAGATCCGCGATCGCCTCGCCGAACTCTCCCGCCGGATCGAGGCCGACTACGCCGGCAAGGACCTGCTGCTCGTCGGCGTCCTCAAGGGCGCGGTGATGGTCATGGCAGACCTGGCCCGCGAGCTCAAGCACCCCATCGCGATGGACTGGATGGCGGTCAGCTCCTACGGCTCCGGCACCGCCTCGAGCGGCGTCGTGCGGATCCTCAAGGACCTCGACACCGACCTGACCGGGCGCCACGTGCTCATCGTCGAGGACATCATCGACTCGGGGCTCACCCTGTCGTGGCTGCTGGCCAACCTGAACTCCCGCGGTCCGGCATCCGTGGAAATCTGCGCACTGCTCCGCAAGCCGGAGGCCGCGCGGGTCGAGATCGACGTGAAGTACGTCGGTTTCGAGATCCCGAACCAGTTCGTCGTCGGCTACGGCCTCGATTACGCGGAGAAGTACCGCAACCTGCGTTCCGTGGGTGTCCTGGCCAGCCACGTCTATGCCCCGGTGGAGCCCGTGAGCGCCTGAGTCGGGCCGCCCAGTTCATCTTTGGGCGAACACACGGCCTTTGCCCAGTGGCTGCGCGGTAGCCTGTGAGCATCATGAACGTCAAGAAGCTTCTTCGCGGGCCCATTCTCTACATCGTCCTGGCGGTTATCGCTGTCTGGGTCGGGTCGAGCCTGATCACCATGTCCGGATTCCGTGAGGTCTCCACCCAGCAGGGACTCGAGTTCCTGAAGGACGGCAAGGTCGCCGAGGCCAAGATCGTCGACGGCGAGCAGCGCGTCGACCTCACGCTCACCGAGGCCGACGGCGAGCTGGGCAAGGAAGTCCAGTTCTACTACGTCGCCCCGCGTGGCGAAGAGGTCGTTGCCGCCGTCACCGACGCGGACCCGAAGAAGGGCTTCACCGACGAGGTGCCCCAGCCCAACTGGTTCCTCTCCATGCTCGGCTTCCTGCTGCCGCTGCTCCTGATCGGCGCCTTCTTCTGGCTGATGCTCTCCGGCATGCAGGGTGGCGGAAACAAGATCATGCAGTTCGGCAAGTCCAAGGCCAAGCTGGTCTCCAAGGAGAGCCCGCAGGTCACCTTCGCGGACGTCGCCGGCGCCGATGAAGCGATCGAGGAACTCGAAGAGATCAAGGACTTCCTCAAGGAGCCCGCCAAGTTCCAGGCCGTCGGCGCACGCATCCCCAAGGGTGTGCTGCTCTACGGGCCTCCCGGCACCGGCAAGACCCTGCTCGCCCGTGCCGTGGCCGGCGAGGCCGGCGTGCCGTTCTACTCCATCTCCGGCTCCGACTTCGTCGAGATGTTCGTCGGCGTCGGCGCGAGCCGCGTTCGCGACCTGTTCCAGCAGGCCAAGGAGAACGCCCCCGCCATCATCTTCATCGACGAGATCGACGCGGTCGGCCGCCACCGCGGTGCCGGCATGGGCGGCGGGCACGACGAGCGCGAGCAGACCCTCAACCAGCTACTGGTCGAGATGGACGGCTTCGACGTCAAGGCCAACGTCATCCTGATCGCGGCGACGAACCGCCCCGACATCCTCGACCCCGCGCTGCTGCGCCCTGGCCGCTTCGACCGCCAGATCGGCGTGGACGCCCCCGACATGCTCGGCCGCAAGCACATCCTCGAGGTGCACGCCAAGGGCAAGCCGATGGCTCCCGGCGTCGACCTCGAGGTGCTCGCTCGCAAGACGCCCGGTTTCACCGGCGCCGACCTGGCCAATGTGCTCAACGAGGCCGCGCTGCTCACCGCGCGCTCCAACGCCCAGCTGATCGACAACCGCGCCCTCGACGAGGCCGTCGACCGGGTCATGGCCGGCCCGCAGCGCCGCAGCCGCGTCATGCGCGACAAGGAAAAGCTGATCACGGCGTACCACGAGGGCGGCCACGCCCTCGTGGCGACCGCGATGCGCAACACCGACCCGGTGACCAAGATCACGATCCTGCCGCGCGGCCGCGCCCTCGGCTACACGATGGTGATGCCGACAGAGGACCGCTACTCGGTGACGCGCAACGAGCTGCTCGACCAGCTCGCCTACGCCATGGGCGGCCGGGTCGCCGAAGAGATCATCTTCCACGACCCCACCTCCGGCGCCTCCAACGACATCGAGAAGGCCACGGCGACCGCTCGCAAGATGGTCACCGAGTTCGGCATGAGCGCGGCCGTGGGCCCGATCAAGCTCGGCCAGGGCTCCGGCGAGGTCTTCCTCGGACGCGATATGGGACACCAGCGCGACTACTCCGAACGCCTCGCCGAGCGCGTCGACGACGAGGTGCGCGAACTGATCGAGAACTCGCACGACGAGGCCTACGAGGTGCTGGTCACGAACCGCGACATCCTCGACAAGCTGGCCGCGGAGCTGCTCGAGCACGAAACGCTGGACCAGACCGCCCTCGCGGCGATCTTCGAAAACGTCATCAAGCTGCCGCCCAGGCCGCAGTGGCTCTCCAGCGACAAGCGCCCGGTCTCCGACCGGCCGCCGATCGCGATGCCCGCACCGAAGGTGGCGCTCGAGGGCGCCGCGGCGTCGACGGAAGCCGGCGAAGACGCGGGCAAGCCAAAGCGCGAACCCACCCGCGCCCCGCGCCCCGCGACCGCCTAGGCTGCCCCGTGGCAGTGGACAAGGCGCGTATCGAGGCCGCCGTCGCCGAGATCCTCGCTGCCATCGGGGAGGATCCGGCCCGGCCGGGCCTCGAGACGACGCCCCAGCGGGTCGCGGAGGCCTACGGTGAGCTCTTCGCGGGACTGGGGGAGGATCCCCTCGTGCACCTGCAGGACACCATCCCGGTCGGGCCGCACACCGGGGAGCTGGTGCTGCTGCGCAACATCTCGTTCCGCTCCACCTGCGAGCACCACCTCCTCCCGTTCATCGGCACCGCGCACCTGGCGTACCTGCCGAGCGACCGCGTGGTCGGCCTCGGCCGGCTCCCCGCCGTCGTCGAGACCCTGGCCGCGCGCCCGCAGGTGCAGGAGCGTCTGACCGAGGAGATCGCCGAGGCGCTCCAGGCCGGCCTGCAGCCCCGGGGCATCCTCGTCGTGCTCGACGCGGTGCACGGCTGCGTGAGCGCCAGGGGCCAGCGGCAGGCGGGCAGCTCGACGGTCACGATGGCCTCCCGCGGCGAACTCGGCGCCCCGGCGGCTCGCGCCGAGATCATCGCCCTGATCGGCGCGGCAGGGTGACTCTCATCATGGGGGTGCTCAACGTCACGCCGGATTCCTTCAGTGACGGCGGCAAATGGGCCGGCACGGATGCCGCAGTCCAGCACGGGCTGACCCTGCGGGACCAGGGCGCGGACCTGATCGACGTCGGCGGTGAATCGACCAGGCCCGGCGCGACGCGGGTGTCGCCCGCCGATGAGCAGGCCAGGGTGATCCCGGTCATCACCGAACTGAGCCGAGCCGGAATCGACGTGAGCGTCGACACGCTGAACTCCGAAACCGCGCTCGCCGCCGCTGCGGCCGGCGCGACCATCATCAATGACGTCTCCGGCGGCCTCGCCGACCCTGACATGGCCTCCGTCGCGGCGCGCACCGGGCTGCGTTTCGTGGCGATGCACTGGCGGGGCCACGCCGAGGAGATGGAGGCGCTCGCCTCCTACGAGAATGTGGTCACCGAGGTGCGCGACGAACTCACCGCCCGGGTGGACGCGCTCGTGCGGGCCGGAGTGGCCCGGGAGCGCATCCTGCTCGACCCCGGCCTCGGTTTCTCCAAGCAGCCCGGACACAACTGGCAGATCCTCGCCCACCTGGCCGCCTTCGACGAGCTCGGACTCCCGGTCCTGGTCGGCGCCTCCCGCAAGCGCTTCCTCGCGGCGGCGCTCCCGGCCGACGCGCCCATCGTCGCCCGCGACCTGCCGACCGCGGTGGTCAGCGTGCTGGCCGCCCAGGCGGGCGCCTGGGGAGTTCGCGTGCATGACGTCGCCGGGACGCGGGCCGCCTTGAACGTGCTGGAACTCGCCCGTTCCGACAGAATGGTCCCATGACCACCGACTCGATCATTCTCACCGGGCTGCGAGTCAACGCACACCACGGCGTCTACGATTTCGAGAAGGAGAACGGCCAGGACTTCCTCATCGACGTCACGGTCTGGCTCGACCTGGCCCGGGTGGCCGCCAGCGACGATGTGAGCCAAACGATCCACTACGGCGAGCTCGCCGTCGAGATCACCGAAGCCGCGGCACACAACCCGGTCGACCTGATCGAAACCGTCGCCGAGCGGATCGCCGCGGTTGTCCTCGCCCACGAGCCGGCCGAGCGGGTGCAGGTTACGGTGCACAAGCCCGACGCACCGATCTCGGTGCCGTTCACGGATGTCGCCGTGCGCATCGAGAGGACCCGCGCATGACCCAGGGGCCGGCCGTGCCGGCATCCGTCGTGCTCGCCCTCGGCAGCAACCTCGGCGATCGCGCCGCGACCCTGGCCGACGCGGCCAGGGCCATCGCCGACATCGAGGGGCTCGACCTGGACGGCGTCTCCCCGGTCTTCGAGAGCGCCGCGGTCAAGCCGCACGGGGTCGACCCGGCCGCGCCGCCCTACCTCAACGCCGTGCTCACGGCCCGCTACACCGGCGACCCGCACGCACTGCTGGCCGCGATCAACGCGGTCGAGAACGACCACGGCCGGGTGCGCGCCGAGCGCTGGGGGGACCGCACCCTGGACATCGACATCATCGTCTTCGGGGAGCTCCGGTTCGCCGACGACCGGCTCACGATTCCGCACCCCAGGGCGTGGCAGCGCGATTTCGTGCTCGCCCCGTGGCTCGCCCTCGACCCGGACGCCGTCATCCCGGGGAAGGGCCGCGTCGACGAGCTGCTCGCGGCGGCCGGCAGCAGCGTGCGTCCCCAGGCCGAGGCGCCGGGCGCGGGCGGCCGGCGATGAAACGCAGCGCTCCCACCCCGCTGATCGCGCTGGGCCTGCTCGGCACCGTCGTCGGCTTCCTGATCGAGGTCGCGGCCGCGGCATCCGGGGCGCCGATCCTCGTGCCGCCCCTGACGACGGGGGGCACCCTCGCGATCATCGGCATCGTTGTGGTCTGGCTGGCCTGGCCGATCCGGCAGGCGACGAAGGGCGCGAAGGCCGCCAACGGAAACGCGAAGCGCCGCGTGGACCCCTTCCTGGCCATGCGCGTGGCCGTGCTGGCCAAGGCCTCCAGCTTCAGCGGCGCGCTGTTCCTCGGCGGGGGGCTCGGCATCATCCTCTTCGTCTTCACCCGGACGGTCCTGCCCGGCACGTCCTCGCTCTGGCTCGCCGTCGCCACGGCCCTGGGCGCGGGTATCCTCCTCGCTGGCGGCCTGGTCGCCGAGTTCTTCTGCACCCTTCCGCCGGACAAGCCGGACGACGAGCGCCAGGAAGAAACCGGAGGGCTCCGTGCCTGAACGGCCCAGCAGCCTCGATCTCGGCACCGGGGCCGACTGGCAGCGCGTTTCCCCCCGCTACGTGGTGGTGGAGATCGTCGGAACGATCGTCGTCGGGGTCATCGCCTGCGCCGCCGCGGCCGCCGTCTGGTACCTGCTCGAGCTGCAATGGGCCCTCTACGCGGGAGCCGGGGTGGCCCTGGTCACCCTGGTCGCGCTGATCCTCGAGCCGCGCCGGGTGCGCTCGATCGGCTACCAGCTGCGCCAGGACGACCTGCTGTTCCGCCGCGGCATCATGTTCCAGCGCTTCGTGGCCGTGCCCTACGGGCGGATGCAGCTGGTCGACATCACGCGCGGCCCGATCGCCCGCTGGCTCGGCCTGGCCGACCTCAAGCTGGTGACCGCGGCGGCGACGACCGGCGTCGCCATCCCCGGCCTCACCGAAGCGGACGCGGAGAGCCTCCGCGACCGGCTCGTCGAACTGGCCGAGAGCCGCCGGGCGGGGCTGTGAACTCGCTGGCCGACGGCGAGTGGCATCGGCTCCACCCGGCGACCCCGCTCCTGCGCGGCGGAATCTTCGTGTTCGCGGCGCTCGGGTTCGTCCTCGCCAACCTTCGCGAACGCGTGCTCGACCTCGTCTTCGGCATCCCCGTCGGCAGCGGCGACCCGCTGGAGGAGATCTACCGGCGGGGGTCGGTCGGCTGGGCGCTGCTCGGCCTCGCCGGCGCGCTGGTCGTCATCCTGATCGCGTTCTCGCTCAGCTGGCGCGCGCACACCTTCCGGGTGAACGACGAGATCGTCGAGGTGCGCAGCGGGATCGTCTTCCGCAGCAACCGCAAGGCACGACTCGACCGGATCCAGGGCGTCAACATCGAACGTCCCCTGATCCCCCGGTTGTTCGGCGCCGCCAAACTCGAAGTCAGCGTCGCCGGGCAGGACGCCAACGTGCCGCTCGCCTACCTCGGCTCGGCGAAGGCCGACGAGCTCCGCCGCGACATCCTGCGCCTCGCGTCCGGCGCCCGCCGACCCGCCGCTGCGACCGTCGACCCGGAAGCGGGCGTCGCGGAGGCGCCGCAACCCGGCGCCACGGTCGGCGAGTTCGCTCGCGACCGGGTCGCCGAGTTCCTGGCGCCGGAGCTGCACCCGGACGCCGCCCCGCCCGAGTCCGTCGTGCGGATCCCGCCCGGCAGGCTCTTCGGCTCGATCGTGCTCAGCGGTTTCACCGTGTTCCTCGTCCTGGCAGCCATCGCCCTGGTCGTCGGCGGCGCCCTCGGCGGCAGCGGCTGGTTGCCCCTCGCGATCGTGCCCGCCTTCATCGGAGGCGTCGGGTACTTCGTCTCCCGGCTCACCAGGTCGCTGCGCTTCAGCATCGCCGGCACCCCGGACGGCGTGCGGGTGGGCTTCGGGCTGCTCTCGACGAGCAATGAGACCCTGCCGCCGGGCCGGATCCATGCGATCGGCATCTCGCAGCCCCTGCTCTGGCGGCCGTTCGACTGGTGGCGGGTGCGCATCAACAAGGCCGGCCATTCGTCCAGCCAGGGCGCCGCCGGCGAGGCGAGCACGACGGTGCTCCCGGTGGGCACCGCCGCCGACGTAGCCCGGGTGCTCGAGCTCATCCTCCCCGGGTACACCGGCGAGGAACAGCGCGCGCTCATCGAACGCGGGATGCACTCGACCGGCGGGAGCGACGGCTTCGCCAACGCCCCGCGGCGGGCCGCCTGGCTGCGGCCGTTCTCCTGGCGACGCACCGGGTACGCCGTCTCCGCCGGCGCGGCGGTGCTGCGCCGCGGGGTCGTCTCCCGTGAACTCGTCCTCGTGCCGCTGGCCCGGCTGCAGAGCGTGCGGATCGACCAGGGCCCGGTCCTGCGGATGCTCGGCCTCGCCTCCGCGGGCCTGCACACCGTGGCCGGCCCGGTGTCGGCATCCCTCGGCGTGCTCGATGCCGACGATGCCGTGCGCCTGTTCGAGACGGTCGCGGCGGGCGCGGTCAGCTTCGCCACCTCAGACACCAGCCACCGCTGGAACCACAAGGCGGGAGTCTTCGAATGACCCAACGCCCCGGACGACTCGGAGTCGGCATCATCGGCGCAGGCCGCGTCGGCCCGATCCTCGGCGCGGCCCTCGCCGGCGCGGGCCACGCGATCGTCGGCATCTCAGCCATCTCGCGGGAGAGCCGCGACCGGGCGGAAGCCATCCTCCCGCTCGTGCCGATCCTGACCGTGCCGCAAATCGTCGAGCGCAGCGAACTCGTGATCATCGCCGTGCCGGACGCCCAGCTGGAGAGCCTCGTCGCGGGCCTCGCCGCGACGGACACCTGGCAGCCGGGGCAGCTCGTGCTGCACACCTCCGCGCGCTTCGGCACCGCCGTCCTGGCGCCGGCGCGGGCCGGCGGCGCCATCCCGCTGGCGATCCACCCGGCCATGACATTCACCGGCACGAGCATCGACATCGCGCGGCTGGCCGACAGCTACTTCGCGGTCACGGCGCCGACCCCGGTGCTGCCGATCGCGCAGGCGCTCGTCGTGGAGATGGGCGGCGAGCCCGTTGTCGTGTCCGAGGAGGACCGGCCGAGCTACGCCGAGGCTGTGGAGACCGCCACCGCGTTCTCGACGGCGATCGTCGAGCAGGCCACCCGCATACTGGAAGGGATCGGAATCGAGCGGCCGGGCGCGGTCATCGCGCCCCTCGTGCGGTCCGCCATCGAGAATGCGCTGGCGCACACGAGCCCCGACAGGCTCGACCTGTCCGAATTCAACGCCGATCCCAACTACCCGGAGGACGAGTGAGCCTGCCCGCCATGCCCGAGGTGATCGGCACGATCGCCGAGCTTCGCGACCGATTGAGCCTGACGACGCAGAATTCCGCCGTCGCCGGAGCCGACACCCGGGTGGTGCTCGTGCCGACCATGGGCGCCCTGCACGCCGGGCACCTGGCCCTCGCCCGCCGCGCCCGTGAACTCGGCGACACCGTGGTCGTCTCGATCTTCGTCAACCCGCTGCAGTTCGGCGCCGGCGAGGACCTGGACCGGTATCCGCGCACGCTCGACGCGGACGTCGCGGCCCTGGCCGAGCTGGGGGTGCCGTACGTCTTCGCCCCGTCGGCGCAGGAGATGTATCCCGACGGCGCAGCCGAGACGCGCGTGAGCGCGGGGCCCGTCGGGTCGCTCTACGAGGGTGCAGCCCGGCCGGGCCACTTCGACGGGATGCTCACCGTCGTCGCCAAGCTGATCAACATCGTCGATCCCGATGCCGCCGTGTTCGGGCAGAAGGACGGGCAGCAGCTCTACCTGATCAAGCGGATGGTCGCCGAGCTCAATTTCCGCCTGGCCATCGACGTCGTCCCGACCGTCCGCGAGGAGGGCGGCCTCGCCCTGTCCAGCCGCAACCGGTTCCTCGACCCCGAACAGCGGGAGAGCGCCCGTGCGCTCTCGGCCGGCCTGGGCGCGGCGGCATCCGTGGCCTCGCAGGGCGCCCCGGCCGCGCTCGCCGCCGCGCACGCGGTCATCGAAGCCCAGCCGTTGGTTAAGCTTGACTATCTCGTTGTCGTGCACCCGCAGACCTTCTTACCGGTCGACGACGACTACCGCGGCCCGGCCAGGATGCTGGTCGCCGCGCTGGTCGGCAGCACCAGGCTCATCGACAACGTCCCACTGGACATCACCTAACCACCACCACTGCCGACTGGCCGGGCCCGCCCGTGTCGCAGGCCGACGGAGAACCGCATGAGCGAGCACCACGCAGCACCCCAGGTCAGCGACGGCGAGGCCACCGACGTGATCACCGACGAGATCACGGCTGAGATCACCGAGCAGAAGGCCGTGCGCCTGGCCAAGCGCGAGCGGCTGAATGCCGCGGCGGCCACCCCGGGCGGTGGGGCCTACCCGGTTTCGGTGCCGGTGACCGACACCATCCCGGCCGTGCGTGCCCGCTACGGCGAGCTCGAAGCCGATGCCAAAACCGGCGTCGCGGTCGGCCTCGCCGGCCGGATCGTGCACCTGCGCAACACCGGCAAGCTGTGTTTCGCCAGCCTGCAGGCCGGCGACGGAAGCCGGATCCAGGCCATGGTGTCGCTCGGTGAGGTGGGGGAGACCTCGCTTGCCGACTGGAAGGACCTCGTCGACCTCGGCGACCACGTCTTCGTCTCCGGCGAGGTGATCTCCTCCCGTCGCGGCGAGCTGTCGATCATGGTGACGGAGTGGCAGGTTGCCGCCAAGGCCGTGCTGCCGTTGCCGAACCTGCACAGCGAGCTGAGCGAGGAGACCCGGGTACGGAGCCGCTACCTCGACCTGATCGCGCGGGAACAGGCCCGCCGCAACGTGATCCAGCGCTCCCAGGCGGTGGCGAGCCTCCGGGCGACGTTCACCGCCCGGAACTTCATCGAGATCGAAACGCCGATGCTCCAGGTCATGCACGGCGGAGCATCCGCCCGGCCGTTCGCCACCCACAGCAACGCGTTCGACACCGAGCTGTTCCTGCGCATCGCGCCGGAACTCTTCCTGAAGCGCGCCGTGGTCGGCGGCATCGACCGGGTCTACGAGATCAACCGCAACTTCCGCAACGAGGGCGCCGACTCCACCCACTCGCCGGAGTTCTCCATGCTCGAGGCGTACGAGGCCTACGGCGACTACAACTCGATCGCCGACCTGACCCAGACCCTGATCCAGGATGCCGCGTTAGCGATCTCCGGGTCGCACGTGGTGACCTGGGCCGACGGCACCGAGTTCGACCTCGGCGGCGACTGGGACCGGATCAGCATGTACGACAGCCTCTCCGCCGCTGTGGGCGTCTCGATCACCCCGGAGACGTCGATCGCCCAGCTTAAGGCCCTCGCCGACCGCGAGGGCGTCGACATCGACCACCCGATTCACGGCAAGTACGTCGAGGAACTCTGGGAGCACTTCGTCAAGGGCGGCCTCACCCGCCCCACCTTCGTGATGGACTTCCCCGTCGACACGAGCCCGCTGGTGCGCGGCCACCGCAGCATCGCCGGCGTCGTCGAGAAGTGGGACCTCTACGTGCGCGGCTTCGAGCTGGCCACCGGCTACTCCGAGCTTGTCGACCCGGTCGTGCAGCGGGAGCGCTTCGTCGAGCAGGCCGGCCTGGCGGCCGGCGGCGACCCGGAAGCCATGCGCCTCGACGAGGAGTTCCTGCGCGCGCTCGAATACGGGATGCCCCCCACCGGCGGCATGGGAATGGGCATCGACCGGCTGCTGATGGCCCTGACCGGCCTCGGCATCCGCGAAACAATCCTGTTCCCGCTAGTGAAGTGAGAGTCTGATGAGCTATCTCCCCAAGGACGAACTGAAGCCCGACGGCGACAAGAAGGGTCCCTCGACGAACCGGATCATCGTCTGGGTGATCGTCAGCGGCGTCGGCCTGTACCTGGTCGGCTCCGGCCTCTACGGCATCCTGACCAAGTAGCGCCCCCGGCGTGCGCCCAGCCCGGCGTTCGCCCCGGCGATGGCCCGAGCGGCGAAAACCGGAAGAACTGGCCCGGTGAGACCGAAAACCGGAAGAATCCCGCCTGGCCAGCGCACGCATCCGGTTTTCGGCGCGGCAGCCTCTTCGTACCTCCCCGGTGAGCTCGCGCCCGCGTTGTGCACACCTCAAGGCCGCCAGGTCGGCGGGGGGCGGTCGGGCGAGATACTCGCGGGATGAATCGATCCCTCCACGAAGACATGGCCCGATTTGGCAACCTCGCGACCCGCTCGCAGTTGCGCGGTCTGGGCTACTCGGACCGTGACATCCAACGGGCGGTTGAGCAGCGCCGGCTGTCACCGATTCGCCGACGCTGGCTCGCGCACCCGGGCGCCGACTCCCGGGCAACGCGGGCGGTAGCGCTGGGCGGACGGCTGGCTGCGGCATCCGCCCTGGCCAGCCACGGGATTTGGGTCACCCGTCCCACGGGCCTCTGGATCGCTTCGCCTCCGGACGCGAGTCACCTCGAGCCGACGGCGCCGGGGGAGCGTCGGCTCTGGGTGCGGGATCGCTTCCCCGAGGTGGCCGACAGGCAATGGCGGGTCTCGCCGCGGGACGCCGTTGCTCAATTCGCCCGCATCGGGGGCGAGTCCGACGTCGTAGCGTCCATCGACAGCGCACTCAACAAACGGTTACTCAGCGCGAGCGATCTGGACGAGGTCTTCGCAACGGTCCCTCGCCGGCTGCGTCGCCTCCGCCGCAGGGTGAATGGCCGGGCCGACTCCGGACTGGAGACCCTTCTCCGGCTCGCAGCCGAAGACCAGGGGTGGCGAGTGGAGGTTCAGGTACGCATCTCCGGCGTGGGGCGCGTGGACGTCCTCATCGACGGGTGGCTGGTCATCGAACTCGACGGCGGTCAGTGGCACGACGACGAGCAATCGCGGGACGTAGACCGGCGGCGTGACGCCGAACTCGTTCTCCGCGGCTACCGCTGGCATCGATTCCGCCACGACCAGGTGCTCAACCGGATGCCCGAGTGCCTGGCGGTCATCCGCGCCCTCCGGGCCGGTGGTCGCCCGGCGGCCCGCTCCGGACAGCCGGCCGCCTGACGAGACCGGGCCCCGCCCCCAAGACCGGACGGAAGCGCGTCCCGTCGTCGACGACCGGCCACATGGTCCGGTTGTCGACGCCAAGTCCGGGTGCGGCGCCGCGCGTTTTCGCGGGCACGGTCGAGGGGGTTTTGCACGTATCCTAGGAACACTATGGATGATTTCTGGGCCAACGCACTGGGGTCCCTCGCGCCCACCGTCCTGGTCGGCCTCATTTTCTGGTTCGTGATGCGGGCCATCATTCGCGCCGACCGCACCGAGCGGAAGGTCTACGCGCAGATCGAAGCCGAAGAGCGCGCCAAGCTCGGCCTCGACGCACGCGACGCACCGGTCGGCTGAACCCGGATGCCCGACATCAACGGCACGACAATTTTCGTCGCGCTGGCCGTGCTCGTGGACTTCGTCATCCGCGTCGTGGCGATCATCGTGGTGCCCCGCAATCGCCGGCCCACCTCGGGCATGGCCTGGCTGCTGACGATCTTCTTCCTGCCCTACCTCGGCGCGCTGCTCTTCGTGCTCATCGGCTACCGCACGCTGCCGAAGCGGCGCCTGGCCATGCAGGAGGAGATCAACCAGTTCATCATCGACAGCACCGACGGCATGGAACGGGTGCGGCGCGACCACCCGTGGCCGCCCTGGCTGGAATCCGTCGTCGAGCTCAATCGCAACCTGGGCGCCATGCCGCTCGTCGGTGACAACTCCGCCCGGCTGCTCGGCGATTACGAGGCCACCTTCGCCGAGATGGTCACCGAGATCGACAAGGCCGGCAAGTACGTGCACGTCGAGTTCTACATCCTCGCCCTCGATCCGACGACCGCGCCGTTCTTCGAGGCCCTCACGCGGGCCGTCGACCGCGGCGTCACGGTGCGGGTGCTGATGGACCACATCCAGTCCAAGCGCCAGGTCGGCTACAAGGAGACCATCCGCGCTCTCACCGAGGCCGGGATCCGCTGGGAGCTGATGCTGCCGCTGCAGCCGCTCAAGGGCAAGTGGCAACGGCCCGACCTGCGCAACCACCGCAAGCTGCTGATCATCGACGGCACCGTCGGGTTCATGGGGTCGCAGAACATCATCGACCGCACCTACAACGCGCCTCGGAACATCCGTCGCGGGCTCATGTGGAAAGACCTGATGACCCGGCTCGAGGGGCCGATCGTCGCCGGGCTCAACGCCATCTTCATCACGGACTGGTACAGCGAAACGAACGAGCTGCTCACCCGCGACATCCACCCGGTGCGGCCCGAGCCTCTCTCCCAGGCGCTGGACTGCCAGCTCGTGCCGAGCGGGCCCGGTTTCGTGCGCGAGAACAACCTCCGGCTGTTCCTGGCCCTGCTCTACTACGCGCAGGACCGAATCATCATCACCAGCCCGTATTTCGTGCCGGACGAGTCGATCATGTACGCGATCACGACGGCGACCCAGCGCGGCCTGCACGTGGAGCTGTTCGTCTCGGAGATCGGTGACCAGGCCCTCGTCTACCACGCCCAGCGCTCGTACTATGAGGAACTGCTGCGGGCCGGGGTGAAGATCTACCTCTACAAGTCTCCCTACGTGCTGCACGCGAAGCACTTCACGATCGACGACGACGTGGCGGTGATCGGGTCGAGCAACATGGACATGCGCTCGTTCAGCCTGAACTTCGAGGTGTCGCTGATGGTGCGCGGCCAGTCGTTCGTCCGGGACATCCGGGCCGTGGAAGACGGTTACCGGGCAGACAGCCGGGAACTCACCCTCGACGAGTGGATGAAGCAGCCGCTGCACTCCACCGTGCTCGACAACCTCGCCCGCCTTACCTCCGCAGTCCAGTAGCGGGCCATCCGGTAGCGGGGGCCATCCGGTTGCGGGTGCGGTCAGCCGCGCGCGTCCTCCGGCGGGCCCGGCTCGTCCGGGGACGGCGGGAGGCGTCCGGCCGGGGTGAGGATCGGCTCCTCGGCGGCCGCGACCGGCGCGCCCGGCAGGACCGCCGCGTCCGGCGGCCGTTGCAGCAGCTCGAGCAGGAGCACGGCGAGCAGGGCCAGGACCGCGGTCCAGAGGATGATGGCGGGCGTCAGCGGCCGCACGAACAGGGCCACCGCGCCGGCCGCCAGCGCCACCGCGATCAGCACGTACCGGCTCGCCCGGTGCAGCCACTCGCCGAAGCGATCGGTGGTCACCCCGCTGTGCTCCGCCGAGGCGCGAACGCGCGCGGCCGTGTCCGTGGTGAACCGCCGCACCGCGGCCGCTCCGCGGAACGGGCCGGCGAGGTAGCCGACCACCGCGACCGTGACGCCGACCAGGCCGATCGACAGCGCGGAGCCGGTGATGAAGGGCGTTGCGGCGTCATAGAGCGACTCGGCCGCGCCCTTCGGAAGGTACGCTGGCGACATGGCGCCGAGGAACAGGATGCGGCCGATCACGATGCCGGCGCGGAGGAGCGCCATCGCCAAGGCGAGGCTGAGCCCGGCCCAGATCAGCGCCCGCGCCCGGCGCCTGGCGACGATCACGCCGGCCGCCAGCAGCAGGATGCTGGCCCACGGCAGCACGAAGCCGAGGATGTCGAAGAGCTGGTAGGCCGTGCGCGCCTGGACCAGCGCATCGGACTGGGCGAGGGGGATCGTGCGGTTGACCTCCGGGATCCTCTCGGCCAGCGTGAAACCCTGCGCGACGAGTTGCTTCTTGACCGCGTCCAGGACCGGCCCCAGCTGGATGCCCACTTCGCCCGTCTCGCTGATCACCAGGGCAGCCGACTCGTCGCCCTGCAGGGCCGCCACGAGCTGGGTGGGGCTGACCCGCAGCGCCTCCTCCCAGACCTGCGCAAAGGCCTCGGAGGTGACGATCCTCTCGGCCGCCGTCCGGATGAGCGAGCGAACGCCCTCCACCGCCGGTTGCTCGAGCAGCCGGAGCGCGGCTTCGGCGCGAGGCGGAAGGTCGAGCGCGGAGAGCCCGTCGAAGAGGTCGGATGCGACGGTTTGGATGTCGACCTGGTTCTCGATGGCGTCGACGATCTCATCGACCAGGAACGCCTGGAAGGCGGCGTCTTCGGCGAGGGAGGCGAGGGTCGCCACAAACCGGGAGGTGTCGGTGACCTCCGCCTTCGTCCAGAACGCGACAACGGCGACGGGAGCGAGCAGGGACCCCAGCGCGATCAGCAACACGGCGAAGAAGGCTCGGATCCTGCCCCGCGATCGCGTGCGCGGCGGCGCCGAGAGTGCCCCGGATTCCACCTGGCCCCGGAGGCGGGCGTTCTCCGCGGTCAAGCGGGCGATCTCTTCCTCGGGGTTCTCGGTGCGATTCATCGCGGCCCTCTCGCGCTTCCCCCACGCTTCGTCCTGCCATTATTTGCGCGGGTACGGATCCTCGAAAGGGCGGTACGGAGGCCGCCCTCGACCACGGCCGCGGGTCCCCGCGCGCGTCATCCGTCACGCCTAGGGCGAACAAGCGCCTGCAACCCAGTTTCGCTGGTTACTCTCGATGTATCGGCGCCACAACTGCCCCTGGCGCCAAGGGAGTAATCATGTTCGAGAGATTCACCGACCGAGCTCGTCGCGTCGTCGTTTTGGCCCAGGAAGAGGCCAAGATGCTCAACCACAATTACATCGGCACCGAGCACATCCTGCTTGGACTGATCCACGAGGGTGAAGGCGTTGCCGCCAAGGCCCTCGAGAGCCTGGGCATTTCGCTCGACGCCGTGCGCGAGCAGGTGCAGGACATCATCGGCCAGGGCCAGCAGCAGCCGACCGGGCACATCCCGTTCACGCCGCGCGCCAAGAAGGTCCTCGAGCTGAGTCTCCGCGAGGCGCTGCAGCTCGGCCACAACTACATCGGCACCGAGCACATCCTGCTCGGCCTCATCCGCGAGGGCGAAGGCGTTGCCGCCCAGGTGCTGGTCAAACTCGGCGCCGACCTCAACCGGGTGCGCCAGCAGGTCATCCAGCTCCTCTCCGGCTACCAGGGCAAGGAACAGGTGCAGGTGGGTGCGAACGAGCAGCCCGCCGGCGCCGCTGGCAGCCAGATCCTCGACCAGTTCGGCCGCAACCTGACCCAGTCCGCACGCGACAACAAGCTCGACCCGGTCATCGGACGCGAGAAGGAAATCGAGCGGGTCATGCAGATCCTCTCCCGTCGCACGAAGAACAACCCCGTGCTGATCGGTGAGCCCGGCGTCGGCAAGACCGCCGTGGTCGAGGGTCTGGCCCAGGCCATCGTCAAGGGCGATGTCCCGGAGACGCTGAAGGACAAACAGCTCTACTCGCTCGACCTCGGTTCGCTCATCGCCGGCAGCCGCTACCGCGGTGACTTCGAGGAGCGCCTGAAGAAGGTCACCAAGGAGATCCGCACCCGCGGCGACATCATCGTCTTCATCGACGAGATCCACACCCTCGTCGGTGCGGGAGCCGCCGAGGGCGCGATCGACGCGGCCTCCATCCTCAAGCCGCTGCTCGCCCGCGGTGAGCTGCAGACCATCGGCGCGACCACGCTCGATGAGTACCGCAAGCACTTCGAGAAGGATGCCGCCCTCGAGCGCCGCTTCCAGCCGATCCAGGTAAACGAGCCGTCGCTGCCGCACACGATCAACATCCTCAAGGGGCTGCGCGACCGGTACGAGGCGCACCACAAGGTGTCCATCACCGACGGCGCCCTCGTGGCCGCCGCGAACCTCGCCGACCGCTACGTCTCCGACCGCTTCCTGCCGGACAAGGCCATCGACCTGATCGACGAGGCCGGCGCGCGCCTGCGCCTGTCGATCCTGTCGAGCCCGCCCGAGCTGCGCGAATTCGACGAGAAGATCGCCGTGGTGCGTGCCGCCAAGGAGACCGCCATCGAGGACCAGGACTTCGAGAAGGCCGCCAGCCTGCGCGACGAGGAGAAGAACCTCCTCGGCGAGCGTCTGCGCCTGGAGAAGAAGTGGAAGTCGGGTGACGTCAAGACGACCGCGGTCGTCGACGAGGGCCTGATCGCCGAGGTCCTCGCGCAGGCCACCGGCATCCCGGTCTTCAAGCTCACCGAGGAGGAGTCCTCGCGGCTCGTCTTCATGGAGAAGGCCCTGCACCAGCGCGTCATCGGCCAGGAGGAGGCCATTTCGGCCCTCGCCAAGACCATCCGCCGCACCCGCGCCGGCCTGAAGGACCCGAAGCGCCCCTCCGGCTCGTTCATCTTCGCCGGCCCCACCGGCGTCGGCAAGACCGAGCTCGCCAAGGCGCTCGCCGAGTTCCTGTTCGACGACGAGGCCGCGATGATCTCGCTCGACATGAGCGAGTACGGGGAGAAGCACACCGTCTCCCGGCTGTTCGGTGCCCCTCCGGGCTTCGTCGGCTTCGAAGAGGGCGGCCAGCTCACCGAGAAGGTGCGCCGCAAGCCGTTCAGCGTGGTGCTGTTCGACGAGATCGAGAAGGCACACCCGGACATCTTCAACTCTCTCCTCCAGATCCTGGAAGAGGGCCGGCTGACGGATGGCCAGGGTCGCGTCGTCGACTTCAAGAACACCGTGATCATCATGACGACCAACCTCGGCACGAAGGACATCAGCGGCGGCCCCGTCGGTTTCCAGATCGAGGGCGACACGTCCACCGGCTACGACCGCATGAGCGGCAAGGTCAAGGAAGAGCTGAAGAAGAACTTCAAGCCCGAGTTCCTCAACCGCGTCGACGAGATCATCGTCTTCCCTCAGCTGTCCAAGCCGGAGCTGCTGCAGATCGTTGACCTGTTCATCAAGCGACTGAGCGACCGCCTGCTCGACCGCGACATGACCGTCGAGCTCACCGTCCCCGCCAAGGAGCGCCTGATCGAGGTGGGCTTCGACCCCGCGCTCGGCGCCCGGCCGCTGCGCCGCGCGGTGCAGCACGAGGTCGAGGACCGGCTGTCGGAGAAGATCCTGCAGGGCGAGCTCAACTCGGGCGACCACGTGCACGTGGACTTCCAGGCCGGCGAGTTCGTCTTCACGACGACGACGCGCGAAACGGCCGTCGGAGTCGGCGTCAACGCGACGGCCAGCATCGGCACCGGGTCCGGAACGCCCGACCTCGCGGTGACCAGCGAGTAGCCCGGCGACACGGCACGACGAAGGGGCCCGGCGGAGCAATCCGCCGGGCCCCTTGCAGTGTCACGAACTGCCTTGTCACGAACGCGGGGCGCGGAGCGGAATCCGTAGACTGGATGTTCCGGGTGAGAACGACGAGAGAGGGCCGAGCGTGACAGCGCAGGACCACGCAGCGCAGGACCACGCAGCGCAGGACTACTCGGTGCGCCGGGCGCGCACCAGTGACGTGCCGCGCATCCAGGCGCTCGTCGAGCCGCTCATCCAGGAGGGCATCCTGCTCGGCAAGGACCGTGTCGTGTTCTACGAGGCCGTCCAGGAATTCCGGGTGGCCGAGGACGCCGAGGGTCGACTCGTCGGCTGTGGCGCCCTGCATGTGATGTGGGAGGACCTGGCCGAGGTGCGCACGCTGGCGGTGTCGGCGGACTGGCTCGGCCGCGGGGTGGGCCACGCGCTGCTCGATCGCCTGGAGGCGGATGCCCGCGAGCTCGGCCTGAGCCGCCTGTTCTGCCTCACCTTCGAGGTGCCCTTTTTCAGCCGGCACGGCTTCGTCGACATGGGCTCCGAGACCGTCGATCCGTCCGTCTACGCCGAACTCGTGCGATCGCACGACGAGGGAGTCGCGGAATTCCTCGACCTCGCCCGCGTCAAGCCGAACACGCTCGGCAACACCCGGATGGTCAAGCGGCTCGTCTGACCATGCCCCGCGGGCGAGAATCCGCTCCGTGCTTCTGTCCGCTGCGGCGGCCGGCTCCACGGCCGCCGCGACGAACTCGGCCAATCCCGGGCGACACGCCACCCATTGGCCCGGCGACGACCGCAAAGCTCGTTAACCTTGGGGCATGTCGACGACAAAGAACACCGGCGGTCGCCAGTCCGGCGCCGTGTACCGGCGCCGTCGCCTGGTGGTCGGACTGGGCCTGCTGGCCGTGCTGGCCATCATCTTCCTCATCATCGTGAAGCCCGGCTCGAGCAGTGGCGAACCGGCGGGCACGACCTCGCCGGCCGCCTCGACCACGGCGACGGATGCCGCGCCGAAGGCGACCCCGAAACCCGCGGCCGAAGGTGGTCCCTGCACCGCCGCCAGTGTGCAGGTCGAAGCGATCACCGACGCGGACAAGTACGAACCGGGCAAGCTTCCCCAGCTGTCCCTGAGCGTCACGAACACCGGCGCCACCTCGTGCACCATCAACGCGGGCACGTCGAAGCAGGTATTCACGATCACGAGCGGCAAGGACGTCTACTGGACCTCCACCGACTGCCAGACGGAATCTGCCGATGCCGAGGTCCTGCTCGAACCCGGCGAACCGGTCAGCTCGAGCACGCCCGTCGCGTGGGAGCGCGTCCGTTCGGCCAAGGACACCTGCGACGCCGCCACCCGCGACGCCGCTCCGGCCGGCGGTGCGTCCTACCACCTGCGGGTCAGCGTCGACGGCATCGAATCCGAGACGCCGAAGCAGTTCCTGCTCTACTGAGCCGCGTCCGGGGGCGCCGGAATCGTTCGCTCACGGCAGGTGCTCTCGCTTCGACCCGCGCCGACCTCGGCTGGTTAGATGGATTGGTGACCGAACCCACTCCTCCCACCCACTCCGAGCCCCTCGCCGCGGCCCTGGCCGCGCAGGACGTCGTCGCAGTGGCCTATGCCCTGCGCAACGACGTCGTCATCGTGCCGCAGCTGGTCGTCAAGGGCCAGGCCGAACAGGTGCGGGTTTTCGGCCGCGAAGGCTCGGACAAGCGGATGCTGCTGCTCTTCTCGTCCGCCGCGAACTACGCGCGAATGCTGCCCGACGACCCTGACCCGCGGGTGATGGTGGGCGACGCGCAGTGGCTGCGCGAGTTCCTCACCGTGCACGAGCAGACCCTCGAAATGGTGTTCTTCGACATCGCCGGCCCGCACGTGATGCAGGCGGCCCCGGACGACCTGATGCGGGCGCTCGGCCCGCTGCCGGGCGAGGCGGCCGGCGCGGAGTAATTCCCCCCGGGCGAGGGGGGACCGCGACGGGTCTGTCCCCACTAGGATGAATCTCGATAGCGTCGAACCTCTCTCTGAGAGGGGCTCCGCCGGCGGAACGTTCGCCCCGGGTCATGTACCTGTCTGAGAGTGGGCCGCAGTGGTGGGGACCGGGGACGGTGCGGTCGAGACACGGCTCGCGAGCGTCGAGCGCCAGTTCTGGATCGACCGCGACGTTGCGCTGCAAGCCGCGGAGGAGTGGCTCGAGGAACTCGGCGAGGGAGATCACGGAGCGACCTCGCGTCGCCTGCGGGTCCTGATCGCGGCCGTGCGAATTCACCGCACCGACCCGAGCCAGAGCGCCATCGATGTGCAGGAAATCCTCGCCTGGGCCGAACAGCACGGCGAGATCGCCCTGCAGTCCCGCTGCCACGACGTGCTCGGTTCGGTGTTCGAGATGGTCGGCGACCGCGCCCTGGCGCTGGAGCACGCCGTCGCCGCGAACGACCTCCTCGCCGAAACGGAGATTCCGCTGATGCGCGCGGCCGCCCGGAAGTGCCTGGCCGACGCGCTCGGGTCGGCGGGCTCCCTGGACGAGGCGCGGAGGCGTTACGACGATGCGCTGAAGCTCGTCATCGACGACCCGGAGACGAACATCCGGTACATCATCCTCAACAACCTCGCCTACACCGAGCACCTGGCCCACAACCACGTCGAGGCGCTCGCGACGGTCGAACGCCTGGTCGGCCTGTCGGAGCTCAGCGACCGCCAGATCGGGATGTCCGCCCGCGACACCATCGCCCGGGTGTACATGGCCGCCGGCCGGTTGCCGGAGGCGGAGACCATGCTGATCCCCGCGCTGGACACGGCGTTCAGCGATTCGCACCCGGACAGCTCGGCGGCGGCGCTGGTGGCGCTGACGCAGCTGTACCGCACGCAGGGGCGCCTGGACCAGTCGCAGGTCGTGATCGACCGGTGCCGCGATCTCGCCCAGCGCAACGGCCTGATCCGGTGGACGACCGAAGCGGCACGCGAGCAGGCCGAGATCTACGCGGCCCAGGAGAACTACCGGGCGGCCTTCGAGGCCTATCGGAACTACCACGAGCAGTCCGTGGCGCTCGGCGCGAGCGAGAACGAGGCCAAGGGCCGGATCCTCGAGGCCATGTTCCAGACGGCGGAATCCCGCCGCGAGAGCGAGCGCTACCGGGAGCTGGCCGAGCGCGATCCGCTGACCGGACTGCACAACCGACGGTTCGTCGACGAGAACCTCGGCGGCGCCCTGCTCCAGCTGCGCGAAGGCGGTCCGTCCCTCGCGATCGCGATGATCGACCTGGACCACTTCAAGCGCGTCAACGACACCCTCTCGCATGAAGTCGGCGACGAGGTGCTGCGCACGCTCGGCCGCATCCTGAACGCAGCGGTAGACCCCGTTCCCGGCGGGATCGCGGCTCGCCTCGGCGGAGAGGAATTCCTGCTCATCCTGCCCGAGACCGATGCGGCGAAGGCCTACGAACTCGCCGAGGGGCTCTGCCGCTCCATCGCCGGTCATGATTGGTCGCCGATCACGCACGGACTCCCGGTGACGGCGAGCATCGGCGTCGCCCTGGCGCCGGCCGACGGCGCACAGAACTCCGACCTGCTGCGCACCGCCGACCTGCGGCTGTATGTGGCCAAACGCAACGGCCGCAACCGGGTCGTGCACTCGGCAGCCATTTCGGGCTTGATCGGTGACGATGCTGCGGCCGCTCCCGAGACGCCGCCGCTCGAAACCCTGATGGTGGTCGTGGCCTAGCAAGCCGTGGTCTGGCAGGCCGTGGTCTAGAAGGCCCGGTCGAGCTCCGCCTCGCGGTCGGGCACGCCCGTGGCCAGCGCCTGTCCGACGGCGGTGGCGATCGAGCCGCTGGCGGCGTCGATGCGCGTGGTGAAGCCCAGCCGCACGCCCTCGCCGGCGCGCTGTTTCGCCGCGGAGACGGCGCGGATCTCCCCGGCCAGGCTGATCTCCCCGAAGGCCGCCACGGTGTGGGCGATCGGGCGGTCCTTCACCGCCGACGCGATGGCCAGGGCGATGGCCAGGTCGGCGGCGGGCTCGGTGAGCCGGATGCCGCCGACCGTCGACACGTAGACATCCAGCCCGGCCAGCTGCAGTCCCGCGCGTTTCTCGAGCACGGCCAGGAGCATGGCCACTCGGGACGGGTCGACGCCGTTGGTCACCCGCCGGGGGTTCGGGGCCTGGCTGGCGACGACGAGGGCCTGCACCTCGACGGGCATTGCGCGGCGGCCCTCGAGGGCGACGGTCACGCAGGTGCCGGAGACGGGATCGGTGCCCCGGCTGAGGAAGAGCCCGCTCGGGTCGGGCACCTCGGCGATGCCGTCGCCGGTCATCTCGAAGCAGCCGACCTCGTCGGTCGGGCCGAACCGGTTCTTGAGCGCGCGCACGAAGCGCAGCGCAGTCTGCCGGTCGCCCTCGAACTGGCAGACCACGTCGACGAGGTGTTCCAGCAGCCGCGGCCCCGCGATCGAGCCGTCTTTGGTGACATGCCCCACGAGCAGGATGGGCAGGTTGCGGTCTTTGGCGACGCGAATCAGCGTGGATGCCACCTCCCGGACCTGGCTGGGCATTCCCGCCAGCCCGTCGGAGAGCGAACTGGCCACCGTCTGCACCGAGTCGACGATGACGAGGTCGGGCTTCACCGCATCGATCTGGCCGAGGATGGTGGCGAGGTCGGTTTCCGCGGCGATGTACAGCTCGGGCTGGAGCGCGCCGGTGCGCTCCGCCCGGAGGCGCACCTGGCTCACCGACTCCTCGGCGCTGACGTAGAGCACGCGGGACTTCGCCGCCGCGGCCTTCGACGCGACCTCGAGCAGGAGCGTCGACTTGCCGACGCCCGGCTCGCCGCTGAGCAGGATGACCGAGCCCGGCACGATACCGCCGCCGAGCACCCGGTCGAATTCGTTGATGCCGCTCGGCCAGTGCGCGACGGAGGTCGTGTCCACGTGCGTGATCGGCCGGGCGATGCCGTCGCCGGTCACGACCGTGGGCTTGACGGAGCGGCCGAGGCCGGCCTTCTCGGCGGCGTCGAGCACGGTGCCCCACTGCTGGCACTCGCCGCAGCGACCGGCCCACTTCGGGGTGGTCCAGCCGCATTCGGTGCACCGGAAAGTCGAGAGGGGCTTGGCCATGCCAGCGAGCCTAGCCGGGGCCACCGACGCTCGATTACGCGTCGAGGCGCGCCTGGGGAATCCGGTGCGCGATGTCGGCGCTCAGCTCGGGCAGGAAGGCCTCGGCCCAGACCCGGTAGCCGCGGTCGTTGGGGTGGAAGAAGTCGTTCGCGAACTGGGTGGCCACGCTGCGCAGGCCCTGCCGTTTGGTCGTCGCGTGCAACGGAACCACGGTCAGCCCGAACTCCGCCGCGACGCCGCGCAGGATGCGGTTGGCCTCGGCCACCTTGCGTTCGTTGTGCGGGAGGTGGAAGCACGGCAGGTCGGCGACGATCGCATGGCCGGGGAGGGCGGCGAAGACCTCCCGGATGCCGGTCTCGAAGACCGCGGCATCCCAGAACGCGATGTCGTTCGCCCCGATGGCGACCGTCACGACGTCGGGGGAGAGCTTGACGAACCGGGGGAGCTGGTCGCGCACGGTCAGGCCGACGGTGGCGCCCGACACGCTGAGGTTGACCACGCGTACGGTGCGCCCGGTGCTCAGCCGGATGTGATCGGCCAGGATCCCGACGTAACCCCGGTTGGGCTTGCTCGCGCCGATTCCCTGGGCGGCGCTGTCCCCGATTGCGACGTAGAGCAGCTCGCCCTGTTCCTTGGCATGATCCCGCCACCACTGGGAGTGGATCGGCAGCGTCTCGTTCAGCAGCGCGGCGTTCTCGGCCAGCCGGAGGCGGAACTTCCTGTAGTTGAACGTGGCGGCAGCACCGATTCCGGCGGCCGTCGCAACGGTGCCGGCGGTCAGGACAAGGGAGCGGAGTCGCTGGTTGACGGTTATCACCCCGCGAGAATACAACCCGCCTCTGGGCATCCGCTGATCGGCGGCTGGACGTCTGCTCGCCCCGGATTCGCGCCACGGCCTCCGACTCAACTACAATCGACCCCGGTACCGTGTCCGAGCGGCCGAAGGTGCAACTCTCGAAAAGTTGTGTGGGGGAGACTCCACCGTGGGTTCAAATCCCACCGGTACCGCCACGTAGCAACAGAAAAGCCTCCGAGCAATCGGAGGCTTTTCTCGTTCCCTGCCGCGCGGCGCGGGCACCCGGGCGGGCGAAAACCGGAACGGCCGCCGGAATCCGGCCGTTTCCTCCGGCTCCGGGCACCAGCGGCGCAATCCGTCCGGAGTTCGCGACACGGGATGGCCGAATTGGCCGAAGTCCCGGGCAAAAAAATAGAGGCAGGGCGACAACCCGAATGTCACCCTGCCTCAGCTCCGGTTACTCGAACCGGGGAGCTTTCGTAGCTAATACTGCAGGTGCGGGGCCGATTCCGAAAGTCATCATTTCGGGGGACCCTGAAACGAGGGGGTCGCCGGGCCCTATGCCGGAGGCCTCGCCGGGAGTTTGATGTCGGCATGACGGCAGGAATCGAGTCGGCCACTCGCTGGCCCATCATCCACAAGGACATCGCCGCTTTCCCGGTGCAGCCGAACCTCGTCGACTACGACGCGACGTGCGCTGCCTTCACCTGGGACTCGGCCCGACGCGGACTGTCCGGGTTGCCCGGCGGCCGGGGACTCAACATCGCCTACGAGGCGGTCGACCGGCACGCGGCCGGGCCGCACGCCGAGCGGGAGGCGCTCCGCTTCGTCCGGGCCGACGGCACAACCCGCTCGCTCACCTATGCGGGCCTCTTCGAGGAGACCAACCGTTTCGCCAGCGTGCTGCGCGCGCTCGGCGTCGACCGCGGGGACCGGGTCTTCTCCCTCACCGGGCGCATCCCCGAGCTGTACGTGGCGATGCTCGGCACCCTGAAGAACGCGAGCGTCTTCTGCCCCCTCTTCTCCGCCTTCGGACCGGAGCCGGTGCGCCAGCGGTTGCACCTCGGTTCGGGCCGGGCGCTCATCACGACCCGGGCGCTGTATCGCAAGAAGGTCGCGCCGATCCGCGCCGAGCTGCCCGACCTCCTGCACGTGCTCCTCGTCGACGCCGACGGCGCCCCGGAGCCGGACACCCTCGACCTGGCCGCGCTCATGCGCAGCGCCCCGGAGTTCGGCGGGATCGCCACCACGCACCGTGAGGACATGGCGTTGCTGCACTTCACCAGCGGCACGACCGGAACCCCCAAGGGCGCGATCCACGTGCACGACGCCGTGACCGCGCACTTCGCCACTGGGCGCTTCGCGCTCGACCTGCACCCAGACGACATCTACTGGTGCACCGCCGACCCGGGCTGGGTCACCGGGACCTCATACGGGCTGATCGCGCCGCTCGTGCACGGCGTGACCAGCATTGTCGACGAGGAGGAGCTGGAGGCGGACCGGTGGTACCGCATCCTCGCCGAGCAGCGGGTGACGGTCTGGTACACGGCGCCGACGGCGCTGCGGATGCTGATGAAGGCCGGCGCCGACCGGGCCAGGGGCCACGACCTGTCCGCCCTCCGCTTCGTGGCAAGCGTGGGCGAGCCGCTCAACCCCGAGGTGGTGGTCTGGGGCCAGGAGGCGTTCGGCCAGCCCGTGCACGACAACTGGTGGCAGACGGAAACCGGCGGCATCATGATCTCCAACTACGCGGCCACCGAGATCCGGCCGGGCTCGATGGGACGGCCGCTGCCCGGCGTCGAGGCGGCGCTGGTCGCGCGCGACGACGAGGGCAAGCCGGTGCTGCACAACATCACCGCCGTGCTGGTGACCGATCCGGATGTCGTGGGCGAACTGGCCCTGCGCCCCGGCTGGCCGTCCATGTTCCGCGGCTACCTCAACGAGGAGGAGCGCTACCGGCGGTGCTTCGTCGGCGGCTGGTACCTCACCGGCGACCTCGCCAGGCGGGACGCCGATGGCTACTACTGGTTCGTCGGCCGCGGGGACGACGTCATCAAATCGTCGGGCCACCTGATCGGGCCCTTCGAGGTGGAGAGCTCGCTGATGGAGCACGAGGCCGTGGCCGAGGCCGGCGTGATCGGCGTCCCCGACCCGGTCGCGGGCGAGATCGTCAAGGCCTTCGTCGAGCTGCACCCCGGGTTTGAACCCACGGAGGCGCTGCGCCTGGAGATCATCGGCTTCGCCCGCAAACGGCTCGGTCCGGCGGTGGCACCGCGCCTGCTCGATTTCACCGACTCGCTGCCCCGGACCCGCAGCGGCAAGATCCTGCGCCGGCTGCTCAAGGCCCGCGAACTCGGCCTGCCAGAGGGAGACACCTCGACCGTGGAGGCCCCGCGATGACCGGCACGGCTGCGCCGGCCTTCGCTGACCCGAAGCACGCCCGCCACCTGCTCCGCCAAATGCTCCGGGTGCGCCGGCTCGAAGAGAAGTGCGTGCAGCTCTACAGCGAAGCGAAGATCCGCGGGTTCCTGCACGTCTACATCGGCGAGGAGGCCGTCGCGACCGGCGTGATGGCGACCCTGCAGCCGGAGGACGCGGTCCTGGCGACCTACCGCGAGCACGGCCATGCGCTTCTGCGCGGGGTAGCGGCCGGCGCCATCCTGGCCGAAATGTACGGACATCAGGAGGGATGCTGCCGCGGGCGGGGTGGGTCGATGCACCTGTTCGACGCGGCCACCCGGTTCTACGGTGGCAACGCCATCGTGGCCGGCGGCCTGCCCCTGGCGGTCGGCCTGGCCCTGGCCGACAAGCTGGCCGGGCGCCGGCGGGTCACCGCGTGCTTCTTCGGCGAAGGCGCCGTCGCCGAGGGGGAGTTCCACGAGAGCCTCAACCTCGCCGCGCTCTGGCAGCTGCCGGTGCTGTTCTGCTGCGAGAACAACCTCTACGCCATGGGCACCGCGCTCCGACGCTCGGAATCGCAGACCGACATCGCCCTCAAGGCGGCCGCGTACGAGATCCCGGCCTGGGCCGTGGACGGGATGGACGTGCTCGCCGTCGAGGAGGCCGCGCGCCGGGCAACGGACGCCGTGCGCGCCGGGGGAGGACCGCATTTCCTCGAACTGCGCACCTACCGCTTCCGGGCGCACTCGATGTTCGACCCCGAGCGGTACCGCGACAAGGCCGAGGTCGCCGAGTGGCTCGAGCGCGACCCGATCGACCACCTCCGGAGCGCACTCGAGGCCGCCGGCCAGCTCCGGAAGAAGGACTGGGACGCCATACAGAGGGAGGTCGACGCGGAGGTCCAGGCCGCCGTCGACTTCGCCGAGGCCGGCACCCCGGAACCCACGGACGAGCTCACCCGCTTCGTCTACAGCGAGCGGAGCGCGCCATGAGCCGGGTGCTGCCATGAAGACCACCTACCGCGAGGCGACACGCGCCGCCATGCGCGACGCGATGCAGCGCGATGACCGGGTGTTCCTGATGGGCGAAGACGTCGGCGAATACGGCGGCTGCTTCGCCGTGAGCCTCGGGCTGCTGGAGGAGTTCGGCCCGGAACGGATCCGCGACACCCCGCTGTCGGAGGCCGGGTTCGTCGGGGCCGGGATCGGCGCGGCCCTCGGCGGGATGCGCCCGATCGTCGAGATCATGACCGTCAACTTCAGCCTGCTCGCCCTCGACCAGATCATGAACAACGCGGCGACCATCTCGCACATGTCGGGCGGACAATTCAACGTGCCGATCGTCATCCGGATGACCACGGGTGCCGGCCGCCAGCTCGCCGCCCAGCACTCGCACAGCCTCGAGGGCTGGTACGCGCACATCCCCGGCCTGCGCATCCTCACCCCGGCGACCCTCGCGGATGCCCGCGGCATGCTCTGGACGGCACTCGAGGATCCGGATCCGGTGCTGATCTTCGAGCACGGCTCGCTCTACAACATGGCCGGGGACCTCGACGACGACGCCGGCGCGGTCGACATCCACGCCGCCGCGGTGCGCCGGCCGGGCGCCGACGTGTCCCTGATCACCTACGGCGGCACGCTGCAGACCGTGCTCGACGCCGCGGACCAGCTGGCAGATGAGGGCATCGACGCCGAGGTCCTGGACCTCCGCACCCTGCGCCCGCTCGACGACGCGGCGATCCTCGCCACAGTGGCCAAAACGCACCGCGCGGTCGTGGTCGACGAGGGTTGGCGCAGCGGCAGCATCTCCGCCGAGATCAGCGCCCGGATCACCGAGGCCGCCTTCTTCGACCTGGACGCCCCGGTGGGCCGGGTCTGCAGCGCCGAGGTGCCGACCCCTTACGCCCGGCACCTGGAACTGGCCGCGGTGCCCTCGGCCGAGCGAGTCGTCGCGGCAGCCCGGCAGGCGGTGGGAGCGCATGGGTGACTTCCGGATGCCCTCGCTCGGCTCGGACATGGAGAGCGGCAAGCTGATCGAATGGCTGGTCAAGCCGGGCGACTACGTGCACCGCGGGGACATCGTCGCCGTCGTCGACACCCAGAAGACCGTGATGGACGTGGAGACCTTCGAGGAGGGCGTGGTCGCCGACCTGCTCGTCGAGGTCGGCGCCACCGTTCCGGTGGGCACGCCGCTGGCCTCGATCACCGGGACCCCGGCCGAGGGTGCCGAGCCGGCCCGGCAGGCACCCGCGGTCCGCCCGGGCAAGCCCGGCGCGAGACCCGCCAAGAGGCCCGCAGAGAAGAAGGCCGAGAAGCCAGCCGGGAAGAAGGCCGAGAAGCCGGCCGAGGAGAAGCCCGCCGAAATACCCGCGCAGCAGCCCGCGACGGCGCCGACGACGGCACCCGGCTTCGTCTCTCCGCCGGTGCGCCACCTCGCGCACCAGCTCGGCGTCGACACGGCCCGGCTCCGCGGCACCGGCAAGGACGGCGCGATCACCCACGCCGATGTCGAGCGCGCCGCGGCGGAGCACGTGCCGGCAGAGGCCCGGGCCGCTGCCGTGCCTGCAGCCGCCGCCGGCCGGGTCCGCTCCTCGCCGCGTGCCCGGCGGGTGGCCGCCGAGCTCGGTGTCGAC
>NZ_SOEZ01000035.1 GCF_004402215.1 Cryobacterium tagatosivorans
TCAATCCGAGTCCACTGGTCATCGGTCAGCAGAGCAGTACGCGACATTCCTCCAGCCTCCCAAACGAATCACGATTCGATTAGGAGACACGCCCTAGTCTGCCCCGTGGCAGCCAGGCGGTCTCACTCATGCCGAGACGCGGCTTCAGACCACGGACTATTCAGTACGTCGCCGCGAACACGCTCACGCTCTCGGTGTGGCTTTCGGATTCATGGGCTCGGCGCGCGCACTGGGTATCGAAGAAACACGATCGGTGATAACCCTGAGAGCATACCTGCGCCTACTGCCGAATCAAGGAGCCACGATGACGGACCATGACGCCCGCGAACCTGAACTGCGTGACTGGAGCCGCCAGCTCACCCAGGCCCTGCAGATTCTCGACCTTCAGGTTGATCGCAATCTGCTGCTTGACCTCGCGGAGGAATCGAGCGTTGTCAGCCCGTCAGCGGGTCCCATCAGCACCTTCGTTGTCGGCTACGCGGCCGGACTAGCGGCGGCTACGGGCGAGAAAAACGCGACAGCGGCAGTGGAATCAGCCGCCGCCGTGGCACGGCAAGTCCTCGCAGAGCCCACCGCAACCGGCTGGGCTGACACGGCTCAGTAACCCTGGCGACCTGGGTGGCGCGGATGGTCCGGGTGGTCCGGGTGGTCCGGGACGCCGCCGCCCGACGCACGGCCGCACGGCGGCACGGCACCGTCCCGGGCCGCGCGGCCGAGAGCCGTGCCCCGGCGGTCAGCTCGGCAGGGCCGCCCCCGACCGGTTACGAGCCGCGTTAGGCGCTTTGTCCGCATCCGCTTCCACCGGATCGAGCCGCACGATCACCGCCTTCGACACGGGGGTATTGCTGCCCTCGGCGAGGTGAGAAAGCGGAACCAGAACATTCGCCTCGGGATAGTAGGCCGCGGCACATCCGCGAGCGGTGGGGTAGGACACCAAGCGGAATTTCCGCAGGACCCGCGGGATCTTGTCGCTGAACACCCCGTGCACATCCACGAACTGGCCATCGATAAGGCCCAGCTCGGCGAGGTCATCGGGGTTCACGAAGACCACGTGGCGGCCATTTTTGATGCCGCGATACCGGTCGTTGTGCCCGTAGATCGTGGTGTTGAACTGGTCGTGCGAGCGCAGCGTCTGCAAAATGAGGGTGCCCGGCGGGCGATCGACGTGCTCGAGATCGTTGACGGTGAGTATTGCCTTGCCGATGGGCGTGGGAAAGGTGCGCGAGTCCCGCGGGCCGTTGGGAAGCATGAATCCGCCTTCCTGACGGATCTTCTGGTTGTAGTTTTCGCATCCGTCGACCACGTGGGAGATGTGGTCGCGAATGAGGTCGTAGTTCTGCTCGAAACCGTCCCAGTCGACCTTCACTTTGTCATCGAGAACGGCCCGCGCCAGCCTGGAGATGATCGCCACCTCCGAAAGGAGGCCGGGTGCCACCGGATCGATTTTTCCCCACGACGGATGCACGGCGCTGACGGTGTCCTCGACCGACACGAACTGCGGCCCTGAGGTCTGCATGTCGATCTCGGTGCGGCCCATCGTGGGCAGGATGAGTGCCTCGGCGCCGGTGACCACATGGGACCGGTTGAGTTTCGTGGACACCTGCACGGTCATCTCGGCGCCCCGCATGGCGGCCTCGGCCGCGTTCGTATCGCTGATTGCCGCGACCAGGTTTCCACCGAGCGCCATGAACACCTTGATGTCACCGTCGCGCAGCCCTGTGATTGTCTCGACGGCGTCCGCACCGTGTTCCCGGGGCGGTTCAAACCCGAACTCCCGCTCGAGGGCGTTCAGGAATGCCGGCGGCATTTGTTCCCAGATGCCCATGGTGCGGTCACCCTGCACATTGCTGTGACCGCGAATCGGGGAGGCGCCTGCGCCGGGTTTGCCGATGTTTCCGCGCAACAAGAGCAGATTGATGATCTCTTTGATGGTCGCGACAGCCTTCTTCTGCTGCGTCAGGCCCATGGCCCAGGTCACGATCACGCGATCGGCCTTGAGATAGCGTGCGGCCAATTCGTCGATCTCGTGTTCCTCAAGTCCCGTGGCCTCGAGCACGGTCTGCTCGTCGAGCAGGTTCAGGTGCCGGGTGAGATCTTCCAGGCCAAAGCAGTACTTCGCCAGGAACTCGTGGTCCAGCACAGTTCCGGGATTCTGCGCCTCGGCGGCCAGCACCTTTTTGGAGACCGCCTGCAGCAGCGCCATGTCGCCGCCCAGCCGGATCTGCACGTGCTGGTCGGCGATGGGGGTGCCGCGTCCGATGATTCCCTTGACCCGCTGCGGGTTTTTGTACCGGTGCAGGCCGGCCTCCGGCAGGGGATTGACGGCGACGATCTCCGCGCCGGAGTCCTTCGCCTCTTCCAGGGCCGTCAGCATCCGCGGATGGTTCGTTCCCGGATTCTGACCCATAATGATGATGAGATCGGCCTGGGCAAAGTCGTCGTAGCTGATCGTGGCCTTGCCGATGCCCAGCGTCTGGCCCATGGCCCATCCGGTTGACTCATGGCACATGTTGGAACAGTCAGGCAGGTTGTTCGTGCCGAAAGCGCGCACGAAGAGTTGGTAGGCGAACGCGGCCTCATTCGAGGCGCGCCCGCTCGTGTAGAAGGCGGCCTCGTCCGGGGATTTGAGACCGTTGAGCTTCGTGGCCAACACGGAGAACGCGTCGGCCCAGCTGATCGGTCGGTAGTGGTTCTCGCCTGCGGGCTTATAGACCGGCTCGGTGAGGCGCCCCTGCATTCCGAGCCAATATTCCGACTTCTCCAGCAGGTCGTCAATGGAATGCTGGGCCCAGAAGTCCGATTCGATGATGACCGGAGTGGCCTCCCAGGTGACGGCTTTCGCGCCGTTCTCGCAGAATTCGAAGGCCTTGCGGTGATTCGGGTCGGGCCAGGCGCAACTGGGGCAGTCGAAGCCGTCTTTCTGGTTGAGGGCGAGCATCGTCTTGCCGGTGCGGATGACGCCCAGTTTTTCCAGCGCCGGTTTCATGGAGTGGTACACGCCGGGCACGCCCGCGGCCCAGTCTTTCGGTTTTGTGACCTCGAGGTCGGTGTCGTCTGGCTCTGACACTGAGGGATGCTCGCGAGTCATGGTCCCTACCCTTCCGACAGCCCCACTTAAGCTGTGTCCTTCAGCAGTAACAGCCTTGGCCAGGTGTTGCAAGACCTCAGCCGGGATTGGAGGCGAAGAGCCTGCTCGCTCTGGAGTGAAAAACGAAAGGTTCTCACCCCCCAAGGATCGCTAGAGGTGGGTTGTCGAGCCCGCACTGCCGGGGCGGAGCTCTTCGCGGGGCTCGGACGTGTCGGCACGAGCGGAGTGGCGCACCATCGATCGAGCCACCGACTGGAGTGTCGCGGAGAATGTGTCGAGTTCGGTGCGATCCAGGTCGCTCGTGGCCGCCTCAAGGAGCGCGACGAAGTCGCGATGGACATCGCGCATCATCTGGTGCGCGAGAGGCGTGAGTTCGAGGTAGAGGCTCCGACGATCGTTCGGATTGTTGACCCGGTGGAGCAGCCCTGAATCGACGAGTCGGCGCGAGATGAAGGTGACCGCCGCGGTGGTCATATTCAGGTAGCCGGCGAGTTTCTTGGGCGTGACGCTCACTTCGGCAGCGACCCGGAACAGTGCGCGAAGCTCGCTGGCGGTGAGCCCAGCTGCATCCGCGCCGGCTGGTCCACCTGCGTTCACCCCTCGTGAGCTCCGGCTCGGCGCGACCGGCATGGGACTCGGCCTCGTCGTCGGCATTGTCGGCTCGCTTCTCGTCGCATCCGTTGCCGGCGGTATCGGATCGCTCGTGACGTCCAGCCCGATGGCGGCCGCAGCCACGGAATGCGACGTTGAAACAAACTCCTGGATCAACGTCGGCGACGAAGGCCGAAGCATCTCGATGAACAGCGAGGGCGAGGAGGCGGAGGGCGCCGACATTTCCGATATCGCCTGCATCTTCGGCGAACTCGACACCCCCGACAGCGTCATCAACCGTCTGGAGGGCACCCGCGCCCTCGACGGACGCCAGACGGCGACCTGGGATGACTTCTCCGCTTCGTGGGGGTACCACCCCGACAACGGCCTCGACATCGTGATCGAGGTCGTGGTCGTGGAGAAATGACCGGCGACGCCCGCCGAACGGCTGGCGCATCCGCGCCAAGCACCTCAATCGCAGCCAACACAAGGAGATCAACACCATGAGCGACAACCAGCACTCGACCCCAGCCGGCATCCCGAACGATCAGCGGGAACAGTCGATCCCCCCGACCTACCCAGCAGCGCAGGAGAACGCCCCCGTGGGCGCCGTCAACGCGATCGCATCGGACAAGTCCTTCGTGGTCACCTGGCTGTTCGCCTGGCTGCTCGGATTCTTCGCCGTGGACCGTTTCTACCTCGGCAAGGTCGGCACGGGCCTGCTCAAACTGTTCACCCTCTCCGGGTTCGGCATCTGGTGGCTCGTCGACCTGATCCTCGTTCTCGCCGGAGCCCAGCGGGACAAGCAGGGCCGGAAGCTCGCCGGGTACGACGCCAACAAGAAGATCGCCTGGATCATCACGGCCGCCGGGATCGTTCTGTCGATGATCATCTCGGGTGTCACCAACGCGGCGAGCCCGAGCGACAGCCCGGCAGCGGTCGCGCCTCTGGAGAACGAGGATGCGTCGGCGCCCGTCGAGGAGGCACCAGTAGAAGAGCCGCCCGCGGAGGTCGCAACGGTCCAGTCCTGGGCGGACGACAGCTTTGGCACCTTCGCCCCCGTCACGCAGACCGGCACCGGCGACAACCTCGTCACCCTGCCGGCCGGCGCCACGGCCGGAATCGTCACCGCCACCCACGACGGCGGCAGTAACTTCGCGATCTCGGTGTTGGATGCGTCCAACGCCTCCACCGGTCAGCTTCTGGTGAACACCATCGGCAGGTACGCGGGGACGAGCGCCTTCGGCTTCAACTCCCTCGGCGATGGCGTGACTCTTGAGATCTCGGCAGACGGAAAATGGAGCGTGACCATCGCTCCGGTCTCCGCGGCACCGGCGCTCCTCGCCTCGGGCGCCGGAGACCGAGTGTTCCTCTATGAAGGGCCCGCTGGGAAGCTCGCTGCCACGCATGCGGGTTCCAGCAACTTCGCGGTGACCGAGCAGACTGGGGAGGACTTCAGCTTCGGTTTGCTCATCAATGAGATCGGAGCATACTCGGGCACGGTCCCGCTCAGCTCCGGACCTTCGGTGATCGTAGTCAACGCCGACGGCCAGTGGACGCTCAAGGCCGAATAGTCACACGTCGTCGCAAGAGATCGCTCCTGAGTATCGCTCAGGAGCGATTTCTTTCTCATCTATCTGTCAGCTGTTTACGACACCCAGCAGGCGCGGATATCTGGCGAGGTGTCTCAAGGACGGCGCGGTAGCAGAGCGGTAGCATTGCGCCCATGGACCCCGTGTCGCACCTGCTCAGGTCGGGCCTCACCTCATTCCCGCGGGCCGAGCGACGCGTGGCGGCCGTATTGCTCGCGAACTACCCCGCCGCCGGCCTCGGCACGGTGGCCGCGGTGGCCAAAGAGGCGGGGGTGAGCGCCCCGACAGTGCTGCGGCTCGTTCAGCGCGTCGGCATTGAGTCGTATCCGGCGTTCCAGCGGATGTTGCTGAAAGAGCTCGACCAGCACTCGCTCTCGCCGCTACGCCAGATCGACGACCACGCGCCCGACGCGGACGCCATGACCCGCTCGCCCGCCGTCTTCGTGCGGGGGATCGACGAGACCCTCCGAACCGTCGATCCGAAGGCCTTCGTCGCCGCAGTGAACGCCATCTCGTCACCGCGCAGCACGGTCTACGCCACCGGAGGGCGCTTCAGCTCCGTGGTGGCGAAGTACCTCGTGCTCCAGCTCGAGATCGTGCGGCCCGGCGCCCACTACCTGGGTGTCGAGGACAGGCCGACCATGCTCGCCGACTTCGGCCGGGGAAACGTTATCGTGGCGATCGACCTGCGCCGCTACCAGCAGAACACGATCAACTTCGGTCGCGAGGCGAAGAAACGTGGAGCCACCCTGATCCTCATCACCGACAAGTGGCAGTCGCCGCTCGCCGACTCGGCCGACCATGTGCTGTCGGCGCAGCTCGACGCGCCGCATCCGCTCGACTCGTTGGTTCCCGCGATGGCTCTCATCGAGGCGATCGTCGCGGGCGTGGTCGACCGCCTCGGCGATCAGCCGCTCGACCGTCTGAAGCGATACGACGTCGCGTGGACGACCGGAGGCTTCCCGGCGGCTGTACAGGCCCGGGCTGAACAGGGCTGAACGAACAAGGATGAACGACCAGGGCTGAGCAATCAGTTCACCGACTGCGGTGGCCAGGCATGCGCGGGGCAGGACGAAGCCCGCCGGGCCACCTACCGCGTTCGGCCTATGCCGCAGTGCGCGCAAGAAGTGATTGCCAAAGCGGTCGTCTTCTTGCTTTCACCCGCGACTGCAGCCGTCTATCCGCACCGGACAATCACGGCACCTGGAACCTGGAATGTAATCGCTGTTCCGATTTGTAACTCCAGTTCATGAATATTACACACGGGCGAAATCTGCGCCCGATCCGATTTCAATTGACGACGACACGGAGCCCGGTGACACCGGGGTCGTACGCGCCGCGCACGTGGCCGTTGGGGCTCGCCGCCACGGCCTGCAGATACTCCACAGCAGCCGAGGTGATCTCCTCACCGGGCAACAGGTTCGGGATGCCGGGCGGGTAGGCGGCGACCGTATCCGCCGACACTGCACCAATGGCGGAGTGCGCCGGCACGATCTCGGTGCGCGCGAAGAACGCCTCGCGCACGCTCATCCGGCGGGGTCCGCCGGGCGGAACCGGCAGCGGATTGCGGGCCCCCGGCCGGTGCGTCGATGGCAGCCCGTGCAAGATGTCGAGTACGCCGCCCGCGTCATGGTCTGCACCCGCCCCAATCACCGCCACCAGGGTGGATTCGTTCGCGAGTTCGAACAGTACGTCGTGCTCCTCGTCGAGGATCGAACGCGCCTCGTGGCCCGTGATGCCACCGTAGATCGTGGTGATGACGACCTTGAGCGGATCGTTTGCATACCAGCCGGGAACCTCGTGGAACTGGTCGGAGGCGATCGTGAACCGCCCGCGGCTCCGCACCTGGTCACGGATCGAATCGGCAAAGTCGATCGACCGCCGCACCCGGGCGGGCCGTGTGACGAGGGCGCGCCGGGCGAGGTCGAGCGAGGCCAGGAGCACGGCGCTCTCACTGGTCGACTGCACCGCTCGATGGGCGCGGTCGATCAATGGCTCGAGCTGGTCGGCGAACGGCCCGTCGCCCAGGTGGATCATGGCTGACTGGGTTAGCGAGCCGCCCTGCTTGTGAGTGGAGGAGATGACGAGATCGGCTCCGTTCGCGAGCGCGTTCGTCGGAAGGTCGTCATGGAAGCCCAGGTGCGAACCCCAGGCCTCGTCGACCACGAGTGGGATGCCCGCAGCGTGCGCGACCTCGGCGATCGCGGCGATATCGGAGACGAATCCGAAGTAGCTCGGCGACACCACGAACACGGCCACCGGCGCGCCGGCCTCCGCCCGCATCCGCACGAGTTCCTGCCGCACGTCATCGGCGGTCACCCCGTGCGCGATGCCGAGATCGTCGTCGATCCACGGGCGGACGAACCGAGCGTTCGCGCCGGTCATCATCATCGCGTCGATCACTGAGGAGTGCACCGAGCGCTGCACCAGTAGTTCGGTGCCGAGGCTGCGCAGGGCGATCGAGGCGACCTGGTTGCCCTGCGAGGCCCCGTTCGTGAGGAACCAGGTGCGGCGCGAACCCCAGGCCTTCGCTGCCAGCTTCAACGACCGGGCGAGCGCCGTGGGGGCCGCGCCGAGGTCGATTCCGCGGATCATCGGCATGAAGTCGAGCTCGGCCAGCCGTCCACCGAAGAACTCGGTCACGGCGGTGACCCCGGCCGTGTCGCCGCCGTGGCCGGGGAGGTGCAGTCGTGTGCGATGCCGCTCGGCGTAGGCCACGAGGGCATCGGCATAAGGCACACTCGACTGCAAATCGAACGGCTCGTCGCGCGAATTCTGGGCGGTTGCGAGAACGGAACTAGCTGCTTCTGGCATGGCTGACCTCGGGATTGCGGAGCGATTATGAATGAGACGTTACATCTGTGAACTATGAATGGAAATTACGGTATGTTTGTTACATGCAGACGGTTTCGCAGCTCATTCGAGCGCATCTCTCCACCCTGCCGCGTGCCGAGATGATGGTGGCCAGGGCACTGCTGGCGAACTATCCTGCGGCGGCGCTCGACACGGTGGCCAGCCTCGCAACCGATGCGGGTGTAAGCGCCCCTACCGTGCTGCGCCTCATGGAACGCATCGGCTTCAACGGATATACCGCACTTCAGGACGCGCTGCGCCAGGAGCTCTACGAACGCTCGCTCGCCCCCATCGAGCAGCTCTCGGACTATGGAGCAGACGAAGACCCGCTGATGCGCTCGCGCGCCGCCTTCAGCCGCGGCATCATCGAGACCTTCGAGGCGATGAACCCGGCCGACTTTCATGTCGCCGTCGCGATGCTCTCCGCCGCCAAGAACCGTATCTATGCCACCGGCGGCCGGTTCTCGTCTATCCTCGCCAGGAACCTCATCCTGCAACTCGAGGTGCTGCGGCCGCACACCAGCTACCTCACCGTCGAAGATCGCACCACGATGCTCGCCGACATCACCTTGAACGATGTGATCGTGATCGTCGACCTGCGCCGGTACCAGTCGAGCTCGATCGAGTTCGGCCGCGAGGCGAAGGCCCGCGGGGCGAAGATCGTGCTGCTCACCGACCGCTGGATGAGCCCCCTGGCCGAGCAAGCCGATGCCGTCCTAACCTGCTCGATCGACGCACCACATCCGCTCGACTCGATGGTGCCGGCGATGGCCGTCACCGAGGCGCTCCTGGCCGGTGTCGTGGACTCGCTCGGCAACACCCCGGTGGAGCGGATGCGCCGCTACGACGCGGCCTGGGACAGCCTCGGCTTCAGCAACCAGTACGGCTCGCGCTTCGAAGCCGCCGACGCCCCTTCCGGAGACACCGCCCGATGATCGCATCCGACGTCAGACTCGTCGACCACCACTGCCATGGCCTGCTCTTCGGCGCGTTGCCCGCCGCCGAGTTCCGGCTGCTCGCCACTGAGTCCGATTGGCTCAGCATCGACGGCATCGAGACCCTCGACTCGCCGTTCGGGCTGGGCATCCGCTCGCGGTGCGCACCTTTGCTCGATCTGCCTCGTCACGCATCTATCGCCGACTACCTCGCCCGGCGCGACGAGCTCGGCGCGCCTGAGGTCAACCGCCGCCTGATGGCGGCCACCGGCACCGACGTGCTGATCCTCGATACCGGCTTCACGGCATCCGATGTCGTGTCGCCGTCGTCGATGACCGGCGAACTCGGCATCGGCTCGGCCGAGATCGTGCGGCTCGAGCGCATCGCCGAGGAGGTGGCGCCCTCCACCACCGCGTCCGGTTTCCTCGCCGACTTCCGGGAGGCGCTGCAGCGCGCCTCGGCGGGCGCGGTGGGCTTCAAATCGGTGATGGCGTACCGCACCGGCTTCGACATCCCCGACTCGCCGTTCACCGCCGCCGAGGTCGAAGCCGCCGCCGCGGAGTGGCTGGCCGGCAGCGACCCTGAGGCCGGGTACCGACTCGATCACCGGGTGCTGCTCGCGCACGTCGTCTGGGAGGCCGTCGCCCTGGCCAAGCCCATCCAGTTCCACGTGGGCTTCGGCGATAGCGACGTGCACCTGCACCTCTCCGATCCGACCCGTCTGACCGGCTTCTTCCGCGCCACCCGCGCTTCGGGCGCATCAATGATGCTGCTTCACTGCTACCCGTTCATTCGCGAGGCCGGGAGCCTCGCGCACATCTTCCCTCACGTCTACCTCGACGTCGGCCTCGTGAGCCACTACATGGGACCGAGCGCCGGCTCCGCCGTGCGCGAGTCGCTCGAGATCGCCCCCTTCCACAAGGTGCTCTACTCCTCTGACGCCTATGGCCTGGCCGAGCACTACCTCGTGAGCGCGACGTCGTGGCGCAGCGCCATCTCGCGCATCGCAGAGGAGTGGCTGGTCGACGACTGGCTGACAGCAGGCGAAGCCGACCGCATCGTCGAGGCCGTCGCCGCCGGCAATGCCCGGCGCGTCTACGGACTGGGAAACCACGGGCTCAATGACCGTGTGCTCGAGGTACGCGGGCTCGACGGCCGCCGATGAGCGAGAATCCACGGCTGGCTGATGAGACCGAGAACGGCAGCGTGCTCGGCCTCGTGGCCGAGCGGCTAGACGCCCTGGAGCAGATGGCGATCGACGCCCTCGAGGCGTTCCTGCCTGAGGCGGTGGAGTTGCGCCACCGTATCCACGCCGAGCCGAGGCTCGGCGGGGACGAATTCGACACCCGCGACGAGATCCTGCGCGCGCTTGGGATGCCCGGTGCGCAATTCATCCACGAGGGCTTCGTGCTGCGGGTCGGCGACGCGAACGGTCCGTCGATCGCGATCCGCTCCGAGCTCGATGCGCTGCCCATCCAGGAGCGCTCAGAGGTTCCGTGGCACTCGCGGCGGGCGAACGTCGCCCACCTCTGCGGGCACGATGTGCACATGGCAGCACTCGTGGCGGTCACCCGGGTGCTCGACAGGATCAAGGCACCGGTACCGCTGCTGGCTGTGTTCCAGCCGCGTGAGGAGATAATCCCCTCCGGCGCCCAGGATTTCGTCGACGACCCGACGCTGCTTGTACACGACATCCGCGCGATGATCGGGGTGCACCTGCAGCCCGCCATCCCCGACGGATCGATCTCCGCGGCGGCTGGCGCCATCAACGCCGCTGCCGACAACTTCGACATCCTCGTGCACGGGAGGCCGGCGCACGGAGCCTATCCGCACCTCGGCAACGACACCGTGCTCGCTGCCGCCGCCATCGTTCAGAGCCTGCAGCAGGTCGTCGCCCGTCGGGTCGACCCGATGAATCCCGCGGTCATCACCGTCGGCCGCATCAGCGGCGGCGACTCGCACAACGCCATCCCCTCCCAGGTGTCGCTGCAAGGCACCATCCGAAGCTACAGCCAGTCCGACTGCAAGCTCATCCACGGCCTGGTCAACACGATTGTGCGCTCCACCGCCGAGGCCTATGGCTGCACCGCCGACGTGCAGATCAGCGTCGGCGAGCCCGTGCTGCGCAACAACGCCGAGCTCGCCGTGGGGCTCACAGCTCAACTGCGGTCCAACCACTTCGTCGAATCGGCCCCGGTGCGCTCGTGCGGGGCCGACGACTTCGCCTTCTTCAGCGCGCACATGCCCTCTCTCATGGTCTTCGCGGGTACGGGCGACGGCGATCCGCACTCGCCCGGCCTCCACCATCCCCGGTTCGCACCCGACGACACGAGCGTGCGGCAGGTGGCCCGAGTGATGCTGCTCGCCTACTTCGCGGCCGCTCGCATCCTGCTCGCCTGATCCACCAGCACGAGGAGTTTTTGATGACCAGCATCCCACTCGCGGCTTCGCCCGTCGATCTCGGCACGGTACGGGCGCTGATGATCTCGCATGTCGACAACGCCGGCGTCTCGCGGCTCAAAGTGGTGCCCGGTCGCAAGATCGAGAGCGCCGCGCGCAGCGGCAGCACCGTCTCGCTAAGTGTCGCTCTGCTTCTCGCGATCGACGATCACGTGTGCCGCACCGACGAGCTCGACTCGACGGTCGGCGACCTGCGGGGTATCCCCGACCTAGGCGCCGTCGCCATGATCGATCCGATTGCCGGGCTGGCCTGGGCGCCCTCCGACCTGCACACACTCGACGGCACCCCGCATCCGGCCTGTTCGCGCTCGCTGCTGAAGCGTCTGGGCAGAGAAGCGGAGGCCGACGGACTCGACTTCACGATCGGCCTCGAGATGGAGTTCACCCTGTTCACCGGCTCGGCCGACGCACCGGTGTTGGCGCACTTCGGGCCGGGTTACGGGGTGCGCCCGTTCCTCGAACTCGAGGCATGGCACCTCGATGTGCTGAGAGGACTTGAGCAGGCGGGGGTGCCGATCGAGCAGCTGCACCCGGAGTTTGGGGCCGGGCAGGTGGAGGTGTCGTTCGCCCCGCGCGATCCGGTGCGGGCGGTCGACGACTACCTGCTCGCGCGCCACGTCATCACCCGCCACAGCGCAGCCCACGGGCTGCTGGTCTCATTCCAGCCGGTCGCCAGCACAGCGACCTCCTCGAATGGCTGCCACATACATTTCTCGGCCCGGCGCGACGGGGTCAACGTCTTTCACGATCCGGCGGGATCATGGGGGGTGAGCGATGAGGGCGGCCACATGATCGCCGGAGTGCTCGCTCACATGCCGGAGAGCGTCGCCCTCCTCGGTGGCAGCACCCTCAGCTTCGAGCGCCTGCAGCCGCACAACTGGTCGGGCGCGGTGATCTGCTGGGGCGTCGGCAATCGCGAGGTCGCCGTGCGCCTCATGCCGGGCTACGCCGGCCTGGAGGCGACGCAATCGAATGTCGAGGTGAAGTGCGCCGACCCGGCGGCGAACCTCTACCTCGCGGTCGCGACGGTCATCGCCTCGGCACTCGACGGCGTGCGCACTGAAGCCCCGCTGCCTGAACCCGTCAACGTCGACCCTGAGCTCCTTACCGACGCCGAGCGTGCCGCGGTCGGCGTCACTCCATTCCCGGCCGACCTTAGTGAGGCGCTCGACCTGCTCGAGAAGAGCGCGTTCGTTCGCGAGGCCTTCGGCTCGATGCTTCTCGACGCTTACGTTGCGGTGCGGCGCCACGACGCGGCCACCTACGGAGCGCTGCCCGTTGACGAGGCGGTCGCCCTGACCCGCTGGAAGCTCTAGCCCCGAGCGTCCCCGCCCCTCCTCGCGACCCGCCGCCACGAAGATTTCCGGAGAGGGGCAAGGTCCGGTCCTCCGCAAAACCGCTTTCGACCGTGAGCGCCCTGCCCGTGACGTAGGAGGCGGCCTCCGAGGCGAGGTACGGACCTAAGCTCATCTCGAGCACCGGCACGTTGGGATAGGTACCGGCCGCGTTCACCAACACCGCGACATCGGGATGCCGCGCGAACAGCTCGTCCACGCTCGACTGGTCGGTCATATCGACCTACTCGCTCGGGACACCGGTACCGCCACCACGCTCGCCCCGTCGGCCACCCGATCGGCCACGATCACGCGGTCGGCGTCGGCGTCGATCAACTGGCCGAACGGGTCGTAGCTGGACAGCGTGCCAGTACCGTCGGCCCGCATGATGAGATCACTATCGTCGGCACATGGGTATTTCTGGCGACTACATATCGGCGAACCGTCAGTCAGTCGGTGCGGGAACCTGCTCGGCGAACTTCTCAGCAATGTCGATGCGACGCATAAAGGCGACGTCGTCAAACTGCTTCGCATAGTCGATGAAGCGTGCCAGCGCATCCGCGCGAGCAGGATTACCAGTGATACGCGGATGCAGGCCGATTGACATCATGCGACCCACATCGTCGCCGTCGTTGCGCAGACGGTCCAAGCTCGCCTTGGCGGTCTCGAAGAAGTGCTCTGGGCTCGCGTATCCGGTTCCGACGACGTAACGCGCGTCGTTGACCACCAGCGAGTACGGCACGACCAGATGGTTCTTGCCGTCCACCCTGGTCCAGTAGGGAATATCTTCGTTGTAGGTATCGGAGTCGTACATGAACCCGCTCTCCTCCACAACGAGATCCCGCGTGTTGACGCTCATCTCTCGGCAATACCAGCCAGTGGGACGCTTGCCGGTCGTCTTCTCAATTGAGGCGATCGCGCGCCTGATGGCCTCACGTTCCTCGTCGCGGGTCATTTCGTAGTGATTGCTCCACCGGTAACCGTGGCCAGCCGCTTCGTCGCCACGGCGCGCGAGCTTCTCCGCAACCGCCGGGTTGCGCTCAAGCGCCACGGCAGCCGCGAAGAATGTGACCGGAATATTGGCGGCGTCGAAGATTCGGAACAGACGCCAGATCCCCGCGCGAGCGCCGTATTCGTACATTGACTCGACCGCAAGGTCGCGCTGGTCGTCAACGGCGAACGGGAGTTCGTACATTCCGTCGTTAACGCCGTCGCCCATGGCGAAGGATTTCTCCGAACCCTCCTCATAGTTGACGACGATCTGGATCGCGACCTTCGCCTCGTTCGCCCAGCGAACGCGGGGCGGAAATTCGCCGTATCCGACCAGGTCGCGGGGTGGACCAGGAACGTTGGCAACGTCGTCCTGGCGGAAAAACTGCGGATCAAGGGACATAGTCTCACTCCTCTGGTGTTTGTGCGGTGGGTTGGTACGCGGCGCGATTTTGCGCGCCTAGTCAAGCCCGGCAAGGTTGCGGCCGCCGTCGACGACCAGAAGTTGGCCGTTGACGTACGACGCCTCTTGACTGGCGAGAAAGCGATAGACGTATCCGATGTCGTCCGGTTCTCCCACTCTCCCGGCAGGAACCTTCTTAGCTACAGCGTCCACTCCGGCGGGGCCGAGCGAGTTGACGGGGTCGAGCGACTGCGGGGTGCGAATGACACCCGGTGCGACCGCATTGGCCGTGATCCCGTCGCCGCCGAACTCCACAGCGAGCGACTTCACGAGCCCGACAAGACCGGCCTTTGCGGCGGCATAGTGGGAGTGCTCGGGCCAGCCCGAGACGGTGCCCGCAACCGACGAGGTCGCGAGCAGCCGACCATATTTCTCGCGCTGCATGGACGGGATGGCAGCCCTGAAGCAGCGCCAAGCTCCGTGCAAATCGACCTCCATTACGGAGTTCCACGCCTCATCGTCCAAGTCGGCGAGGCTCACGGTGCGCGCTATTCCGGCGTTGGCGACCACGATGTGGACGGCCCCGAACTCGTTCTCGGCGGCTCTCACGAGCCCTTCGACATCCGCAGTGGATGAAACGTCGACGGGGGCGGTGATCGCCCGGCGACCCGCTGCCTCGACGGCGGCGACGACGGGGCGAATGTCGTGCCCGTCCGGCGGGTAAAATGCGAGCGCGACATCGGCTCCGGCCTCGGCGAAGATTCTCGCGGTCGCTGCCCCAATGCCTGAGGCGGCGCCCGTGATTAGGGCCACTCGCCCTGTAAGGTCAAACATTGGCATCTCCAGTTTCTATTACCGCCGGGGATACGGCGGAGCTGTGTTCGCCGAAAGCCCCAGACTCGCGCAGTTCGCGAATTCTCGTTTCGGGGTATCCGAGCAGGTTTCTCAGAATTTCCGGGCCGTCCTCATCGCGCGCGGGGGCTCGGCCTCGAGCGGGCGGGAGCGAGCCGACTCGAGCCGCGGTAGCGACCTGCGTGATGGTCCCAAACCGGGGATGCTCTGTCTCTACGAGCATGTTTCGCGCCAGGGTGTGCGGATCGGCGAGCGCCTCGCGGACCGTGTTGACCGGACCGCACGGCACACCGGCGGCGGTGAGCTTTTCGATCCAGGACACGGTGGTGTCGGATCGAAATGCCGCCTCGAGGATGTCCGTCAACTCTTCACGGTTCGCGCGCCGTGTCGCGAAGCTGTTGAATCTGGCGTCCACGGCCAGTTCTGGTCGGCCGATGGCATCGGCCAATCGTGCCCAGAACTTCTCCTTTGCACAGGCCACAACCAACCAGCCATCCTCGGACGGGAAGGCCTGGAATGGCACGATCGACGGATGGGCGGAGTGATGGGTGCGCTCGGGTACGAAGTCACTGTTCAGCGCCCAGGCCGCGGGGTAGGTCAGCATCGAGATCGCCGTGTCGAAAAGGCTCACGTCGCAGTCCATGCCCACGCCGTCACGCCGGGCCGCGTGGAGACCCGAGAGGAGAGCGATGGCCGCGACCAGGCCCCCCGAATAGTCGACGACCGAGAGCCCCGATTTGGTGGGCGGGCCGCTTGGTTCGCCGGTCAGGTCCATCCATCCCGCGATTCCCTGCAGGAGATAGTCATAACCGGGCTGCGCGCTCCGAGGACCTGACATCCCAAAACCACTCAGGGAGCAGCAGACAATCTTGGGGTTGAGGTGCTTGAGTGCGTCATACGTTATTCCGAGCTTGCTCGGCACGTCGCCGCGGAGGTTCGAGTAAACGGCATCACTATTGCGAACGAGGTCTTCGAAGACGCGGCGGCCGCCCGACGTGGAGAGGTCGAGGCTAATGCTCCTCTTGTTCCGGTTGAACGCTTCAAAAAAGAGACTGTCTTCGCCGTCTTGAAGCGGAACCACGTAGCGCCCGACGTCGCCGCCGCTGGAGGGGTCTTCAATCTTGATCACATCGGCACCGAGGTCCGCGAGGTGCAGGCTGCCGAATGGTCCAGCGCCGTATTGCTCGATGGCGATAATGCGGACGTCCTCAAGCGGCCTCATTCGCCCACCGCCGAGGGAGGCAACTCCGAGGTTCTCGATCGCGCGGCGGCCAGTGCCGCGGTTCGCACCATTTCGTTCCCGACAATCATGACCCCCTCGTCGACGCCCATTCCCGGTTTGGCGAGAACTTGGTCTGCCCCGCACGCCATAGCGACGTGGGCGCACACGCGCCCCGAGATGTCGGTTTCGTTGCAGGTCCCACCGCAATACGCGGCGAGGCCGCTCGCGCGGACGAGAAGTAGCGCAGTGATCGTGTTGTTGATTCCGCCAAGGTCCGGGGTCTTGACGTGGATCACGTCAGCGGCCCGAGCTGAGACGAAGGCCTCAATATCCTCGAGAGTATTGCACCACTCGTCCACAACCAGTTCGACTCGGATTGACCGTTCAGCAAGCAGGGCACGCAGCGCTGCGAATACCTCGATCTGGGCATCCCGACTGCCGGCGTCGATAGGATGCTCGATCCGTAAGCTGAACGGCGACGCGCACTTCTCCAGCTCACCCAGGTAGTCCGCAATGAGGTCCAGGTCGTTCGAGAAGGCAATGCCGATCGTGCCATAGGTGTCGATGTGGAGCCGGGGGTTGTAGTCCGGATTCAACCGAACCGTCCGGATGCGCTCGCTGAGCCAGCTGATGTAATCCTTGAGCAGTCCGCCGTCGACCCCGAGCTTGGTTTCGACGTTGTTGATGAGTCCGTGGGGTAAGACGTCGACTTCTTTGAGAATCATCTTGTCGACGTTTATCCGACGCTCGTCGCCCGTTTGTGCGTACAGCGGCACGGGCAGGATCTCGACCCCGGTGTGGTATTCGTCACGTACGATCTCGGCCATCGTCAATCCACGCGTCAGCGCGGCGGCATGAAGGAGCGCCTGGGTCACCCCGTATCGCACCGAGGCGGGGAGGCGGTCTGCATCGCGCGGGCCGCCATCAACCTGCTCGGCCAGCTCGCGGAAGCTGTACAGCTCGCGACCGACAAGCGCAGGAGCGACCCGTTCGGAGATCTGCCGGATCGCAGCGTCCGCGTGGAACACCGCTTCGCGCCCGCCTGCTCCGGAATACTGAACTTCGGCGCAGTCACCGACGCCGACTTGCCCGTCGGAGAGCACAATCATCACCGAGACCGATTCCCCCGGTTCGCGCACAGAACGAAATCCGGGCGTGACCGGGGATCCAGTGTAGAGAAAGCCGTCGTGCCCGGCTCCCGCGCGAATCGCCATCTGATCATCGCGGTAGAAACCAGTGCGGCCAGGCACGCAGATGACATCGACAATCCTCACAGCATCACGTCCCCGCCGTTGGGCCCCAGAGTTTGGCCGACGTAGTAGGAGCCTCCGGCAGAAGCAAGTAACACTGCCGTAGGCGTTACCTCACTGACCTCGCCGAATCGCCCGATGGGCAACTCGGCCAGCTTCGCAGAACGCCACTCTTCCGTTTCGGAATCGAGCAGTGGAGTGTTGATCGGGCCGGGGGCAATCGCATTGACGAGAACACCCCGCGAAGAGACCTCGCGTGCGAGCGCTTTCGTGAAGCCAATGACGCCCGCTTTGCTTGCCGAATAGTGCGCTACTTCGGCGCCACCAATTTGGCCGAGCTGGGAGGCAATGTTGATGATGCGGCCGTCGCCGCGTTCGAGCATCCCGCCGAGGAAGGCCCGAGTGCACAGGAACGTGCCACGAAGGTTCACCCCCATAACGAAATCCCACTCGTCAACCGTCATGTTCTCAACAAGGGCTTGAGTGAAAACCCCCGCATTGTTGACGAGCACATCCACTGGCCCCAGGCTGCTGGTTACCGCACCGGCAAGTTCGGACACGGCCTCGGCGTCGCCCACATCGGTGCGAAAGAACCGGGCCGTAGCACCCATCGCCGCCAGCTCATCGAGCACCGGCTTCGCGTCTGCCTCACCGCACAAGTCGACGACCGCTAGATCCGCGCCTTCTCGTGCGAAAGCGAGTGCAATCCCGGCGCCGATACCAGAGGCCGCGCCAGTCACCACTGCAACCTTACCGGCGAGTAGTCCTTGTCTTGTCGCAGCGGTCTTCATGGCTCTCCTCGATTCGATTGCTGGGGTCTAGCTAGTGAGGGCAGCTGGGCTGTCTGCCCATACCGTTCGAATTTCGGCTTCCGTTGCCGTGTCAAAACGGTGGCGCATGAGCAGCATTGACGCGTCGTGCTGCGCCGGGTCGTCACTGGCGACACAGTCCTCGGCGAGAACCACGTAGTAGCTCGCAAACATCGCGTCGCGAGCGGTGGATTCCACGCAACCCTCTGTTGTGCATCCGGTGACGACTACCGTCTCGATACCGTTACTGCGCAACAGGAGATCGAGGTTGGTCCCCCAGAACGCACTGGACCGGTACTTGCGCACGACGAGTTCATCGCCGACCGGAGCGAGCTCTTCGACGATTTCGAATCCAGGGGTGCCCGGACGGGTATATGTGAGTGGCTGAGTTCCGGAGCGGGCATCCGCGTGCATCCGCAGGTTGAATCGGATTTGCGCGGGCGAGTCGCTGGCTCGGCCGGGCAGGGACGTGTTTTGAATGTGTACTACGAGCACGCCGTTTTCGCGGGCGCTCTTCAGAAGTTCGTACAATCTGGGGCGGCTCTTGCGATACATGCTCACGTCGACTCCCATGAGACCGAAAACGCCATCCGGTTCGATGAAGTCTCTCTGCATATCGACAATGAGGAGCGCGGTATGCGAAGGCTTGACGAGCTCTTCGAGCTCGGTATAAACCTGCTTACCTTCGACGATGATCACTTCTGTTTCTCCTTTTTTGAAGGGCGCCAGAGCGGCGTAGAGCTCACGCTGGGCGGCTCAGCGAGGGTGCTGCTGAGCCGCCCAATGACGCTGGGTTAGGGCTCGATCACCTTGACGAACGTCGTGACCTTGTCGACGATTCGCATGATGGAGACGGCCTTGCTCGGCTTACGCGACCCCTCGGGGTACGAGATTGTGCCCGTCACCGCAACGAGATCCTGGGTGCTCGCGAGAGCATCCTTGACCGCTGCCGGGTCGGTATCGTCGGTCGCACGCTTGAGTGCGTCAGCGATGAGGTTCATCGTGTCGTAACCCAAGGCGGCGAATGCGTTCTCGGGACCCGTCCCGTATTCCTCGGTGTAGGCCGCAACAAAGTCCTGGACGACCGCATCTTCGCTTTCGAGCGAGACGTGAGTGGAGAAGTAGACGTCTTTCGAGTTGTCGCCTGCGACCTCAGCGACCAGCGGAGTGTCGTAGCCGTCACCGGAAACGATGGGCTGCGTGAGCCCCGCTTCGCGGATTTGCTGGGTAATGATTCCAGCCTCATTCGGGATTGCTGAGACGAACAGCACGTCAGGCTGCGTCGGCAGGGCCTGAAGTCGTGCAATCTGCGCCGAGTAGTCAGTGTCGCCCGACTTGTACGAGTCTTCGAGGACGATCTCGCCACCGTTTGCGGTGAAGCGCTCCTGGAAGAACTTGTTGAGCGCGGTGGTGAAGTCATACGCTTGGTCCACGAGTGCCCATGCAGTCTTGGCGTCCAACTCCTCCATCGAGTAGTCCGCGATCGCCTGAGCCTGAAGGTCGTCACCGTAGCAGGCCATGAACATGTAATCACCGACCTGGTCAGGCAGCGTCGGGAGGGTTGCCCCGGATGCCACGAACGGGATACCAGCGGCTTGGGCGATTGGCCCGGCCGCCAGCGCGAAGGTGGAGTCGTTTGTTCCGCCGAGTGCCACCGCGCCGTCGTTCTCGATGAGCTCGGAAACGACATTCGTCAAAGTCGTAGTGTCGGAAGCGGCATCCGAGAACGCGACGCGAATCTGCTTGCCGTTGATACCACCGGCATCGTTGATTTCCTTCGCGGCGAGTTTGAATCCGTTGTAGGCGGGCTCGTCAATTGATGCCTGCGACCCGGTGATGCTGTAGACAGCGCCGACAACAATCTCGTCGCTGTCACCACCGCCACCGCCACCGCCGCCGCCAGCGGAACAACCGGCGAGGAGCATCACAGCGCTCACGCCGAGGGCCATAAATCGGATATTTCTCATTGTCATGCCTTTCGTGGTGTTGTGGGTGTGCGATTACTGCTGTGGTGCGTCAACGGAAGCTGGAGTGGCAGGTTTCTTCATGAACCACGTCGAGGGATGAAGCTCGCGGTTGCCCATGAGGCCCTGCCGACGGAAGATCATGAAGGCGATAAGGGCGGCCGCGATGATGATTTGTGACACACCGGGCAGTTCAAACCTGCGCTCAAGGTCGCGCAGAATCACGGGCAGGATCGTCATGATGATGGCTCCGATCACGGAACCTGTCACGCTGCCCGATCCGCCGATGACAAGCATGATCACAATCAGGAAGGTCAGGTCGAACGAATAGGTAGGCGGCGTTATTGCAGTCAGCTGGTGGGCGAGCAACGCGCCACCCACGCCGCCGAAGAATGCGCTCATGATGAACGCAACGAGCCGAATCCGGAAGACGTGCACACCGCGGCTCGCCGCGGCCACGGAGTCATCCCGCACGGCAATCATCGATCGACCGAAGGGGGAATGCACCATGCGCCAAACGACGAAGATCGTGATGACAGCCCACCCGAACGCCCACCACAGATTGGTCTCCGCGTTTAGACCGCTCAGGCCGCGAGCACCGCGGGTGACGGGCTCCCAGTTGCTCGCGATGCTCTTGACGATGATCAACAGGCCGAGGGTAGCTACGGCGAGATAGTGACCGCGAAGTCGCAACACGACTAGGCCGACCGGCAATGCAACGAGCGCTGCGAGAATCCCTCCGAGCACGGTCGCAAGAGGGAAGGGCGATACGAACTCCTGGAACCAGACCGGCAGCTCCGCGAGCTGAAGGGCTCGCGCAGCGAGCGGCATCGTCAGGAGCGCCGAGGTGTAGCCGCCAATGGCCATAAAAGCCGCATGGCCGAGGGAGAAGTCCCCCGTAAAACCGTTTGTGAGGTTGAGGCTAGCCGTGAGAACGATGTAGATGCCAATTAGTTGAAGAATCCGCAAATAGTAGTTATTGAGCGTCGCATCCGCGACTCCGAGAAGAACCACGAGGAGAACAAGCCCTCCGAGCAGGACGACAGTCTTGCGCGCAATAGTGCTTTTCATTACTTATGCCCTCTCAACTTCGGAGGCACCAAACAGGCCGTTCGGCCGAACGAGCAGAACAATCAGCAGGAGCGAGAAGACGAAGGCGTCACGGTAGCCCGAGAACTCCGGAGGAAGGAAGCCAACGAACCCGATTTCGGCGACCCCGAGGAGCACCCCTCCGACTACTGCCCCACGAATCGACCCGATCCCGCCGATGACGGCCGCGACGAATGCTTTCACGCCGGGCAGGAAGCCCATGAAGGGGTCGATGATCCCATACCGCGAGGCCCAGAGAAAGCCAGCCGTTCCGGCAAGGGCAGAGCCGAGAACAAAAGCTGCGCCAATTGCCCAGTTGACGTTGATACCGATGAGTCGCGCGGCCTGAAGATTCTCGCTCGACGCGCGCATCGCCATGCCAGTCTTCGATCGGTTTATGTAGAGGGTCAGGAGCACCATGAGAACGATTACCAGCAGAAAGGTCAGAACATCCAGCTGAGTGAACCGGATACCGCCCACATTCACGGTCTTCGTGAGGTCACCTGGGAGGCTGAACGCGCGCGGCTGAGGACTGAGGGCCAACACCGTTGAGTTCTGTATTAATCGGCTCACACCGAGGGAGGTGATGAGCATCGCGACTTCCGGCGCGCCTCTTAGCGGCTTGTACGCGGTTCGTTCGACGATCAGACCCATGACGGCTATGAGCAGGGTCGGTATGAGGACAGCCAACAGAATCGGCACGACCGTGGCGCTTATGAAGATGCTCGAGACGTAAGCGCCGAGCATCATGAGGTCTCCGTGCGCGAAGTTGATGAGACGCAGGATCCCGTAAACCATCGTCAGTCCGATGGCGAGGAGGGCATAGATGCTGCCGAGCGCGAGCCCGTTCACCAGCTGCTGCAGGATGTAGTTGATCGTCATCGGATTAGTCCAGTCCCAGGTAGGCCGCACGGAGCTTTGGGTCGTTGATCAGTTCGGTCGAGGGTCCTTCGACGGTCACGGTGCCTGTTTCGAGCACGTAGGCGCGATCGGAGATGCGCAGGGCCTCATTCGCATTCTGCTCGACCAGAAGAATCGTGACTCCTTCGTTTCGGAGCTCAACTACGACGTCGAAGATTTTCTCGACGAGCAACGGGGCAAGCCCGAGTGACGGCTCGTCCAGAAGCAGAAGAGTCGGCCTACTCATGAGGGAACGAGCAATTGCGAGCATCTGCTGTTCACCACCGCTGAGGGTTCCGGCCCGCTGTGACTTTCGTTGCTCAAGCACCGGGAACATTCCGAACATCCGCTCCATGTCGCTCTTTACGCCGGCAGCATCCTTGCGGTTGTACGCGCCAAGTTTGAGGTTTTCGGTTATCGTGAGGCGCCCGAAGATCATCCGTCCCTCGGGCGAATGAGAGATGCCGCGAGTGACTATTGCTTCAGGGGGAAGCCCGACTATCGACTGGCCTTTGAACAATATTTCGCCGGCCCGTGGCTTGAGCACTCCAGATACGGTTCGCAGTGTCGTCGTCTTTCCTGCGCCATTGCCTCCGACAACGGTGACGATTTCACCTTCGTTGACGGTCAAGCTGAGATCAGAAACCGCGACGATCTTGCCGTAGGCAACAGAGAGATTACGAATCTCAAGCATCGTGGGCTCCCGCTCCGAGGTAGGCCTCAATTACGGCGGGGTGCTTACGGATATACGAAGGCTCACCATCGGCAATTAGCCGACCGTAGTTCAGCACTTGAATCCGCTCACACGTGTTCATGATGAAATGCACGTTGTGTTCGATGAGCATGATGGTGAGTGCAAACTCACGGTGCACTCTCTTGATGAGTTCCATCAACTCAATGGTCTCCGTCGGGTTCATCCCGGCTGCCGGCTCGTCGAGCAGCAACAGTTTCGGTTCAAGCGCCAGGGCACAGGCAATTTCCAGCCGACGCTGCGCGCCGTAAGGCAATCCGTCGCCCGGCAAATCCCGGACGTCGTCCAAGTTCAGCAACTGGAGCAGGTCACGCGCCTTCTGCTCAGTGCGGGCTTGTCCGGCGCGGTATCCAGGTGTGTAGAAAATCGTCGAGAGCAGCGACGGGGCCTCGTGAAGTCCTAGTGCGACTTTCACGTTGTCGATGACCGAAAGGCCCCGAATGTTGCGGATGTTCTGGAAGGTGCGAGCGACTCCCGCGCCCGCGAGAACGTGCGGTTTTGCGCCAGTGATGTCACGGCCATTAAGTACCACGGACCCCGTGGTAGGCGGCACGAGTCCGGTGAGCAAGTTGAAGAGAGTCGTCTTGCCAGCGCCGTTGGGACCAATGATTCCCAAGAGGCGGCCCTGTTCGAGGTTCAGGGCGTACCCGCTAAGCGCGGTGAGCCCGCCGAAAGTCACACCGAGGCCCTCCACTTCCAGAAAGGCGCCTTCGCTAGCAGTTGCGGCGCTCGCGCCGGGAGCAACAACGATCCCATTGGCCATGCGTTCGAATCCTGACGTCGAATTGGTAAACGGTGGTACTTCTTTGATACCGCTGCCTAACATACACTTACGAATACATCTTGTATATCAGTTGTTTATTCGATCAGGTGAGATTGTGGTCACCATCCTTGGTTCTCCGGGAATGGTCGTGAATAATCACAGGCAAAGGAAGGAACGTGGGTGCCAGCTCAACGGGACAGTGACATTGCTTACGCGACGCTGCAAGAGATGATCGTGGACTTACGTCTTCCGCCCGGCACCGTCGTCAATGAAAGCGCCCTTGCCAGCGAACTCGGGTTCGGTCGCGTGCCGGTGCGCGAGGCGCTCGCGAGGCTCGCGAAAGACCGGTTCGTCACGATCATGCCCCGGCGTGGCACGGCCGTGACCCCGCTGACGCTACCGGATGTTCTTGACATTTTTGAGGCACGCGAAGCCATCGAGTGCGGCGTCGCATACATCGCAGCCGCGCGCGCGAGCGAGGAAGATCTCGCGGCACTGCGCACTCTTGTTGAGTCCGCCGATCGTGACCGCGAAAGCACCGACTACGAGCAGTTCCTTCTCGATGATCACGCCGTTCACGTCACGCTCGTGCACATGGTGAAGAATGCGCTGCTTCAGGACGCCGCCGACCGCTTGCTACTGCACAGCCTGCGGTTCTGGCGGATGCATTGGAAGAACCGGCCACCGTCAAAGGATGCGATGCTCTCGAACGCCGACTTGTTGAGTGCGCTCGAGAGCAGGGACCCGGTTCGTGCCGAGACCGCAATGCGCGATCATCTCAACACGTCACGCCAACTCGTGCAGATACTGTTCTAACGATGAATCCACCCGGCAACCGCCGAAACCTTCGGAGCTATCTCTATGTTCCGGGCGACGCGGGTCGGCGACTCGACCTGGCGGAAAGTCGGCGAGCGGACGCAGTCATTGCCGACCTTGAAGATTCAGTAGCGCTCGCACGAAAGTCGGACGCCCTGAAGGAGGTGCTCACCTGGCTGAACTCCGAGCAGGTTGCCCGGGACACCAGTGGCCGGGTGGCAGAGCGATGGGTCCGGGTGAATGCCGGTGACGCTGGACTCCACGAGTTGGACCAGATCGCACATGGTCTCCTGCGGGGAGTCGTGCTGCCGAAAATCACCTCGTCGGCCGACCTCGCCGCGGCCGACGAGGTGATCACCGAAGCAGAGCGGAGACAGGGCCTCGTCCCAGGCGCAATCGCAATCATGCCGCTCATAGAAACGGCTGAGGCAGTAGTCAACATCCTGCCGATCGCCCGCGCGCCGCGAGTGATCATGCTGCAGCTCGGGGAGGTCGACCTCGCCGCAGACCTGGGGATGGAGCCCGGTGTCAACGATGAGGGACTTGCGGCAATTCGGTCGAATGTTGTTGTCTCGTCTCGGGCGAGCGGCCTGGCAGCCCCGGTCGGCCCGGTCTCAACGGACTATTCAGACCTTCAACTCTTCCGTGCCTCCACCGAGCACTTGCGTCGGCTGGGCTTCGTCGGTCGGGTGGCGGTACACCCCGCGCAACTACCCATCATTCATGAGACATTCGCACCCTCGGCTGACGAGGTCGAGTCAGCCAGAGAGCTGATTCATGCAGCGAAGGTCTTCGCAGATGCTGGTCGCGGGGCATGGGTTGGGATCGACGGCAGGATGGTCGACGAGGCGGTACTTCGTCAAGCGAGACGGGTTCTCGACCTGGCGGCAACGAGCGAGAGCGAGAGAAAATGACAAAGCTTCCGAGTTGGCACGGACGTTTCTTCGAGGATTTTGCCGTCGGTGAGATATACCAGCACGCGCTCGGCCGAACGGTCACGCAGACGGACAATTCGTGGTTCACTCTGCTTACTCAAAACACGGCTCCCCTGCACTTCGACCATCACTACGCTGCACAGACCGAATTCGGCAAGCCACTGATCAACTCGACCTTCACGCTCGCGCTGGTCACAGGGCAGTCCGTGAGCGATATCTCGCAGAATGTGATGGCGAACCTCGGATGGGACGAGGTCCGGTTGCCCAACCCGCTCTTCGAGGGCGACACGGTCTACTCCCGTTCCGAGGTGCTTGAGGTTCGTGAATCTGCGTCTCGACCCCACGTCGGAATCGTGACGGTTCGCACGACGGGCTACAACCAGGACGGAACGCCGGTAATCAGTTTCCGACGCACGGTCATGATCTACCGCAGGGGCCAAGGCCCCAGTATCCCGACGGTTCAGCTTCATCCACCGACCGGCTAAGGCTGAGCGTCCATTTCCGACTTGGCGGTCTTGGGCGTGTGCTCATTCTCGCTACTCATGGCGATCCACTTGGCGACCATGTCGTGCCGGTGAGGGTGGCTGTGGGAACACGGAGAAGTCCCCTCTGGTGTCGCTGCGCGCCGGTTGTTTGCAGCCTTGCGGCCGTGCAGCCAGTCAGGACTTTCCGGGACGCACTTCGCACCGTCCCGCGCGTGGCACTCGGCGTGGTTCCGCGGTGCCACCTATACTGCTCAAATTGATCAATTCATCGCCTAGTGAATCGGACGACATGTGAAACTCCAGATTGCAGTGCTGCAGACGGCCGGCGTGCCCGGCGACGTCGAGAAGAATCTCGCCGAGTTGAGGGCGACGGCGCGCGCGGCGGTAGCGGATGGCGCCGACCTGCTCATCACCCCGGAGCTGTTCCTCACGGGCTACAATATCGGCCCGCTCGTCCACGAACTGGGGCGCACCGATCTGACGGCCGCCGCTGCGGAGGTCGCTCGCGACGAGCGGATCGCCCTCATCGTCGGCCTGCCGCTGTTCGAAGACGGGCACCACTACAACGTCGCCGTGTTCATCGACGAAACCGGCGAGGTCAAGAACACCTATCGAAAGACCCACCTGTTCGGCGAACTCGACCACACCTATTTCACCGCGGGAAACGATCTCGTCTCGATGGTGGAGTTCCGCGGAGTGCGCATCGCGACTCTCATTTGTTACGACGTCGAGTTCCCTGAACCCGTGCGCGCCGCCGCCGCCGCCGGCGCCCACCTGATCGCGGTGCCAACGGCGCAGATGGCACCGTTCGAGTTCATCGCCGAGCAGGTCGTGCGCGCTCGCGCCTGGGAGAACCAGGTCTACGTCGCCTACGCCAACCATGACGGGCACGAGCTCACCCTCTCCTACGTCGGACGTAGCCGCATCGTCGATCCGTTCGCGCAGGTGCTCGACTCGGTCGAGCACGGCACACGCACGCTCACCGCGACGATCGACACCGAGATCGTGGATGAAGCGCGACGCGCCAACCCCTACCTCGACGACCGTCGTTCAGACCTCTACGAGACGCCCCAAGTTTCCCCAGCACCGGCATCCGCCGTCGATCGTGACTCCACCCAACAGATAAGGACAGCATGACTACTCACGTTCCCACCAAGGCCCGAGCGACTCCGACGGGCCAACTCTCCGGCAGGTTGGGTACCGGCGGAATCGTCTTCATGGTGATCGCCGCCGCGGCACCGCTCACCGTGCTCGCAGGCAACGTGCCTCTCGCGGTCGGCATCGGACCTGGCGTCGGCGCTCCCGTGGGGTTCCTGATCGCCTCCCTCGTCCTGCTCCTATTCGCCGTCGGATTCGTCACGATGACTCCCCACGTGAAGGAAGCCGGGGCGTTCTTCGCCTATGTGACTCTCGGCCTCGGCAAACGGACCGGGATGGGGATCGCCCTCGTGGCGCTCGTTGCCTACACGGCCATCCAGGTCGGCGTCTACGGATTCCTGGGCTGGGCGGCGAACGACCTCGTGACCTTCTACGGAGGACCAGAGCTGCCGTGGTGGCTGTACGCGCTTCTCACGATCGCGATCGTCGCGGCGCTCGGCTATCGCCACATCGAACTGAGCGCGACGGTGCTCGGAATCGCACTTGTGCTCGAGATCGCGGTTGTCGTCGTGATGGACGCCGCGATCTTCATCAGCGGAGGAGCGGAGGGCATCTCCCTGACCTCGTTCACCCCCGAGGCCGTGTTCTCCGGTCCGCTCGGTGTCGCCGTGCTGTTCGCTCTCACCGGGTTCATCGGGTTCGAGGCGACCGCGGTCTTCCGTGACGAAGCTCGTGACCCGGAGCGCACCATTCCCCGAGCCACCTACCTCGCGGTGCTCATCATCGGCATCTTCTACACAATCTCCGCTTGGGCAATGATCCTGGCCGACGGGCCGAGCAACGCGGTCGACGTCGCAAAGCGCACGCTCGCCGGGGAAGGCAACATGCTGCTCGACACGGCCCAGCTGTACATCGGCGGGACCCTGCGCGACATCATGCAGGTGCTGCTCATCACGAGCCTGTTCGCGTGCGTGCTGTCGTTCCACAACGTCATCGCGCGCTACCAGTTCGTGCTCGCACGGAAGAGCCTCCTGCCGGCGGGCCTCGGGCGGGTGCACCCCCAGCAGCACTCTCCGGCGGTCTCGTCGATCACGCAGTCGATCACGGCTCTCGTGCTCGTCACGGTGTTCGCCATCGTCGGGCTTGACCCCCTCGTCGGCGTCTTCGGTTCGATGGCAGGCGTCGCGACGGTCGGCATGGTCATCCTCATGCTGACCACCTCGATCGCGGTCGTCGTGTTCTTCGCGCGCCACCGCGACCTGGCTCCTGGCCGGCTGTGGACGACGCGCATCATTCCGGTGGTCGCTGTTCTTGCGCTCACAGTCAGCATGTGGCTCGTCCTCTCGAACTTCACCCTCGTGACGGGCTCCAGCGTGGCGGTCAGCGTGATCCTCGGGCTCATCCCTGTCGCGGCGCTGGTTGCCGGCGCCATCATCGGCCAGCGACGGGGAAGGAACGACGCCGAAGTCGATTCGGAAGCCACCTCGACCATCGCTACCAAGGGGATCTGAGCCTTGATACGCTGAGGGCGTGAGCGCAGCCAAAGGAGTACCTTCTATGCTGCCTCCCGCCCTCAGCGCCGGTGCCGTCGGGACGATCCGGCGAACGAGCGCCGTCGACACGGTCCGTGCCCGCATCTCGCTCGCCGCGGACCTCGGCCTCCTCTCGCCGGGTGAGCGCCTTCCCACCGCCTCCGACATGGCGGCGGGACTCGAGGTGAGCGAGATCACGGTGCGCCGAGCCCTCACCGAGCTGCAGCGCGCGGGAGTCGTCGAGCGCAGTCGAGGGCGGGGCGGGGGAACCTACCTCGCGAAGAACCCGACGCGAGACGCGGTGCCGCAAACCGCCGCCTACCGCGCCGACGCCGACCGGGTGCGACAGCTCATTGACGAGAGGAGCGTGCTCGAGGCCGGTCTCGCGCACCTTGCGTGCGAGCACCGCACCGAGGCCGACCTCGCCGCGATGGATGCCGCCATCGGCGAGATGGCGGCAGCCGAGTCCTGGGCCAGCTTTCGCCGCGGCGACGAGGCCTTCCACCTTCGCGTGGCGTCCGCCGCAGGCCTGTCGAACGTACTTCCGCTTTATCGGCGCACACTCGCGGACCTCCACTCCTACTTCCTGCCTTATCCGATCGCCTACCTGCACGAGAGCAACGAGGAGCACCGTGTCATCCGCGATGCGATCGCCGCCCGCGACAGGGTCGCGGCCGCGGATGCCGTGATGATGCACGTGGCCGACCTGCATCACAGCATGTACATCGGGCTTAACGGACCCGAGTAGTGGGGCCTGCGCCCGCGGGCTCGAACACGGTCATCGGCGCTGCTCGCCGGGGGCGAGCTCATCGGTGTCTCTCTGTTTGAGTCGCTACGACAAATCGTGGCGCGCGAGGAACTCGGCAATAATCGGGATGGTCAATTCGGGCTTTTCGAGATGTGGAGTGTGGCTTGTGCCCGGAATCTTTCGGTACTCGACATCGGGGATGAGTTCACGACTGGCGCGCACCACTTCATCAGTTGCCTCATCGAATTCACCATGCAGGACCAAGGTCGGCACCGAGATTCTGGACAGCTGGTCATCCATGTCCCACGAACTGAGCGAACCGGTCACATTGAACTCACTGGCACCGATCATCGTGCCGTACACCGTCGGAAACTGCACGGCCAGATCGTAGGTTCTCTGCATGCCCTCTGGCCAGGGATCGAGCCGGCAAAGGTGCCGACGGTAGAAGGCCAGCGTGGCTTCAGCGTATTCCGGAGTGTCGGTGGCTCCCGCTGCCTCACACGCGTCAAGAACCTGTCGGACACCGTCTGGAAGGCCATCGCGCAGCTTGCCGAGCTCGGCCGCCCAGGTGGACATCGACGAAGGCGAATCGGCAAGGATGAGCGACGCGAGTTCTTTGGGACGCCGCACGGCGTACTCGATTCCAAGCATCCCGCCCCACGATTGGCCGAGGAAGTGCATCCCTGCGCCAAAACTCAGGTGCTTGATCACTTCATCGAGCTCGGCAAGGAAGAGAGCTGGCGTCCAGAATCCAGTGTCGCCCCCATACTCGGGGAGGTGAGTCGAGTTGCCATTGCCCAGCTGGTCATAGAAAACCACCTGACGGCCGCTTGAGGCGAGCGTCTGGAGGGGAAGCAGATAGTCGTGCGTCATCCCCGGCCCACCGTGGGCAATCAGCAAAGGAAGCCGGCCAGCGGCGCCCTCTCCAAAAGAGGCGAACCAGGTCTTGTACCCGGCCCACTCGACGAAACCCTGACGAATCATAAACTCACTCCAAGCGAAGCCGGAATGAAGTCCCTGCCTGCTGCCGTCCCGGGATCTTTTCCAGCCTGCTCTACGTGGCGTCCCATTAGAGCAGCGCACCTTGCGCCATCGCGTGCGGAGAGAGCAAAGCACATTTCTTCATACTAACGAGCGAGTTGCCCGGGTGACGACGACGGACGAGGAACACAATCCTCTATGACGGGGCAGCTGGGAAGCTCGGCAACTTCGCGGTGATCGAGGAGACCGGGGAGGACTTCAACTTCGGTCTGCTCATCAACGAGATCGGCGACTATTCGGGCACGGTCCCGCTCAGCGCCTGCCCTTCGGTGATCGTGGTCAACGCCGACGGCGAGTGGACGCTCAAGGCCGAATAGCGACCCAGCGTTAACAAGAAATCGCTCGTGAGTATCCTCAGGAGCAATTTCTTTTCTCATCTATCTGTCGGCTGTTTACGAAACCCAGCACGGCGACGTCTCGTGCTCAACGCTCAGCGGATCCCCGACCGTACTTGCGAGTTTCTAAGATTGCCCCGGATGAAGCAGCGACACTGGCACGGGTCTCTAGCCGATCTGAGCGGGTTATGAAAGCAGGATCGAAACCCGACAGGCCGCGTCGGCGCCAGCAGCATTCCGACGCAGCGCCTCTACAGACAGGCAAGTCGCCAGCGGCGCGATAGTCTCGCCATCCAACGAATAATTAGGGAAGCGCCGCGTGGAGTTCATCATCAATGGGGAGAAGCGCGATCTGACACGAGCCGACGTCAGTGAACGGCTGCGGGGGCATGAACCGGATCGCGTATTCGAGTACTCGGTCGTTATCGACGGACGCGAGTGGCCAGTCAAACAAGCATTCGGCATCGCGGCAGGCCTGCCGCACACTGCCTTCACTTCCCAAACCGCGCGACGCCAACTGCGGAAGCTCGGATTCCCGGTCGATATGGATCAACCGCCCGTTCCTGCAGCGCCGTCACCGTCGACGCGCAGCTCACGAGGTTTCGACCCCACTCGGCTGACTGAAATCGACACAGTCTCCGCAACAACGAGCTTCACTTGGTTACACGCTGGCGGCATCACGCTTGACAGCGACGGCTGGCCGTCCTTTCCACCGCTCCCACGCGCGCCTGGACTTTACCGGTTCTCGTTCCGAGCCCTCGAGCCCGGTGGCAGGGGCACCGTCTACGTCGGTGAGTCCGTCGACCTCGCTCGGCGCGGTAGCAACTACCGCAACGCTAAGACGGATCGTTCCAGCCAACGGACCAGCCGACGCATCCACAAGGAATTGGTCCGGCACCTACGGATAGGGGGCGAAGTTGCTTTTTCGATTGCGACTGACGTCGTTCTCGGGGTCGACGGTGATCCGGTCGACTTGCGATGGAAATCGGCGAGGCGACTCGCGGAGAATGCGGCTGTGCTGCTGGCCCAGCTTGATGGCGAGCATGAGGTGTTGAATATCGATGCTGATCTTGGCGCTGCGGAACCCGTGGGCGACGAGGAACAACCGACCAGGATCATCGCAGGCTAGTAGACAACGCAGCCCAGCAGTCCCCTTCTTGATTTTGGGCCGGCGCTCCAAGGAGCGTAGTCGTCGATCCTGCTTTCTGGTCCCCCCGTTTCCGAGGGCTCGACGAGTTCCAGATTAACGCGTGGGTCGTTGAGTTCCTCGATCGCGTGTATGAGAGCGGGGCCATCACCGTAGTCGGGATCAACCTGCAGGATGACGCGGTTGGCTTGGGGCAAATAGCCACCGCCGATTCCTGTCGCTCCCGCCCATTCGAGCTGATTTCCCAGGAGATAGTCGGCAAGTTCGTTCAGTTCCCGCTCTGAGTACTGAACGTGCACGAAGTCGGTGGTGAGAAAGGTTCCGGAGTCTGCGATGATTTCCCGCACCTGATCGAGGGCCGCCTCGGACGTCATCTGAATCGTCAGTATCTCGTTTTCGAAGTCCCAGATATAGCTGCCATTGGAGTCTAGGAGAGGAGAAAGGAGCGCATACAGCCGATCACGCTCCTCCGAGAAGGCAGCATCACCGGTGACGTCCAACGGCAAAGAGGACGGGGTCACCTTATTCGAATCCGGTGCCGGATCGCCAGCCTCGGACCCATAAGCGGACGCCACGGCTCCAGCCGTCAAGAACGCAGCAACCAGTGCAGCGACGGCAAACCGTCTGACCCTGATCGTCATATCGCGAACCGTACACCCGATCAAACTCAATGGTCTTCGATTGATCGGCCTAGGGCGTGTCTCCTAATCGAATCGTGATTCGTTTGGGAGGCTGGAGGAATGTCGCGTACTGCTCTGCTGACCGATGACCAGTGGACTCGGATTGA
>NZ_SOEZ01000037.1 GCF_004402215.1 Cryobacterium tagatosivorans
CGCCGAGCTTGCCCGCGCCGCCCGGAGCAGCGGCGCCGGCCTCCCGCGCCGGGGCGGCCGGCCCGGCGGTCCGGGAGTTCCGGCTGGCCAGGAGCAGGGCGGCAACATGCTTGCAGTTGCGCTTGACCGGGCACGTGCACACGCCGGCCGCCCGGCTGGCCTGGCCGGCGGCGTTGACCGTGAACGACACGGTCACCGAGTAGGGCTCGGGGCGCGTTCCCCGCACCTGGCCGAAGAGCTGGGTGCCGGAACCGAACCAGGTCTGCTTCTCGACGTGGCCGTTGCGCACGTAGCGCTCGCCGCGCGAGAAGGCCTGGCTGCCGACGAGCAGGGCAATCTCGTGGGAGCTGAGGGTATGGGCCATAGTGGGAGGAAATCCGTACGTAAGTCGACCTCCAGTCTCTCACGCGCGGCTGAGAGGCCCGGAGTGAGTCGCCCTAGCGGGACGAGCCCGACCTCGATAAACTTGAGCCAGTTGGACTCAACTCTGAAGGAGATCGAGATGCAAGCCGGACAGCAGCCGCCCCAGGAAGAAGCCAAGAGCGCTCTCGAGCTGTACGGGGTGAACCTCACCGAGGTCGCCAGGAGCGGCAAGCTCGACCCGGTCATCGGCCGGGACGCCGAGATCCGCCGGGTCAGCCAGGTGCTCACCCGTCGCACGAAGAACAACCCGGTACTCATCGGCGAGCCCGGCGTGGGCAAGACGGCCGTCGTCGAGGGGCTCGCCCAGCGCATCGTCGCCGGTGACGTCGCCGACTCGCTCAAGGGCAAGCAGCTCGTCTCCCTCGACCTGGCGGCCCTCGTCGCCGGCGCGAAGTACCGCGGGGAGTTCGAGGAGCGGCTGAAGGCCGTGCTCAAGGAGATCAACGACGCCGAGGGCGAGATCATCACCTTCGTCGACGAGCTGCACACCCTGATGGGTGCGGGCGGCGGCGAGGGCTCCGTGGCGGCCTCCAACATGCTCAAGCCCATGCTGGCCCGCGGGGAACTCCGCCTGATCGGCGCGACGACCCTGAACGAATACCGCGAGTTCATTGAGAAGGATGCCGCGCTCGAGCGCCGCTTCCAGCCGGTGCTCGTGGACGAGCCGTCGGTGGAAGACACCGTCGCCATCCTCCGTGGGCTCAAGGAGCGCTACGAGGCCCACCACAAGGTGTCGATCGCCGACTCGGCGCTCGTGGCCGCGGCATCCCTGTCCAACCGGTACATCACCGCCCGGCAGCTGCCGGACAAGGCCATCGACCTGATCGACGAGGCCGCGAGCCGGCTGCGGATGGAGATCGATTCGGCGCCGGTGGAGATCGACGAGCTCCGCCGCGGCGTCGACCGGCTGAGGCTCGAGGAGCTGGCCCTCAAGAAGGAAAAGGACGACGCGTCCAAGCTACGCCTGCAGAAGCTGCGCGAGGACCTCGACGAACGCCAGGCCAGACTGTCCGATCTGCAGGCTCGCTGGGAAACCGAGCGGGCCTCGCTCAACCGGGTCGGCGAACTCAAGGAGCGGCTCGACGCGGCGCGCGGCGAGGCCGACCGCGCCCAGCGCGACGGGAACCTGGAGAGGGCATCCCGCCTGCTCTACGGCGACATCCCGGTGATGGAGCGGGAGCTGGCCGCCGCGGAGAAGACCGAGTCGGAGGGCCCGCGGATGGTCAACGACCACGTCACCGCCGAAGACATCGCCGCCGTGGTCGCTGCCTGGACCGGCATCCCGGTGGGTCGCCTGCTGCAGGGCGAAACGGAGAAGCTGCTGAACCTCGAGGGCGAACTCGCCCACCGGCTGATCGGCCAGAAGGAGGCGGTGCGCGCGGTCGCCGATGCCGTGCGCCGCACCCGCGCCGGCATCTCGGACCCCGACCGGCCCACCGGGTCGTTCCTGTTCCTCGGCCCGACCGGTGTGGGCAAGACGGAGCTGGCGAAGGCCCTGGCCGACTTCCTCTTCGACGACGAGAAGGCCATGGTCCGCATCGACATGAGCGAGTACGGCGAGAAGTTCTCCGTGTCGCGCCTGGTCGGGGCGCCCCCCGGGTACATCGGCTACGAGCAGGGCGGCCAGCTGACCGAGGCCGTGCGCCGTCGGCCGTACTCGGTGATCTTGTTCGACGAGGTCGAGAAGGCGCACCCCGAGGTGTTCGACGTGCTGCTGCAGGTGCTCGACGACGGCCGGTTGACCGACGGCCAGGGCCGCACCGTTGACTTCCGCAACACGATCATGGTGCTCACCTCGAACCTCGGTTCGCAGTTCATGGTCGACCAGTCGATGACGCCGAACGAGAAGGAGGCCGCCGTTCGGGACCTCGTGCGCAAGTCCTTCAAACCGGAGTTCATCAACCGCCTCGACGACATCGTGGTCTTCTCCTCGCTGTCGATGGAGGACCTCGGCCAGATCGTGGAGCTGAACGTCGACCGCCTGCAGCGGCGGCTGGCGGAGCGCAGGCTCGAACTTGCCGTGACCCCGGATGCCAGGGCCTGGCTGGCCGAGCGCGGGTACGACCCGATCTACGGGGCGCGTCCGCTGCGCCGGCTGATGCAGCAGGAGATCGACGACCGGCTCGCCCGGGCGCTCCTGTCCGGCGCGGTCAGGGACGGTGACACCGTGCGGGTGGACCTCGCGCCGGACGGGGACTCGCTCACCGTCGCATCCGCCCCCGCGGCGCCCGCATCCGCCGGCGACGACGACATCGACGACGTCGAGCTCTAGCCCCGGCATCGGGCCGGACGCCAGGTTCTCAACCTCGCAAGGAGAATTCAATGACCGCGCAGCACATCGCGACCTCGACGACCACGATCAACGCGCCAACGGGGCGCGTGTGGTCCGTGCTCACTGATCCCGACGCGATCAAGGAGTTCCTCGAGGGCAAGGCTGGGGCGACACGGCTCACGCTTTCGCAGGACAACAACGCGAGCGCCGAAGACGCCGAGCATTCGAATGGCATGTGGGACAGCCTCGTGGCGAGCGTGAAAGCAATCGCCGAGCGAGGCTAGACCCCGTCATCGACCTGCGCTTTCGCGGATGGCGGAACGCCGGGCCCGCGGCCCAGGGTGCAGTTAGGCTCGATGGATGCGTGCAACAGTGATTTACGGCGAGCGAGACGTCCGCCTGGAAGAAGTAGCCGACCCGACCCTGTCCACCGGGGGTGACGCCATCGTGCGCGTCGTCGCCGCGTGCGTCTGCGGTTCCGACCTCTGGCCCTACCGCGGCGTGCAGCCGACGACCGAGCCGCACCGGATCGGCCACGAATTCGTCGGCGTGGTCGAGGAGATCGGCCCGGAGGTGAAGACGATCGCCGTGGGCGACTTCGTCATCGCGCCGTTCTACGACTGCGACAACACCTGCATCAACTGTCAGAACGGCGTGAGCACCTCCTGCCTGAACGGCGGCTGGTGGGGCTCCGACGACCGGCTCGGTGGCTTCGCCGACGGCGCCCAGGGCGAGAAGGTGCGCGTGCCGCACGCCGACGGCTCGCTCGTGGCGACCCCGTCGATGCCGGGCGACGCCCAGGTACCCGGCCTGCTCACCCTGGCCGACGTCATGGGCACCGGCCACCATGCCGCCGTCTCTGCCGGCGTGACCGCCGGCAGCACGGTCGTCGTCGTCGGCGACGGCGCGGTCGGACTGTGCGCCATCATCGCGGCCAAGCGTCTCGGCGCATCCCGGATCGTCGCCATGTCGCGCCACGCGGACCGACAGGCCGTCGCCCGCGAATTCGGGGCGACCGACATCGTCGAGGAGCGCGGCGAGGCCGGCGTTGCCCGCATCCGCGAGCTCTTCGACGGCATCGGCGCGGACTGCGTTCTCGAATGCGTCGGCACCAAGGAATCGATGGACCAGGCGATCGAGTCGGCCCGGCCCGGCGGCATGGTCGGCTACGTCGGCGTTCCGACCGGCGGCCCCATCGCCGTGCGCCCGCTGTTCGGCCGCAACGTCGGCCTCAACGGCGGCGTCGCTCCCGTGCGCGGCTACATCGAGGAGCTGCTGCCCGAGGTGCTCTCCGGCGCCATCAACCCGGGCCGGGTCTTCGACCTCGAACTGCCGCTGACGGATGTCGCGGAAGCCTATGCCGCCATGGACGAACGCCGCGCCATCAAGGTGCTGCTCCGCCCGTAGGGGGTGCCTCCCCAGCGCCGCGCCCGGCGCTGAGTTGCGGGAAAAGTACCTTCGCCGGGGTCGGAAGGTACTTTCTCCGCGACTCAACTGGCGCCGGCTGCGGGACCCGGGGAATCAAATGAGCCTTCCCGGCGTTGAAGCATCGAACAGCGACGCGCACCGCGCGTCCCAGGAGAGGCAATGACGAGGAAGATCGAAGAAGTAGAAGACGCCGCCGGCACGGTCACGAAGTACCGTCGGCACGCCAATGGCGGCGGGCTGGTGGCCCCGGGGGCGACCGTCGACACGAGCACGTTCATCGCGTCGACCACGTACGTGGAGGCCGAGGCTCGCGTCGGCCGTGGCGGCTGGATCGGCCAGGGAACCTGGATCGACCGCGGCGCCCGGATCGGCAACCTGGCGTTCATCGGGGATGACGTGCACGTGGGCCGCGGAGCCGTCATCGGCAATGACGTGCGCATCGGCAGCCACTCGCGGATCGGCGCCGACGCGCGCATCGGCCACGGGGCACGGCTGAACCGTGACACGAAGGTCCCGGATGGCGCCGTGCGCCTGGCCCGCCGCTCCCAGGCGCGCCTGGCCGCCTAGCGAAACTCGACACGCTCCCCGGCATTCAGTTGCGGAGAAAGTACCTTCCCCAGCGAATTGAAGGACCCTTGTCCGCAACTGAACGCGGACCGGCCGATCAGTCGTTGACGAGCAGCAGGTCGGCGAGGGGCTTGCGGGTGCGGGGCGCGGACTCGCGCTCGAGCAGCTCCGCCGAAAGCGTGTCGACGTGGGCGAGCACGCCGATGGCCGTGATCGACACGATCGCCTGGTTGTCGGCCAGCCCGAAGGCCAGCGCGAGCGCCGCGGCGTCGTAGCCGCCCATCTGGTGGGTGTGCAGGCCTTCGTGCTGCGCCTGGATCGTCAGGTGCGCCACGGCCTGGCCGAGGTCGTACCGGGCCCAGGGGTTCACCCGGGTGGCGTCGATGTCCAGTTCGGCGACGTTCACGATCAAGACGGATGCGGCATCCGCCCAGGCCCGGTTGAAACCCATCAGGGCGGCGTGGATGGTGCCGAAGCTCGCCGAACCGCGGCGGGCGACGATGTACCGCGACGGCTGGATGTTGCTGGCGGACGGCGCCCAGCGGGCGGCTTCGAGCACGGTGGTCAGGGTGTCCTCGTCGATGACCGCGGCGGAATCGTAGCCGCGCGGGCTCCAGCGCCCGGCGAGCACCGGGAGGATGGGCCAGGCCGTGTCGGCGGCGCGGCTGATGGAATCGGTGATGAGCGTCATGGTGCGTCCTTCGGTCGGATCAGTGTGGCGGGGCAACACTGACCCAGTTGGTTCAACGCGAATCGAGCCCGGCTATTCCATGCACTCGCATGAAACGCGCCCGGGTTACGCCTCGGTGAGGCTCTCGCGCACCTGGCGGCGCAGCACCTTGCCGATCAGGGAACGAGGCAGGTCTTCGACCTGGACGACGTTCTTCGGGACCTTGTACGCGGACAGGCGGGTTCGGCAGTGGTCCCGCAGGGCGCCCACATCGAGGCTGGCGCCCGGCTGGAGCACGACCGCGGCCACGACGTCCTCGCCGCCGCCGGCGCTCGGCAGCCCGACGACGGCGGCATCCTTCACGGTGGGATGGGAGAGCAGGGCGGCTTCGACCTCCGACGGGGCGACATTGAACCCGCCGGTGATGATGAGTTCCTTGATCCGGTCGACGACGGTGACGAAGCCGTCGGGACTGACCTTGACAATGTCACCCGTGCGCAACCAGCCGCCGGGAAGCAGCGCTTCGGCGGTCTCCTCCGGCCGGTTCCAGTAGCCGGAGAACACCTGCGGCCCGCGGATGAGCAGTTCGCCCTCCTCGTCGAAGCCGCGGTCGGCGGTGGGATCGTCCGGGTCGACAACGCGGATCTCGGTGCTCGGGAACGGGACGCCGACCGTGCCGGGGCGCCGGCTCGGCCCGATGGGGTTCCCGAGCGCGACCGGGGAGGTCTCGGTCATCCCGTAGCCCTCGACCAGCAGCCCGCCGGTGGCGGCCTCCCAGCGTTCGACCGTCGCAACCGGCAGGCTCATCGCTCCGGAGATGGAGAAACGGATGCTCCGCAGGCTCACCTTGCGCTTCGCGGCGGCCGTGACCAGCCGGTCGTAAATCGGCGGGACGGCGGGCAGGAACGTCGGCGGGGTGCGCCGGGCGGCATCCAGCACCAGGCCCTCGTCGAACTTCGGGAACAGCACCAGGCGCGCGCCCGTGCTCATGGCGAAGGTCAGGCAGAGGGTCAGGCCGTAGGCGTGGAACATCGGCAGGACCGCGTAGACCACCTCCTCGCCGGGGCGGAGTCCCCGCACCCAGGCCTCGCCCTGGAGGGCGTTGGTGCGGAGGTTGAAGTGGGTGAGGATGGCGCCCTTCGGGGCGCCGGTCGTGCCGCTCGTGTACTGGAGCACGGCGATGTCACCGACGCCGGGCCGCTGATGCGACGGGCGGAGCCGGCGCGAGCCGACCAGGGAATCCCACTCGAGGGCGTCCGACGGGAGGCGACCAGCGGTCAGCGCCGATCGGGAGGCGCGCGCCTTCGGGATCGGCAGGCCCAGGAGCAGCCGTTTGCCGAGCGGCATCGCCTGGGTGAGGTCGACGGCGATGATCTTCGACACGCCCATGTCCTGGGGGAAGTCGCGCACGGTGGCGTAGACCTTGTCCCAGACGATCGCGACCTTCGCGCCGTGGTCCTCGAACTGGTGGCGGAGTTCACGCTCGGTGTAGAGCGGATTGTGTTCGACGGCGATCGCACCGAGGCGGAGGACCGCGTAGAACGCGACCACGTGCTGCGGGCAGTTCGGCAGCACGAGCGCCACCCGGTCGCCCGGCTTCACGCCGAGGCGTCGCAGCCCGTTCGCCACCCGGGCGATCTGGTCGCCGAGGCGTGCGTAGCTCGTGGTCGCCCCGAAGAAGTCGAGGGCGATCCGGTCGCCGAACCGGGCAACCGAGCCGTCGATCATGTCGACGAGGGTCTGCGTCGGCGACTCGACCGCGGTCGGCACGCCGGGCGCGTAGGCGCTCAGCCACGGCCTGGCGGCGAAGACGCTCATCGGACCGCGAGTTCCCGCTCCAGGGCGGCGACGAAGGCGTCGATGTCTTCTTCGCGCGTGTCGAAGCCGCACATCCAGCGCACCTCGCCGGTCGCCGGATCCCAGTCGTAGAAGCGGAAGGATTCCCGCAGTCGGTCGCCGACGCCGGGCGGGATCACGGCGAAAATGGAGTTGGCCTGGCTGAGCTGGCTGAACCGGACGCCGGTGATCGACCCCGTGGCGATCCCGTGTTCGAGCGCCAGCCGCATCCGCTGGGCCATGGCGTTGGCATGGCCGGCGTTGCGCAGCCACAGGTCTCCGCCGAGCAACGCGATGAACTGGGCCGAGATGAAGCGCATCTTGGAGGACAGCTGCATGTTCAGCTTGCGCAGGTAGATCAGGCCCTCGGAGGCGTCCGGGTTCAGCACGACGACGCATTCGCCGTACATCATGCCGTTCTTCGTGCCGCCGAAGCTCAGCACGTCGACCCCGGCATCGCGCGTGAAGGTGCGGAACGGCACTCCGAGCGCGGCGGCCGCGTTGGAGATCCGCGCGCCGTCCATGTGCAGCTTCATGCCGTTCGCGTGGGCGTAGTCGGCGATCGCGCGCACTTCAGCGGCCGTGTACACGGTGCCGAGTTCGGTGGACTGCGTGATCGAGACCACCAGCGGCTGGGCGCGGTGCTCGTCGCCCCAGCCCCACGCCTCCTGGGCGATGAGCTCCGGGGTGAGCTTGCCGTCGGGCGTTTGGACCGGGAGCAGCTTGATGCCGGCGACCTTCTCGGGGGCTCCGCCCTCATCCGAGTGGATGTGCGCGGTCGCGGTGCAGATCACGGCGCCCCAGCGCGGCAGCATCGACTGGAGTCCGATGACGTTCGCGCCCGTGCCGTTGAACACGGGGAACGCTTCGACGCCGTCGCCGAAGTGCTCGGCGAAGACCTCCTGCAGCCGTGCGGTGTAGACATCCTCGCCGTAGGCGATCTGGTGGGCGCCGTTGGCGTTCACAATGGCCTCGAGGATCTCGGGGTGCACGCCCGAATAGTTGTCTGAGGCGAAGCCGCGCGAGTTCAGGTCATGGATTTGAGTCACCCCTCCATCTTGGCCCATTCGCCTGAGGCTAGGCGGCGAGTGGGACGCGGGTGTTGTTGACGGATGCGGCGGGCGCGTCCCAGAGGCCGACCACGGCCGTGGCGAGCTCGGGTTCGAGCCCCTCAAGGGCCCGCACGACGAAGATGACGGCCGCGGCATCCGGGGCCGCCTTCGCGAAGCCCTGGCCGACCGCGCGGGTCCAGGTCTCGGCCGCGGCCTTGGCGGCCGCGTAGTTCGCGCCGCCGGGGGCGGGCTTGTCGACCGAGACGGAGGACACGATGGCGAGCCGCCCGGCGGGGGAGGCCAGCAGGTCCTGGTTGAACGCCCGGGTCGTGTTGCGCAGGGTGGTCAGCACGTGGCCGTGCAGGAACGCCCAGTCCTCGTCGGTCTGGCCGGCCAGGCCGCCCCCGCCGCGCCATCCGCCGACGAGGTGGACGAGCCCGTCGATCGGGCCATGCTCGGCCTTCACGGTGGCCGCGAGGGCGGTCACCGCGGAGAAGTCGCCGAGGTCGCAGACGTAGGTCGCGGCGTCCGTGACGCGGTCACGCAAACCGGCCAGGCGTTCCGCGTTCGAGCCGACCGCGATCACCCGGGCGCCGGCGGCCGAGAGGGCCGCGGCCACGGCGAGACCGGCCGCGCTGGTCGCACCGGCAATGAGCACGGTGCGACCAGCGACGGCAGGCGCCGACGGCCCGGTGGGGCCATCAGCCACGCGCGGTGATTCCCACGGTCGACTCGATGACCGACTTCATCTTCTTGTCCAGCGCCTCGAAGAACATCGACAACGGGAACTCGTCGTCCATCACCAGGTCGGTGTAACCCTTCGGCGGACCGGCGAGCACCTCGAGGGGCAGCCCGCGAGCCCAGGCCGAAGCCGGGTTCGGGGTCAGTGTGGCCGTGATCATCTCGTACGCCGCCAGCCAGTGCGCCTTCTTCGGGCGGTCGATCGACGCCCAGTACAGCTCGTCGATCTGCGCGCCGAGCGCGATCACCACGCCCGGGACGGCATCCCAGTCGAAGGTGAGCCGGGTGTCGGTCCAGTGCAGCACGTGGTGCTGGTGCATCCACGCGAACAGCAGCTGGCCGCCGAGACCGTCGTAGTTGCGCGTCCGGCTGCCGGTGATCGAGAACCGGAAAATCCGGTCGAAGATCACGGCGTACTGCACCAGCCTGGCGTGCTTGCGCGCCTCCGGGCTGGCCGAATCGTCGCGTTCGATCCTGACCGATTCGCGGAACGCGGTGAGGTCGCAGCGCAGTTCCTCGAGTGAATAGAGGAAGAACGGCATCCGCTGCTTGATCATGAACGGATCGAACGGCAGGTCACCGCGCATGTGTGTGCGGTCGTGGATGAGGTCCCACATGACGAAGGTTTCCTCGGCAAGCTGCTGGTCGTCGAGCAGCGCCGCGGCCTCCTCCGGGAGCTCCAGGCGGGTGATCTCGGCCGCCGCGCGCACCACCCGGCGGTACCGGGCGGCTTCGCGGTCCTGGAAGATCGCCCCCCAGGTGAACGTCGGAATCTCGCGCATGGCGACCGTCTCGGGGAAGAGCACCGCGGAGTTGGTGTCGTAACCGGGCGTGAAGTCGAGGAAACGGATGGGCACGAACAGGCCGTTCGTGTACTCCTGCTCCAGCTCGGCAATGAACGCCGGCCAGATGACCGCGATCAGCACGGCCTCGACCAGGCGGTTCGAGCTGCCGTTCTGCGTGTACATCGGGAAGACCACTAGGTGGCGCAGCCCGTCGACCCGGTGCTGCTGCGGCTGGAAGGCCATCAGCGAGTCGTAGAAGTCGGGCACGCCGAAGTCTTCCGACACCCAGCGGTCGAAGTCGACCACGGCGGCGTCGAGATAGGCGGCGTCGTGCGGGAACAGCGGAGCGAGTTCCCGGATGGCGGCGGTGATCACGGCGACGTGGGCCGCGGCATCCGTGCGTGCGGACGTCTCGGGGATCGAGCCGTCCTGCGCCTGCACGGACTGCAGGGCCGTCGCGGCGGCCTTGAGGCTCAGCCAGGCGGGGAGGGCCTGGACGTCCTCGAGAACCTCGGGCTCACCGACCAGTGCTTCAGCAACATAATTCGACATGGGAACCTCCCGTCCTCGTAAACGGCCGCGAGCGCGGCAGCGAATGGCGCTGTTTCTGCGCCATCTACAGAGTATCCGGGGCCGACCGGTGTTTTCTTGCGACCTCTCGCAAGAAAACACCGGGTTAGAGTGCCGGCATGACGGATTCTGCGCAGGCGCACACGGCCGTCGAGGTCCGCGCGGCGCTGGACGCCCTCGCCGACCCCGAGCGGGCCATCCTGGTCGCGCGGTACTTCCAAACCGGGCCGGGCCAGTACGGCGAGGGAGACGTCTTCATCGGCCTGCGCCTGCCCGACATCCGGCAGGTCGCCGCGGGCTTCGTCGCGCTGCCGTTGCCGGAGGTGGAGGAGCTCCTGAGGAGCGAGGTGCACGAGCACCGGCTCGCGGCCCTGCTGATCCTGGTCGGCCGGTTCCGGCGTGCCGGCCGCGCCCGCACCCGGGATGAGGCCGAGCGCACGAGGCTCTCGGAGTTCTACCTGGCTGCCGTGCGTCGCGGGGTCGTCAACAACTGGGACCTCGTGGACGTGTCGGCCCCGACCCTGCTGGGCGAGTACCTCGTCGACCGACCGCGCGACGTGCTGTTCGAGCTCGCCGGCAGCGACAGCCTCTGGCAGCGCCGCGTCGCGATGCTCGCCAGCTCGGCGTTCCTGGCGCACGGCGACACGGCAACGACGCTCGCGCTCGCGGAGAAACTGCTCGGTGACAAGGAAAGCCTCATCCACAAGGCCGTCGGCTGGATGCTCCGCGAGGTCGGCAAGGTCGACCCTGCGCTGCTGCTCGCCTTCCTCGACGCCAATGCCGGGCGGATGGCCCGCACGGCGCTCAGCTACGCCACCGAGCACCTCGAGCCGGACGTGCGCGCCCGCTACCGGGCGCGTTGACCTGGCGCGTGAGGGGTCGCAAATCGACCTTAAAACGGCGGGCGAAGGTCGATTTGCGACCCCTCACGGGGCGTAGCAGAGGTTTGGAGCGCGGAGCAGGGGTCTAGACGAAGAGCAGCACGAAGCCGAGCATGCCCGCCGCGACCCCCACGCCCAGCAGGATGAGCCCGGTCAGCCGCAGCGCCTTGCCGTCGTGATCCGGGGCGTACGTGCGGCACCGCGAGGGCGACCGGGGACGGAACCAGACCGGCACGTCGTCGCCCGGTTCGAGCCGGGCGGTCTCGTGCGTCGTCGCCGGAGACTCGTGCACCTCGCCGGTGCCGTCGAACCAGCGGATGACCGCTCCCGCTCCCGCGCCGGCGATCACTCCTTCGGTGCGCACCCAACGGCCGCGCAGGTCGCGCACGGCGAGGCCGGTGAGGTAGAGCCCCCCGCCGAGCAGCAGCCCGACGAGCGTCAGGATTTCGCTGAGGAGGCCCGCGATGTCATGGACGTCCATGCCCCGCCTCCTCTCGTGCGGCGTCCACGGATCGAGACGCCCATGGGCCGATAATACTTGTCGGAGGCGCGGTGCTATCGTCGCCCCAGACGGCGAGAGCGAGCTCCATGACCTTCGAGCAGGTTATTTCGGCAGTGGTGCTGGTCGTCGAGGCGGTCGGGGCCGGCATCATGGTGCTCGGCGGGGCCGCCGCCTTCATCGTCGCCGTGCCCAGGGCGCTGCGGCCCGACTCGCGGGCGGCCGCGTACCAGGGCCTGCGCCGCAACCTCGGCCAGGCCATCCTGCTCGGCCTCGAAGTGCTGATCGTGGCCGACATCATCCGCACGATCCTCGTCACCTCGACCGTGGAGAGCGTCCTGATCCTCGGGGCGATCGTGCTCATCCGAATCCTGTTGAGCTTCTCGCTCGAGGTCGAAATGGACGGCGTCTGGCCCTGGGCCCGCTGGCGCCTGGCCTCAGGCCTCGGCCGATCTGGCGCGCAGCCGCCAGAGTGAGGTGACTTCCGCCGAGCGGGCGGCGTGCAGCGGGTCGCTCGCGTCGGAAGCGCGGGCGTGGGTGGGCCGGGTGTCGAGCCTGTCCACGACCTCGAGGCCGGCATCCTCGATGATGCCCAGGAGTTCCGCGCGGGAGCGAAGCCCGAGCAGCTCGGCGATGTCAGAGATGATCAGCCAGCCCTCTCCGGCAGGTTCCAGGTGGTCGGCGAGACCGGCCAGGAAGCCGCGGAGCATCCGGCTGTCCGGGTCGTAGACGGCGAAGTCGGTCGAGGTGACCGCCGTGGCCGGGATCCAGGGGGGATTGCAGACGACCAGGGGCGCCCGTCCCGGCGGGAAGAGGTCTGCCTGGACGATGTCCACCCGGTCGCCGAGCCCCAGCCGCTCGATGTTCTCCCGTGCGCAGGCCAGCGCCCGCGGGTCCTGGTCCGTCCCGACGACGCGGTTGACGCCGCGCCGTGCCAGGATGGCCGCGAGCACGCCGGTGCCGACGCCGATGTCGAAGGCCAGGCTGTCGGCGGGGAGCGGCGCGGACCGCACCAGCTCGAGGTACTCGCCGCGGATGGGCGAGAACACGCCGTAGTGCGGGTGGATCCGGTCGCCGAGCGCCGGGACCGGCACGCCCTTCGTGCGCCACTCATGCGCGCCGATCACGCCGATCAGTTCTCGCAGCGAGGTCACCGACGGCCCCTCGGCCGGCCCGTAGGTTTCGGTGCAGGCCAGGCGCACGTCGGGCGCTCGCCGCAGCGGGACGGTGTAGTCCGCGTCGAGCGGGATGAGCACCAGGCCCAGCAGCTGCGCGCGGGTGAGCGCCTCGCTCCTGGCGCGGCGGAAGGCCGCAGTGAGGTCCTTGTCGGCCGGTCGCCGCCCGCGGTCGATCCGCCGGCCGAGGGCCTGCAGTAGCTGGCGGGCGCCGAGGAAGTCGCCGCGCCAGAGCATCCCGGTACCGGATTTCGCCAGGCGGTAGGCGACATCGGCGGTCAGCTTGTCGTCGGCGATGACGACCCGCCGGGGCGGCGCCCAGCCGCTCTCCGAGCGCCAGAGCGCCGAGCGCTGCTCTCCGGCCTCCTCCCAGCGGATCTCGGTCACAGGGCCGGGCTGCCCCTTCGGACGGGGAAGCGCGCCCGGTTCGTGCTCGCTGGCGTTTCGCATCGCATCCCCTTCGGACAGGGCTCACTCCAGTGAGCTCGGCCATCGTCTTGAGTATCGCAGTCGGCGCTGTAGGAATGGCCGCGACGAGGGCTGCGCAGGTTCGGTGCCGCATCCGCGCTTCGCAATTCGACGGACGTATTGCCAGAATGGCCCGGGTGGGATCGTCACCTGTCGAACCGGTCAAGATTCATGACCTTGTGCCACGCGGACACGAAGTCGCGTATGAACTTCTTTTCAGCGTGCTGGCTCGCGTAGACCTCCGACAGGGCACGCAGCTCAGAGTTCGACGAAAATATGAGGTCAGTGCGACTTGCGACCCACTTGAGCTCGTTAGTGTGTCGGTCGCGGCCCTCGTAGGTCGCCTCCGTCGTGGCATCGTCTGGCATCGGCGCCCACACGGTGTCCATGTCGAGCAGGTTGACGAAGAAGTCGTTGGTCAACCAGCCCGGTGTCGAGGTGAGCACGCCCATGGGGGATCGGCTGTGGTTGGCGCCGATCACGCGCAAGCCGCCGAGCAACACTGTCATCTCGGGGGCACTCAGGGTGAGTTGGCCCGCACGCTCGATGAGCAGAACTTCCGATGGTAGTCGGTTGCCTGTGCCGAGGTAGCTGCGGAATGCGTCAGATGTCGGTTCGAGCACGGCGAACCGTTCGGGGTCGGTCCACTCCTGCGTCGCATCCGTGCGTCCCGGCCGGAACGGGACCTCGATGTCGTGACCGGCCCTGGCAGCAGCGTGTTCGACCGCGGCGCACCCGCCAAGCACGATCAGGTCGGCAAGCGAGATCTTCTTGCCGCCACGCTGGGAATCGTTGAACTGCTTGCGGATCTGCTCAAGTGTGCCCAGGACAGTGGCCAGCGCTTCTGGCTCGTTGACCTCCCAGCGTCGCTGCGGTTCGAGACGGATGCGGGCACCATTCGCCCCACCGCGCTTGTCGCTGTTTCGGAACGTGGAAGCCGAAGCCCACGCGGTGGAGACCAGTTGCCCCACCGCCAGGCCCGACTCGAGCAGTTGGCTCTTGAACGCGGCGATGTCGTCAGCATCGACGAGCTCGTGGTCGACGTCGGGCAGCGGGTCCTGCCAGATCAGTCGTTCGGACGGGACGAGTGGCCCCAGGTAGCGCTGGGTTGGCCCCATGTCGATGTGCGTGAGTTTGAACCAGGCCCGTGCGAACGCATCCGCCATCTGGTCTGGATTCTTCAGGAATCGCCGTGCGATCGCCTCGTATACTGGATCCTCCCGGAATGCGAGGTCCGTGGTGAGTACCGTCGGGACATGGGTCTTGGACGGGTCGTGAGCGTCCGGGACGGTGCCGGCACCGGCACCGTCGCTCGGGATCCATTGCCATAGCCCGGCAGGGCTGAGCGTCACCTCCCACTCGTAGGCGAACAGCGACTCGAGGAAACTGTTGTCCCATGTGGTCGGGGTGGGTGTCCAGATCCCCTCGAGCCCACTGCTGATGGTGTCGGCACCGGTGCCCGTTCCGTAGTGGCTTGCCCAGCCCAGGCCTTGTTGCTCGAGCGGCGCGGCTTCGGGTTCGGGCCCCAGGCAGGTGCCGGGGTCGGCCGCACCGTGGCTCTTGCCGAAGGTGTGCCCGCCCGCAATCAGCGCGACGGTCTCCTGGTCGTCTAACCCCATGCGACTGAACGTCTGACGAATGTCGCGTGCGGCGGCTGTCGGATCCGGCACCGTGCATGGACCCTGCGGATCGACGTAGATCCGTCCCATCTCGCTGGCCGCCAGGGGCTTCTCAAGATCCCGGATGCCGCTGTGCCGCTGATCGGCGAACCACTTGTCTTCTGGACCCCAGTAGGTCTCGTCGGCCACCCATGCATCCTCCCGGCCACCGCCGAACCCGAAGGTCGTGAAGCCCATCGATTCCAGCGCACGGTTACCCGCGAAGATCATCAGATCGGCCCAGGAGATCTTGCAGTCGTACTTCTTCTTCACCGGCCACAGGAGTCGGCGCGCCTTGTCCAGGTTGCGGTTATCGGGCCAGCCGTTCAACGGGGCGAAGCGTTGCATTCCCGCGCCGGCACCTCCCCGACCGTCACCGACTCGGTAGGTGCCAGCACTGTGCCAGGCCATCCGCAGCACAAGCGGTCCGTAATGTCCGAAGTCGGCGGGCCACCAGTCCTGCGAGGTCGTCAACACCTCGTCCACATCGCGTGCCAGGTCCTCAAGGTCCAGGGAGAGGAACTCCTTGGCGTAGTCAAAGTCCTCGCCCAACGGATTGGCGGCGCGGTTCGGTCGAGCCAAGCACCTCAGGTCGAGCCTATGGGGCCACCAGTCATGTGACTTCCCACTTTCCGCGGGATGATTCCGAGGGTTGGGCGACTGACGCGCGTTCACGGTCTGGTTGTACGTACGGTCGACGTAGGCGTCAGGGCTTCCAGACATGGCTACTCCTTCAGGCGAGCCTCGAAGGACTCAATGTGTGACTGGATGTCCGGTGAGGCGTTGAACAGGAAGCAGTGCGGCCCGGTCAGCGCTCACCGCGATGTACGCCGGGGAGCAGATCGGAGCCTTCTTCAGTAATTAGTTCTTCAGAAATCGTCACTGGACATCACTTCCTCATTGAAATCACATACGTGTTTACCGAGCTCCTTGCGCAACGGGCATATTCAGAGTCCGTTCGCTCATCCGAGCCAGTTGAGAGACAACCGTATGCCCACTCGAACCGCGACGACCCGGCACAACCGCCGGACCGTCACACCATGCCGCTCATCCGCCTCAACGTGCCGCTCGTCCTGAAACGTCCCGGTTTTCATGTCCTCAGCGGGCTCTTCGCTCGTCGGGCCGGGCCGTTCATCATCAAGGATGCGGTCACGGTGCCGGCTTTAACGGATGTGGCAAGGTGGACGGCATGACTACTTCAATGGACCTTACCGTCGCGTCCCTGACCACCGGGCAGCTCACGGCCCTGCACGAGTCCTTCTCGGCGGACCCCGTCCTGAAGCAGAGGCAAAATGCCATTGTCCGCATCAGCGTCGATGAGCTCGCCATTGACCACCAGGTGGCAACGTCCCTGTCCACCACCGTTTCAAACCGCATCGACGACTGGAAAGTCACCAATCAAAAGAAGTCCGGCCGCTGCTGGCTCTTCGCGGCCCTGAACCTGCTGCGGGTCGGCGCCAAGCAGACCCTGGGCATGAAGGAGTTCGAGTTTTCCCAGAACTACGCCATGTATTTCGACAAGCTGGAGCGCGCCAACTACTTCCTGGAGTCCATCCTGGAAACCGCTGAACGCGGCGAAGACGACCGCCTGGTGCAGTACCTGCTGCAGACCGTCCTGGGCGACGGCGGCCAGTGGAACATGGCGGTGAACATCTTTCGCAAATACGGGGCCGTGCCAAAGTCGGCCATGCCGGAAACCGAGTCCTCCTCCAACACGGGCCGCATGAACGCTGTCCTGCGCTCCCTCCTGCGCCGCGGGGCGCAGGAGCTGCGCCGGCTCCGCCACGACGGCGACACAGCCGGGCAGGAACAGGCGAAGGCCCGGATCATCGCCGACGTCCACCGGATCCTCGCCCTGCACCTGGGCACCCCGCCGTCCGCCGTCGACTGGGACTACACCGATGATGCGAAGTCCTTCCACCGCGAGGGCATCCTGACGCCGCAACAATTCCTGGCCAAGTACACCACCATCAACCTCGATGACTACGTTTGCCTGGTCGACGACCCCAGGACGGAGCATCCGAAGGGAACCACCCTGACCGTCGAGCACCTGGGCAATGTGGTCGACGCGGAACCGGTGCTCTACCTCAACGTGGACATCGACCTGGCCAAGCGCCTGGCCAAGGACGCCATCCTGGACGGGGAACCGGTCTGGTTCGGGTGCGACGTGGGCCCGCAGATGGTCCGCAAGGACGGCATCTGGGATGCCCGACTGTACGACTACGCAGGTCTCTATGGTGCCGAACTGGCCATGGACAAGGAGGCGCGTGTCCGCTTTGGCGAATCGGCCATGACCCACGCCATGCTCCTGACCGGCGTTGACGTGCTCGACGGCGAAACGCGCCGCTGGCGGGTGGAGAACAGCTGGGGCGACGAAGCCGGCGACCAGGGTTTCTTCACCATGGCGGACAACTGGTTCGACGAGTACGTCTTCGAGGTCGTGGTCAACAAGTTGCGGCTGTCCCCGGAGCTGCGGCAGGCGCTGGACGCCGAACCCACAGTGCTGCCTGCCTGGGACCCCATGGGAGCACTGGCATAGGGACGCCCGGTGCCTGCCCCCGTTACCCGTCCAACCACCCCGCCGCGGAAGACATCCGCGGCCCCCACCGATCGAGGAGAACCATCATGACACTGACACTTGCGGACGCCCGCACCATCATCACCGCCGCCGAGGCCAAGGCCTCGGAGATCGGCCAGCCCATGAACATCGCCGTCGCCGACGCCGGCGGCAACATCATCTCTCACGTCCGGATGGACGGCGCCTGGCTCGGCGGCATCGACATCTCCATCAACAAAGCCTTCACCGCCCGGGCCTTCGACATCCAGACCAAGGATCTGGGCGATAACTCCCAGCCCAACCAGCAGTACTACGGCATCCACGCCAGCAACCACGGCCGGATCGTGATCTTCGCCGGCGGCATCCCACTCACCCGCGACGGCGAAGTGGTCGGCGCCGTCGGCGTCAGCGGCGGCTCCGGCGAACAGGACCAGGCCGTCGCCGAAGCAGGCGCCAAGGCCCCTCTGGCATAACCCACCCTCCGGGGGCTGCCCTGCCCACATCACCGGGACAGGGCAGCACGGGAGCCGCAATCGATACCCCGATCTGGGTCGGTGAACGGTGCCGTGTGACTTCTGGTGCTCTTTGGCGGCGTTCCGTGATCGCTAGGTGCACGATAAGTTTGAAATTCCCCACTCCGGGTCGCTTCCGCACGTCAAAATGAAACGGCCGGTGCGTCCCGGGATGATCCATCACGAAGAACCACCCTTCGCGACGGGCCCGCTGAGGACCCTGGATGACGTCGATGCCCTCACCTTCGACTGGGTCGATTGGTACAACAACAGGCGGCTCCACGGCACCCTCGGGCCCGTCCCGCCCGAGGAATACGGGATCAAACGGCTCGTTCCAAGACGAAGCCGCCAACGAAACGGCGGCATGAAAACCGCGACGGTTCGGGACGAGCGGCACGTTGAAGCGGCTGAGCGGCATGGTGTGACGGTCCGGCGGTTGTGTCTGATCGTCGCCGTTTGAGTGGGCATACGGTTATCCCTCAACTGGCTCGGATGAGCGAGCGGACTCTGAATTTGCTGTTGCGTAAAGAGTTCGGTAATCACGTATGTGATTTCAATGAAGAGGTGATGTCCAGTGACGATTACTGAAGAACTAATTGCTGAAGAAATAATTACTGAAGAACGCTCCGATCTACTGGCCAGGCTCGGCTTGGATGGCCAGAACAAGGCGTCCATGGGTCGAGTGTTGGCGAACGGCTCTATCGCGGAGGCGACCGAGCGTGCTGACGGCACGATGGAGGCGACGATCCGGATCACGGAAGACTCGATCTGCTGGGAACCAGCGATCCTGGTCCTGCCGCATGGCGGTGATCTTGAGCTGACGGTCATCAACGATGACAAGAACACGCACTCCTGCCTGCTGCCGAGTAATGGCGGCCCGAAGTACCTCGGGTTGGTGAACCACGGGAAGGGCCGGGCGACGATCCGTCTGGATGGCCCGGGCTACTACTGGTACAGCTCGCCGGGAGGCAATGACGAGGGCCGCGGTCTGACCGCCGCAATCGTTGTGCGGGGCGAGGTTCCCCCAGAAGCCCGGCTGGATCGCCCCGACCAGCCCCGCCCATAGGAATAGAAAGGGATTGAACCGATGACAATAGAATATGTGGACGCTGGCGAGGCGATCAACCATAGCGCACTGAGCGCCATGCCCGGTATCGCGCCCGCGGTGACGGACAACGTCGATTACGAACGGCTCCTGAAGGCGCGTTCGGAGTCGCAGAACTGGCTCACCTACTACGGTGACTATGACGGGCAGCGGTACAGCCTGCTGGACCAGATCAACACCGAGAACGTGAGCAAGATCGCTCCTGCCTGGATCTTCCAGGCTGGGCAGTCTGGTCACATTGCAGGTGCGTCGACTTACGCATTCGAGACCTGCCCATTGATCGTGGATGGCGTCATGTTCGTCACTGGCTGGGATGGCTGGTTCTGGGCTCTCGACGCGGTGACGGGCAAGGAGCTCTGGCGCTACAAGCATGCGGTGCCCTTCGATGTTTCGCTCTGTTGTGGCAACGTCAACCGAGGTTGCGCGGTGGCCAATGGGAAGGTCTACTTCGTGACCCCGAACGCCCAGTTGGTGGCGTTGGACGCAACCAACGGCGAGAGGGTGTGGCAGAAGACCATCGGCGACGTGCGCTCGGGTGAGAGTGCCTCGCTCGCTCCGACGGTCATCAAGGACATGCTCATCACTGGCAGCGCCGGCGGCGAGTTCGGTGTGCGTGGCCACATCGATTCCTGGGACTTGGAGACCGGCGAGCAGCGCTGGCGCACTTACACCGTGCCCAAGCCTGGCGAACCGGGCTCGGAGACCTGGCCCGCTGACGGGGAGGCCTGGCAGCGCGGTGGTGGGAACCACTGGGTTACTGGGACTTTCGACCCGGAGACAAACCTGTACTACGCGGGCACCGGCAACCCGGCACCGGATTTCGACGGCGGGGTTCGCGAGGGAGACAACCTCTATACCGACAGCGTTGTCGCGCTGGACGTCGACACAGGTGAGATCAAGTGGCACTACCAGTTCACTCCGCACGACCTGTGGGACTACGACTCCACGATGGAGATGACCCTGTTCGAGCGCGATGGCAAGAAGTTGCTGGGTCACTTCGACAAGAACGGCTACTTCTTCGTGCTGGACCGCACCAACGGTGAGCTGCAGCACGTCACTCCCTTCGTTGACCGGATCGACTGGGGTGTCATCACCCGAGATGGGAAGGTGACTCCACGGAAGTACCCGGACAAGGAGGGCGAACCGGTCCATTTCTACCCCGGCCCGGCCGGTGCGAAGGAGTGGACGCACGCGGCGTACAGCCCGAAAACCGAGCTGTTCTACGTGCCAGTGGCCGACGTGGGCGCTACCGCGACCCGGCGGCGTCGGGAGTTCAAGGAGAGCATGCCGTATTGGGGCGCTGCTGTTGTGGTGGACATCGACGACATGGCCGGGTCGGTCAGCGCGTTCGACACCCATGGTGAGGAGAAGTGGCGCTGGCGCATCGATTACCCCATGGCCGCGTCCGTGCTTGCTACAGCAGGCGACCTGGTGTTCGCGGGCACCCCGACCGGTGAGTTCGTCGCACTGGACGCCCGAACCGGTGAGCAGTTATGGGAGTTCCAGTGTGGTAGCGGCCACCACGGCAGCTGCTCGACCTACAGCGTCGACGGCAAGCAGTATGTCGTCGTCCCAGTTGGTTGGGGTGGATGGCTCGAAGGCATCATTCCCGGAATGCTCGGCGCGGGCCACGGCAGCGCGTTGATCGCCTTCGCCCTGCCCGGCTGATTCCTATCCAAGTACCCATCCAGAGATCGAAAGGAAAAAAGAAAATGATCGTTGACAACAATCTGCAGAAGTGGGAATCGCCCACGCTCGCGGAAATCCGCGTATCCGCTGAGGTAACCGCTTACGCGGACACCCTGGGCATGTAATCGAACCCGGTGGGGTGCTGGGCCAACCTGGCCCGGCACCCCACCGGATTCACAGCGAAAAGGGTGTGATGGTGATGTGGGCACGCGTACTGGGATCGGCAGCCGGCGGAGGGTTCCCGCAGTGGAACTGCGCATGCCCTCAGTGCCGCGCGGCACGGAGCGGCTCGCGACCCTGCGTCCCACGCTCTCAGTCGTCCATCGCGGTGAGCGCTGACCGGCAGCAGTGGTTCCTGCTCAACGCCTCACCGGACATCCAGTCACACATAGAGTCTTTCCCCGCCCTTCATGCCGACGACGGCCAAGTTGCTCGGCTGCAGGCCGTTCTACTCACCGACGCCGAGCTCGACCACACGCTCGGCCTGCTCCTGATGCGGGAGGGTCGCGGACTCGAGGTTCACGCGACGGAGTCGGTGTACGAGACCCTCACCACCGGAACCGGGATACTGCGGACGCTCGAAGCGTACTGTCCGGTCACGTGGCGGCCGGTGGTCCCCGGCACCGAGGTGGTGCTCGGCGACGGGCTGTCGTATTGCGCTTTCGACGTCCCCACCAAGAAGCGGATGCGCTTCACCGGGGCTGCGGCGAAAGGTCGGGTCGTGGGCTACCGCGTCACCGACACCACCAGCCGTCGTAGCTTGGTCTATCTCCCGTGCGTGCAGCAGCTTACGCCCGACATTCTCGAAGAGTTGGCGGACTGCTCCACCTTGCTGGTCGATGGCACCTGCTGGCGTGATGACGAGATGCCCAGCCTCGGCCTGGCTAGCAAGACCTCGCGCGACATGGGACATGTACCGATCGATGGGCCGGGCGGCAGCCTGGAGCTGCTGTCGCCGCTACCCATCGATCGCAAGATCTACATCCATATCAACAACACCAATCCGATTTTGCTCGACGATTCGCCGGAAAGACTGCATCTCGACCGGCATGACATGGAAGTCGCCGTGGACGGGCTTGAACTACAGATCTAAGGAGCAATGATGACGGCACTACTCACACCCGATGAACTTGAGGAGACGCTCCGCGCGCACGCCAAGCAGTACCACAGCGAGCATCCCTTCCATCGTCGGATGAACGAAGGACAGTCAAGCCCCGAGGAGATCCGGGGGTGGGTGGCCAATCGCTTCTACTACCAGGTGAACATTCCCCGGAAGGATGGGGCGATCCTCAGCAGCTGCCCAGACCGTGAGGTACGGCGCCGCTGGGTCCAGCGCATCATTGACCACGACGGCACCACGGAGAGAACCGGCGGGATCGAGTCGTGGCTGCGTCTCAGCGAGTCCGTTGGCTTGACCCGTGAAGAGGTCGAGGATTCACGGCACCTGCTCCCCGGTGTGCGATTCGCCGTCGATGCCTACGTCACCTTCACGCGCAGCCGGCCATGGGTGGAGGCGGTGGCATCCTCGCTGACCGAGTTGTTCGCACCCAACCTGATGGCAGAGCGGCTCGCGGCATTCGAACGCTACTACACCTGGATCGACCCAGAGGGTCTCTCCTACTTCCGGGCGCGCATTACCCAGGCGCCCCGCGACTCAGAGCACGGTCTTGAGATCGTGCGGAAGCACTGCGTCACCCCAGAAACGCAGGCAGCCGCGGTGGCGGCGCTGTCTTTCAAGTGCGACGTGCTGTGGAGCATGCTCGATGCGATTGACCAGCCTTATGCAAATCACTGACGAGGACGCCCGGCCGCGGTTGGCGCCGCACGTGCGGCTGGCCTTCAATGCCGCGCGCGGGGAATACGCGCTGCTCTCACCGGAGACGGTTTGGGTCATCAACGCCACCGGCGCCGCGATCGTGGAGCTGTGCGACGCCCAGCGGACTGTCGCAGAGATCAGTGCCGAACTGCGCGGCCGATACGACCAGGTCGCCGAAAACGACGTCCGAAGCTTCGTGGCCCTTCTCGTCACCAAGCACGGTATGGAGGTACACCATGGATAAGCCCTACGGGCTGCTCGCTGAGCTCACATACGCCTGCCCACTGCAATGCGCCTACTGCTCCAATCCGCTCGAGCTCGACGCCTATCGTGACGAGCTGAGTACCGAGGAGTGGCAACGAGTATTTACCGAAGCCGCCGAACTGGGTGTGCTTCAGCTGCACCTCTCGGGCGGCGAGCCGCTGCAGCGCCACGACATCGTCGACTTGGTGCAGTGCGCCACCGACCTGGGCCTGTATACCAACCTGATCACTAGCGGGCTCGGCTTATCCACCCGTCGCGCCGAGCAACTCCGCGAAGCAGGCCTCGACCACGTCCAGCTCAGCATTCAGGCCGATGAGCGCGACCTGTCCGACAAGATCGCCGGCACTATCTCGTTCGAGCGCAAGCAGGTGGCCGCGCGGCTCGTCAAGCAGCTGGGCTGGCCACTCACCCTCAACGTTGTGCTGCACCGGGAGAACATCGACCGGATCGGCGGCATCCTCGATATGGCGGTGGCGATGGAGGCCGACCGCATAGAGCTGGCAAACACGCAGTATGCAGGCTGGGCAGGGCACAACCGCGACGAGTTGCTGCCGAGCAGGGACCAGCTGGAGCGCGCGGAGGCGGTGGTACGGGAGGCTCGAGAGCGGCTCGGGGACAAGATGGAGATCATCTACGTCATCCCCGACTACTACAGCAAGTACCCTAAGCCCTGCATGGACGGCTGGGCCAGTCGCCAGTTCACCGTGGTTCCCAACGGCGAGGCTCTGCCATGCCCGGCCGCGCATGAGTTGGCCCGCGCCCTTGACATACCCCCTGCCAACGTGCGCGAGCACCCTCTGGAGTGGATCTGGGAGGAGGCACCACTGTTTCAGCAGTACCGCGGCGACGCGTGGATGCCGGACCCGTGCCGCAGCTGTGATCGCAAGGAGATCGACTTCGGCGGCTGTCGCTGTCAGGCCTTTGCACTCACCGGCGACGCCGCCCGGACTGACCCGGTCTGTCACCTCTCTCCCGACCACGGTCTGGTCGAAGCGGCGGTGGAGGCAGCAAACGACCCGATGCGGCCGCAGGACGGCTCGCTGACTCCCCGCTCGAAGGTGATCCGCACGAAAAAACGGGCGACCGCGGCGACGCAGGAAAGGATGGCGAGAACGCCCGTCCCGCTGTCCCCCACCGTGTTGAAGGGCAAAGCATGATCGCGCTGATAGCACTCGGATTCGTCCTCAGCATGGACAACTTTCGGACATCGATCGTGCTCGGTGGACTCAAACCGACCTGGCGCCAGTCCATGAAGACGTCCCTGATCTTCGGCGTGTGGGATGGCCTGGCACCGCTCGTCGGGATGCTGATTGGTGCGTTCTTGAGCACCAAGATCTCCGACACGGCCGAGATAATCGGGGCGGCCGGCCTTGCCGGATACGGCGTGTGGCTCATCGTTAAAGCGATCCGGTCACCCGAGCGGGTGGACCCTGACATGAAGATGGCCAGGCGGTGGCTGCCCGTGCCGTTGAGCCTCGACAACGTGGCCGGGGGCGCGGCCCTCGGCCTCGCAGGCTTCACGCCATGGCTTGCGCCCCTCCTGTTCGCGTTCACCACCGTCGTGATGTCGTTCGCCGGACACCAGATCGGCCGCACGATCGCCCACTTCGTTCCCCGCATCCGTACGGATCTGTTGACCGGGATCGCGGTCCTGCTGATGGCTGGCCTGATGGCCACGGGCGTGGGTGACTTCTGATGGCGGACATCGACGTGCGCGACCGGGGAGACGACAGTGCGCGGCCAATGTGCTACCAGTGCCTGCAGCCCTACACGGCGGTGGATGCCGACCGGCACACAGAGCCAGTCAACTGCGATGATTGTCCCCGCTGCAAGTTGATGCCCGCTTGCTACACGTGTCGGAACATGTACTGCGCCTGCGAAGTGCACCAAGGCTGAAGGCTCAGCGCGGCGAATCGTCGCCAACGAGCCACTCGATCCTCACAGCCGTCCGGCACCTGCTCGCCGAAGGCGAGTGCTACCGCGACCCCCAAACCTCAGATGCTCAGCGCACGACGTACCGCGCTAACGTTCCGCCGGGACACCGGCACCTTAGTGTTCTCGGCATTGTCCATGACCAGAACCAGTTCGCCCTTTTCTCGACGTTCGACCTCCCGAATACGGCTAAGGTTGACGAGATATTGACGGTGTACTCGCAGGAAACTTCCGGTGTCGGCCAGTTCGTTGTCGAGTTTGTCCAGGCCAGATAAGGCAGCCCGTAGCCTGCCTTCATCCGTGAGCAGCCACACGTCGCTGCCGTCCGATTCGGCCACTGTGACCTCTGACATCCCCAGCAGCACCATGCGGTTCTCCTCGCGGAGGGCAACTATTCGACGGGATTGTCCCAGCAAGACCCCGCCGGATTCTGCCAGCGGGAACTGCTCGCCAGCGAAGCCACCAAAGGAGATCAGGTGTCCGATCAAATTGCAGTGAAGGAAGACGGGGCGAATTCCGATCGATGCTGGTTCGTCAGCGAGAGGGATGAGGATCTGCGTCGAGCCGGTCCATCCCGGGTCTGAGCTCGCGCGCTTGGTGGCATAGCGGGCGGCGTGGATGAATGACGGGAGCTGCGGAGTCCAGCGCACCGCGGGGTTGACCGCGGGGGTGTTGCCGGGTACGCCGAGGATGACGCTCGCCGCGTCGTCGGCGATCACTACCCCGCCTGCCGTGTCGACGGCGACGAGTGGCTCGTTCGGCCGTCCCCCGGCGTGGGAGAAGGCGGCGAGCAGCTCGCTGCCACTGTCGTGGGCGCGCTTGCGCAAACTGTTCTGGGCGTGGGTGGCAGCGTTTTCCAGCCATTTCTGCGCGGATAGTGGCAGGTCACTGCGCCAACACGAGATGTTCAGGACGGCGAGCGGCTCCCCGCCCACCACGTTCCGCACCGCGACGCCCCCGCAAGACCAATCGTGGAAGGCCTGGCACCAGTGTTCCGATTGCCTGATCAGAACCGCGTGCTTGGTTTCGAGCGCGGTGCCCATGCTGTTCGTGCCCACCGCGCCCTCGGACCAGCAGAACCATGGCGCGAGGCCGCCCTCGGTGGCGATCGAACGGGTGTTCTTGTCGCCCCAGGCGGCCAGGATCCTGCCGCTGGCGTCGGCGACGGTCACAACGCCTCCGGCGTTGGCCACCTCGTTCGCCATGGCGGCAGCACGAAAACCCAGCTCCGCGAAGACGACATCCTGGTCGAGGGAGTGCGGGACCTGTGAGACCGCATTAGGTGCCTCGGACAGAAACGGGTCGATGTGGTACTGATCCCGGGATCGCTGCCAGGAGATCGCCACTTCTGGCCGCACGCCGTAGACATCGTCCTCTCCCTCAACGAATCGTTCCCACGCGCCGTAGACCTCGGTCGTGGTCAAGTCGCGGGATATCGGCTGGGTTCGCTGGTCAACTGGAATGGTGCACTGCCTTAGGGCTACTCATCAAATCGCACGGTCTACCACGATAGCCAAAACACCAGCTTCGGGCGGGCATCGCCGGTGCAGACTGCTGCCCAGCTCGATGCATGAGCCGGGCGGCGCAGTGAGTGCTCCCGCGGTGCATCCACCGAACGCGATTCGCTCGAGTACTACATTCGCTGGAGTACTGAAAGACCATATGTTGTGGCAACGCTATTGGCAAGTGGACATGATTCCCTTGGGGGTGCTGAACCGTCCCTGCCCACCCAAACGGGTGGTTTAAACCATCCCGAATCAGCGTTTCCCCCACCCGCAAATGACAGGAGGATGGAGGCCAGGCCCATTTTGGAAAGGCAGTCCGATGCGACAAACCTCAGATTCTTGTCTTGACACGTGGATGGGCCGGGAGGCCCTCGCCGAGTCCATGATTCCGGTGATTGGCCGGCTGTACCGCGAAAACAACGTCGTGACCAGCATTCATGGCCGGAGTTTGATCAACAAGTCCACCATGAACATCCTCAAGGCGCACCGCTTTGCGCGCCGGATCAGCAAGGACGAACTGCTCCTGGAGGAGACTTCCCCGTTGTTGAACACTTTGGCGCAGCTGCAGCTCGGCTCGGCCGCGATCGACATCGCGCGCCTGAACCAGAAATTCAAGGAGGAGGGCAACGGTGCCACCTTGGAGGAATTCCTTCGTGTCGAACTCGACGGGATCGTGGGCAAGCACGGCGGCGACGACCGTACCAGCACCGACGTCGTGCTCTACGGCTTCGGCCGGATCGGCCGGCTGCTGGCCCGCCTCCTCATTGAAGGGGCCGGTGGTGGCCATGGCCTGCGCCTGCGCGCCATTGTGGTCCGCCGCGGGTCTGACAACGACCTTTCCAAGCGTGCCAGCCTGCTGCGCCGTGACTCGGTTCACGGTTCCTTCGCGGGCACAATCCGGATCAACGAGGAGGCCAACACCATCACGGCCAACGGGGTCCAGGTGCAGGTCATCTACTCGGACAACCCTGCCACCATCGACTACACCGCCTACGGCATCACCAATGCCCTGGTGGTAGACAACACCGGCCACTGGCGTGACGCTGAAGGACTGTCCCAGCACCTGCAGAGCAAGGGTGTTGCACGGGTACTGCTGACCGCTCCGGGCGAGGGTTTGCTGAAGAACATCGTCCACGGCATCAACCACGGCACCATCAAGGATTCGGACCAGATCGTGTCCGCGGCGTCCTGCACCACGAACGCCATCACTCCGGTGCTGAAGGCCATTAATGACCGGTTCGGCGTGATCCACGGCCACGTGGAAACTGTCCACTCGTTCACCAATGACCAGAACTTGATCGACAACTTCCACAAGGGTGCCCGGCGCGGCCGCTCCGCCGCGCTGAACATGGTGATTACCGAAACCGGGGCCGCCAAGGCAGTGGCCAAGGCGCTGCCCGAACTGCTTGGCAAGCTCACGGGCAGCGCCATCCGTGTCCCCACCCCGGACGTTTCCCTGGCCATCCTGAACCTCAGCCTCGAAAACGGAACTACCAAGGACGAGGTGAACAACCACCTTCGTGAGATGTCGCTACACTCGGACCTGCGCGAGCAGATCGACTACATTGACTCACCCGAGGTGGTCTCCACCGACTTCGTCGGTTCCCGTCGTACCGGCATCGTGGACGGCCTCGCCACCGTTTCCACGGACAAGAACCTCATCCTCTACGTCTGGTACGACAACGAGTTCGGTTACAGCTGCCAGGTGGTCCGCGTCATGAAAGAGATGGCTGGCGTGAACCGGCCGTTCTTCCCCGCGACGGATGTCGTGCGGGAGGCCATGTCGGTGCTTGCCGCCGTGGGGTCGACCTAGCATCCGTCCTCCACCCCACCATGTCGGCATGATCAGCCAAGCACGATCCGCCGGTCAAGGTGAGCTCAGCGTGATGCTCTGCCTATACGCCGCCCTCTCCCAGGATTTGAGCCGAAACATGAAAATTGGAATTCTCACCAGTGGTGGCGACTGCCCCGGATTGAACGCGGTCATCCGCGGCGCCGTACTTAAAGGCATTGCCATCCACGGCCACGAGTTCGTGGGGTTCCTTGACGGCTGGCGCGGTGTGGTCGGGGGTGACATCATCGGCATCCCCCGGACCTTGGTCCGGGGGATCGCTAAGGAGGGCGGCACCATTCTTGGCACCTCGCGCACCAATCCCTTTGAAAACGGCGGCGGCCCTGATGTCATCAGAGACCACATGGAGCGGCTGGGCATCGACGCCATCATTGCGATCGGTGGTGAGGGAACCCTCGCCGCGGCCAAGCGCCTCACGGACGCAGGGCTGAAAATCGTGGGTGTTCCCAAGACTGTGGACAACGACCTTGAGGCGACGGACTACAGCTTCGGTTTTGACACCGCCGTGCAGATCGCCACGGAAGCCATCGACCGGCTGCGCACGACCGCAGAATCGCACCACCGGTGCATGATCGCAGAAGTAATGGGCCGGCACGTGGGCTGGATCGCGCTGCACGCAGGCATGGCGGCCGGTGCCCACGCCATCCTCATCCCGGAGCAGAAGGTCAGCATCGACCGGATCACCCAGTGGGTGAAGGAGGCCCACACCCGCGGTCGCGCACCGCTGGTAGTGGTGGCCGAAGGGTTTGTTCCGGAGCACATGGAAACTCCGCACTCCGAGCGCGGCCTGGACACCTTTGGCCGTCCGCGCTTGGGCGGCATTGCGGACCAGCTGGCCCCGGAGCTGGAAGCCCGGACCGGCATCGAAACCCGCGCCACCATCCTGGGTCACATCCAGCGCGGCGGCGTGCCGTCGGCCCTCGACCGGGTCCTGGCCACCCGCCTGGGCATGGCTGCCGTCGACTCGGTGGTGGGGGGCTTGTGGGGCACCATGGTGGCGCTGAATGGAACGGGCATCGAACACGTGGGCTTCCAGGAGGCCCTGGCCCAGCTGAAGGTTGTTCCCCAGAAGCGTTACGACGAAGCCGCGGTCCTGTTCGGCTGAGCTTCCTGCACGGCCCATAGCAGCGAGGACGCGGGATCGAGGAGGTTCCTGCGGAATCCGTCAGGCTTTTACTTGAACGTCTTGCCGGCGGAGCCGAGCTGCTGCGCGGCTTCCACCACGAGGGCGGCCAAACGGGGTCGCCTTGCCCAGCTTGGCACCGACCTGCTCCTGGACGTCCTTGAGGATCTCCGGGCGCAGCTTGACGTTGCCCGGCTTGTACACGCCGTGCACATTGCCAAACGTCAGGGCCGTGATGTAGCGGCCGTTCTCACGGAGCCCAGCGCCTCAACCGTGGCCAGTCCGTCGGCAACCGTGGAGTAGAGCTTGTCCTTGATGGCGTTCTCCACGCCGTTCTCCTCGCCGCCGACGGCGCCGATCTCAACTTCAAGAATGATATGGGCGGCCGCGGTGCGGGCCAGCAGCTGGCGTCCCATGCGCAGGTTCTCCTCGAGCGTCTCGGCGGAGCCGTCCCACATGTGGGAGTTGAAGATCGGGTCGCGGCCCGCCTTCACCTCTGCCTCGGACGCCGCCAGCAGCGGGAGCACAAAGTCGTCCAGCTTGTCCTTGGGGCAGTGGTCCGTTTGCAGCGCCACGTTGATGGGGTAACTCTTGGCAACTTCACGGGCGAACGCGGCGAAGCCCAACGACCCATGTCCTTCACTCCGGCGCCGGACCAGTAGGCGGCGCCGCCAGTGGAACCTGGATGATGCCGTCGGATCCGGCATCGGCGAAGCCCTGAAGGGCTGCGTTGAGCGTCTGCGAGGACGTGACGTTGACCGCCGGGTTCCTCTTCGGCGAACCCGCGCCGAACCACGCGGTGACGCGTCAAGTTACTCGGCAACCTCGCCCGTGGCCTCGTACGTGGCGATCTTGCCGATGCGGCGCTCGTGGCGCTCGGCATTGCTGAAGGGCTCAGCCAGGAATGCCTCGATCGGGTCGGTGGCCTCCTCGACGGTGTGCTGGCGACCGCCCACGGCCACCACGTTGGCGTCGTTGTGTTCGCGGGCCAGTCTTGCCGTGTCGAGGTTCCAGGCCAGGGCCGCGCGCACGCCTATGACCTTGTTCGCGGAGATCTGCTCGCCGTTGCCCGAGCCGCCCAGCACTATGCCGAGGGCGTCCACGCCCGCGGCCTGGTCGGCCACGACGGCGGACGCGGCCTTGATGCAGAATTCTGGGTAGTCGTCCTCGGCGTCGTGAGCCGTGGGGCCGTGGTCCACCATCTCGTAGCCCTTGGCGGTTAGGGCGGTGATGAGGTGGGAGCTGAGCTCCATGCCGGCGTGGTCGGTTGCGATGTGAACGCGCATGAGTGGTCCTTCAGGCTTGGGGTGGAGTGTTGTTGGGGTGCAGTGTTGTTGTCGCGAAGGCAAGCTGGCCCTTGGCGCGCAGTGACTCGATGGCGTCCGCAGGCGAAGGCCTGCCGTACACGGCCGATCCGGCTACAAAGACGTTGGCACCAGCCTCCGCGGCCCGGGTGATGGTTTCCTCCGTGATGCCGCCGTCGACTTGGATGGCCACGTCCACCCCGGAACCCTCGACTGCCGCGCGGGCACGGCGGATCTTGGGCAGCACAATATCCAGGAACGACTGCCCACCAAAACCGGGCTCCACCGTCATGATCAGCAGCATGTCCAGCTCCGGGAGCATGTCCAGGTACGGTTCCACCGGGGTGGCCGGGCGCAGTGCCATGCCGGCCTTGGTCCCCCTGGCCCGCAGTTCGCGGGCGAGTTTGATGGGGGCGTCGGACGCCTCGACGTGAAAGGTCACCGAGTCCACCCGGGCGTCGGCATAGGACGGCGCCCAGAGGTCGACATCGGCAATCATCAGGTGGACGTCCAACGGCACTGGGCTGACCTTTTGCATCCGTTCCACCACCGGCAAGCCGATGGTGAGGTTCGGTACGAAGCGGTTGTCCATGACGTCCACGTGGACGGCATCGGCGTCGGCGATGCGGGCCAATTCGGTTTCGAGGTTGACGAAGTCGGCGGAGAGGATGCTGGGGTTGATGCAGCACTTCAAGGGTGAAATGGACATGGTGTCTGCCTTTCGGTAGCGGTCAGAGGGTTAGGATGCTTTCCCGGGCGGTGGCAAGGGCGCCTTCGACGTCGGCCAGGAGCTCCTTCCAGCTGGCGACGAACTTGTCCAGTCCTTGGGATTCCAGGAGGGCGACGACCTCGTTGTAGGAGATGCCGAGGCCTTCGAGGGCGTTGAGCACGCCGTTTGCTTCCTCGTAGGTGCCGGTGATGGTGTCACCGGTGACAACGCCGTGGTCGAAGGTGGCGTCGAGGGTCTTTTCCGGCATGGTGTTCACGACGCCGGCAGCAGCCAGTCCGGTGACGTAGAGGGTGTCGGGGTAGGCGGGGTCTTTGACGCCGGTGGAGGCCCACAGGGGGCGCTGGGGGAGTGCGCCGGCTTCGGCCAGGACTGCCCAGCGCTCGGTGGAGAAGAGCTCTTCGTAGACCTGGTAGGCGAGGCTGGCATTGGCAACGCCTGCCTTGCCCTTGAGTGCCCTGGCTTCGTCGGTGCCGATGGCGTCGAGGCGCTTGTCGATCTCGGTGTCCACTCGGGAGACAAAGAACGATGCCACCGAGTGGATCCTGGAGAGGTCATGACCGTTTTCCTTTGCCAGTTTCAGGCCCGCTTGGAAGGCGTTGATGACTGCGCGGTAGCGCTCCAGCGAGAAGATCAGGGTGACGTTGACGCTGATGCCTTCGGCCAGGGTTGCCGTGATGGCCGCGAGGCCTTCGAGCGTTGCCGGGATCTTGATGTGGACGTTATCCTTATCGACCTTCTTGTAGAGCTGCTTGGCCTCAGCGATCGTGCCTTCGGTATCCCAAGCGAGGCGGGGGTCGACCTCGATGGAGACACGGCCGTCGACGCCCTTGGTGGCGGCGGCAACCGGGGCAAAGAGGTCGCACGCGTCGGCGACATCGGCGGTGGTGATCTCGAAGATCGTCTCATCGAGGCTGGCCCCCTGGGCCGCAAGTTCGGCGATCTTTGCGTCATAGTCCGTGCCGGAGGTGATCGCGGCCTGGAAAATGGACGGGTTGGTGGTGACGCCGACGACGTTCTTTTCGTCGATGAGTTTCTGCAGGCTGCCGCTGGAGAGCCGTTCGCGGGAGAGATCGTCCAACCAGATGGACACGCCGGCGTCGGAAAGCTGTGCGGTGGGAGTTGCGTTGGTCATGGCTCGTGCTTCTTTCTTCAAAAGTAGTGGACGGTTGACGGCTTTCGGCCGCTCCGCAGGACGCCCATGGGGCGGCCAGCGGCGCCGGCCGCAGTGCAGTTGAACGGTTAGTGGCCTGCAGCAACGAGGGAGTCCTTGGCTGCGGCGACGACTGCCTCTACCGTGATGCCGAACTCCTGGAACAGGCGCTGGTAGTCTGCCGAGGCGCCGAAGTGCTCAAGGCTAATTGAACGGCCGGCGTCGCCGACGAATTCCTTCCAGCCCAGAGCCAGGCCGGCCTCAACGGAGACGCGGGCCTTGACGGCGACAGGGAGCACGGACTCACGGTAAGCGGCGTCCTGCTTGTTGAACCACTCGACGCACGGCATGGACACCACGCGGGCGGCGATGCCTTCGGCGGCCAGTGCTTCGCGGGCTTCAACGGCGAGCTGGACCTCGGAACCGGTCGCGATCAAGATGACCTGAGCGGTGGCGACGTAGCCGGTAGCGACGGCTTCAGCCAGCACGTACCCACCCTTGGCCACGCCGTCGGCGGAACCAAATTCAGCGGCGGTGGCCACGCCGGTGCCCCGGGCATAGGTGGGAATGTTCTGACGGGTGAGCACAATGCCGGCAGGGTTGTCCGTGGTTTCCAGGATCTTCTTCCAGGAAGCGGTAACCTCGTTGGCATCGCCGGGGCGGACCACGTCCAGTCCCGGGATGGCGCGCAGGGTAGCGAGCTGCTCCACGGGCTGGTGGGTGGGGCCGTCCTCACCCAGGCCGATGGAGTCGTGCGACCACACATAGATGGACGGGACGCCCATCAGTGCGCTCAGGCGGATGGCTGGGCGCTGGTAGTCGCTGAAAATCAGGAAGGTGCCCGAGAAGGCCCGGGTTGGACCGCCCAGGTGAATGCCGTTGACGATGGATGCGGCCGCGTGTTCGCGGATACCAAAGTGCAGTACCCGGCCGTGCGGGCCGCCGGACCACGTGTCGGTCTGCTTGGACGCTGGCACAAACGACCCATATCCCTCGATGGTCGTGTTGTTGGAGCCGGCGAGGTCGCAGGAGCCGCCCCAGAGTTCGGGAAGCACGCCGCCGATGCCGTTGAGCACCTTGCCGGACGCTGCGCGGGTGGAGAGGTCTTTGCCGGGTTCAAAGGCAGGAAGGTTCGTTTCCCAGCCGGCCGGAAGCTCGTTCTTTTCCATGCGCTCGAGCAAGGCGGCGTTTTTCGGGTTGACGGACTTCCAGGCGTTGAAGTCGGTGGTCCATTCCGCACGGGCTTCCGCTCCGCGGTCAATGACTTTGCGGGCGTGGGCCAGGATTGCCGGGTCGACGTCGAAGCTCTTCTCCGGGTCGAATCCGAGTTCGGTCTTCACCGCCGCCACTTCGGCGGTACCCAGGGCGGAGCCGTGGATGGCGCCCGTGTTCTGCTTCTTCGGCGAGGGGTAGCCGATGATGGTGCGCAGCGAGATGATCGAGGGCTTGGAAGTCTCGGCCTTCGCAGCCAGCAGGGCGGAGTAGAGCTCCTGTACGTCTTCGACGTATTCGCCCGTCTCGGTCCAGTCCACGCGCTGGGTGTGCCAGCCATAGGACTCGTAGCGCTTGAGAACGTCTTCAGTGAAGGCGATGTCGGTGTCGTCCTCGATGGAGATGTGGTTCTCGTCATAGACCACGACGAGGTTGCCCAGTTCCTGATGCCCGGCCAGGGAGGAAGCCTCGGCCGTGACGCCTTCCTGCATGTCGCCGTCGGAAGCAATGACCCAGATGGTGTGGTCGAACGGGCTGGTGCCGGGGCCGGCGGCGGGGTCCATGAGCCCGCGCATCCGGCGCTGCGAGTAAGCGAAGCCCACCGACGAGGCCAGACCCTGGCCTAGGGGGCCAGTGGTGATTTCCACACCCTTAGTGTGTTTGAATTCCGGGTGTCCGGGCGTCAGCGAGCCCCAGGTGCGCAAGGCTTCCAGGTCGCCGAGCTCCAGGCCGCAGCCGGACAGGAACAACTGGATGTACAGGGTCAGCGAGCTGTGCCCGGGGGACAGGATGAAACGGTCCCGGCCTATCCAGTCGGTGTTCTTCGGGTCGTGGCGCATGAGCTTCTGGAAGAGAAGATAGGCGGCCGGGGCAAGACTCATGGCGGTGCCGGGGTGACCGTTGCCAACCTTTTCGACGGCGTCCGCGGCCAAGACCCGGATTGTGTCCACGGCGCGCTGGTCCTCGGACGTCCAGGTCAATGTTGCTGACTCAGGATTAGACACTGAACCTGTCGTGCCGGACAAGGTACCCACCGCATGTGCTGTCGGATTCACGATTTATCCCCTTTGATTCGGTCATCGGCCTGGAGCGGCCGAACGGATGCTTTCTGCTTGATATCCACGATCTCGAAACAAACAGGCAGGGGTAACACTGTTTTCTGACGGTTCTGCCTACACTTTAGGATGGGGTGGGGGTTTTTGACCCGGTAAACTGTGCACATGAGCGCACCCACCGACCAGCCCCTGCAGGAAATCAGCGTGCCTCTTCCGGACCTGCCGTGGCCACTTTTGCAGGCCGTGACAGAGTTAGCCGACGCCCCCTTGACCCAGATAGCAGAGCGACTACGCAATGCCACACGTCCCTACCTGGGAAGTAGCTCGCTGATCATCTTCACCGAAGACTGCACAGGGCGGCCGCAGAAGAAGGCGGGCGAGGAAGACATCATTTCCCGGGTCTCCATCGTCGAGCTCGACACGCTTCGCGCTGCCCTTTCGGATGAGACACCCTGGGTCGGGGAAGCCGAGATCGCAGGCCGGCCCCGCCCCGTACTCGCCCTGAAACACGCACCCAGCCAGGCACTCCTCGTCCTCACGGACCCTCACCCGAACGATCCAGGGCACAACGCCGGGCTGGACTTGGTGACGTACCTGTGGCGCATCGCAGCCCGGCGGATCCATGAGAAAGTGGCCGATGCGCCGCCGTCGTACCTGCTGGAATCGCGGGCGGCCTCGGCTGAACGCATCCGCGTGACGGCGGAACTGACCGATCTGCACTCCACAACCCTGGAGACCCTCCTGGCAGCCCTGCACTCATCCTTGTTGGACGATGCAGCAGCCCGCTCAACCGTCACTGACCTTACCGCCAAGGCCTTGGTAACGCTCCGCACCCTTAGCGACCGCACGAATGACCTGGTGACAGAGCCCGTCGCCACAGCCTTCGAACGCCTTCGGGAGGACCTGCGACCGCTCACACGCTTCAGCGGCATTGAGGTCGAGTTCATCGAACCACCGCTAAATGGAAGGGACCTGCCCGGCGAAGTTGCCCACGCGGCACGGGCCATCGTCCGCGGACTTCTGCTGGCCATTATGGAACAACCCGACGTCAGTAGGGTCCGGACGCAGTGGGACTGCGACGGCGAAAACCTGCTCATCAACGTACGAGACAACGGCCGCGGTACACTCGCCGCCGACGCACCGAGCATCGTCCGCCTGGACCGCCGGGTCCAGGCGCTCACCGGACACCTGCAGATCGACGTCATGCCGGGCTGGGGTGCAGACGTCTTCGTAACACTCCCCCTGGATCCCCCTGCCCGGCCGGCCGGGGATGTCGCCGGATGGAACCTTGCTCCCCGGGAACTCGAAGTGCTCCAGCACCTTGCCGCCGGAGAACGCAACCGCACCATCGCTTCAACACTGGGCATCAGCGAGAATACGGTCAAGTTCCATGTGCGGAACCTGTTCAAGAAGCTCGATGTTGGCTCCCGCACCGAGGCCATCGCCCTGGCGCACAGCACCGGACTCCGATGACGATGTAACGACCCCAGTGCACCGGGTAGCGGCACACCCATTTGGAAATAGTGGCGCGGGAGACGTGGAGGCGTTCGGCGACGCGGGCCTGCGTCCAGTCGCCCGTGCTGACCAGTTCGACGAGTGTGCGGCGTCCTTCCGGGGGGTGCCCCTATGTTTTTGTCAAGCGGCGAGTGGGTGCTCGGCTTGATAGAGCGTGCCGTCGCGGAGCATGGCGTAGATGACGTCGCAACGGCGGC
>NZ_SOEZ01000041.1 GCF_004402215.1 Cryobacterium tagatosivorans
AGCGCGGGGCGGGGCAGCGGGCTCGCGCCGGGTCAGCGGGGTCGGGCGGCCAGGGCGAGGCGGATGCCGCGGCCGGCCAGCCCGACGGCGAGCCAGGCGGCCGCGGCGAGCACGCCCTGCCACGGGAGCGTGACCGCCAGCAGCAGGCATCCGGCCACCCCCGCGTACTGGATCACCCGCGGCAGCCAGCGGTCGGCGGGCCCCTGACGGAGCGCGCTCAGGTGCGCGATCGCGTAGTAGACCAGCACCGCGCAGGCCGAGAAACCGACCAGCCGCGCCGGGTCAAGCAGCAGGATGCCGGCGATCGCGGCGATCCCGACCGTCGCCTCGGCCACGACCGGGGCGTGCGTGCGGGTGGAGATCCGGCTGAGCGGGCCGGGCAGGTCGCGCTCCCTGGCCATCGCCAGCCCGGTGCGGCTGAGCCCGGCGAGGATCCCGACCAGCGAGCCGAGGCAGGCGACCGCGGCCACCATCCGGGCCAGGCCGGTCCAGGGTTCGTCGCCGCCGAGAACATCCGCCAGCGGCGAGGTCGAGGTCGCGAGGACGGCCGGGCCGAGGATGGTCACGCAGAGCACCCCGATCACCGCGTAGATCACCAGCGTGATGCCGAGCGCGGTGATGATCGCGCGCGGCAGGGTGTGCCGGGGGTCCCGCACCTCTTCGCCGAGGGTCGCCATCCGGGCGTATCCGGCGAAGCAGAAGAAGAGCAGGCCGGCCGATTGCAGGATGCCGTACCAGCCGGCATCCGTGATCGTGCCGAGGTCGAGGCGGGCCTCGGCGAGGCTGCCGCCGAGGCCGATCACCGCGAAGACGACGAGCAGGCCGCCGAGCACGGTGAACACGATCGCGGCGCTCACTCCGGCCGTGGTCCGGATGCCCGCCATGTTCACGGCGCCGAGCACGACCACGGCGGCCACCGCGACGGCGCGGGACTGTTCGGGCCAGAGGTAGCCGCCCGCGATCAGCGCGATCGCGCCGGCCGAGGCGGTCTTGCCGGCCAGGAAGAGCCAGCCGGCGGCGAAGCCCCACCACGGGCCGAGGGTGGCGCGGCCGAAGGCGTACGCGCCGCCGGAGACCGGGTATGCCATCGCGAGCTGCGCGGAGCTGAGGGCGTTGAGCGAAGCGATGACCCCGGCGATGACCAGGCCGATCAGCAGGCCCGTTCCGGCGGCCGCCGCGGCCGGCGCCCAGACGTAGAAGACACCCGCGCCGATCATCGCGGCCAGGCCTACGATGATCGCGCGCCCGAGCCCGAGGTGGCGCTCCAGCGTGGTCATGTCACCACCCTAACGAGGGCGGGTGAACGTCACGTGTCGCGCGCGGCGCGGCGGCGTCCGGGATCCGGTCATGCGGCATCGGGCATCCGGGATCAGGCGTCCGACATCGGGCATCCGGCATCGGGCATCCGGCCTCGGGCGTCTGGGATACTGGGACCGGAGCCTATGACCATGAGCAATGAGATCCCCGAACTCGCCGGCTACGAGCCGCACGACGCGTCGCGCCCGCTGCGCAGCCGGCACACCCTGACGATGATGCGGATCGCGGTGCTGCTCGGCCTCGTGGCGCTCGTCGTTCCCGGAATCCTCACCACGCTGCAGGTCGCTGGCTCGACGGCCACAAACGCCTGCCTGGCGTCGGTCGCCCGGTACCACCCGTTCGCCGAATCGTCGGTGGCTCGCTTCGAGTTCTCCGGCGCCGGCGGTTTCGGCTGGCAATGCTACGCCGTCGACGCCAACGAACGCGAGATGTTCGTGGAGCCGCTCGGGATCATCCCGGCAGCCCCTCGCCCGACGCCCTAAAATCACACGCCGAACCCACATCGAACTGTGAGTTTGGCACCTTCCCGGGCCTCGGGAAGGTGCCGAACTCACAGTTCGGCGGAGGAATGTTGCGGGGGAAGGACGGAGCGGTTAGGCGGCGCCCTCGAAGAGGGAGGTCACCGAGCCTTCGTCGAAGACCTCGTGGATGGCGCGGGCCAGCAGCGGCGCGATCGGCAGCACGGTCAACGTCGGGAAGCGCTTCTCCTCCGGGACCGGCAGGGTGTCGGTGACGACGACGGCGGAGATCGCCGAGTTCTGCAGCATCTCGATGGCCGGGTGGCTGAACACCGCGTGGGTGGCGGCGACGACGACGCCGATGGCGCCGGCATCCCGCAGCGCCTCGGCGGCCTGGGCGATGGTGCGGCCGGTGTCGATCATGTCGTCGACGATGAGGCAGACGCGGCCTTCGACCTGGCCGACGATCTCGTGCACGGACACGCGGTTGGGCACGAGCGGGTCGCGGCGCTTGTGGATGATGGCCAGCGGCGCACCGAGCTTGTCGCTCCAGATGTCGGCCACGCGCACGCGGCCCATGTCGGGCGAGACGACGGTGAGTGTGGACGGGTCGAGCTTCTCGCGGAAGTGCTCGAGCAACACCGGCATCGCGAAGAGGTGGTCGACGGGACCGTCGAAGAAGCCCTGGATCTGCGCGGCGTGCAGGTCGACGGACATGATCCGGTCGGCGCCGGCGACCTTGAACAGGTCGGCGACGAGGCGGGCCGAGATCGGCTCGCGACCGCGGCCCTTCTTGTCCTGGCGGGAGTACGGGTAGAACGGCGCGACCACGGTGATCCGCTTGGCCGAGGCCCGCTTGAGCGCGTCGACCATGATCAGCTGTTCCATCAGCCATTCGTTGATCGGCGCGGTGTGCGACTGGATGACGAACGCGTCGCTGCCGCGGACGCTCTCGTCGAACCGCGCGTAGATCTCACCGTTGGCGAAGGTGCGCGCATCAGTGTGGACGAGTTCCGAACCAAGCTCAGTGGCGATGTCGAGCGCGAGTTGAGGGTGCGCGCGCCCCGAAACCAGGACCAGTTTCTTCTCGCCTTTGGCTGTGATTCCGGGCACTTAGTCTCCGCTCGTTTCCGCGGCCTTCGCCGCGTCGGTTCCCGGACGGTTGGCCTGAACCCAGCCGTCCATGTTGCGCTGCGGAGCCACGTTGATGGCCAAGGACCCGGCCGGCACGTCCTTGCGGACGACAGTCCCGGCCCCCGTGTACGCTCCGTCCCCAATCCTAATCGGCGCGACGAACACGTTGTGCGACCCGGTGCGCACGTGCGACCCGATTTCGGAGCGGTGCTTGTTCACTCCGTCGTAGTTGGCGAAGATCGTGCCGGCGCCGATGTTCGAGCCGACGCCGACCGTGGCGTCGCCGACGTAGCTGAGGTGGGGCACCTTGCTGCCGGCCCCGATGGTCGCGTTCTTCGTCTCGACGTACGCGCCGATCTTGCCCTCGGAACCGAGCACGGTCCCCGGTCGCAGGTAGGCGAACGGGCCGACGGATGCCCCGGCGCCGATGACCGCCAGGGTCGCGTCGGTGCGCTTCACGACCGCGTTCTCGCCGACCTCACAGTCGCGCAGGGTGGTGTCCGGGCCGACCACGGCGCCGGTCGCGATGCTCGTCGCGCCCTCGATCTGGGTGCCGGGCAGGAGCGTGACATCCGGCGCGAGCGTGGCCTTCATGTCGATCCAGGTGGTCGCGGGGTCCTGCACGGTCACCCCGGCGAGCTGCCAGCCGCGCACGATCAGGGCGTTGAGCTTCAGGGCAGTCTCGCTGAGCTGGGCGCGGTCGTTGATGCCGGCGACGATCCAGGCCTCGGAGAGGGCGACGGCGCTCACTTCCGAGCCGGCGCCGCGGAGCAGGCCGATGACGTCGGTGAGGTACTTCTCGCCCTGCACGTTCTCCGTGGTGAGGCGCGCGAGCTGGTCGCGCAGGGCGGCGAGCCCGAACAGGTAGACGCCCGCGTTGATCTCGTCGACCGCGAGCTCCTCCGCGCTGGCGTCCTTCTGCTCGACGATGCGGTCGAACCCGCCCTGGGCGGAACGGATGATCCGGCCGTAGCCGGTGGCGTCATCCGGGATCGCCGACAGCACGGTGGCCGCGGCCGCGCTCGCGCGGTGCGCGGCGATGAAGGCGGCGAGGGTGTCGGCGTCGAGCAGCGGCACATCGCCGTTGATGACGAGCACGTCGCCCTCGAAGTCGGCCGGAAGCGCGTCGACGGCCTGTTCGACGGCGCGGCCGGTGCCGGGGACGTCGTCCTGGTCGACGATGATGCTTTCGGGCAGGTCTGCCGCGATGACCTCGGCGAGGCGGTCGCGTTCGTGGCGCACCACGGTGACGAGGTGCGCGGCGTCGAGCGCCCGAGCGGTGGCCAGCACGTGGCTGATCACGGGCATCCCGGCGAGCGGGTGCAGCAGCTTCGGCAGGCTGGATTTCATGCGCGTGCCCTGGCCTGCAGCCAGGACGATGACGGCGAGTCGATTATCGGTCATGTGTTGCCCCTTGGTCGTCTCGAGGATGGGTCTTCGATCGGTGAATCGAACCGCTCCGCCGCCAGGACTCGAACCTGGACCTAACAGCTCCAAAGGCTGTCGTGCTGCCATTACACCACGGCGGAATGCACCGGCCGCGGCCGGGCATCGCAGTCAAGTCTGCCAGATGTGCGCCGCACCCCGCGCCGCGGCCGGATAATGGAGGGATGCCTGCGAATGACGAAGTCGACCGGATCGTGGACGCCTGGCTGCGCGAAAGGCCTGACCTCGATTTCGCCCCCCTCCAGGTGCTCTCCCGGGTCGCCCGGCTCTCCAAGCACCTCGACCGGGCCCGCCGGACGGCGTTCTCCCGCTCCGAGCTGGAGTCGTGGGAATTCGACGTGCTGTCTGCCCTCCGCCGCGCCGGTGCGCCCTACGTCCTGAGCCCGAAATCGCTGCTGCAGCAGACCCTCGTCTCCAGCGGAACGATGACGAACCGGATCGACCGGCTGGTCGACCGCGGCCTGGTCACCCGGCGCACCGACCCGAACGACGGCCGCGGCGTGCTCGTCGGGATGACGCCGGCCGGGCTCATCCGGGTGGATGCCGCGATCACCCGGCTCGTCGACGCCGAGGCGGAGCTGCTCGCCACGCTCTCCGCCGGCGACCAGGATCGCCTCGCCGGCCTGCTCCGCAAGCTCAGCCTCGACTTCGACTGAGCGCCGAGCCTGCCACCCCGCCGAGCCCTTCGAGACTTCGAGACCTTCGAGACTTCGAGACCTTCGCCGAGACCCTCGCCGAACCGTGAGTTTGGCACCTTCGCGGGCCCCGCGAAGGTGCCAAACTCACGGTTCGGCGAAGGAAGTCGGCGGATGGGGGCGGCGGCGTCAGCGGCGGAGGGCCTTGCGGGCGAGGGAGTTGCCGAGGAACTGCACCAGCTGCACGAGCACGATGATCAGCAGCACGGCGGCCCAGGTGACTACGGGGTTGAACTGCCGGTAGCCGTAGAGCAGCGCGAAGTTTCCGAGGCCGCCGCCGCCGACGTAGCCGGCGACCGCGGACATGTCGACGAGGGCCACGAAGATGAAGGTGAAGCCGAGGATCAGCGGGCCGAGCGCCTCGGGCAGCAGCACGGTGAAGATGATCCGGATCGGCCCGGCCCCCACCGAGCGCGCCGCGTCGATCACGCCGGGCGAGACCGTGAGCAGGTTCTGCTCGACAATGCGTCCCATGGCGAAGGATGCCGCGAGCGAGATCGTGAAGATGATCGCGGGGTTGCCGATGCCGGTTCCGACCACCATTCGGGCCAGCGGCTGGGCCGCGGCCAGGAAGATGATGAACGGAATCGGCCGGATGAAGTTCACCAGCACGTTCAGCACCGTGAACACCGTGCGGTTCTCGAGGATGTTGCCGGCGCGGCTCAGGTAGAGCCCGAGCCCGACCAGGAGTCCGCCGAGTCCGCCGAAAAAGAGGGTGAGACCGACGATGTAGAGGGTCTCGCCGGCCGCCGTCCACAGCTCGGGCGTCAGGTCGATCAGGGCATCCATCAGCGCACCTCCGTGACGGTCGTCAGTTCTCGGATGCGGGCGAGCACGTCGTCGATCACCGCGTCGGCCTCCGTCAGGTGATCCGCCGCCAGGCTCAGCGTCAGGTGCCCGAACGGCCGGCCCTGGATCTCGTTGATGCCGCCGTAGATGACCTCGAAGGCCACCCCCGCCCGCGCCAGCTCGCCGAACACGGCCTGCTGGTCGACACCGGCGTCGCGGAAGGACAGGGTGACGATGCGGCCCCGGTGGCGCCCGCGCAGCACGGCCAGCTCGGCGGCGGACGGCACGCCCTTGACGACGGTGCCGACGAAACGGGCGGATGCCGCGTGCTGCGGGTTCGAGAAGACGTCGAACACGTCACCGCGCTCGATGACGCGTCCCTGGTCCATCACGGCGACCTTGGTGGCGATGGTCTGGATGACGTCCATCTCGTGGGTGATCACGATGATGGTGACGCCGAACTCCCGGTTGACGCGCTTGAGGAGCGTGAGCACCTCGTGGGTGGTCTCCGGGTCGAGGGCGCTGGTGGCCTCGTCGGCGAGGAGGATGCTCGGCTGGGTGGCGAGGGCGCGGGCGATCCCGACGCGCTGCTTCTGGCCGCCGGAGAGCTGGTCGGGGTAGGCACGTGCCTTGTCGGCCAGGCCGACGAAGTCGAGCAGCTCGGCGACGCGAGCCTGCCGCTCGGCCTTGGGCCGCCCGGCCACCTCGAGCGGGTAGGCGACGTTGCCGGCCACGGTTCGGGAGTCGAGCAGGTTGAACTGCTGGAAGATCATGCCGATCCCGAGGCGCACCTCGCGCAGCTTCCGCTCAGGGAGCCCGGCGATGTCCTGCCCGTTGATCAGGATTTCGCCGCCGGTGGAACGCTCGAGCGCGTTCACCAGGCGAACGAGCGTGCTCTTGCCGGCCCCGGAGTAGCCGATGATCCCGTACACGTCGCCGGCCTCGACGTCGAGGCTCACGCTGTCGATCGCGACGACGGGGTCGCCGGTCTTCGTGGTGGCCGGGTAGACCTTGGACACGTCACGCAAACTGACGACAGGCATAGCGGGGGTCCTTACTGAAATCATCCGCGAGTGAGCGGTTTCGGCGGCCGACCCTTGTGGGGACGTCCGAACGCTCACTCGCGGACAGGGGTGGTGCTACCCGGGGGTAGCGCTACTTCTGGGCGGCGGTGTCCTTCTCGACCTTGGCGAGCGACTTCTCGAGGTCGCTGACCGGGGTCTTCACCAGCTGGGCGCTGCCCCCGGAGACGGCGAGGACGCCATCCTGGACCTTCTTGCTCTCCTGGAAGATCTCGACGAGCTTCTGGTAGGTCGCGTTGTCCTTGTCCTCGGCGCGGGCCGCGAAGACGTTCACGTACGGCAGCGCGTTGGGGTCGGCGGGGTCGTCCTGGGCAATCGCGTCCGAGAACTTCAGCCCGGCCTTCTCCACGAAGTCGTTGTTGATGATCGCGGCGGCCACGTCCGGCAGCGAGGTCGCCGTCAGGGACGCCTCGAGGGCCTTCACCGAGACCTTCGACTTCTTCGTGTCGATGTCGTCGAGGGTGGAGAAGATGGTCCCGCCGTCCTTGAGCACGATCAGCTTCGCCGACTGCAGCACGAGGAGGGAGCGGGAGAGGTTGCTGGGGTCGTTCGGAACGGCGACGGTGTCGCCCTTCTTGATCCCGTCGACGCTCTTCACCTTCGTGGAGTAGAGGCCGAGCGGGTAGATCGCGGTCGCGCCGATCGGCGCGAGGTCCTGCTTGGTCGACACGTTGTAGTCGGCGAGGTAGACGATGTGCTGGAACTGGTTGAGGTCGATCTCGCCCTCGGTCAGCGCCGGGTTGGGCTGGGGGTAGTCGGCGAAGTCGACGATGTCGACCTCGATGCCCGCGTCGGCCGCGGCCTGCTTGTAGTCGGCCCAGTACGGGTCGCTCGCCCCCACGACGCCGATGGTGACGACGTCGTCGGCGGAGCCCGCGGTGCCGGCCCCTCCGGCGCATCCGGCCAGCAGTGCGGTGAGCGGCAGGACCGCCAGGGCGGCCAGCAATGTCTTCTTCACGTTATGTATCCCCTTCGCTGTGTGTGTGGGAGCCCGGCATGCGGGCACAGCGAAACCACGAGGAAAAAATGGGGGGCTGTGCCGCGACGTCGCCAGGCACACTTCAACGGTAACGAGAGATCCTGCGCGGCGTGGCCGTCTTCGACACACGCCGTCACAGGACCTGCGAACTCAGCTCCCGACGAGCTCGGAAAGTTCGAGCCAGCGCGTTTCCAGGCCGACCACGGTGTCTTCGAGCTGCGAGAGCTCGGCCGACAGCACGCCGAGGCCGGTGTAGTCCGCCTGGTCGTGTGCGGCCAGCGACTCGTGCAGCGAGGTGATCCGGTCCTGCGCCTTGACGACCTTCCGGCCGGTCGAGGCGAGCTCCTTCTGCGCGTTGCGGAGCTCGGCGCCGCCGACGGCGAGCCGGCCCTTCTGCCCGGCGGCGGCTCCGGATGCCTCGGTCGGCGAACCGCTGGAGCCGGAGGTTCCGCCGGAGATCTGCTTCTTGCGCAGCTGGAGGTACTGGTCGACGCCGCCGGGCAGGTGCCGGAACGCGCCATCCGTCACGGCGTACTGGTTGTCGGTGACGCGCTCGATCAGGTACCGGTCGTGCGAGACGACGAGGAGGGTGCCGGGGAAGGAGTCGAGCAGGTCTTCCATGGCGGCGAGCATGTCGGTGTCGAGGTCGTTGGTGGGCTCGTCGAGGATGAGCACATTCGGTTCGTCGAGCACGATCAGCAGCAGCTGCAGGCGGCGCTTCTGGCCACCGGAGAGGTCCTTGACCTTCGTGGTCAGCTGGGCGCTCATGAAGCCCATCCGCTCGAGCATCTGCCCGGGGGTGATCTCCTTGCCGCCGGCGATGTACGACGTCTTCTGGCGGCCGATGACCTCGCTCACCCGGTCGTTCTGGATGTCTTCGAGCTCGAACAGCTGCTGGGTGAGCACGGCGACCTTGATGGTCTTGCCGCGCTTGACCGTGCCGCTGGTGGGCAGCAGGGTGCCGGCGACGAGGTTGAGCAGCGTGGACTTGCCGGCGCCGTTGACGCCCATGATGCCGGTGCGCTCGCCCGGCGCGATGCGCCAGGTGATGTCGTTGAGCACGGTCTTGTCCTCGAACTTGACGGTGACGTCGAGCAGGTCGACGACATCCTTGCCGAGGCGCTGCATGGCCATCGACTGCATCGAGACCGTGTCGCGGGGCGGCGGCTCGTTCTCGATCAGGACGTTGGCCGCGTCGATGCGGAACTTGGGCTTGGCGGTGCGGGCGGGGGCGCCGCGGCGCAGCCAGGCGAGTTCCTTCTTCATCAGGTTCTGGCGCTTCGATTCGGAGGCGGCGGACATCCGGTCGCGTTCGACGCGCTGCAGGATGTAGGCCGCATAGCCGCCCTCGAAGGGCTCGATGATGCGGTCGTGCACCTCCCAGGTCTGGTTGCAGACCTCGTCGAGGAACCACCGGTCGTGAGTGACGACGACGAGGCCGCCGGAGTTCACCGCCCAGCGGTTCTTCAGGTGCCCGGCGAGCCAGGAGATGCCCTCGACGTCGAGGTGGTTGGTGGGCTCGTCGAGGAAGATGACGTCGTGGTCGCCGATGAGCACGGCCGCGAGGGCCACCCGGCGGCGCTGGCCACCGGAGAGGTCGTCGACGAGCGCGTCCCAGGGGATGTCGCGGACGAGGCCGCCGATGACGTCGCGCACCTTGGAGTCGCCGGCCCAGACGTGCTCCTCGATGCCGCCGACGATGGTGTGGCCGACGGTTTGGCCGGAGGCGAGCTCGTCGGCCTGGTCGAGGATGCCGATGGTCACGCCGCGCCGACGCGTCACGCGTCCGGAGTCGGGTTCCATCCGCCCGGCGAGCAGGTTGAGCAGCGTTGACTTGCCGTCGCCGTTGCGGCCGACGACGCCGATCCGGTCGCCTTCGTTGAGGCCGGCGGTGACGCTGTCAAAGATGACGCGGGTGGGGAATTCGAGGTGCAGGGCTTCAGCCCCGAGCAAATGTGCCATAAGTGGTCCAAGCTTACCGGCCGCGCCTGAGAGCCCGCCCTCTCTCCCGCGAAACCGCAGTTGTGCGCGCTAAAACCCCCGAATGACGCGCACAACTGCGGTTTCGCGGGGAGTTGGGCGGGGGTTAGTCGTGGACGAGGCGGGCGCCGTGCACCGGGCCGGTGGCTCGCACGACGTTCAGCCGGGAGGCGCTCAGCGCCACCTGGAGCTCGAGCGCGCTGTCGGAATCCGCGACGAGGAAGGCCACCGTGGGTCCGGAGCCGGAGATGATCCCGGCGAGGGCGCCGTTCGCCTCGCCGAGCTCGAGGACCTTGCCGAGGCCCGGCGCGAGGTGCAGCGCGGGAGCCTGCAGGTCGTTGTGCAGCGACTCGGCGAGCATCCGCGGGTCGCCGGCCCGCAGCGCCTGCAGCACGTTCGGGTCGACGGTGGGCTGGTGCTCGGCGGGAAAGATGTCCTGCGCGTGGCGGTCGCGGTGGCGGTCCAGTTCGCTGTAGACGCCGGGCGTCGACATCCCGAATTCGGCGAGGGCGAGCACCCACTGGAAGTGCCCCTTGGCCAGGGCGGGGCTGAGCTGGTCGCCACGGCCGGTGCCGATGGCGGTGCCGCCGGTGAACGCGAACGGGACGTCGGCGCCGAGCCTGGCGGCGAGGGCGAGCAGCTCTTCCTTCGTCGCCTCCGTGCCCCACAGGGCGTCGCAGGCGAGGAGGGTCGCCGCGGCATCCGCCGAACCGCCGCCCATGCCGCCGGCGATCGGGACGTGCTTCTCGATCTCGAGGTGCACTCCGCCGCGGAAGCCGGTCTTGCGGGCGAGCAGCCGTGCGGCCTTGATCGCGAGGTTGGAGCCGTCGGTGGCCAGGCCGGAGGTGTCGATCGGGCCGGTGAACTCGACCGAGAAGTCGTCGGCCGGATAGGCACGCACGTCCTCGTAGAGCGAGACCGACTGGTAGGCGGTGGCGACGTCGTGGTAGCCGTCTTCCATGACCTTGCCGACCTTGAGGAAGACATTGATCTTGCCCGGCGCTCTCGCGTGCACGACCTGGGATGCCCCCGCGATGCTCATGCTCCTAACCTAGTCCAGCCCGCGCGCGGCTCCGGACGAGGCGGCGGCCAGCCCCCGCTGCATCGCCGCCTTCGCCGGGGCGACGGCCGCGGCATCCGCGAGTCGCTGGTGGGCCAGGGACACGGATGTCCGGCCCGCGTTGGCGGGGTTGGCCGTGGCCAGCAGGGAACCGTTGGCAGGGAGCTTGCACCGGGCGGTCAGGTAGCGCGCGGTGCGGCTCTCGCTCGCCGGTCGGCCGAGGCTCGCGCTCACCGCCCCGATGACGACGTCGAGGGCGGCCTCCTGCTCGAGCGGGAACGTCTTCGACGCGCTCACCTCGAAGGTGCCGTCGGCGCGCTGCCCCGGAAGCCTCCGGCCGCGCGCCTGTTCGAAGCCGACGGTGACCGCCTGGCGCCACCAGCCGGGAACGCCCTGCTCGTCGTGCAGCCAGCGGGCGATCTGCGGATGCGTCCACTCGGCTGCCCCGGCCGCGTCGAGCAGTTCGAACCAGTGCGCCCCGGGCTTGCCGGTCGCTGCCGTCATCGCCGCGTCGCTCCTCCCGGCGGCCGCGATGCGGTCGGGACTGTCGCTGTTGGGGCTGTCGGACATGGCCCCAGACTAGGACGTCGCGCGGGCGATCGCGAGGAAGTCGTGCACGGTGAGCTGCTCGCCGCGCTCGGTGGGGTCGATGCCGGCCTCGGTGATCAGTCTGGAGGCGGTCGTCGAGTCGCCGAGCACGACGGAGAGGGACTGGCGCAGCATCTTCCGGCGCTGCTGGAACGCCGCGTCGACGAGGGCGAAGGTGGCCAGGCGCAGTTCCTCGGACTCCAGCGGTTCGGCCCGGCGGTCGAAGGCGACGAGGATCGAGTCGACGTTCGGGACGGGCCAGAACACCTGCCGGCTCACCTTGCCGGCGGTTCGGAACGCGCCGTACCAGGCCGCCTTCACGCTCGGGCTGCCGTACACCTTGGAGCCGGGCGGCGCGGCGAGGCGCTCGCCGACCTCGGCCTGCACCATGACCAGGCCCGCGCGCAGCGACGGGAAGTGCTCGAGCAGGTGCAGCAGCACCGGCACCGACACGTTGTAGGGCAGGTTCGCGACGAGCCGGGTGGGGTCGCCGGGAATGTCCATGATGCGCATGGCGTCGCCCAGGATGACCGTGAGCGGCGCGCCCGGCTGCATGAGTTCGACCGTGATCGGAAGCTGCTCGGCCAGGCGGGCGTCGATCTCGACGGCGACCACGCGGGCGCCGGTTTCGAGGAGGCCCAGGGTGAGCGAACCGAGCCCCGGGCCGACCTCGACGACCGTGTCCTCGGCCGTGATGCCGGCGACCTTCACGATCCGGCGAACGGTGTTGCCGTCAATGACGAAGTTCTGGCCGAGCTTCTTGGTCGGGTTCACGCCGAGCATCTCGGCGAGGTCGCGGATCTCGGACGGGCCGAGCAGGGTCCGGGCCGGCGTGCCCGCGGGCACTGACGTCGTTGGCTCCGTCGGTTCAGCCGACCGGGGCGACTCCGGCGACTCCGCCGACTCGGGCGACTCGGCCGACTCGTGCGGCTCCTCGGGCGATTCCTCGGGCTCGGGGGCGACGTGACGTCCGCGGCCGCCCTCTCGCCCCGGTTCCGGAGGGGTCTCCGGCTCGGCGCCGGCCGGCAGGCCGTGCCGCGTGCCGTGCGCCGGCTCGTGTGCGAGCTCGGCCTCGGGCCCGGTCATGCCAGTCCGCCCTGCGGGGCGGCGTCGCTGTGCGGGAGGTCGTGCGGCGCGGTCACCGGTTCGGCATCCCAGCGCCCGTAGACCAGTTCCGTGTTGGAGGAGATTTGCGCGGCGAGCAGGGAGAGATCCGTTTCGAGGTGTGCGGCCATCGCGCGCAGCGTGTACGGCAGCAGGTAGGGGGCGTTCGGGCGGCCGCGGTTGGGTTCGGGGGTAAGGAAGGGGGCATCCGTCTCGGCCAGGAGGAGCCGCCGGGGAGCGACCGTGAGCGCCTCGCGCAGGTCGACCGCGCTTTTGAAGGTGACCGTCCCGGAGAAGGACATGTACCAGCCGTTCTCGGTGCAGATGCGTGCCAGTTCGGCGTCGCCGGAGAAGCAGTGGAACACGGTGCGTTCGGGCGCGCCGACCCGTAGCAGGGTAGCGATGACCTCCGCGTGGGCGTCCCGGTCGTGGATCTGCAGCGCCAGGGTGTTCTGCTTCGCGATCTCGATGTGGGCTTCGAACGAGCGGTACTGGGCCGCGCGGCCCTCGGGGCCGGTGCGGAAGAAGTCCAGCCCGGTCTCGCCGACCGCGACCACGCGCGGGCGGGAGGCCAGGTCGGCGATCTCCGCGAACGCGTCGTCGAGCGTGCCGGCCGCATCGTAGGCCGGCGTCTCGTTGGGGTGGATGGCGACGGCCGCGAGCATGCGCGGCTCGTGCAGCGCCGTCTCGGCCGACCAGCGCGAGGTTTCCAGGTCCCCGCCGACCTGCACGACCCCGCGCACGCCCACGCTCGACGCGCGGTCGAGGTGTTCCCGGAAGTCCAGCGCGTTGTCGCCGTCGGCGATTTCGAGGTGCGTGTGGTTGTCGTAGACGCCCACGACGAGCGGCTCCGGCAGGGGCGGGTAGCTCAGGTCGCGCCCCCCGGTCTGCTCACGCCGGCGAACATGCGCGGCGGGGGAACCGTCGCTAGCCAACCGTGGCCTCGATGCGCGGGAACAGGGCCTCGAGCGGGGACACATGGGTGCCGCCGGTCCATTCCCAGGCCTGGTCGATGCGCTGGTCGGCGACGTCGCCGACACCACCGAGGGCGGTCCAGAGCCGGGCGGTGGCCCGCGGCACGACCGGCGAGAGCAGCACGGCCAGCGTGCCGAGGCCGCGGACGGCGGTGAAGAGCACGGCGTCGAGCCGGTCCCGTTGGGCGGGGTCCTTGGCCAGGGCCCAGGGTTCCTGGCTGGTGATGTAGCCGTTGAGCTCGTCGACGAGCTCCCAGACCGCGGCGATGGCCTCATGGATGGCGAGCCGGTCGACGGCGCCCATCGCGGCGGCCGTCGCCCGGCGCTCGGTGCCGCGGATCAGTTCGTCGGCCTGGCTGAACTCGCCGGCGGTGGGGATCTCCCCGTCGCAGTAGCGAACGACCATGGCGATCACCCGGGACGCGAGGTTGCCGAATCCGTTGGCCAGCTCCGACTGGTACCGGGCGGAGAGGTCCTCCCAGGAGAAGGAGCCGTCCTGCCCGAAGCTGATGGCGCGCATGAAGTAGTAGCGGAATGCGTCCGAACCGAAGGTTTCGGTGATCTGGCTCGGCGCGATGCCGGTCAGCTTCGACTTGCTCATCTTCTCGCCGCCGACGAGCAGCCAGCCGTGACCGAAGACCTGCGTGGGCACCGGGAGCCCGGCGGCCAGCAGCATGGCCGGCCAGATCACGGCGTGGAAGCGGAGGATGTCCTTGCCCACGACGTGCGTGGCGGGCCAGCGGCGGGCGAATTCCTCGTCGTCCTGGCCGTAGCCGACGGCGGTGATGTAGTTGAGGAGCGCGTCGAACCAGACGTAGACGACGTGGCTCTCGTCCCACGGCACCTTGATGCCCCAGTCGAAGCTGGAGCGGGAGATCGACAGGTCGGAGAGGCCCTGCTTGACGAAGGAGATGACCTCGTTGCGCGCGGACTCGGGCTGCACGAAGTTCGGGTTGCTCTCGTACAGGTCGAGCAGCTGCTGGGTGAAGGTGCTCATCCGGAAGAAGTAGTTCTTCTCGTGCAGCAGTTCGACCGGCTTCGAGTGGATGGCGCAGACCGGCTGCCCCTCGAATTCGCCGGTGCCGTCGACCAGGTCGCTCGGCTGCTTGTACTCCTCGCAGCCGACGCAGTAGTAGCCCTCGTACTCGCCGGTGTAGATGTGGCCGGCGTCGAAGAGGTGCTGCAGGAACTTCTGCGCATTCACCTCGTGGCGCACGTCCGTGGTGCGGATGAAGTCGTCGTTCTGGATATCGACGGTCTTCAGCAGCGGCTTCCAGGCGGTCTCGACGAGACGGTCGGCCCAGGCCTTGGGGGTGACGCCGTTCGCGGTGGCCGTGCGCAGGATCTTCTGCCCGTGCTCGTCGGTGCCGGTGAGCAGCCATGCGTCATCGCCGGACTGGCGGTGCCAGCGGGCGAGCACATCGGCGGCCACTTCCGTGTACGCGTGTCCGATGTGTGGGACATCATTCACGTAGAAAATGGGCGTGGTGATGTAAAAGGAAGAGCCGTCGGACATGCTGACATCTTATGTCGAGCGGAGCCCGCCCCTTCGCGTGTTACCCGGCGAGGTCCCGATCACCGTCCCGATCCGCGTCCCGATCCCGGTCCGTGGCAGCGGCCGGACCGGGGTGGTGGTGCGGATGCCCGAACACCGGGGGGAGCACCTCGTGGGCCGGCGGCGCCGGTTCCCGGTCGGGCCGGTCCCTGGTGGCCTCGCTCTCCCGCACGTCGATGCCGTGCACCTTCTGGTGCGGGTAGTCCACCGGGTCCAGGCTCAGCACGATCTTGCCGTGGGCGTGCCCGGCCTCGAGTTCCCGGTACGCGTCCTCGACCTCATCGAAGGGGTAGATCGCGGCCACCGGGACGACGATCTGCCGGTCCGCGACCATGTTGGCGATTTTCGCCAGCACGACCATGTCGCTCTCGTCGGCCGAGGGGGCGTTGGCGATCGCGTCGTCGCCGAGGTGGTCGAGTTCCGCGTCGACGCCGTCCGGTGCGATCCGGGCCACGGCCTCGGCCAGGCCCGGGCCGTACTGCACCGGGATGACGCCCAGCTGGCGCAGGTGGTCGAAGCTCTCCGGGCTGGCCGTGCCGATCACCCTCGCGCCGCGGAGCTTTGCCAGTTGGGCGGCGATCCCGCCCACTCCCCCGGCCGCGGCGTGCACGAGCACGGTCCGGCCGGGCTGCGGGTTCGCCTCCTGCACGGCGTTCCAGGCGGTGACCGCCGCGGTATAGAGGCTGCCGGCAACCTCCCAGGAGAGCCGCTCCGGTTTGCGGATGATGTCCGTGACGGGAACCCGGACGAACGTGGCCTGGGCCCCGCGAACCGTGTGCCCGAGCACGGCGTCGCCGACCTGCCAGTCGTGGCCGTGCTTCGGTCGGTCGTGGCCGGTGTCGGGGCGAGGGACGCGCGCGATCAGGCCGGCGAAGTCGCTGCCCTGCCCCGCAGGGAAGCGAGCTGGCCACTTCGTCTGCAAGCGGCCTTCCCGAATGCTGGTCTCCACGGGATTCAGCCCCGCAGCTACAACCCCGACCACCACTTCGCCGGCACCCGGCACGGGGACATCGGTCGTGACAACGTCCAGGACCTCCGGTCCGCCGTACCGGGAAAACCTCACGGATCGAACCCCGCCATCACCTTGTGGAACCCCGCCATCACCTTGTGCGTGCGCCATGGCCCTCACCCCATTAGCTCTTTCTTACGTTAACCGTTCGGGAGGGTCGGGTATTCCGCGTTGCGGGAGCGTGCCGGGCCCTTTCGGGTGAGCGCCGCCTCGTACAGGTCGCGCTTGCCCAGGCCGGATGCCGCGGACACGTCGGCGGCGGCATCCTTGAGCCGGGCGCCCGCCGCGACCAGGGCGTGGACCTCGGCCACGCCGGTCTCCAGGTCGAGGACCCGGGCCTCGGCGCCCGCGACCACGACGCAGATTTCGCCCTTGACGCCCACGGCCGCCCACTCGGCGAGCTCGGCGGCGGTGCCCCGCTTGACCTCTTCGAAGAACTTGGTGAGCTCGCGGCAGACGACGACGCGGCGGTCGGCGCCGAGCGTGGCCGCGAGGTCGGTCAGCGACGCCGCCAGCCGCTTCGCCGACTCAAAGAACACCATGGTGCGCCGCTCGGCGGCGAGGTCGCGCAGTGCCCCCACGCGTTCGCCGTGCTTGCGCGGCAGGAACCCCTCGAAGGTGAACCGGTCCGTCGGCAGACCGGAGACGGCCAGGGCGGTGAGCACCGCGGAGGGACCGGGCAGGGCCGTGACGGTGACGCCGGCGGCCACCGCGGCATCCACCAGGTGGAAGCCGGGGTCGGACACGGTGGGCATCCCCGCGTCGCTAAGCACCAGGATGTCGGTCTCGCGGGCGAGTTCGACGAGCTCGGCCGCCTTGCCGCGCTCGTTGTGGTCGTGCAGGCTGATCAGCTTCGGCCGGTTCTCGATGCCGAGCGCCTTGAGCAGGTGCACGGTGACCCTGGTGTCTTCCGACGCGATGACGGTTGCCGCGCCCAGGGCCTCGACCAGGCGCGTCGTCACATCCCCCAGGTTTCCGATGGGTGTGGCAGCGAGGATGATCATGCTCCCAGTCTCGCAGCCGCCGCGGCTTCGTGCGGCCCAATCACTACGATGGTCAGGTGCTCGCTACTAGCCGCTGGTTCCGCTGGGCCGGGCCTCTCGCCGTCATCGTCCTGGCCGCGATCCTGCGACTCTGGAACCTGGGGCACCCGCACGAGCTCGTCTTCGACGAGACCTTCTACGTGAAGGATGCCTGGTCACTGTTCAACAACGGCTACGAGTCGAGCTGGCCGGACAAGGCCGACGCTCTCTTCGCCGCCGGGCAGACGAACGTGTTCCTCTCGGATCCGTCGTTCGTCGTGCATCCGCCGCTCGGCAAGTGGCTGATCGCCCTCGGCATGGCCTTGTGGGGCGCCGACAGCAGCTGGGGTTGGCGCATCGTGACCGCCCTGATCGGCGTACTCGCGGTCGCGCTGCTGATGCTCATCGCCCGCCGGCTGTTCGGCTCCACCCTGCTCGCGGTGATCGCCGGGTTCCTCCTGGCCATCGACGGGAACGCGATCGTGATGTCGCGGGTCGCCCTTCTCGACAACTCGGTGATGCTCTTCGCGCTGCTCGGCTTCGGCGCGGTGTTGCTCGACCGGGACTGGCACTCGGCCCGGCTGGCCGCCCGGCTGGCCCGGCGCCGGGAGGCCGGCCGGGAGCCGGCCTGGGGACCGACGCTCTGGTGGCGGCCCTGGCTGCTCGCGGCCGGCCTCGCGTTCGGGCTGGCCAGCTCGGTCAAGTGGTCGGGCTTCTACTTCCTCGCCGCATTCGGCGTCTACGTCGTGGTCGTCGACGCCCTCGCCCGACGCCGGGCCGGCGTGCCGTTCTGGCTGAGCGCGGCCCTGCTCAAGCAGGCCCCGGCGAACTTCCTGCTGATGGTCCCGGTCGCGGCCGCCACGTTCCTGGCGTCCTGGACCGGCTGGTTCGTCACCCGGGGCGGGTACTACCGGGACTGGGCCGAAACCGCCGGGAATGCGTGGACGGGAGCGTTCTCCTGGGTGCCGCTCCCGCTGCAGAGCTTCTGGCATTACCAGGTGGCCGCCTACAGCTACCACGTGAACGTCGAAACACCCCATCCTTACCAGGCGAATCCGCTCACCTGGCTGTTCATGATCCGGCCGACGAGCATGTACTTCCGCTCCTCTGCCCTCGGCGAGAACGGATGCGGGTTCGCCAGTTGCGCCGAGGCGATCACCGGGATCGCCAATCCGATCATCTGGTGGGCGGCCACCCTTGCCGCCGTCTACCTCGTGTACCGGCTGGCCCGGTACCGCGAGTGGCGGGTCGGCCTCATCCTGACCGGCCTGGCCGCCGGCTACCTTCCCTGGCTGATGTACCTGAACCGCACGGTCTTCCAGTTCTACACGATCGCGTTCGAACCGTACCTGCTGCTCGGGCTGACCTTCGTCATCGGGTTGCTGCTCGGCGAACCGGGGGCTCCCGTGGCGGACGCCGAGCGGGTCGGTCCGGTGGCGGACGAGGAGCGGGCGGCACGGCTTCGGTTGGCGGGCATCCGGATCGTGCTCATTTTCCTCGCCGTGGCCGCCCTCGTGAGCGTCTTTTTCTATCCCCTGTGGACCGGATCCCAGACGCCGTTCCTGTTCTGGCAGCTGCATATTTGGCTGCCCAGCTGGCGTTGATTCGGACCCCCGCGCCGAGCGGACATATGCCTCCACGGGCATATAGCGACTGGGAATCCAGTGTGAGTTCACCCCGTTTCCGGCGTCGGCTCCCGTAGAATGATCGGTATCTGTTCTGCGAGTAATTGCTCAATCCGCGGCTGGGAAGTCAAGATACAAACAAAGGCCCTATGTCGGAAGCAATTGCCGCACCTACGGTGCGCATCCTCAAGACCCGCCGGGGTGGCGACACCAAGAACCCCACGACCGAGTATTCGTCGCTCCTGCACACCGTGCGCAACCTGGGGCTGCTGAAGCGGGCCACCGGTTTCTACTGGCTGGTCTTCTCGATCCTCATGGTTGCCCTCGGCGGAGCCATCACCGGTTTCGTCCTGCTCGGCCACAGCTGGTTCCAGCTGATCATCGCCGGCGTGCTCGGCATCATCCTCACCCAGTTCGCGTTCCTGGCCCATGAGGCCTCGCACCGCCAGGTGTTCGAGTCCGGCCCCGCGAACGACCGCGCCGGCCGCATCCTCGCGAACCTCTTCGTCGGCATCAGCTACGCCTGGTGGATGAACAAGCACAGCCGCCACCACGCGCAGCCCAACGTCATCGGCAAGGACCCGGACATCGAACCGGACGTGATCGTCTTTCGCGAGGAAGACGCCGCGAAGGTCAACTGGATCACCTCGTTCCTCACCCGCAAGCAGGGTTACGCGTTCTTCCCGCTGCTCATGCTCGAAGGCATCAACCTGCACATCCACGGCTTCAAGACGGTCTTCGGCCGCAAGAAGGTCGACAAGCGCTGGCTCGAGATCTCGATGCTCACCACCCGCATCGTGGCCTACCTCGCCGTGATCTTCTACTTCCTGCCGCTGGGCATGGCGTTCGCCTTCGTCGGCGTGCAGCTCGCCGTGTTCGGCGTGTACATGGGCGCCTCCTTCGCGCCCAACCACAAGGGCATGCCGATGCTGCCGCACGACAGCAAGGTCGACTTCCTGCGTCGCCAGGTGCTCACCTCGCGCAACATCCGCGGCGGCACGGTCATGGACACGTTCATGGGTGGCCTCAACTACCAGGTCGAGCACCACCTGTTCCCGAACATGGCCAGGCCGCACCTCCGCAAGGCGCAGGAAATCACCAAGGAATACTGCGAATCGCACAACATCCTCTACACGGAGACGTCGATCCTCGAGTCGTACGGCATCGTCATCGCCTACCTGAACAAGGTCGGCCTGGCGGCCCGTGACCCGTTCGACTGCCCCATGGTCGCCCGGTTCCACCACCGTTAGACGAGCGTGACGGCGCCGCCGCGGCGCCGCACCAGAGCCAGGCCGCTTCCCTCCGGGGAGGCGGCCTTTCTCGTTGGGCGGGGGCGCTGGCCGGACTCGGTGGGCGGCTCGGCGGGCAGGGCCATGTGGGCGGGCGCGGTGGGCGGGGCACAGTGGCCGGGCGCGCTGGCCGGGCCCGCTGGCCAGGGGCGGGCATGCGGCCTTATAGGCTGGGGCCATGTGGCTGCCGGGCGTGCTCGCCGCGGCCGCCGCCGCGCTGGCGGCCTGGGGCATCCACTCGCTCGTCCCGACGGTTCCGCTGCTCACCGCGGCCGTCGCCCTCGGCATCATCGCCGCCCAGCTCCCGTTCGCCCGGCCGGCGCTGACCGGCGTGCTGGCCCCCGGGCTCGCCGTGGCGTCAACCCGCCTGATGCGCATCGGCATCGTCCTGCTCGGCCTGAAGCTCAGCCTCGTCGACATCGCCGGGCTGGGCTGGGTGGCCATCATCAGCACCGTCGGCATCGTGCTGTTCACCTTCGTCGGCACGCTCTGGCTCGGACGCCGGCTCGGGCTGCCCGGGCACCAGCCGCTGCTCATCGCCACCGGCTTCTCGGTCTGCGGCGCCTCCGCGATCGGCGCGATGAGCGGCGTGGTCAGGGCGAAGGACGAAGAGAGTGCCGTGCCGATCGCCCTGGTGACCCTGTGCGGGACCCTGGCGATCGCGGTGCTGCCGGCGCTGTGGCATCCGCTCGGACTGAGCGACCTGCAATTCGGGCACTGGGTCGGCGCCGGCGTGCACGACGTGGGCCAGGTCGTCGCGACCGCCCAGGTGGCCGGGTCGGCCGCCCTCGCCGTCGCCGTCGTGATCAAGCTCACCCGCGTGCTCATGCTCGCGCCGCTCGTGGCCGTCGTCGCGATCAGGGAGCGTGGCCGGTTCCCGGTCGCCTCCGGCGAGCCCGTGAGGGGTCGCATATCGACCTTCGTTGGCCCCGGGAAGGTCGATTTGCGACCCCTCAGCGGGTCCGGCGACGCCGCCAACGCCGCCGCGAGCAGGCGCCCGCCGCTCGTTCCGCTGTTCGTGGCCGGCTTTATCGCCGCCGTGCTCGTGCGCACCTTCCTGCCGCTGCCCGCCGCGGTCGTCGGCGGCGCGGACACGCTGCAGACCGCGCTCCTGGCGATGGCGCTGTTCGCGCTCGGCTCGGCCGTGCGACTCGGCGAACTCGTCCGGACCGGCGGGCGGTCGCTGCTCGTCGGCCTGCTGTCCTGGGCCCTGATCGCCCTGCTCGCGTTCGGCGCCGTGCACCTCGCCTAGCGCCGCACCGCCGCCTCACCGTCGCGCCCATCAAGCGAACCGTCCGGCTGAGTCGCGGAGAAAGTACCTTCATCGCGGAATTGAAGGTGCTTTGTCCGCAACTGAAAGCGGACGACGGGGCAACCAGCGCGCGCAGGCCGGTCAGCGGTGGGCGAGCCAGCCGCCGAGGCCGGGGTTCGGCAGCCGGGACAGCGCGAACCGGGCCGGCGCGGGGCCGGCGCCCGTGGCGAGGTCGGCGAGGATCCGCCCGACCGACGGGGTGAACTTGAAGCCGTGGCCGCTGAAGCCGGCGCCGACGACGACCGGGCCGACGCGGTCGAGCACGAAGTCCTCGTCGGCGGTGGTCGTGTACGTGCAGCTGATCGGCTCGAGCGCGTCGGGGTCGGCGCCGGGCAGCCAGTCGCGCACATACCTCTGCAGCGCGGCCAGTTGCACCGGTTCCGGGGTGAAGGTCCGGGCATCCGGATCGGTGACCGGGCCGACGCCGTGCCAGCCGGCCTTGACCCCCTGCCCGGGCGTGTACATGCCGTAGACCGGCGAATACCAGTGGTCGTAGCGCGGGTCGGCGGGGTCGAAGGCGTGGTTGAAGCCCGGCCAGTCCACGGCGGCGCGGGCGGCCGCGTCCGGCGACCCGTCGCGCAGAGCGAAGTGCGCGGGTTGCTCCTGGCTGACGACCAGGCGCGGCACCGGCAGCACGCCGGCGAGCAGTCCGGTGGTCCAGGCGCCGACCGTCACGACCGCCCGGCGGGCGTCGAGCACACCGGTCTCGGTGGTGACGCGCACGTGGTCGTCGCCGAGCACCTCGAGCCTTAGCACGCGCGTGCCGTGCCGGACCTCGGCGCCCGCGGCGACGGCGGCGGCCTGCAGGGCGGCCACCGAGGCATCCGCGTTCAGCCGGCCGGCGTCGGGCGTGTGCAGCACCCGGCCGTCGAAACGGATGCCCGGCCAGCGCTCCCCCGCCGCCTCCGGCATCAGGAACTCGGCCCCGAGCCCCGCCCCGTGGAGCGCGTCGGCGACCCCGTCGAAGCTCGGGTTGGGGCCATGGTTGACGATCCCGACCTGATCGAGCAGCCGGGATCCGGTCTCCGCCTCGAGCTCCCGCCAGAGCGGCAGCGCCTCGGCGAGCATCGCGACGTAGCTGGGCTCGGCGTAGGCCGTGTTGAAATTGCGGGACGCGCCATGGGAGGCGCCGTTGGCGTGCCCGGGCTCGAAGCGCTCCAGCAGCAGCACCGAGCGCCCCCGCCGGGCGAGCTGCCAGGCCGTCGCCGAGCCCATCGCCCCGCCGCCGATCACCACCGTGTCGAGTTTGTCTGCCATGGGAACATCCTGCCGCACGCGGCGGCCGCGGCCGGGGTCGAAGCCGGGCTGAAGCTGTGGCCGCGCGCGAGCCGCGCCCGAACTGCGCCGCTTTGCGGGTGGCGGAGCTCGCGCGCAGCGGCGCACGGCCCGCGTCGCCAGCGCAGCCCGCGCCGGGCATCCGTTTCGCCCTGTTACACGCCGCCGCGCCCGCGCTCGACCGTTTCGGTAGCGTGAGGCCATGGCAGATCGCGAGTACGGCTTCAAGACCCGGGCAATCCACGCCGGGAACATCCCCGATGCGGTGACCGGCGCCCGCGCGCTGCCGATCTACCAGACGAGCGCCTTCGTCTTCGACGACACCGCGGATGCCGCGGCCCGCTTCGCCCTGCAGAAGTACGGCAACGTTTACTCCCGCCTGGCCAACCCCACGGTCGCTGCGTTCGAGGAACGGATCGCCAGCCTGGAGGGCGGCCTCGGCGCCGTCGCCACGGCGAGCGGCCTGTCCGCGCAGTACATCACCTTCGCCAGCCTGGCCGGCTCCGGCGACCACATCGTCTCGAGCGCCAACCTGTACGGCGGCTCGATCACCCAGCTCGACGTGACCCTGCGCCGCTTCGGCATCGACACGACGTTCGTGCGGAGCTCGGACCCCGCCGACTACGCCGCGGCGATCACCGACAAGACCAAGCTGATCTTCGCCGAAACCGTCGCGAACCCGTCCGGCGAGATCGCCGACATCGAGGGGCTCGCCGAGGTGGCGCACGCCGCCGGCATCCCGCTGATCATCGACTCGACCGTCGCCACGCCCTACCTGACCCGCCCGTTCGAGTGGGGCGCCGACGTCGTCATCCACTCGGCGACGAAGTTCCTCGGCGGGCACGGCACCACCCTCGGCGGCGTGGTCGTCGAGAGCGGCCGTTTCCACTGGCACAGCGACAAGTTCCCGCTGTTCGGCGAGCCGGTGCCGAGCTACGGCGGCCTGCAGTGGTCGGGCAACTTCGGCGAGTACGCGTTCCTCACCCGCCTCCGCGCCGAGCAGCTGCGCGACATCGGGCCGACCCTCGCCCCGCACTCCGCGTTCCTGCTCGCGCAGGGCGTCGAGACGCTGCCGTTCCGCATGCAGGCGCACGTCGACAACGCCCGCGCGGTCGCCGAATGGCTCGAGGCCGACCCGCGCGTCGCCTCCGTCAACTGGGCCGGGCTGCCGAGCCACCCGCACTACGAGCGCGGACTCAAGTACCTGCCCAAGGGCCCCGGCTCGGTCTTCACCTTCGACGTCGTCGGCGGCCGCGACGCCGGGCGGACCTTCATCGACTCGGTCAACCTGGCCAGCCACCTCGCCAACATCGGCGACGCGAAGACGCTGGTGATTCATCCGGCCTCGACCACCCACGCGCAGCTCACCGCGCAGCAACTGGTCGACGCTGGCGTGCAGCCCGGCGGCGTGCGGATTAGCGTGGGCATCGAAGACGTTGACGACATCATCTACGATCTCGACCAGGCCCTCGCCCAGGCCGTGGGAGGAAGCAAATGAGCACCGCGACCACCATCACCGACCCGGACGCCATCACCCCGGCTGCCACCCAGGCGGATGCCGCGCCCGGCGTCACCGAGACCGTGCAGCTGGCCAACGGCCTGAGCTGCGACGTCCCGGCCGACTCCCCGCTGGCGAAGCTGCTGCACTCGCAGCGCACCTGGATCGGACCCGACGCCAAGGCGCGGCTGAAGATCCTGCGCGCGGCAAAGTCCGTCGCCATCGTCGGCGCGTCGCCGAACCCCGCCCGCTCGAGCTATTTCGTCGGCACCTACCTGCAGCAGTCGAGCGACTACACCGTCTACTTCGTGAACCCGAACGCCGACACGATCCTCGGCGAGAAGGCCTACCCCGACCTGGCCTCGCTGCCCGAAGTGCCCGACATCGTGGTGGTCTTCCGGCGCGGCAGCGACATCCCGGCGGTCATCGACGACGTCGTCGCGTCCGGCGCCCCGACGATCTGGGTGCAGCTGGGCATCTGGAACCAGGATGCCGCAGAGTACGGCGAGTCGAAGGGGCTCACCGTAGTGATGGACCGCTGCATCAAGATCGAGCACGCCCGCTTCAACGGGGGCCTGCACCTGCTCGGCTTCGACACCGGCCAGATCACCGCCCGCAAAACCATCCGTTAGCCCACCCCCCACCCCCCGCGAAAACGCAGTTGTGCGCGTTCTGACGGCCGAATAACGCGCATAACTGCGGTTTCGCGGGGAGGAATGGGGCGAGAACGAGCGATCCGCGCACGATTTATGCGCGACGGGCCCCGTAACATGGGGGGCGTGACAGCGTACGTCTCGGCTCTCGACCTTTTCTCCATCGGCATCGGTCCATCCAGTTCCCATACGGTTGGCCCGATGAAGGCCGCCCGCACCTTCGCCGACAACCTCGAGGAGAGCGGGTACCTCCCGGAGGTGCGCCGGATCACCTGTTCACTCTACGGTTCGCTCGGAGCCACCGGCCTCGGCCACGGCACGCCCGACGCCGTCCTGGCCGGGCTCGCCGGCTTCCGGCCCGAAAGCTGCGACCCGGACGACGTGCGGTTCGCCTGGTCGAAACTGCCGGACGGGGCGACCCTGCGCCTGCTCGGCACGCACGAGATCCCGATCGGCAAGACCGACGTGACCTTCGAGCCGCGCACCCGTCTGCCCGGCCACCCGAACGCGCTCACCCTCCGGGCGTGGGGCGAATCGGATGCCCTGCCCCTGTTCGAGGAGACGTATTACTCGATCGGCGGCGGCTTCATCCGCCGCGACGGCGACCCGATCCGTCCGGCCGCCACCGTCGCCCAGCCGCTGCCCTACGCCTCGAGCGACGAGCTGCTCAGCCTCTGCGACGCGTTCGACATCGGCATCTGCGACGTCGCCCGCGCCAACGAGGAAGCCATCCACGGCGCCGAGGGACTCGACGCCGGACTCGACGCCATCTGGGACGCCATGCACACCTGCGTGGAGGCCGGGCTGGCCGGCGACGGCACGCTTCCCGGCGGTCTCGGCGTCAAACGGCGCGCCGCCAAGGTTCGCATGCGCCTCGAGGAATATGACGGTCTCCCGCAGCGCGATCGCGACACCTCGACCGAGTGGCTGCACGCCTTCGCGCTGGCCGTCAACGAGGAGAACGCCGCCGGCGGCCGGGTCGTCACGGCGCCTACCAACGGCGCGGCCGGCATCATCCCGGCCGTCGGCCACTACTACCTGAAGTTCGTCCCTGGTGCCAACGCCGAGGGCATCCGCCGCTACCTGCTGACCGCGGTCGCAATCGGCTCGCTGGTCAAGGCGAATGCCTCGATCTCCGGGGCCGAGGGCGGATGCCAGGCCGAGGTCGGCTCCGCCTGCGCCATGGCCTCCGGCGCTCTCTGCGCCGTGCTCGGCGGTACTCCGCGGCAGGTCGAGAACGCCGCCGAAATCGCGATGGAGCACCACCTCGGGCTCACCTGCGACCCGGTCGGCGGACTCGTCCAGGTGCCCTGCATCGAACGCAATGCGATCGCCTCGTCGACGGCGGTGTCGGCCGCCCGGCTCGCGCTGCACGGCGACGGCACCCACCTCGTTTCGCTCGACACGGTGATCGAAACCATGCGCCAGACCGGCCTCGACATGATGACGAAGTACAAGGAGACCAGCGAGGGCGGCCTCGCGGTCAACGTCATCGAGTGCTGACCCTGACAAGCGCTGACCCCGACAAGTATTGACCCCTGACGAGCGCTGACCCCGACAAGTATTGACCCCTGACGAGCGCTGACCCCTGACGAGCGCTGACCCCTGACGAGCGCTGACCCCTGACGAGCGCTGACCCCTGACGAGCGCTGACCCCTAACGGGGGCAGACGCGTGACTCGCCCGGGGTCCTAGACTGGTTCAGTCTCCGCGCCAGTGCGCGCGCGGGCGCTCTCAGTAGAGAGGTTAACCGGGGGGTCGACATCATCAGCCATACATTCCTGGGCCGCGCCTGCGGTGCAACCGCCGCCGCGGTCCTGCTCATCGGCCTGACCGGATGCGCCGCCGCACCGACGCCGGCCGTCACCGTCACCGCCACGGTCACCCCGACGCCCAGGCCAACGCCGACGCCCACCGCGACACCCACGCCGACGCCGATCGCCGAGGCTCCCCTCGTGCCGAATCCCCAGGTGCCCACCCTGACCCCGAACGCCGAACCTGAGCCCCTGCCCCAGGGGCCGGCCGAGGACCACGGGTCCACGCCCGGTGCCCGCGGGTCGACGACGGCGTCCGGAAGCGGCGCCCTCCTCACCTACACCGTCGTCGAGGGCGATTCCTTCTTCGACATCGCTCAGCGCTTCAACGTCCCGGTGCAGCTGATGCTCAAGATGAACCCGTCCGTGCCGGGGCTGGGCGAGAACATCTACATCAAGCAGATCATCAACCTCGACTGGAAGGCCCAGCGGTAACGAACGCTCCGCGTTACCTCCTGTTGCGCGCGTCCGGGTGCTGGCCGGGGCGCCCGGCTAGCGTTGCCGCATGTCTTCCCCAGCCCTCCCCTCCCCGGCAACGTCCTCGCTCCTCGTCTCCACCCAGTGGCTCACCGACCACCACGGCGCCGATGACCTCGTGCTGCTCGATGCGACCGTCCTCCAGGTCTCGGCGCCCGGCGGCGGACTGCGCTGGCTGAGCGGTTACGACCAGTACCTCGTCGGCGGCCACCTGCCCGGCGCGATCTTCGCCAACCTGCTCGACGTGTTCTCCGACCCCGACGGGGACTTCGACTTCGCCCGGCCGAGCGCCGACCAGTTCGAGCGAGCCGCGACATCCGTCGGCATCGACAACCAGACCCGGGTCGTCGTCTACGACGGGTCGGTCGGCCAGTGGGCGTCCCGCATCTGGTGGCTGTTCCGCTCCTTCGGCTACGACAACGTCTCCGTGCTCGACGGCGGCCTGACCAAGTGGAAGGCCGAGCAGCGTCCCCTCCGGACCGGCCACGTGGCGGCGCGTCCCGGGCGCCGGTTCGAGGCCACGCCGCGCCCCGAGCTGTGGGTCGACAAGGCGTTCGTCGAATCGGTCCTGGCCGGCGACACGGATGCCTCCCTCGTCTGCTCGCTGCCCGCCGCGGAGTTCTCGGGCGAGGCCGGGGCGCGCCCGCGCCTGGGCCACATCCCGGGCAGCGTGAGCCTGCCCGCCGGTCGCCTCGTCGACCGCGCCACGAACGCGTTCCTCCGCGGCGACGAGCTGCGGGCGCGCGTCGCCCCCGCCGCGGCATCCGGCGGCCGTGTGGTCACCTACTGCGGCGCCGGGATCGCGGCCTCGGCGAGCGCCCTCGCGCTGACCCTGGCCGGGCACGGCGACGTCGCCATCTTCGACGGGTCGCTCCAGGAGTGGACCGCGGACGAGAACGCGCCCCTCGCGGTGACGGTGGCCTGACCCGCTGGCCCCTGCCGGCCGGCGGTTGCCGGGCTCACCGATACCCAGCTGATTTTCAGGTTCGCCATACGTCGTCGATAGCTCGTCCCCGCACTGTGGAGTCACGAGAGAAGGCGCGTCCCGAATCCCCGGGGCGGCCGACGAAGGAGACAGCACATGAACAAGAGACAGAAGACGGCGGTCGGCGCCTCGATCGTGGGCTCCATGCTCCTGGGCGGCGCGATCGGTGCGTCGTTCATCACGTCGGCGTCGGCGGCCACGGACACCCCGAGCGACACCTCGACGTCGGCGCCGGGCGAGCGTTCCGGGCCCGGCGACCACGATGGCACCCGGCCCGACCGGGACGAGAGCAAGGGCGGCCACGTGGGCGCCAACGGCAAGACCGAAGCTCTCCTCACCGGGGACACGGCCGCCAGGGTGACCGCGGCGGTCACGGCGAAGTACCCGGATGCCGAGATCCAGCGGGTGGAGAACGACGCGGAGGGCGCCGCCTACGAGGCCCACATCATCCAGTCCGACGGAACCCGGGCCACGGTGAAGCTCGACAAGTCGTTCGCCATCACGGGCACCGAAACCGGGCGGGGTCCCGGGCACGGTCCCGGGCAGGACGACGACGACGCGGACGACACCGGCGACACCGGTTCCGGAAGCTGAGGCCGACCGCCTGGCCGGCTCGCCCGGCCGAATCAGCCGGCCAGGCGGTGCACCCGTTCGATCACGTCGATGACATGCAGGGCGTCGCGCGGCTTGACCGGCACGGGCCCGCCGCGCAGCAGGGCATCCGCCAGGCCCGCGTAGAACGCGTCGTAGCTTCCGCGCTCGGTCGGCACGCGCCTCAGGGCGCCGGCCTGCCCGGCTCCCTCCACCCCGAGGGCGCCCCAGGTCTCTTCCGGCTCGAGGCCGTAGCCGTCGTCGGTCGGCAGCATCCCCGCGCGGAGCGCGCTCTCCTGACCGTCCAGGCCCCACTTCGTGTAGCCGGCCGTGGAGCCGAGCACGTGGAACCGCGGCCCCACCTGCGCGGCCATCGCGTTCATCGACAGGTGGGAGTGCACGCCGGAGCCGTGGTGCAGGGCGACGAACGTGTCGTCGTCGGCGGCGCCTCCCTCGCGTCGGGTGAGGACCTCGGCATAGACGTCGTCGACCGGGCCGAACAGCAGCATGGCCTGGTCGATGAGGTGCGCGCCCAGGTCGTAGAGCACGCCGCCGCCCTCGGCCGCAGTCGCCGTGGCCTTCCACGACTTGGCCTGCTCGGGCTTCCACCATTCGAACCGTGACTCGAACCGTCGCACCGTGCCCAGGGCACCGGCCGCCAGGAGCGCTCGGAGGGTGAGGAAGTCGCCGTCCCAGCGCCGGTTCTGGAAGACGGTCAGCAGCAGTCCCAGCCTTTCGGCCTTCTCGATCACCCCGCGTCCCTGCTCCGGGGTCACCGAGAACGGCTTGTCGACGACCACGGCCAGGCCGGCATCGAGGGCGGCGTGGGCCAGGTCGACGTGCGTCCCGGAGGGCGAACCGATCACGACGAGGTCGAGGTCGTCGACCCGGTCGAACAGGTCGCCGGGGGCGGCCAAAACCTCCGCGCGCGGGTAGCCGTGGATCGCCTGCATGCGCCGCTCCGGGTTGCCGGTCACGATCAGGTCGAGCGAGAACTCCGGGTTCGAGGAGATGAACGGGGCGTGGAAGACCCGCCCCGAGGTTCCGAAGCCGATGATGCCGGTGCGGATCGGGGCCGCCGTGGATGTGTGCTGAGGCATGGCACCAACGTACCCTCAAGGTTCCCCGGATCGAGGATCCCGGGTGGGAGTATGGCCGGATGACGCCGCCCAACGTGCACCGCGACCGCAGGTTCCTCTGGCTCTGGGGAGCGGAGGGCATCAGCGTGCTCGGGGTGCAGTTCACCTCGCTGGCTCTCCCCTTCCTGGCGGTCACCCTGCTCGGCGCGGTCGAGTGGGAGATGGGCGTGCTGAACGCGGCCGGCACGGCCGCGTTCCTCGTCGTCGGGCTGCCCGCCGGCGCCTGGGTCGACCGCTGGCTCAAACGCCGGGTGATGATCGCCGCCGACCTCGTGCGGGCCGTGACGCTGGCCGCCATCCCCCTGCTCTGGTTCGCGGGCGCCCTGGAGATCTGGCACCTCTACCTCGTCGCCGCCGTGATGGGCGCCGCGACGGTCTTCTTCGACGTGTCCTACCAGAGCTACATCCCCATCCTGGTCAGCTCGGAGCAGGTGGGGCAGGCGAACTCCACGCTGGAGGCGACCTCGCAGGTCTCCCGGATCGCCGGCCCGGGTCTCGCCGGGCTGCTCCTCACGGTCGTCAGCGCCCCCGTGCTGCTGCTCATCGACGCGCTCTCCTACCTGGTCTCGGCCGTCATGCTGGGGCGGATCCGGGACGGCGAGGTCCCCGCCGACCGCGCTCAGCGCCAATCCCTGCCGCGGGAGATCAAGGAGGGCGTGCGCTTCGTCTGGAGCCAGCCGCTGATCCGCAGCATCGCGGCGACGACGGCCAGCTCCAACTTCTTCGCCACGCTGGGCCTCACGCTGCTCCCGCTCTATGTGCTGCGTGACCTCGACCTCGGCGCCGCCGGCCTCGGCATCCTGTTCTCGGTCGGCGCGGTCGGCGGCCTGCTCGGCGCCCTGGCGACACCGCGGCTGGCCGCCTGGATCGGCGAGGGAACGATCATCACCCTGTCCGCGCTGCTCGGCGCCGTCGCCTTCGCCCTCTTCCCGATTGCCTCGTTCCTGGCCGCGCCGGCCTCCCTGGTCGTCCTGGTCGCCGCCGAATTCGTGATCGCGTTCACGGTGCTGGTCTACAACATCACCCAGGTGACCCTCCGCCAGCGCCTCTGCCCGCCGCGCCTGCTCGGCCGGATGAACGCGTCCATCCGATTCTTCGTCTGGGGCGTCATGCCGATCGCCTCCCTGCTGAGCGGAGCGATCGGCGGGACGATCGGCATCGTGCCCACCCTGTGGATCGCGCTGGCCGGCTCGCTGCTGAGCTGCACGTTCGTGGCCTTCTCCCCGCTCACCGGGATGCGGCGCCTGCCGAGCGGTCCGGCGGCGGCCGTCCCCGCCGAGGAGCCCGCCGCCCGCTGACTGTTCCCGTAACGGACGACTGTTGCCCGCACACCGGCAACAGTTGTCCGATTCGGCCACAGATGACCCCGCCGCCCGCTAGAGCCGGTTGACCCCGGTCACCCGGATGACCGCGAAGCCCTGTTCGTCGGAGTCGGCCAGGTCGACGGTCGCGCTGATCCCCCAGTCGTGGTCCCCGGCCGGGTCGTCGAGGATCTGCCTCGCGGTCCAGACGGATGCGCCCTCCTCGAGGATGAGCAGCCCGGAGCCGCGCGCGTTTGCGCCGGTGAGCACCTCGTCGTGGTCGGCGAAGTAGCCGTCCATGGCATCCGCCCACGTGTCGGCGGTGAAGCCGTGCGCGCCGTCGAGGTCGCCGAGCTCGTCGTAGTGCTCGAGCGCGGCCAGCTGCACCCGGCGGAACAGTTCGTTGCGCACGAGGATCCGGAAGGCCCGAACGTTGGTGGTGAGCCGGTGCGGCGCCGGCGGCACGACGGCGTGCGCGTTCGCCTCGTGCGCGGCGAGATTGGGGTGGATGAGCTCCTCCCACTCGTCGAGCAGGCTCGAGTCGACCTGGCGCACGAGCTCGCCGAGCCATTCGATCAGGTCGAGGAGGTCCTCGGTTTTGGCCTCATCCGGGATCGTCTGCCGTGCGGCGCGGTACGCGTCGGAGAGGTAGCGCAGCACGACCCCCTCGCTGCGGGCGAGCTTGTAAAAGGCGATGAACTCGCCGAACGACATGGCCCGCTCGTACATGTCCCGCACGACGGTCTTCGGGCTGAGCGCGAAGTCGGCGATCCACGGCTGCGACTGCTTGTACGTCTCGAAGGCGTAGCCGAGCAGCTCCTCGAGCGGCTTGGGATAGGTGATCTCCTCGAGCAGCTCCATCCGCTGGTCGTACTCGATGCCCTCCCGCTTCATCTCGGCGACGGCCTCGCCGCGCGCCGCGAACTGCTGGCCGCTGAGCACCGGGCGCGGGTCGTCGAGGGTCGCCTCGACGATCGAGATCATGTCAAGCGAGTAGGTCGGCGCCTCCTGGTCGAGCAGGTCGAACGCGGCGAGCGCGAACGGCGACAGGGGCTGGTTGAGCGCGAAGTTCGCCTGCAGGTCGACGGTCAGGCGGATGTCACCGCTCGCGCTCTGCTCGACGATCCCGGCCTGCCGGAGCGTCTTGTAGATGCCCAGCGCCCGCCTGGCGAGGGCGAGCTGGCGCTTCCACGGCTCGTGGTTGTCGAACACGAGCGCGTGCACGTTCGCGAACGCGTCGCCGCCGCGCGCGATCACGTTGATCAGCATGGCCGCGGTCATCTGCATGCTCGAGGTGAGCGTCTCCGGCTCGGCGTCGACGAGCCGGCGGAACGACGGTTCGCCCCAGGACACGAAGCCCTCCGGCGCCTTCTTGCGGATGATCTTGCGCTTCTTCTTGGGGTCGTCGCCGGCCTTCTCCACGGCCTTGAGGTTCTCGGTCTCGTGGTCGGGCGCCTGCACGACGACGGTCCCGGCCGTGTCGTAGCCGGCTCGCCCGGCCCTGCCGGCGATCTGGTGGAACTCGCGGGCGTTGAGCTGGCGCATCCGGGTGCCGTCGTACTTGGTCAGCGCCGTGAACAGCACGGTGCGAATGGGCACGTTGATGCCGACGCCGAGGGTGTCGGTGCCGCAGATGACCCGCAGCAGCCCGCGCTGGGCGAGCTGCTCGACCAGCCGCCGGTACTTGGGCAGCATGCCGGCGTGGTGCACGCCGATGCCCATCCGGATGAACCGGGAGAGAGTCTTGCCGAAGCTCGTCGTGAACCGGAACTCGCCGATCAGCTCGGCGATCGCATCCTTCTGCTCCTTGGTGGCCACCTTGACGCTGCTCAGCGCCTGCGCACGTTCGAGGGCGGCGGCCTGGGAGAAGTGCACGACGTAGACGGGCGCCTGGCCGGTCTTGAGCAGGTCCTCGACCGTCTCGTGCACGGGAGTGGTCTCGTAGTAGAAGTGGAGCGGGACCGGGCGTTCGACGCCGGTGACGACGGAGGTGTCCCGGCCGGTGCGGCGGCTGAGGTCGTCGGCGATGTCGGTGACGTCGCCGAGCGTTGCCGACATGAGCACGAACTGCACCCGCGGCAACAGCAGCAGCGGCACCTGCCAGGCCCAGCCGCGGTCGGGGTCGCCGTAGAAGTGGAACTCGTCCATCACGACCTGGTCGACCTGGGTGTCCTCGCCGCCGCGCAGGGCCAGGTTGGCGAGGATCTCGGCGGTGCAGCAGATGATCGGCGCATCGGAGTTGACCGAGGAGTCGCCCGTCATCATCCCGACGTTTTCGGCGCCGAAGATGTCGACCAGGGCGAAGAACTTCTCGCTCACCAGGGCCTTGATCGGCGCGGTGTAGAAGCTGCGCTTGCCGGCGGAGAGGGCCGCGAAGTGCGCTCCGACGGCCACGAGCGACTTGCCGGTTCCGGTGGGGGTGCTCAGGATGAGGTTCACCCCGGAGACGATCTCGATCAGCGCCTCCTCCTGCGCCGGGTACAGCGTGAGGTCCTGCTGCCCCGCCCACAACTCGAACGCCTCGAACAGGACGTCGGGATCGGTGACGTGCGGGAGGGCGGTGAGGGTTGCCATGATCCTTCGATCCTGCCCTATCCCGGCACTCCCCCGCTTCGCCGCTGCACCCGGCGCGCTATACCGCCCGCCCCGACCGGTCTGGATTCGCGAGGAGCACGTCATCGCGGTGGAGGGACAAGTCATGCGATGGTTCCGACGCAGGACCCCCGTCGAACCGGGGCCGGATGTTCCGCCCGAGCCGGTGCCGCCGGCCGAGCCCGGCCAGGCCGTGGGCGAGACCGAGACCGAGACCGAGAGCGAGAGCGAGAGCGAGAGCGAGAGCGAGAGCGAGAGCGAGAGCGAGAGCGATGATGCTTCCGCACGGGTCTTTCCTCGCGGCACGGCCATCCTGCTCGGCCTGGCCGGCGCAACGGTCGTCGCAATCGGGCTGTCGTCCATCCGTTCCATCGCCGCCCCGGTGCTGCTCTCCCTCATCCTGACCATCTGCGTTCACCCTCTCCGCAGCGCCCTGGAGCGCCAGGGGGCGACCCGCGGCCTGGCCACGGGATCCGTCGCCACGGCGGTTCTCCTGGTGCTGGCCGCCTTCATGTTCGCCCTCCTCCTCGCCCTCGCGGAGTTCGCCTCGCTGCTGCAGGAGTACTCCGACGACCTGGCCGGGATCGGCCAGTCGGTCAAGTCCGCGCTCAGCGACTTCGGCGTCGGGGCCGACGAAGTCGACGCCATCGCCTCCGGTTTCGATCCGACCCACATCGTCGAGTTCGTCTCCGAGGTCCTCGGGAGCGTCGCCGGGCTCACCGGGACGCTGGTCATCATCTTCACCACGCTGCTGCTGATGGCCATGGACGCCAGCTACATGCCCACCCTGCTGCGGCAGCTGGAGCCGTCCCGTCCGAGCATGGTGGCGTCGATCAAGATCTACGCACGCAGTGTCCGCCGTTACATGGTCGCGACCACGGCGCTCGGGCTCGTCCAGGGCGTCCTCAACGGAGCCGCCCTGGTGATCCTCGGTGTTCCAGGCGCCTTCCTCTGGGGGCTGCTCTCGTTCGTCTGCAGCTTCATCCCGAACGTCGGATATCTGCTCGCCATCATCCCGCCCGTCTTCTTCGGATTCCTCGCCGGCGGCTGGGAGACCGCGCTGTCGGTGATCGTCGTGTACACCCTGGTGAACTCCATCGTGCAGGGGGCCATCCAGACGCGTGTCGTGAGCAACGTGGTGGCCATCAGCCAGACCCTGACCTTCGTGTCCGTGCTGCTCTGGGCGGCGATCATCGGGCCGATCGGCGCTCTCCTGGCAACACCGCTCACGCTGCTCGTGCGCATGATTCTCGTCGACTCCGATACGCACGCGCTCTGGTGGCGGCCGATGATGGGCGACGTCGCGGAGGCGCGCGCCCTGATGAAAATCGAGGCCGCACAGAACAAGGTGACCCGGCGAGACCAGAGACTCTCGCGAAGGCCCGTGAGGCCAGGGAAGCCCGCATAGCCCGCAAAGCCCGGACAAGCCCGAGCCCGGACAAGGCAAAGCCCGGACAAGCCCGAGCCGGTCAGATCCCGAGCAGTTTCGCCTTCGCCGCGGAGAACTCCGCCTCGCTGATGACGCCCGCCGTCTTCAGGCTGGACAATTGCTGAAGCTGCGCGGTCAGGTCGTTCGCGGCCGGTGCGGCCTCCGGCGCGGCCGGTGCGGCCTCCGGCGCGGGCGCCTGCTGCTGCTGCTGCTCGTACTGCTGTTGCTGCCAGGCGGCCCGCTGGGCCTCTTCTTCCTTGGACTGCGCCCGGGCCTGCTGCCGCCTGTTGACACCCCCCGCTACGGCGGTCGCCGTTCCGGCAACGACGGCCGTGTGGGCCATCGTTCCAATCAGGCCGGGTCGGCCCATTCGTCGTGGCATTTCCTCGTCCCTTCGTTCGGCCGGGCACCTAGTCGGTGTCTGCGCCGGCCTTGGTGGTGGTCCCCGCTGTGAGCTCGGCCCCGGCGTCGGCTTCGGCTTCGAGGTCGATTTCGGCATCGACGAGCGCTGCGAGTACTTCTTCGACGACGACCCCGGGAATGCGCACGCTCTCCAGGAGCGCACCGCCGGCACCGACGATGGCGTCGCGGAGGGGTTTGACCCAGGTGTGCTCGAAGGCCAGGACCGCGGCGGAACTGTCGTTCTCCAGGCCCTCCGCCAGCTCGTCGACATCCTCGTCGGAGATGAGTCCCTCTATGTGGTCGATGACCTCGGTCAGGAAGGCAGCGTCCGCATTTTCGCCGAGTTCTTCGAATTCGGTGTATTCGACTGCGCCGTCCGCGTCCTTCCGAACAAACAGTGCGTCAACAATGCTGATCGTGTCCGAATCGACAAGGTCGCTGATTGCCGGCAGGATCTCGCCCTTGAACTGGTTCCCGGGGAACGCAATGACGACTATTTCTATTGGACCGAGCATGGTGTAACCCCTTCGTCAATCGACTGGACACAGGGCACGATAGCCCCGAACGGGGGGGTGCATCAAGGCGACCCGGGACGTTCGGCCGGGCCGGTCCGCCGCGGCCATTGCGGGGGAACGGCCCGGGCGTATCCTCGACAGCGACGTCGCCCGGACGTCGCCGCCGTGGACCCGAGGGCCGCCGCCGAAGGAGGAGCCTTGATGGGTTTCGACCAGTACCACGAGCCGGCCGGGGAGCTGTCCGCCGAGACGCGGACCTTCGCCCGGATGTGCGCGAACCTCACCGAGGAGGCCGAGGCAATCGGCTGGTACGAGCAGCGCATTTCGCTCGAGCCGGATGCCGCCGCTCGCGCGATCATGAACGACTCGCTGGGCGAGGAGTTCAAACACTTCTGCATGGACCTGGAGTTCCTCCTGCGCCGGACGCCGCTCTGGCGCGAAATCGCCCGCGGCATCCTGTTCCGGGACGGGGACATCGTGGAGAACGGCGAGAGCGCGGAGGCCGCGGCTACCGCCGGACGGGACACCTCGGGCCGGTCGGAGGACCCGGACCCCTCGCTCGGAATCGGAAGCCTGAAGGGACTGGAATCATGAGCATGGACCACCTGCTGCGCCGCCTCGCACCGATCTCCGACCGAGGCTGGGCGCTGATCGACTCCGAGGCGAGGGAGCGGTTGGGCGTGCCGCTCGGCGCCCGCCGAGTCGTCGATTTCGACGGCCCACACGGCTGGACGTATTCGGCGACGAGCCTTGGCTCCACCGAGGGGGCCGCGGATTCCCCGGTCGGCGGGGTCACCGGCCTCCGGCGCGCGGTGCTGCCGCTGACCGAGGTGCGCACCGAGTTCGCGGTGCCCAGGGAGGCGCTGCTGGACTACGACCGGGGCGCCGTCGACACCGACCTGACTGGCCTCGACAACGCCGTCGCCCGGATGGCCCGGCTCGAGAACACGGCCGTGTTCCACGGCTGGGCGGCGATGGGCATCGTCGGCATCACCGAGGCCACGCCGCATCCGGAGGTGCCACGGGTGGAGGACTTCGAGGACTACCCGAGCCGGATCGCCGACGCGGTCGAGATCCTGCTCCGGAGCGGCGTGAAGGGGCCCTACGCCCTGGCCGTCGGGCCGGCGGACCACACGGCCATCGCCCGGGCCGCCGACGACGGCAACCCCCTCGTCGAGCATGTGCGGATGATCCTGGACGGCCCGGTGATCTGGGCGCCCGGCGTGCACGGCGGAATTGTCCTGAGCCTTCGGGGCGGGGACTTCCTGTTCGAATCCGGGCAGGACATCGCCGTCGGCTACGACCACCACGACGACGACCACGTGCACCTGTATCTCGAGGAGACCTTCAGCTTCCGGGTGGCCACACCGGAAGCCGCGATCGCCCTGGCCCGCCGGGAGCACTAGCGCCGGCCCCGTCGCCGAGTCGCCGTTCCTGCCGAGAGTCGCCGTTCCTGCCGAGAGTCGCCGTTGCAATGGCGAGTCTCGGCAGAAAAGGCGATTCTCGGCGCGGGGCGCGGGGCGGGCGGCGGGCCGCGGGACACTCGGACGGCGCTCGCCCGGGAAACTCTGCGGCGGTGATCCTATGCTGGGCGCATGGTCTCCCGCGACGCGCGCTCTGCCCGGTCCCGCACCTGGCGCTCTGCGCTCGCCGGCGTGGCAGCCGCGCTCGGCGGCCTTGGCCTCGCCGAGCTGGCCGCCGGCCTGTTCGCCCCCGACGCCGGCCCGCTGCTGGTGATCGGCGCGCTGATCATCGACCTCTCCCCGGCGTGGCTCAAGGACCTGGTGATCAGCCTGTTCGGCACGGCCGACAAGGCCGTGCTGATCGCCTGCGTCGGGCTCGCCGCCGCCGTTCTCGCCGCCCTTGCCGGCGTGCTGGAGCACCGGCGGCCGCCCACGGGCCGGGTCATCGTCATCGCGTTCGGCAGCCTGGCGGTCTTCGCGGCCGTCACCCGGGCTCAGGCCGGGCCCATCGACGCCCTGCCCGCGGTGGTCGCCATGGTGGCCACCGCCGTTCTCCTCACGGCCCTCGTCGGCCTGCTCCGCGTCCGCACCCCGCGGCCTCGGCTGGGCCCCGACCCGCGGCCCGACTCGCGGCCCGACCCTGGCGCGACGGCAGGAGCGCTCGACCGCCGGCGCTTCCTCACCTGGACCGGCGCCACCGCCGGTATCGGCATCCTCGCGGCCGCCGGCGGGCAACTCCGCCAGGCAGGGAGCCGGGCAGCGGATGCCGCCAGGGCCCGGCTCACCCTCCCCGCGCCCGCGGTGCCGGCCGCTGCCATCCCGGCCGGCGCATCCCTCGACGTCCCCGGCGTGGCGTCCCTGATCACCCCCAACGAATCCTTCTACCGGATCGACACGGCCCTGCAGGTGCCGCGGATCGATGCGTCCCAGTGGAGGCTGAAGATCACCGGGCTGGTCGAGAACGAGGTGGAGATCGACTTCGCCGAGCTGCTGGCGCTGCCGCTCGAAGAGAGCACCACGACCCTCGCCTGCGTGTCGAACGAGGTCGGTGGCGACCTGATCGGCAACGCGACCTGGCTCGGCTACCCGATCCGGAAGCTGCTCGCCAGGGCCAAACCCACCGGTGACGCCGACATGGTGCTCTCCCGCAGCCAGGACGGCTGGACCGCGAGCACACCGCTCGAGGCGCTCACGGACGACCGCAACGCCATCCTCGCCGTGGGCATGAACGGGGTCGCGCTGCCGCTGGAGCACGGCTACCCGGTGCGGATGGTCGTGCCCGGCCTCTACGGCTACGTCTCGGCCACGAAGTGGGTGGTTGAGCTCAAGGTCACCCGGTTCGACCGGGAGGTGGCCTACTGGTCCACGCGCGGCTGGTCCGAGCGCGGGCCGATCAAGCTGTCCTCGCGCATCGACGTGCCCAGGGCGGGCGCCCCGCTGTCACCCGGACGGATCACCGTCGCCGGGGTCGCCTGGGCGCAGCACACCGGCATCCGTGCGGTCGAGGTGCAGGTGGATGAGGGCGACTGGGCCGAGGCGGTCCTCGCCGACGCGATCTCGGCCGACACCTGGCGGCAGTGGAAATGGGATTGGGACGCCCCGGCGGGCGAGCACACGCTGCGGGTGCGCGCGACGGATGCCGACGGCCTCGTGCAGACGTCGGCCCGCCGCCCCGTGGCCCCCGACGGCGCGACCGGACGTGACGAGGTCACGGTGCGGGTCGAATAGCCGCTCGACCGTCGCCCGGCAACTGTTCCCCAAGCGGACGACTGTGGCCGGTGTGCCGGCAACAGTTGTCCGCTGCGGCCACGGTTGGCGGAGATCAGGCCGTGGCGGTCAGGTGCACCTCGACGGCCTTGACGCTGAGCCAGACCTCGTCGCCCGGCCGCAGCCGCAACTCGCCCATCGCCGCGGGGGTGATGTCCGCGAGCACCGTGTGGCCGCCGAGTTCGGTCAGGCAACGGATGCGCACGATTGCCGCGTGCTGCTCGATCCCGGCGACCCGGGCTGGCCAGACGTTCCGGGGCGACCCCGCCCCGGGCCTGGCACTGTGCACGAAGACCGCCGAGGGCGAGAACACGGCCGCGGGGGTCGTCTGGCCCTCGGCAGCCTGGTCCGGGAGCGGCGCGAGCACCCCGGCCGCTGACGGATCGTCGGCGCTCGACACCTCGAGCCCGCCGGCCAGGGTCACCGCCGACCCGCCGCCGGCCAGCCCGCGCACACTGGTTGCCCGGAGCAGGTTCTGGCCGACCAGGCGGGCGACGTAGTCGGTGCGCGGGGCCCGGGAGACCTCCTGCGGGGTGCCGCGCTGGGTCACCACGCCGGCCTCCAGGACGATGATCTCGTCCGCGAGGATGAGCGCGTCGAGCGGGTCGTGGGTGACGAGCACCGTCGCGCCGCCGAACTCGCGAAGGTAGCCGGCGAGGTCCGCGCGAACGTCCATCCGGGTGGCCGCATCGAGCGCGGCGAGCGGCTCGTCGAGCAGCAGCACGGCGGGTTCGAGTACGAGCGCGCGGGCGAGGGCGGCGCGCTGGGACTGCCCGCCGGACAACGCCGCCGGCAGGGCCCCGGCCCGGTCGGCGATCCCGACACGCGCCAGCCAGGCCAGGCCGAGCTCCCTGGCCGTCCGCGCCGGCACGCCGTGTGCGCGCGGGCCGAACGCCACGTTTTCCAGGGCGCTCAGGTGGGGGAACAGCAGGTAGTCCTGGAACACGACGCCGATTCCGCGGTGCTCCGGGTCGACGTGGATGCCGGCGGCCGTGTCATCGAGGATCCGGTCGCCGACCCGCACCCGTCCCGTGCCGGGCACGATCAGCCCGGCGAGCGCCCGCAGGAGCGTGGTCTTCCCGGCGCCGTTGGGACCGAGGACGGCGAGCACTCCGCCGGATGGCACCGCGAGCGAGACGTCCAGCCGGAAGCCGTTCCGCTCGACCACGACCTCGGCCTGCAGCGAAGCATCCGCGGCCGCCGCAGCCGCCGCCGGATCGCGCGGGAGACCTGCCTGCGCCGGGAGGCTCATGTGCCGACCCCGACCCACCGGTCACGCAGGCTGACGAGCACGACCAGGGAGACGGCCAGCAACGCGAGCGAGAGCACGATCGCGCCGTCCGGATTGGACTGGAGCGCGAGGTAGGCGGAGATCGGCATGGTCTGGGTGACGCCGGGGAAGCTGCCGGCGAAGGTGATGGTCGCGCCGAACTCGCCGAGGGCGCGGGCGAAACAGAGCACGGCGCCGGCGCTCACTCCGGGGGCCACGAGCGGGAGCGTCACCCGTCGGAAGATCAGCCAGCGGGACGCACCCAGGGTGGCGGCGGCATCCTCGTAGCGTCGGTCGGCGCCGCGGAGCGCTCCCTCGACGGCGAGCACGAGGAAGGGCATCGCGACGAAGGTCTGCGCCAGCACGACCGCGGTCGTCGTGAACGGGATGGAGACGCCGAACCAGTCGTACAGGTACTGGCCGGCCAGGCCACGCCGGCCGAGCAGCAGCAGCAGGGCGACTCCGCCGACGACGGGCGGCAGCACGAGCGGCACGAGCACGAGGGCGCGCAACACCCGGCGGAAGACCGGGCTGGCCCAGTCGGAGGAGCGCACGAGCACCCACGCGAGCGGAACCCCGAACAGCACGCACAGGACGGTCGCGGCGAGCGCGCTGAGCAGCGAGAGCCGCAGGGCGTCACCGACCACGGGCGTGAACAGCTGCTCCGGGATGCTGCCCCATGGCGCCCTCGCGAGGAGGGCGACCAGCGGCAGAACGAGGAATGCGATGGCGATGACCGCAGGCACCCAGAGCACGCCCGGCACTCCGCCGCCCGGCCGGTCGCCGGCGCGGCCCGCGGCACGCGCCGCCGCCCTGCCGCCCGCCCGACCCTCGTACCCGACCACGTCGCCCGCCCCGCCTGTCTGCCGCCAAAGCCCTGCCGGAAGGCCGGCACACGCTC
>NZ_SOEZ01000028.1 GCF_004402215.1 Cryobacterium tagatosivorans
TCGGTGCGGTTCGGGCGGTCGTTGTTGTACGCGGGACGGTCCGTGCGGGCGGGACGGTCCGTGCGGGCGGGACGGTCGCCGTAGGACGGGCGCTCGGTCCTGTTCGGGCGGTCACCGTACGACGGTCGGTCGGTGTTGTACGCCGGACGGTCCGTGCGCGCCGGACGGTCGCCGTACGACGGACGCTCGGTGCGGTTCGGACGGTCGCCGTAAGACGGACGGTCGGTGTTGTACGCCGGACGGTCCGTGCGCGCCGGACGGTCGCCGTACGACGGACGCTCGGTGCGGTTCGGACGGTCGTTGTTGTACGCGGGACGGTCGGTGCGCGGGGCGCGGTCGCCGTAGGCGGGACGGTCCTTGTTGTAGGCGGGACGATCCGTGCGCGGGGCGCGGTCGCCGTAGGCCGGACGCTCGGTGCGGTTCGGGCGGTCGCCGTAGGCCGGGCGCTCGCCGCGCTGGCCGGTGGCCGGTCGCTCGGTGCGTGCGCCGTAGGCCGGACGATCGCCGGCGGGACGCTCCGAGGCACGCGCCGCGCGCTCGTCCGCGTTCCAGCGCTGCTTCTTGGGCGCACCCTCGTCGGCGCGGTAGCCGCGGTGACCAGGGCTCTTGCTGCCGGAGTTCGAGCCGCCCCTGCTGGGGCCGCCCTTCGAGGCGTACTTCGGGTCGAAATTCTTGGCTGGCTTCTTGTCAAAAGGCATAACGGTGTTTCTGGGTTGTGTTGAGTACATGGCAGAACGACGACGCACATACGCGACGCAACCTGAGCACCCGGGCAGTCGATGGCCGGGCCGTTCACATACAGTGATTTTTCACCAGCGGATTACTGGGAAACCGGCCCATCCTGACTTACAAACCCATCCGCGCACACGTGAAAATAGCGCGGTGTCAAGAGCCGACTTACCTACGTTACCCGATTGTTCCCCCAATGTCACGGACCAATCTCAATTAGCCTGTAGCCATGCGCACGACCATTGCCATCGAATCGCCCCGTCAGGGCTACCGCGAGATCCCGCAGTTCGGCCAGTAAATCGGCGAGGAGTTCAGTGTCTGTTTCGCGAAAAGCCTCTGACCGGGCGGAGGACGGCCGCCTCAGGCGGGCCGCCGCACGGCTGAAATCCGGGGTGCGGCATCCGGAGCTTCTCCTGGCGGCCAAGGCCGCCCTCGCCGTCGGGATCTCGTGGTCGATCGCGCCGTACCTGCCGGGCGTCGCCAACGACTACCCGTACTACGCCCCGCTCGGGGCGCTGGTGAGCATGGCCCCGACGTTGATGGGTTCGGTGAAGAACGGCCTGCAGACCGTGGCCGGGCTGGCCATCGGCGTGCTCCTGGCGGGCGTGGTCATCGTATTCAGCGAGCCGAATGTTTTCACGATCTCGCTCGTGGTCGGCATTGGATTCCTTATCTCGGGCAACCACCGGATCACCACGGCCCGGGAGTTCGTGCCCGTGACCGCGTTGTTCGTGCTGATCGTGGGTGGGCCGAACGCGGACTCGTACTCGATCGGGTACCTGGTGCAGGTGTGCCTCGGCATTTCCGTCGGCCTGGCCGTCAACCTGCTGATCCTGCCCCCGCTCAGGCAGAACGCCGCCGCGGCAGAGCTCTCACGCTTCCGCACCACCCTGGCCCGGCACCTCCGGGACATCAGCGAAGCCCTGACGGAGAGCTGGCCGCCGGAGCACGAAGCCTGGGCGACACGCGGCGACACGCTCAGCCGGACGGCGGGCGAGGTGCGTGCGGCGGTGGTGCACGCGGACGAGAGCCGCCGGGGGAACCCGCGCGCGCTCATCCACCGCCGGGATCTCCCGGCCGACTACGACGACGTGGCGGCCCTGGAGACGGTGTCCTTCCATGTGCGGAACCTGACCGACGTGCTGGCCGGGGCGGTCTGGGGCAAGCCACTCCCGGTCGAGGTGCCCGGCGAACTGCGGCCTCCCCTCGGCGCCGCCATCCGATCGGTGGCCCGGATCCTGGATGAGTGGGACTCCGGCACCGGGGTGCTGGCGCCGCCCCGCGACGAGGCCGAAGCGGAGCTGCGCTCGCTCAGGGCGGAGCTGGACCGGCAACGGCACTCCGGGGCCGAGGCGATCAGCGCCGCGGCCGCGGTGGAAATGGACCTGCGGCGCATCCTCGTCGCCCTGCGCCCCAGCGTCGAGCGCGACGCCGAAGACATCCCCACCCCTGCCCCCTGAAGGGGATTCGCCGCCCGGGCACGAAGGGAACTATCCTCAACTCACCCGCACCCCCACCCTTCAGCCCGGAGCAGCCGTGACACCTGGCCATCGCCCGTCCCGCCGCCTCCGGCTCCTGGCCATCGCCTGCGCGGGCGGAATCGCCGTGGCGGCCACGGCCCTCCTCGGCGGGTTCCACACCGAGCTGCACCCCGTCACCCCTGACGAGCCGGGGGCCACCCGAAGTGAGCTGGTCACGACCGAGGTCGTCGGCATCCGCACCTTCAGCCGGCCCGACGGCATCAGCGTGGCCACGGATGTCGTCTACGGCACCCAGTCGGACGGCGCGCTGCTCACCCTCGACGTCTGCTCGCCCACCGGCGACACCGAAGCGGGTGCGCCGCGGTCGGCCGTCGTCTCCATCCACGGCGGCAGCTGGGCTCGCGGCGACAAGGGCAACTCGGACTGGCGGGCCGTGTGCACCTGGCTGGCCAGCGAGGGCTTCGTCGCCTACTCGGTGAACTACCGCCTCGTGCCGGATGCCCTGTTCCCGGCCGCCATCGACGACCTGGGCCTCGCGGTCGAGTGGATCCGCCAGGCGGACAATGCCGCGCGGTACGGCATCGATCCCGACCGCATCGGCGCGTTCGGCGGCTCGGCCGGCGGCAACCTGGCAGCGCTGCTCGGCGCGCGCGGCTCCGGATCGCTCACCGAGGGTGCCCGCGTCGCCGCCGTCGCCGAGCTCTCCGGGCCCACCGACCTGGGGCACGAGGCGCTCGTCGTCGGCAACGCGCCCGCCGGGCTGCAGCGGATCGTGCAGAGCTACCTCGGCTGCGCGTCGCTGGCCGATTGCCCGCAGGCCAGGGCCGCGTCGCCGCTCAGCGAACTCGACCGGAGCGACCCGCCCGTCTTCATCGGCGCGGCCGCCGAGGAGTTCATCCCACTCGCCCAGTCCATCGACTATGTATCCAGGCTCGACCGGCTCGGCATCCCGAACGAACTGGTGACCGTGCCAGGCACCCTGCACTCGATCGGCATCCTCGACGCGACGATGCGCGTGAAGGTCGCCGCCTTCCTGCACCGACACCTCGTGGCGCCCTGACGGCAGTCGGGTTGAGTCGCGGAGAAAGTACCTTCGTTGCGAAATTGAAGGTACTTTGTCCGCAACTGAACTGGGAACCTCCGGGGGCGTCCCGCTCAGGCCGGCTGCCGCCCGCGGATGCGCCGGGACAGCTCGGCCGCCGTGCCCGAGATCCGCTCGGCCAGGGCCGGCCAGTCCGCCTCCGCGATCGCTTCGCGGGGAAAGGTCACCGCGATGCTCGCGGCCGGCCAGCCGGCGTGGTCGCGCACGGCCACCGCGACCGAGGCCATGCCGGCGGTGATCTCACCGTCCTCCTGCGCGTAGCCCTGCCGGCGGACCTGATCGAGCAGGCGGCGCAACTCGGTCGCCGTGCGCGGGCCGCGGCCGTCCCGCTCCTGGAAGGCGGCCGCGTTCGGGTACAGCGCCCGCAGCTGGGCCGCCGGCAGCGCTGCGAGGAGCGCGCGGCCGCTCGCGGTGAGGTGTCCGGGCAGGCGCACCCCGACATCCGTCACCAGCGACGGCCGGAGAGGGGCGCGTTCCTCGACCAGGTAGATGACGTCGCGGCCGTGCAGCACGACAAGGTGTGCGCTCTCGCCGAGCCGGTCGACGAGCTGCGCGACCAGCGGGCGGCCGAGGTGGGACAGCGGCTCCTGGCGGGAGAACCCCGTGCTCAGTTCGAACGCGGCCAGGCCCAGACCGTAGCGGCGTTCCTCGGGCAGGTGCACGACGAAGCCGCGCTCGGCGAGCACCGCGAGCAGCTGGTACACGGTCGACCGGGGCAGGCCGAGGGCGGTCGCGATGGTGGAGGCCGGCACCGGCCCGCGCTGGGTGGCGAGGTGGGAGAGGATGCGCAGCGTGCCCTCCGCCGCGGGAACCTTGGACCGCGCGGGGGCCTTCGACCGCGCGGGGGCCTTCGACCGCGCGGGGGCCGTCGATCGTGCCGGCCCGTGGGAAGGTGCCGATTCCGTCGCCTGCGCCATCGCTCCGCCCTGCCCGGTCCGTGAAGTGTCCGGGATACCGGACGGTAACGAGTCTAGACACGCCCGCGGCAGCCCGGCGGTGGTGTGCAATCGGAGTATGACCTTCTCCGCAGCATCCGTGACCGTGGGCACCGGCCCGGTCTCCTTCGCCGACGTCGTCGCCGTGGCCCGCCAGGGCGCCCCGATCACGCTCGACCCGACCGCGCTCGAGGGGGTCACGGCGACCCGGCGCATCATCGACGCGCTGGCCGAGGACGTCGACCCGCACTACGGCATCTCGACCGGCTTCGGCGCCCTCGCGACGACGTTCATCACCGCCGACCGCCGCGCCCAGCTGCAGGCGAGCCTCGTGCGCTCGCACGCCGCGGGCAGCGGCCCCGAGGTCGAGCGCGAAGTGGTGCGCGCGCTCATGCTGCTGCGGCTCTCCACCCTGATGACCGGGCGCACCGGCGTGCGGCCCGCCACGGCACAGACCTACGCCGCCCTGCTCAATGCCGGAATCACCCCGATCGTGCGCGAATACGGCTCGCTCGGCTGCTCGGGCGACCTCGCCCCCCTGGCCCACTGCGCGCTGGCGATCATGGGCGAGGGTGAGGTGCGGGATGCCGCCGGAACCTGGCTGCACGCCGGCGACGCGCTCCGCGCGGCCGGCATCGAACCGGTCGTGCTGGCCGAGAAGGAGGGCCTGGCCCTCATCAACGGTACCGACGGCATGCTCGGAATGCTGGTGCTCGCCCTCGACGACCTCGGCCGGCTCCTGACGACGGCCGACATCGCGGCTGCCATGAGCGTCGAGGCCCTGCTCGGCACGGATGCCACGTTCGCCGCCGACCTGCAGGCCCTCCGCCCCCAGCTGGGCCAGGCCCGGAGCGCGACGAACCTGCGCGCCCTGCTCGCCGGTTCCCCGCTGCTCGCCAGCCACGCCGGGCCCGAGGACCCGACGGTGCAGGACGCGTACTCGCTGCGCTGTTCGCCCCAGGTGCACGGCGCGGCCAGGGACACCGCCGACCATGCCGCGCTGATCGCCGGACGAGAGCTGGAGAGCGCCGTGGACAACCCCGTCGTGACCCTCGACGGCCGCGTCGAGTCCAATGGGAACTTCCACGGAGCCCCGGTCGGCTACGTCCTCGATTTCCTCGCCATCGCGGCGGCGGACGTCGCGAGCATGAGCGAACGCCGCACCGACCGCCACCTGGACGCCTCACGGAACAAGGGCCTCCCGCCGTTCCTCGCGCACGAGGTCGGCGTCGACTCCGGCCTGATGATCGCGCAGTACACGGCGGCCGGGATCGTTTCGGAGCTCAAGCGGCTGGCGGCGCCGGCATCCGTCGACTCGATCCCGTCCTCGGCCATGCAGGAGGACCACGTGTCGATGGGCTGGGCGGCCGCGCGCAAGCTGCGGAAGTCGATCGATGGCCTCGGCCGGGTGCTGGCGATCGAGATCATGACCGCGGCCCGGTCTCTGGACCTCCGGGCGCCCCTGCTGCCCGGCCCGGCCACCGCCGCCGTGCGCGACCTGGTGCGCACGGTCGCCGAGGGGCCGGGGCACGACCGGTTCCTGTCGCCGGAAATCGAGGCGATCGTCGGGCTGGTGCAGACCGGTGCGGTGCGGGATGCCGCCGCGCGGATCGCCCCGACCCTGGGCTGACTCGCGCCTGGGGGGCCCAATACAGGTGGTTGTGCCCCCTATGGCCGCATGTAATACTGGCGCAACGCCGGTCCGTTCTGGTCGGTGCATCGAACCATCCATACCCCGAAGATGGATAGCCGGTCGGAATGTCGCTTCAACCGAACGAACTCCCCCGACGCCCAGCGGGCGTCGGAAGGTTGCGCCGTTGGGGCTTGCCGATTGCGAGCCTGCCGATCGCATCCGTGGTGGCGATGTCGCTCGTGGTCTTCGGTGCGCCCGCGATGGCCAGCGCCGAGGAAGTAACGTCGGCGCCTGCCCCGGTCTCCAGCGCGGACCCGGCGGTCTCGGATCCGACGGCTCCGGAACCGACGGCACCCGCCCCAGCGGCGCCGTCGGACGATGGAGCCGACCCCGCCCCGGTCCCGGCTCCCGCGCCGGAACCCGTGCCCGAGCCGGCCGTTGACACGACCCCCACTCCCCCGCCGGACGCCGAACCTACCCCCGTCGCCGAGCCGGAACCAGCGACGCCCCCGGATGCCACGGTCGATCCCGAACCGACGGTGGATCCGGAGCCAGATCCCTCCTCTGGTCCCACCCCCGAACCCACCCCCGAACCACAGACGGATCCCACTCCCGAACAAACCGCGGACCCGGAACCCGGTCCCACGCCTGCGACGCCGACTACCCCGCCCGCCGCACCGACACCGCCGGCACCCAAGCCGAAGCCCGCTCAGCCCGAGGTCGACCCCATCCCCGAGAGGGTGAACCGGCCGTCGGCCGCCCTCATGGCCGAGCGTGCCGCAGCAGCGGCCCGTGCCGCGGCGGCGAGGGCCGCGGAGGACAGGGCTGCGGTCGTCCGGGCCGCGGCCGAGAGGGCGGCGGCGTACTCCGCCGCACGGTCCGCGGTGGCGAGCGCCCAGGCCGCCCTCGACGCGGCGAAACTCGACTACGCGTCGGCCAAAGCCGAGTTCGACGCCGCCCTGGCCCGGGTCGACCTGGTCCACGCCCTCGCCGAAGACGCCGCGGCCACCGCCGACACGTCCAGGCGCGTCCTGGCCGCGCTCATCCGGGCCCTGGCCCAGCAGCAGTCCGGCACGGCGACCGCCGACGTCCTGCTCGACTCGCAGAACGGCGGCAACCTCCTCTACCAGCTGGGGACCCTCGACAAGTTGGCGAAGCTGACCGGCAACATGGACGCCATCCGCGAACGCGTCGAGGCCGACAGCGCGCGGGCGCTGGCCCTGTCCGAGCAGGAGGCCGCGGCGCAGGCGGCCGTGCAGCAGGTCCCCGTCGCGCAGGCGCTCACCGCGATGAACGCGGCCGAGGCCGCCCTGGCCGCCGCCACCGCGCGGCTGGCCCTCCTGTCCGTCAGCGCTCCGGTCGGGATGTCCGGGCTGACCCGGCTCAACGACATCCGCGCGGCGATCCCGGCCGGACGGCCGAACGCGCTGGGCTGGGTGACACCGGCCGTCGGCAGCATCAACGACGTTTTCGGCCCGCGCCCCACACGCCCCGTCCCCGGGGTGGGCGCCGTGCACTACGGCACCGACATCGGGGCGTCCTGCGGCGCGGCGATCTACGCGGCGAACGCCGGGGTGGTCGTGGCCGCCGGCTCGGCCGGCACTTACGGCAATTGGATCCTGATCGACCACGGGAACGGGGTGGAGACCGGCTACGCGCACGTGGCGCCCGGGCAGACCTTCGTGGCGGTCGGCGACGCGGTCATCGCCGGGGAGGTCATCGCGGGCGTCGGCAGCACCGGGGCGTCCACCGGCTGCCACCTGCACTTCGAAGTGCGGGTGAACGGCACTCGGGTCGATGCCCAGCCGTATCTGGCCGAACGCGGAGTCATCCTCGGCCGCTGACCCGCTGACCCGCGGCGCGTCGGCCTCTGGCGTTCCGGCGCGGGTGCGGGCACGCTCACTCCCGGGCGGGACGGGTTGCTCCGGCGCTATTGCCATTCAGTGACATTTGTATTTTACTAGATGGCAGACCGAGCACCGAAGGAGCACCGTGGCCGAGCCATCCACCCGCACCGTGGAACGCGCCCTCAGCCTGCTCGCCGTGATCTGCGACGGGGACGGCCTCACCCTCTCCGCCAGCTCCCGCGCCGTCGACCTCTCGCCGAGCACCGCCCTGCGCCTGCTGCGCACCCTCGAAACGAGCGGATTCGTGCGCAAGGACGACGACGGCAGTTACCGTCCCGGCAGCCGGCTGATCCAGCTCGGCGCACAGTCGCTGAGCAACGAGTCGCTCGCCCCGCTCTGCCGCCCGGTGATGGAGGAACTCGTCGCCGCGACCGGCGAATCCGTCTACCTGAGCGTCGAAGGCCACGCCCGCACGGCGTTGTACCTCGCCATCGTCGAGGGCACGCACTCGGTCCGGCACGCCAGCTGGGTCGGTCGCACCGTTCCGCTCGACCAGTCGGCCTCCGGCCAGGTGCTGGCCGGCCGAACGCCGGCGGCCGGCTACGTCGTCGCCGAGCGCGGCGTCGAGACGGATGTCACCGCGATCGCCGCCCCGATCCGCTCCGGCGAGCGCGTCGTGGCCGCCCTCAGCCTCGTCATCCCGAGCTACCGCGTCACCCCCGCCGACATCGAACTCTACGGCCCCCTGCTGGCCGCCGCCGCCGACCGCGTTTCCGCCGGCCTCGGCGCATCCCCCCTCACCCCTCTCACCGAACCGTGAGTTTGGCACCTTCGTTGGGTGAACGAAGGTGCCAAACTCACGGTTCGGCGCATATGAAAATGAAAATCCCAAGGAGACACCGATGTCTGAATCCCGCCCCGTCCGCGCCGCCCGCGGAACCGAGCTGACCGCGAAGAGCTGGCAGACCGAGGGCCCGCTGCGGATGCTGATGAACAATCTCGACCCCGAGGTGGCCGAGCACCCGGAGAACCTCGTCGTCTACGGCGGAACGGGCAAGGCGGCCCGCAACTGGGAGGCCTACGACGCGATCGTGCGCACCCTCACCACGCTGGAGAAGGACGAGACCCTGCTCGTGCAGTCCGGCAAGCCCGTGGGCGTGTTCCGCACCAACGAGTGGGCGCCGAGGGTGCTCATCGCCAACTCCAACCTCGTCGGCGATTGGGCCACCTGGCCGGAGTTCCGCCGGCTCGAGGCGCTCGGCCTGACGATGTACGGCCAGATGACGGCCGGCTCCTGGATCTACATCGGCACCCAGGGCATCCTGCAGGGCACCTATGAGACCTTCGCCGCCGTCGCCGCGAAGATCGCCGCCCGCAAGGGCGGGCCTGAGGGGCAGAGTGGCGGAACCCTGGCCGGCACCCTCACCCTCACCGGCGGGGCCGGCGGCATGGGCGGCGCGCAGCCGCTCGCCGTCACGATGAACGAGGGCGCCGTGCTGATCGTCGACGTCGATGAGTCCCGGTTGCAGCGCCGCGTCGACCACGGTTACCTCGACGAGCTGGCGACCGACCTCGACGACGCCATCGCCCGGGTGCTCGCCGCCAAGGCCGAGAAGCGCGCCCTCTCCGTCGGCCTGGTCGGCAACGCCGCGACCGTCTTCCCCGAGTTGCTCGCCCGCAAGGTGCCGATCGACATCGTCACCGACCAGACCAGCGCGCACGACCCGCTCTCCTACCTCCCGGAGGGCGTCACCGTGGAGGAATGGCACAGCTACGCGGCCGCCGAGCCCGAGGAGTTCACCGAGCGGGCACGCGCATCCATGGCGAAGCAGGTGAAGGCGATGGTCGAGTTCCAGGATGCCGGCGCCGAGGTCTTCGACTACGGCAACTCGATCCGCGCCGAGGCGCAGCTCGGCGGCTACGACCGCGCCTTCGACTTCCCCGGGTTCGTGCCCGCCTACATCCGCCCGCTCTTCGCCGAGGGCAAGGGGCCGTTCCGCTGGGTGGCACTGTCGGGCGACCCGGCCGACATCGCGGCCACCGACAAGGCCATCGTCGAGCTGTTCCCGGAGGACGAGCACCTGCGCCGGTGGATCACCAAGGCGCAAGACAAGGTGCACTTCGAGGGCCTGCCGGCCCGGATCTGCTGGCTCGGCTACAAGGAACGCCACCTCGCCGGCCTCAAATTCAACGAGATGGTCGCCTCCGGGGAGCTCAGCGCCCCGATCGTGATCGGCCGCGACCACCTCGACTCCGGCTCGGTCGCCTCTCCCTACCGTGAGACCGAGGACATGTTGGACGGCTCCGACGCGATCGCCGACTGGCCGCTGCTGAACGCCCTGCTGAACACCGCGTCCGGCGCCACCTGGGTGTCGATCCACCACGGCGGCGGCGTCGGCATCGGCCGCAGCATCCACGCCGGCCAGGTCATCGTCGCCGACGGCACAGCGCTGGCCGCCGAGAAGATCGAGCGCGTGCTCACCAACGACCCCGGCACCGGCGTGATGCGCCACGTCGACGCCGGCTACGAGCGGGCCGAAGAGGTCGCCAGGGAGCGCGGCCTGCGCGTGCCGATGATGGAGTCGAAGTGACCACGCCGGCCCGTTTCCCACGTGAGGGGTCGCAGATCGACGTTCCCGGGGCCAACGAAGGTCGATATGCGACCCCTCACGGGCTGAACGCGGTCCGCCGGTGAGCGGGCTCACCGCGCACGGCATGCTGGCCGGGCTCGACGAGATCGCCGAGACCGGCCGGGACGCCCACCGCGGCGGCTACTCCCGGCACGTCTGGCAGGCCGCCGACCTCGAACTGCGCGCCTGGTTCGTCGAACGGGCCCAGCGCCTCGGGCTCGATGTCGAGACCGACCGCAACGGCAACGTCTGGGCCTGGTGGGGAACCCCGGGGCCGGATGCCGTCGTCACCGGCAGCCACCTCGACTCGGTGCCCGGCGGCGGCGCCTACGACGGCCCCCTCGGCGTCGTGTCGGCGCTCGACGCCATCGCCCGGCTGCAGGCGACCGGCTTCACGCCGTCGCGCCCCTGTGCGATCCTCGTCTTCGCGGAGGAGGAGGGCTCCCGCTTCGGCATCGCCTGCCTCGGCTCGAGGCTGATGACCGGGGCGCTGGGCGCCGACCGCGCACGGGCCCTCGTCGACCCGGACGGGGTGACGCTGGCCGAGGCATCCGCGCGCGCCGGACTCGACCCGGCGCACCTCGGCACCGACCGTGAGGCCCTGGATCGGATCGGCCTGTTCGTCGAGCTGCACGTCGAGCAGGGACGCGGCCTGATCGACCTCGGCCACCCGGTGGCCGTGGCCTCGTCGATCCTCGCGCACGGACGCTGGCGCCTCACCGTGACCGGCCAGGGCAACCACGCCGGCGCCACCCTGATGGCCGACCGGCGCGACCCGATCGTCGCGGCCGCGCGCGCCGTGCTCGCCGTGCAGGACGCGGCCTCGGCCCGCCCGGGAACCCGCGCCACCGTCGGCCGGATGAACATCGTACCGGGCGGCACGAACGTGATCGCGTCAAGCGTGCAGGCCTGGCTCGACGCCCGGGCGGAGACCGACGAGGAGACCCGCGCCCTGCTGGGCGAGATCACCACCCGGGTCGACGAGGCGGTGGCGGAAAACGGATGCTCCGTCGCCGTCGTCGAGGAATCCTGGGCCGGCGCGGTGCACTTCGACCCCGCCCTGCGCGACCGGTTCAGCGCGGCGCTGGGCGGCGTGCCCGCCCTACCGACGGGCGCCGGGCACGACGCCGGGGTGCTCGCGGCGAGCGTGCCGAGCGCGATGCTCTTCGTGCGCAACCCCACCGGCATCTCGCACTCGCCCGAGGAGTTCGCCTCCGCCGAGGACTGCGTCCAGGGCGTCGAGGCGCTGGAGAAGCTGCTGAGGAGCCTGCTGTGAGCGACGCCGCGGGGGACGCTGTGAGCGGCACGGGCGCGAGGGGCGCGGCGAGCCCTCCGCTGGGTGACGCGGCCGGCGCGCCCGGACCCGCCTACTGGTGCGAGACGCTGCTCGTCGACGGCGTGCCGACTCCCGGGGTCCGCCTCGAGGTCGGCGCCGACGGTCGCTTGTCCGGGGTCACGGCCGGCTCCGAACCGCTGCCGGACGACGTGCGCCTCGGCACCGTGCTGCCGGGGATGGCCAACGCGCATTCGCATGCCTTCCACCGCGCCCTCCGCGGCCGCACCCACGCGGACGGAGGCGACTTCTGGCAGTGGCGGGAGGCGATGTACCTCGCGGCCGGCCGGCTCGACCCCGACCGGTACTACGCCCTCGCCCGCGCCATGTTCGCCGAGATGCTGGTCTGCGGCTGGACCGCGGTCGGCGAGTTCCACTACCTGCACCACCGGCCGGACGGCTCCGGGTACGAGACCGAGCACGCCATGGAGCTGGCGCTGGCGGCTGCGGCGCGCGAGGTGGGCATCCGTCTCGTGCTGCTCGACACCGTCTACCTGGCCGGCGGAATCGGGCTTCCGCTCGCGCCGGGGCAGCGCGCCTTCGGCGACGGCTCCGCGGCCGGCTGGCTGGCACGCTGGCACTCTCTGGGCGAGACGCTCGGCGCGGACCCGGACGCCCGGGTCAGCCTCGGAGCGGCGATCCACTCCGTTCGCGCCGTGCCCCCGGCCGCGATGCGGGAGGTGCTCGCGGGCCTGCCGGCGGCGGTGCCCGTGCACATCCACCTCTCCGAGCAGCCGCAGGAGAACGCGGACTGCCTGGCCGAGTACGGCCGGACGCCGACCGGCGTGCTCGCCGGCCTCGGCGCGCTGACGCCGCGGCTGAGCGTCGTGCACGCCACCCACCTCACCGGCGATGACGTCACGCTGATCGGGGCAGCCGGCGCGACGGTCGTCATGTGTCCGACGACAGAGGCCGACCTCGGCGATGGGATCGGCCCGGCGCGGCGGCTCGCCGACGCCGGCGCCCGGATCGCGCTCGGCTCCGACCAGAACGCCGTCGTCGACCCGCTGCTCGAGATGCGCGGCCTCGAGGCCGGCGAACGGCTGGCCTCCGGCGAGCGCGGACGGTTCGACCCGGGCGCCCTCCTGGCGGCCGCCTCGACCAACGGCTACGCCTCCCTCGGGCTCGGCGAGAACCGGCTGCGCCCGGGCGACCTCTGCGACCTCGTCGAGCTGTCGACGCAGAGCGTGCGCACCGTCGGGTCGGCGCCGGCCCAGCTGCCGCTCACGGCTACGGCGTCCGACGTGCTTCGGGTGATCGTGCACGGCGCGGTCGTCGCCGACTCCGGGCGGCTCGTGCCCACGGACGGCGCGGCCGGCCGGTTGCCGGGGACCATGCTGCCGGAAGACCTGCTTCGGGAGGCCCTGGCCGCCCTCGACGCAGCCCTGCCCACCCATCACGCCACGTCGGGAGACCCCGCATGACCACCGAACTGATCACCGGCATCCGCGAGCTGACCAGCCAGGCCGACGACGGACCGCGGCTGCGGGACGCCGCGCTGGTCATCGAGGACGGCCGGATCGCCTGGATCGGCCCGGCGGCCGACGCGCCGGCCGCCGACCGGCGCACGGATGTCGGCGGTCGCGCGGCGCTCCCCGGCTGGGTGGACACGCACACCCACCTCGTCTTCGCGGGCGACCGTGCGGCGGAGTTCGAGGCCCGCATGGCCGGGCGGCGCTACGAGGCCGGCGGGATCAACACCACCGTGCGGGCGACCCGCGCGGCGACCGAGGAGCAGCTGATCGGCAACGCCGCGCGGCTGCGCCGGGAGGCCGAGGCGCAGGGCACGACGTTCCTGGAGACCAAGACCGGCTACGGCCTCGACCTCGAGAGCGAAACCCGTTCGGCCCGGGCCGCGGCGGCCGTGGCCGACGTCGTCACCTACCTCGGCGCCCACCTCGTGCCGCAGGGCGTCGACCGGCGCGACTACCTCGACCTCGTGACCGGGCCCATGCTCGCGGCGGTGGCCCCGTACGTGCAGTACATCGACGCGTTCTGCGAGGCTGGCGCCTTCGACGTGGAGGAGACCCGCGAGGTGCTCCTCGCCGGCCGCGCCGCCGGCCTCGGCCTGCGCGTGCACGGCAACCAACTCGGCTTCAGCGGCGGGGTGCGGCTCGCGGTCGAGCTGGGTGCGGCGAGCGTGGACCACTGCAACCACCTCGAGGCCGCGGACATCGACGCGCTGGCCTCGTCGTCGACCGTGGCGACCCTGCTCCCGGCCTGCGACCTGTCCACCCGCGAACCGTTCCCGCCGGCCCGGCGGCTGCTGGACGCCGGGGCGAACATCGCCCTGGCCACCAACTGCAACCCGGGCACGTCGTACACGACCTCGATGCCGTACTGCGTGGCCACGGCGGTGCTGCAGATGGGCCTGACGATCGAGGAGGCCGTCTTTGCCGCGACCCGCGGGGCCGCCAGGGCCGTCGGCCGCGAGCACGGCCCGGATGCGGTGGGGTCGCTCCGGGTGGGCGGCCTGGCCGACCTGCAGGTGCTCGACGCGCCATCCGTCGCCCACTTTGCCTACCGGCCGGGCGTTCCCCTGACGGCCGCGGTCTGGCGGCGGGGCGTGCGGCGGGGGCTCGGACACCGCGGTGTCTGAGCCGGGCGGGGTGCGGGTGCCGGGCGGGGTGCGGGTGCTGACCGCGGCCGGCCGAGTCGCCCGGCCGTGGCTCAACGGCGACGGCGTGACCAGCGAAGTGGCGGCGCGTCCGCTCGGCGGCGACCCGGCCGCGTTCGACTGGCGGCTCAGCATCGCCACGATTGCCGGTGACAACCCGTTCTCCGGTTACCCGGGCGTGGACCGCCTGCTGATGCCGCTCTCGCCGCAGGGGCTCGACCTGCTCGACGGGGGCACTCCGCTGCACCTCGGTCAGTTCGACGTGCACGGGTTCGCCGGCGAAGACGACGTGGCATCCTTCGGCGTGACCGAGCCGACCCTCGACCTGAACCTGATGACCAGGCGAGGCCGGTGCACCGGGTCATTGCGTTCGGTGGACTTCTCCGGGCTGTGGACTGTGGAGGCCGGAGAGGGGGAAGACGTCGCGCTCGTGGTCCTGGCCGGGTCCCTCAGCCTGGGCGAGCGCACTCTGCCCGCCCTCGATGCCGTGCTGCTCGAGCAGGGCGGTCGCGCCACGTTGGAGGGAACCGCGCGCGTTGCCCTGGCCCGGGTGGCGCGCCTCCGTCGCTGACCCACAGCATCCTCCGCCGAGATTGACACTGCCGGTCGAGTTTGCCCCGCACACCGGCCAAACTCGACCGGACCACGCAAGGTCGGCGCCCGGCGGCGCCCGAAACCGCGCGGCGGATGCGAGACTCGGGGCATGATGAGCCTGCGATGGGCGGCACTGGGGTGCTGCTCGCGCCCGGATCATCCGCCGACGGCCTGCTCCACCTCACCCAGGCCGGGGCGCACGGATGCCCGGAAGTGCGCGTCACGCAAACGGGCAGCGTCCGAGGCGCGCGCGTGCAACGCCGCTGCGCGCGTAGTGCGCCACGCGCGCAGCGGCGTGTCACCCGCGCAGCTCTGATCGCCGGCCCATCGGCGTGTGGGGCACACGCCGATCGCGGGCGGCTGGGCCCTCGGCTAGGTGGTTGGCGCGGCCTCGACGGCGGCAAGGCGGCGGCCCCGGCGCTCGGCCCGACGCTCGCGCCGACCCTCGACGAGGAAGTACAACACCGGCAGCACGACGAGGGTGAGCAGCGTCGACGAGACCAGTCCGCCGATCACGACGAGCGCGAGCGGCTGCGAGATGAAGCCGCCCTGCCCGGTCAGGCCGGCCGCCATCGGCAGCAGCGCGAAGATCGTGGCGAGCGCCGTCATAAGGATCGGCCGAAGCCGGCGTGATGCCCCGAAGATGAGCGCCTCGCGCACCGAGAGCCCGCGCCGCCGGTACTGGTTCACCAGGTCGATCAGCACGATCGCGTTCGTGACCACGATCCCGATCAGCATCAGCACGCCGATCAGCGAGGGGACGCCGAGCGGGATGCCGGTGATGACCTGCAGGGCGATCGCACCGGTCGCCGCGAACGGAACAGAGACGAGCAGCAGGAGCGGCTGCAGCAGGGAGCGGAAGGTCGCCACCATGACGACGTAGACGATCAGGATGGCCGCGAGCATGGCGAGGCCGAGCTGCTGGAAGGCCTCGGTCTGGTCGGCGGTCACGCCGCCGAGCGTCGCGGTGGCGCCGGTGGGCAGCTCGGTTTCGGCGAGCACGGTGGCCATCTGACTGTTGGCGGTGCCGAGGTCGTTGCTGTCCGGCGTGGCCGAGACCGTCGCCGTGCGGAGGCCCTTCGTGGTCGTGATCGTCGACGGACCGTCGACCTGTTCGACGGTCGCGAGGGTGTCGAGGGCGACCGGGCCGGCGGTCGTGGGGATGGGCAGGGCGGCGAGCTCGGCCGTCGAAGCGGGCGTTGCAGCCGACTGGAGGTAGACGGAAAGGTTCGATTCGTCGATCACGATCGACCCGATGACGCTCGGCTGCATGGCCTGCGAGACCAGCGTGCCCAGGGCGAGCTCGCTGAGCCCGGCGCGGGCGGCGGCCTCGCGGTCAACCGTCACCGCGATGTACGGGCGTGAGGCCGCGAGGTTGCTCGTGCTCTGCTTGATCGCGTCGAGGTCCTGCACGCCGGCCAGGATCGCATCCGTCGCCGTCTGCAGGTCCGCGCTCGTGGCGGCCGTGACCTGCACCTCGATGTCGGATGATCCGCCGAAGCCGCCGGCGGACGCCACCGAGATCTCGCCGACGTCGTCCAGCTTCGCCAGCTCCTGCCTGACCTCGTCCTGCACCTCGTCGGGGTCGACCGTGTCGTCGGTCGTGATCGAGTAGGTCACGGCGTTCGAGGTGGGAGCGCCGCCGCTGAAGACCGCCGCGGCACTGCTGCCGCCGATCGAGAGCTGCACGATGTCGATGCCGTCGATGCCGTCGAGTGTGTCTTCGACGACGGCGGCGGCCTCGTCCTGCGCGGCCAGGCTCGTGCCGACGGGCAGGGTCTGGATGACGCGGAAGGTGGTCTGCCCGGTCGAGCCGAGGAAGTTGACCTTCATCAACGGGAGCAGGGCGATCGTGCCGCCGAGCACGAGCACCGCGAGCAGCAGCGTGGCGACGGCATGCTTGAGGGTCCAGCGGATGACCGGGAGGTAGCCCTTCTGCAGCCGGCTCGGGTGCTCGAGCGACTCGATGGCCGTTGCCGCGGCCTCGGCCCTGGTCGCGGTCGCGGTGATGCCTGGCTCGGCAGCCCGCGCCGGCTCATCGACCGCAGCATCGGCCGTGGCCTTGGGCGTCTTGAGGAACCAGAAGGCGAGCACCGGCACGATCGTGAGCGACACGAGCAGCGAGGCGAGCAGGGCGATCGTCACCGTGAGGGCGAACGGCCGGAACAACTCCCCGGTCGAGCCGCCGACGAAGGCGATCGGCAGGAACACCGTCACCGTTGTGACTGTCGACGCGGTGATGGCGCCGGCGACCTCGCGCACGGCCCGAACAATGGTCGCCGCGCGGTCGGGGCCGGCGACAAGGTTGCGGGTGATGTTCTCGATCACGACGATGGAGTCGTCGACCACGCGCCCGATGGCGATCGTGAGCGCGCCGAGCGTGAGGATGTTGAGCGAGTAGCCGACCGACTGCAGCCCGATGAACGTGATGAGGACCGAAGTGGGGATCGAAATCGCCGTGACCAGGGTGGCCCGCACCGACAGCAGGAAGACCAGGATCACGAGCACCGCGAAGGCGAGGCCGAGCAGGCCCTCCTGGGTGAGCGAGTCGATCGACTCCTGGATGAACGGGGCCTGGTCGAACACGACAGTGAAGGTCGTGCCGGCGACGGCCGCCTCGAGGGTCGGCAGCAACGCGCGGACCTGCTCAGAGACGTCGACGGTGTTCGCGGCCGGAACCTTCGTCACGGAGATCGTCAGCGCCGGCTCGCCGTTCACCCGGGAGATGCTCGTCACCGGGTTGGTGGTCAGTTCCACCGTGGCCACGTCGCCGATCGTCGCGGCGGGGGCGCCGGGCACCCGCGAGACGAGCGGGAGCGCGGCGATGTCCTCGGCCGAGCCCAGCTTCGAGCCGGTTTGTACCGAGAGGGTCTTGTCTTCCTCGGTGATCGACCCGGCCGGCAGCAGGGAGCCGTTCTGGGCCAGGGCCTCCCGAATGGCCTGGGCGCTCAACCCTCGGGCGGCGAGGGACGCGGCATCCGGTGTGATGCTCACGCGCTGGCCGACATCGCCGACCAGGGCCGCATCGCGCACGCCCTCGACGTCACGGATGTCGCCGAGCACGCTGCGCCGGAGGTCGTCGGCGAGCGTTTCGGGGTCGCCGCCGGACACGGCGATCGAGAGCACCGGGAAGTCGTCGATGCTGCCGCTGATCACCTGCGGGTCGATGTTCTCCGGGAGGGTGGACTTGATCCGGTTGATTGCCTGGCTGATCTTCGACTCCGCCTTGACCAGGTCGGTGCCATAGGTGAAGGTCGCGCTGATCAGGGAGGAGTTCGTGCTGCTCGTCGTCGAGGTCGATTCGAGTCCGGCGATGCCCTGGATCGCCGTCTCGATCGGAGTCGACACGTCGTCGTTGACGACCTCGGGCGAGGCGCCGGGATAGCTCGTCGACACCAGCAGCTGCGGCAGCTGGAGCGAGGGGATCAGCTCCTGCTTGAGGCTGGTCAGGGCGAGGCTGCCGAAAACCGCAGCGACGATCGTGATCAGCGCGATGAGCGCCCGGTTCTTCATACTCAATACGGCGAGAATGTGCACCCGCCCAGTATCTCATTGCAGTCCCTGCAGAATCCCGCTTTTCCGCCCCGCCGGGACGGGCTGTTGCGGTTGGTCGGGTGGGCGTACTGTCGGCCGAACAAGCCCAAACCCTGGAGGAACCATGACTGTTGCACGCGTGACCACCCTGAGCGTGAGGTCCGACACATCGTTCGAGGATGCCGTTGCGGCCGGGATCTCGCGCGCCCACAAGACCCTGCGCGGCATCTCCGGAGCCTGGGTCAAGGAGCAGAAGGTCGTCGTCGAGGGCGGCGCGATCACGGCCTGGGACGTCGTGATCGAAGTGACCTTCGTGCTCGACGACTAGCCCGCGCCGATCCGCCGGCCCGCCGGCTGACGAGCTCGACTCGCTAGACCACGTCGGCGAGGTAGCCGGTGTCGGCCACCGGATGCCGCAGCAGCGATTCCCAGGCGAGCCCGAGCGCGTCGACGGCGCGGTCCATCTCGTCCGCGCTGTAGCAGAACGGAACCCGCAGGAACCGCTCGAAGGCGCCGTCGATGCCGAATTGCGGGCCGGCGGGCACGAGGAGCCCGTAGGTGCGCGCGGCGAGCGCGAGCTGGGAACTGACCGGGATGCCCAGGTTCACCCAGGCCGTGATCCCGCCGTCGACGTGCGGCACGTGCCAGTCGGGGAACCGGTCGGCCAGCAGCGCCTCCAGGTGGTCCCGGCCTCGGCGGAGCTCCTCGGAGCGCCGGGCCAGGATGGCGGGCATGTCGGCCAGGAAACGGGCCACGATGAGCTGCTCGAGGATCGGGGTGCCGAGGTCGTTCGACGACCTGGCCGAGACGAGCTTGCGGATGAGGGAACGGTCCGCGCGGATCCAACCGATCCGCAGGCCACCCCAGACGGTCTTGCCGACCGAGCCGATCGACACGGCGGTCCCCAACCGGCCGGCCTCGGCGTAGGCGGCGAACGGCAGGAAATCGCCCACCCGGTCGATGGCCAGTTCGGCGATCGTCTCGTCGGCGATGAGCACGGTGCCCGCCCGGGCCGCGGCGGCGAGCACCCGTTCGCGCTGGTCGACGGGCATGCTCTGCCCCGTCGGGTTGTGGAAGTCGGGCATGAGGTAGCCGAGCACGGGATTGCTGCGCTGGAGGGTCTGCAGCAGCGCGGTTTCGTCCCAGCCGCCGCTCGCCGGATCCTCTCCCGGTCCCGCCGCCGCCACGCCGACCGACACCAGGCGCGCGCCCACCCCGCGCAGCGCCTCGTAGGCGTGCGGGTAGCTCGGCATCTCGATCAGGGCGCGGTCGCCGCGGCCGATCAGCACGCGGGCGAGCAGGGCGATCGCATGCTGCGCGCCCAGGGTGACCATGATCTGCTCCGGATCGGTCGGCAGTCCGCGGGCCGCATACCGGTCGGCGATCGCGGCGCGCAGCTCGGGGATCCCCACCGGGTCGAAGCCCGAATCACCGAGGTGACGCGACAGCTCCGGCGCGGCGAGAGCGGCGACATCCGCGAGGCCGGGCAGGGCCGGCATCGTGGCCTTGCTGAAGTCGAGGATGCCGCCCTGGCTGTCGGCAGGAAGCCCGGGTCCGGCGCCCGGCAGCCTGACCATGCTGCCGGAGCCGCGCACGCTGACCAGGGCGCCGGCGTCGCGCAGTTCGCGGTACGCCGCGGTCACCGTCGTGCGACTGAGCCCGAGGCGCGCGCTGAGATCGCGCTCCGCGGGCAGGCGGGTGTCGGTCGGGATGCGCCCGTCGAGGGTGAGCAGGCGGATCCGGTCGGCCAGGGCGAGGTAGGCGCTCGCCCCGCTGCGCCAGTCGCCGAGGAGCGCCTCGAGCGCCCGGGCGCTCACCTGGTTCACGGACATGAAGCCACTGTAATCAGATTGGCTACTTGATAACAGGCCAATAGTGCAATTGGATTGGTTTTCATGACCCGGCGCATCGCTCAACTCCTTATTGGCCTCTTCCTCTACGGAATCGGCATCGCCTTGATCGTGCGCGCGGCCATCGGCGTCGCCCCGTGGGACGTGCTCACCCAGGGCGTCGACAAGCACACCCACCTCGGTTTCGGCCTGATCACCGTGCTCACGAGCGGCGTCGTGCTCCTGTTCTGGATTCCGCTCAGGCAGAAGCCGGGCATCGGCACGGTGCTGAACGCGTTCCTGGTCGGGCCGTCGGCGGACCTCGGCCTCTGGCTGATCCCGGAGGGCCTGGACCTCTGGGTCCGGATCCCGCTGTTCGCGGCCGGCCTGCTCGTGCTCGCCGCGGCGACCGGGCTCTACATCGGCGCGCACTTCGGCCCGGGGCCGCGTGACGGCCTGATGACCGGCCTGCACAAGCGCACGGGCTGGAAGATCTGGACCGTTCGCACCGGGATCGAAGTGTTCGTGCTCGGGATCGGCTGGGCGCTCGGCGGCAACGTGGGCATCGGCACCGTGCTCTTCGCCGTGCTGATCGGGCCGCTCTGCCACTGGACGATCCCGTTCTTCGCGATCAAGCGTGCCGCGCCGGAGGCCGCACTGGCGGCCGCGCCCGTTCCGGTGGTCGATCCCGCCCGGTGAGCCCGCCCGTCGCGATCGGGGGTCTCGACGGGCTCGACCACCGGAACAAGGTCCTCCACCGGACAACGTCGACAACCGGACCCGTCAATTCGCCTCGGATTGTTGAACAATCGCCGAAAATAGTGCATCCTTAGGAAAACTTCTTGAGGAAGGCGGATGACGGTGTCCACCATTGACCTGAACAGCGACGTCGGAGAATCCTTCGGCAACTGGAGCTTCGGCGACGACGAGGCGATCATCGCCTCGGTGTCCAGCGTCAACGTCGCCTGCGCCTTCCACGCCGGGGACCCGAGCACGATCCGGGCCACCTGCACGGCCGCCGCCCTCGCCGGCGTCGCGGTCGGCGCGCATCCGGGCTACCGCGACCTGGCCGGTTTCGGCCGCCGGTTCATCGACATGGCCCCCGACCACCTCACAGACGAGATCATCTACCAGATCGGCGCCCTCCAGTCGCTCGCCCGGGTCGCCGGAACCACGGTCAGCTACGTCAAGCCGCACGGCGCGCTCTACAACACGATCGTGCACCACCCCGAGCAGGCCAGGGCCGTCGTGGATGCCATCGTGTCCGTCGATCCGGCCCTGCCGGTGATGGTGCTCCCGAACTCCGAGATCGAGCGCGCCGCCCGTGCCGCCGGGCTCCGCACCGTCTCCGAGGCGTTCGCCGACCGCGCCTACAACGCCGACGGGACCCTCGTCGCCCGCACCCGGCCGGGGTCGGTGCTGCACGACGTCGGCGAGGTCACCGACCACGTGCTCCGCCTGGCCATCGACCGCCAAATCCGCGCCATCGACGGCACGCTCATCGACGTTCGGGCCGAGAGCATCTGCCTGCACGGCGACACGCCGGGCGCCGTCGCGATGGCCGCCGCCGTCCGCGCCGCCCTTCTGGGCTCCGGCATCGAAATCCGAAGTTTCGTCTGACATGGCCGGGCAGATCCGCGGCATCCGCCCGGTCGGCGACCGTGCGGTGCTGGTCGAGCTGGACGACCTCGCCGAGGTGCTGAGCCTGCAGGCCCAGTTGCGGGAGCACCCGCTGGACGGTCAGCTGGATGTGCTCGCCGCCGCCGAAACCGTGCTCGTCACCGCCGTCTCCCCCGCCGCCGCCAGCGGTTTCGCCGCCCGGCTGCGCCGGATGGATCTCGGCACGGTGACGGACGCCGACGCCACGCTCGTGATCATCGACACGGTCTACGACGGTGAGGACCTCGCCCGCGTGGCCGAGCTGACCGGGCTCGGCGCCGACGGCGTCATCGCCGCGCATTCGGAGCAGACCTGGACGGCGGCCTTCGGCGGCTTCGCCCCGGGCTTCGCCTATCTCGTCGGCGAGGCGACGTCGCTGGCTGTGCCCCGGCGGACCACGCCGAGGAGCGCCGTACCCGCCGGATCCGTGGCCCTCGCCGACACGTATTCGGCCGTCTACCCGCGGGCATCCCCCGGCGGCTGGCAGCTGATCGGCCGCACGACCGCGCTGATGTGGGACCTCGGCCGCGACCAGCCCGCCCTCGTGCGGCCCGGGAACCGGGTGCGGTTCCGGCCCGTGCGCGAGCTCGTGCTAGCGGCCGGCGGCCTGGCCCCCGGCCTCACAGCGGAGCCCGTGATCGCCCGCGCCGACCGAGCGGCGGACGGTGTCATCGTGCGCTCCCCCGGCCTGCAGACCACCGTGCAGGACCTCGGCCGGGAAGGCCGGGCAGCGCTCGGTGTTCCGGGCAGCGGCGCCCTCGACCGAGGCGCGCTGCGGAGGGCCAACCGGCTCGCGGGTAATCCCGCGGGCGCCGCCGGGCTCGAGAACGCCCTCGGCGGGCTCGCGCTCGAAGCCGTCACCGACCAGGTCCTGGCCGTGACCGGCGCTCGCGTCCCGCTCACTGTCACCGGCCCGACGGGCGCACGGACCGTCCAAACGGAGACCCCGTTCGCGCTGCTGGCCGGCGAAACGCTCACCCTCGGCGCGCCCAGCGCCGGGGTGCGCAGCTATGTCGCGTTCCGCGGCGGGCTCGACGTTCCCCCGGTGCTCGGCAGCCGCTCCACCGACACCCTCTCCGGGATCGGCCCGCGGCCGCTCGGCGCCGGCACCCCGCTCCCCGTGTTGGCCGCACCGCCCTCGAGCGTCGTCGGCGCCCCGGGCGTCGAACCCGAACCGCCGGCCGCGGTGACGGACCTGCGCTTCGTGCCGGGACCGCGCTCCGACTGGTTCGACCCGGAGACGATCGAACGCTTCGCCGGCGCCACCTGGACCGTCACGGCCCAATCCAACCGGATCGGCCTGCGGCTGGACGGCGAACCGCTGGAACGGTCGCGGCCGGGCGAGTTGCCCAGTGAGGGCACCGTCACCGGCGCCATCCAGCTGCCGTCGTCCGGGCTGCCCGTTCTCTTCCTCGCCGACCACCCGGTCACCGGCGGCTACCCCGTGATCGGCGTCGTGCTTCCGGCCGACCTCGACCGCGCGGCCCAGCTCCCCACCGGCGCACGGATCCGGTTCACCCCGGCTCCCGGCGCCGATCCGCTCCTTCCCTCTCCCGGCGCCACCCCCGCGCGCCAGCACACAACCGACAGGTGACACCATGCAGAAAGTCCTGATCGCCAATCGAGGCGAGATCGCCGTCCGCGTCATCCGCGGCTGTGACGACGCGGGCCTCGAGTCCGTCGCCGTCTACGCGGATGCCGACGCCGACGCCCTGCACGTCGGCCTCGCCACCGAGGCGTACTCCCTCGACGGAAACGGCCCGGCCGAGACCTATCTCGACCAGGCCAGGCTGCTCGACATCGCGCGCCGGTCCGGCGCGGACGCCGTGCACCCCGGCTACGGCTTCCTCTCCGAGAACGCCGACTTCGCCCAGGCCGTGCTGGACGCCGGGCTGACCTGGATCGGGCCCAGCCCCGCGGCGATCCGCACCCTGGGCAACAAGGTGTCCGCCCGCGAGATCGCCATCCGGGTCGGCGCGCCCCTCGTGGCGGGCTCGGAGGGCACGGTCGAAACCGGCGCTGAGGTGCGGGCCTTCGCGGTGGAGCATGGCCTCCCGGTGGCCATCAAGGCCGCGTTCGGCGGCGGCGGGCGCGGGCTCAAGGTGGTCTGGGAGCTGGATGACATCGAGGAAGCGTTCGACTCGGCCGTGCGCGAGTCCCAGGCCGCGTTCGGCCGCGGCGAGTGCTTCGTCGAGCGGTTCCTCAGCCGGCCCCGGCACGTCGAGGCGCAGATCCTCGCCGACGGACGCGGCAACGTGATCGTCGTCGGCACCCGCGACTGCTCGCTGCAGCGCCGCAACCAGAAGCTGGTCGAGGAGGCCCCCGCGCCGTTCCTCACCGCCGCGCAGCGCGAACAGATCCACTCCTCGGCCAAGGCCATCTGCCGCGAGGCCGGTTACGCGGGCGCCGGCACCGTCGAGTACCTGCTCGCCGAAGACGGAACCGTCTCGTTCCTCGAGGTGAACACCCGGCTCCAGGTGGAGCATCCGATCACCGAGGAGACCTCCGGGATCGACCTCGTGCTGGCGCAGCTGGCCATAGCCGCCGGCGGGGACCTGCCGGTCGACAGCGACCCCGAGCCGCGCGGGCACTCGATCGAGTTCCGGATCAACGCGGAGGACGTCGGGCGCGGCTTCCTGCCCTCCCCCGGCACCGTCACGGCGTTCGTCCCGCCGACCGGGCCAGGCATCCGGGTCGACACCGGCGTGCGCGCCGGCGACGTCGTGTCCCCCCAATTCGACTCCCTGCTCGCCAAGCTCATCGTCACCGGCGCCGACCGGCAGCAGGCCCTCCGCCGGGCGCGCCGGGCGCTGGCCGAATTCGAGATCGCCGGGCTGCCCACCGTGCTGCCGTTCCACCGCGCGGTGGTGCAGACGCCCGCGTTCTCCTCGCCCGACCACCTCGGCGTGCACACCGGCTGGATCGAGTCCGACTTCGCCGAGCAGCTCGCCGGTGACCCCCAGTTCACACCGGCGGAGCCCGACGCCGCCCGCCGCACCATCACGATCGAACTCGACGGGCGACGGATGGCGCTCGGCCTGCCGGCCGGGCTCCTCGACGGCCTGGCGCGCTCCGGCGGGGCTGCCGAAGGCCGGGCTGCCGAAGGCGCCGCGGCAGCCGACGGCGACCCCGTCGACAACGGCACCCTGCGATCGACGATGGGCGGCTCGGTCGTGAAGTGGCTGGTCGAGGCCGGAAGCGAGGTCGCGGCGGGCGATCCGGTGCTCGTCGTGGAAGCGATGAAGATGGAGGCCACCGTCGCCGCCCACCGGAGCGGGACCCTCGTCGCGCACCTCGTCGGACCGGGCGACGTCGTGACGCTCGACACCGCCGTCGCGTCCATCCGCTCGTGAACCGCCGGGCAGCCGACCCCCGATAGCGTGGGCACATGACTCTCGAGGACATCCTGGCCGAACTGCGCCTGCAACGCGAAGGGGCCAGGCACGCCGAGACCGGGATGTGGGTGGCATCCGTGCTGCGGGAACGGATCGCGGCCGGGCAGCTCGCCCCCGGGTCGAAGCTCTCCGAAGAGGCGCTGGGCGAGGCGCTCGGCGTCTCCCGCAACACCCTCCGCGAGGCGTTCTCCGCCCTCGCCGCCGAACACGTCGTCACCAGGATCCCGAACCGGGGCGTGTACGTGGCCCGCCCGTCGGCGGACGACATCCGCGAGATCTATCGGGTGCGCCGGTACCTCGAACCGGCGGCGTTGGCCTGGTCGCCGGCGACCGACGTCACGCCCCTGCGGCTCGCTGTCGAGCGGTCCCGCGCGGCGCGCGAGGCCGGCTCGGTGACGGGCATGGCGGATGCGAACCAGGCCTTCCATGCCGGCGTGGTGGAGCTCGCGGGCAGCGAACGGCTCACCCTGCTGATGAAGCAGGTCCTCGCCGAGATGCGCCTGGTCTTCCACTCCATGGCCGCCGACCCCGTCTTCCACGCGCCATACGTGGAGGACAACGCCCGGATCGTGGAGCTCCTCGGCGCGGGTCAGCGCGCCGAGGCCGCCGAGCTGATGGCCGACTACCTGCGCCGCGCCGAGGCGCAGCTGCTGGCCGCCATGGCCGGGAACGGCGCCTGACTACGGGACGAGGTAGTCCGAGTCCCGGGCGTCGGCAACCGCGACCGCGACTGCCGCGACTGTTGCTGAACCGGACAATTGTGGCCAGCACACCGGCCACAGTCGTCCGGTTTGGGAACAGGTGGGGCGCCCGGAGGGCCTACGGGACGAGGTAGTCCGAGTCCCGGGCGTCGGTGATCAGCATGAAACCGGGCGCGTGACCGATCGCCAGCGACGGCCGGGACTCCATCACGGCGGCCTGCGGAGTGACGCCGCACGCCCAGAAGACCGGGACGTCGCCGTCCCTGAGCTCGACGGCATCGCCGAAGTCCGGCGCGGCCAGGTCAACGATGCCGAGCACCGCCGGATCCCCCACGTGCACGGGCGCCCCGTGCACGGCGGGGTACCGGGCGGTGATCCGCACGGCGTCGGCCACCTGCGCGGCCGGGATCGGCCGCATCGACACGACCATCGGCCCGGCCAGCGCACCGGCGGATGCCGAGCGCACGGTGGTGCGGTACATCGGCACGTTGACGCCCTGCTCGATGTGCGCGATGCGGATGCCGGCATCCTGCAGCGCCGCCTCGAAGGTGAAGCTGCAGCCGATGATGAAGGTCACGAGGTCGTCCCGCCACCAGCCGGTGATGTCACCGGGTTCGGCCACGAGCACGCCGTCCTCGTAGACGGTGTACCGGGGCAGGTCGGTGCGGATGTCGCCGCCCGCCAGCAGCGGACCGCTCGTCTCACCGGCGCCCTGCACGCCGAGGATGGGGCAGGACTTCGGGTTGCGCTGCGCGAACAGCAACACGTCGAAGGCCTGGGCCCGCGGGACGATGATCAGGTTCGCCTGGGTGAATCCCCGCGACCAGCCGGCCGTGGGCGAGGCGAGCCCGCCGCGGAACAGGGCGCGGGCCTCGGCCGGAGCGAGCGAGGCCGGGTCAACGGGGGCCGCGGCCCTGTCGGTCACCGTGCGCGGCGGCATCCGGTTCGCCTAGGCCCAGAGCAGCGCGAGGCCGCTCAGCGACTTGTAGCCGAGGAAGAGCGTGAGCAGCCAGGCGGCGAGGCCGATGTAGAGCAACACCCTGGGGTAAACGTAGCCGCCGAGGAGGTCGCGGCGGCGCCAGGCCACCCAGAGGATGACGGCGAAGCCGACCGGCAGGATCAGCCCGTTGATCGCGCCGGCCATGATCAGCAGGGTGGCCGGGGCCTGGCCGAGCAGGGTGAAGACCACGGTCGAGACGGCGATGAAGACGACCGTGGCGATGCTGCGGGTGCGCGGCTTGGTCTTCGCCGTCGTCACGAAGGAAATCGAGGTGTACGCCGCGCCGATCACGGAGGTGATCGATGCCGCCCAGAGCACGATGCCGAAGAGCTTGAGGCCGACCTCGCCGGCGGCCGCCTGGAAGGCCTCGGCCGGCATGTTGTCGCTGGTGAGGGCGACGCCGCCGGCGACGACGCCGAGGATCGCGAGGAAGAGCAGCACGCGGATGACGCCGGTGATGATGATGCCGAGAACGGAGCTGCGGGTGATCTCCTTCACGTTGTCCGGGCCGGAAACGCCGGCGTCGATCATCCGGTGCGCGCCGGCGTAGGTGATGTACCCGCCGATGGTGCCGCCGATGAGGGTGGTGATGATGAGAAAGTCGACGTTGTCCGGGATGACGGCGTTCTTCAGCGCGAGGCCGAGCGGCGGCTGGGAGACGATCGCGACGTAGGCGATCAGCAGGATCATCACGGCGCCGAGGATGACGACGATCTTGTCGAGCGCCAGCCCGGCCCGCTTGCTCAGGAAGATCGCGATCGCGATGACGGCGGAGATGACGCCGCCGACCTTGGCGTCGACGCCGAAGAGCACGTTGGTGGCCAGGCCTGTGCCGGCGATGTTGCCGATGTTGAAGACGAGTCCGCCGAGGCAGATCAGGACGGCGAGGAACCAGCCGGCTCCGGGGAGCACGGTATTCGCGAGCTCCTGGGCGCGCTTGCCGCTGACGCCGATGACCCGCCAGACGTTCAGCTGCACGGCGATGTCGACGAGGATCGAGACCACGATCGCGAAGGCGAAGGCCGCCCCGAGCTGCACCGTGAACGTGGTGGTCTGGATGATGAAGCCAGGGCCGACGGCACTGGTGGCCATCAGGAACATCGCGCCGAGCAGGGCACTCCTGTGCTTGTTCTTCGGACGCGTCTTCTTCGGACGCTGGACCTTGGGTGCTGCGGCGGTGGTGGCCATGGGCGCGCTCACTTCGTTGTGGGGAAATGCGTCAGCACCGGAGGTCACTGATTTCGTGAAAGCCTACGATTGTTCAACAATCACCGCAACCTTTTCACCAAAGTCGCTGGTCAGCGGGGCGGAACCCGGCGCCGGCCGGCCGACCCGGGCGCCGGGGAGTTCGGTGCGGCTCAGCCGCAGAAGTCGGTGATCGTGCCGGTGAGGATGTCGGTCAGCCGGTGCACCGACTCCACCTCCGCCCACTCCGTGTCGGCGTGGGCGCCGCCGCCTTCGACGCCGATCAGCAGGCACGGGATGCCGGCCTCGAGGATGAGGCCGGCATCGGTCCAGAAGGGCTCGCCGCGCCGGGTGGGCTTCCGGCCGAGCACGCGCTCGGCGTTGCCGCTCAGGGCCCGCACGATGGGCCACTCGGGGTCGGCCTCGAAGGCGCCGCGCGCGACCAGGCGCGTCAGGCGGGCGGTGAACTCGGGCGTTTCGGCCGCCAGCCGGCCCAGCAGCGCCGCCAGCTCGGCCTCGACGGCATCCGGCGCCTCTCCGGGCAGGGTGCGCCGCTCGACGGTGAGGGTGCAGGAGGGCGCGACCGTGGCGGCATCCTCCCCGCCCCTGATCATCGACACGCGCACGGTGCCGTGGCCCAGCAGCGGGTGTGCGGGGGCCGACTCGAGGCGGCCGCGCAGTTCGTCCAGCGCCCGGAGCACGAGGCCGGCGTGCGCGATCGCGTCGACGCCCTGCTCGGGCATGGACCCGTGCGCGGCCCGGCCGGTGAGTTCCACCTCGAACCAGGCGAAGCCGCGGTGGGCGACGGTGAGGCAGAGCTCGCTCGGCTCGGCCACGATGGCGGCGTCCGCGCGGTAGGGGCGCAGAACCTCCTCGGTGCCGAGGCTGCCGAACTCCTCGTCGGCGACGAGGGTGACGATCACGTCGCCGGCCAGGCCGGTCGCGGAAGCGCGCGCGGCCGCGACCAGGATCGCCGCGATGCCGCACTTCATGTCGAACGCGCCGCGGCCGAAGAGCATCCCGTCGCGGACCTCGCCGCCGAACGGGTCGCCCTCGTAGCCGACGACGCCGACGGTGTCGAGGTGGCCGTTCAGCATGAGCGAGCGCCCTCCCCCGGTTCCGCGCGCGATGCCGACGACGGACGGGCGCCCCCTGCGGTCCTCGAGCCGGTGCACCTCGAAGCCCTGCCGAGCGAGCCAGCCGGAGCACCAGGCCGCGATCGCGTGCTCTCCTGCGGCGCCGGGCACGAGGTCGGGGTTGACCGAGTCGATGGCGATGAGCCGTTGGGAGACCGCTATGGGGTCGAGGTCACGGTCACGGGGAAGTTCTGGCTGGGGCACGGGTCGAATCTACCGGCCGCACGCGAGTGCGCCGGGCGCACTCGGTAGGGTTTTGCCATGGGTGTCGACAAGAGTCCGGTTGCGAGCGGTACGGCCACGCGGATGCCCCCGCGCGCCTCGTGGGGGCTGGTCCCGGCGGCCCTGGTGTCGGCATCCGCCGTGCTGCTCTTCGGCCTGCGTATCCCGGTCGCCGGCTACGCCGTGCTGGGCGCCGCCCTGCTGCTCGCGTTCGTCATCAACCGGGCGCTGTTCCGGGACCTGCTCCTGATCGGGCTCGGCCTGGTCATCATCAGCACGATCTCGGTCGAGGCCAACATCAGCTACCCGAACATGGCGCTGATGGGACTCGTGCTCGGCCTGGCCGTGCTCGTGCCGTACCTGATCGCGCGCTACGCATACCGCACGCACGCGATCCGGTTCCCGATACGGACCGGCCAGCGCTGGACCACGCTCGAGCGCTGGTACCTGGTGCTCGTGGTCCTGCTGGGCTGGCTCATCCTGCCGACCTACTTCATCCGCTCGGGCGCGTACGAGAACTGGCCGGCCGTGACCGCGCCGGACGAGATCGCGCGCCTCTTCGTCGGCGTCAACGTGGTGGGCATCTGGGACGAGCTGTTCTTCATCTGCACCGTGTTCGCCCTGCTACGGCGCCACTTCCCCGACTGGCAGGCGAACCTGCTGCAGGCGGTGATCTTCACGTCGTTCCTCTGGGAGCTCGGGTACCGCAGCTGGGGGCCGCTGATGACCTTCCCCTTCGCGCTGCTGCAGGGCTACACCTTCAAGGTCACCAAGTCCCTGACCTATGTCGTCTGCGTGCACCTCCTCTTCGACCTCGTGGTCTTCCTCGTGATCGTGCACGCGCACACCCGCGAGTGGCTGCCGATCTTCGTCTACTAGCCCGCCCAGTTCCTCGCGCACGCTGGCGAGAGTCGCCGTTGCCGCCGAGAATCGCCGCTCCAACGGCGACTTTGGGCGGAAACGGCGATTCTCGGCGTCGAGGCAGCTCGGGGCGCGCCGCACCCCTTGCGCAACCGCAACACGCGATATATCGTGTTCACTGAGACGCGATATATCGCGTGCAGACGTGTTGTACGACTGAAGGAGCAGAAGTGGAAAAGTGGCTAGTCACCCCCGGGCAGACCAAGGTCATCGACGTCGAGCTGGTGCGGAATCTCAAGGTCGGCATGATCGCCGGCAAGGTTGACGTCATCGGCCACGACGAGCAGGGCGCCCGCGTCGAGGTGCACAGCGTGACCGGCAAGGACCTCAAGATCTCGATGGACGGCGACACCCTCGAGATCGACCACCCGCAGTTGCGCTGGGACAACTTCATCGACGTGTTCGCGTCGTTCCGCGGCACGGCCAGGGCGGATGTCAGCATCATGGTGCCGCGCGATGTGGCGTTGAAATTCGGTGTCATCTCGGCCAGCGCACTCGTCTCCGGGCTCCGCAACGGCGCCCGGCTGAGCACCGTTTCCGGCGACATCGTCGTGGATGATGTGGTCGGCGACCTGGAACTCAACGGCGTGAATGGCGAGATGTCGGTGCAGGGTCACGTGGGCAACATCACGGCGCACACCGTCTCGGGCGAGATCACCGCGAGCGGGCGCATCCGCCGCTTCTCCCTCGACGGGGTCAGCAGCGACGTCTTCCTCGACATCGAAGGCACACCGGACGAGATCAACACCAACACCGTCAGCGGCAACCTCACCGTGCGCCTCGGCGCCGACGTGGCCACCCGCTACCGCCTCAACACTGTGTCCGGCACCCTGCAGCTCGACGACCAGACGATCAAGGGCACGCTCGGCAAGGGCTACGAGGCCAGTTCGGGCGCGCTCGACGGCGCCTGGCTGGAGCTCCGGGCGAACTCCGTCTCCGGCAACATCTCGGTCGTGCGCCGCGCCAACGCGAGCCAGGCTCCCGCCGGCGAGGGGTCGACGGATGCCTCCGGGCAGGCCCGGGCATGACCCCCGTCTTCGCGCACGGCAGCCTCCGCCTGTACCTGCTCAGCCTCCTGGCCGAGCAGCCGCGACACGGCTATGAGCTGATCCAGGCGCTGAGCGAACGATTCGGCGGCACCTACAGCCCGAGCGCCGGCACGATCTACCCGCGGCTGGCCAAGCTCGAAGAGGAGGGGCTCGTCACCAAGTCCAGCGACGGCCGGAAGACGGTCTACGTGATCACGGATGCCGGTCGCACCGAGCTGGCGGCCCGCGCCGGCGAGCTCGACGCGATCGAGAGCGAGGTGACGGATTCGGTCCGGCGCCTCGCGGACGAGGTGCGGCTGGGCGTCAACGCGGCGATGAAGAGCCTCCGGGCCGACCTCGCCTCGGCCGCCCGGCAGGCCAGGGACGAGTCGACCGGGCCGGGCGGTACGGCTAGCGTGCACACCGAGTCGAACCTGCACACCGAGTCGAACCTCGCGCTGCACGAGGCGGACATGGTGTTGAACGAGTTCCGGCAGAAGCTGCGCGCGGACCTGCGCATGCAGGCCTCCCGCGGGCGCGTCCCTGCCGAAGCCGTTCCGGAACTCCGGCGGCGCCTCGCCGAGGTACGTACCGACATCCTCGCCACGCTCGGCCGGTAGGCCGGTCCCGCGCCGCCGTGAGGGGTCGCAGATCGACCTTCGTTTGCCCGTGGAAGGTCGATTTGCGACCCCTCACGCGCGCTATTCGGGCTGCGGGTGGTGGATCATCGTTCGCTCGCCGGAGCGGTCGACCGTGTGCCGGTTCATCAGCTCACCGCAGATCGGGCAGACGGACTGCGCCTTCTCCGCGCGCACCGCGGACTCCGAGATCTCGGTGTACGGCCCGAGGGGCGGCGGCCCGATCCAGGGCAGCAGCGTCCGGTTGAGCCAGGCCGTGACGCCACCCCGCCCGCGTATGGATTCATTTCGTGCCATAACCATTAGTGTACTAATGAATGTGGCGACGATCGCCGAGCGAGATGGGAGCCCTCATGGCCACGGATGCGACGAACCTCCTCCGCCTGGAAGACCAGGTCTGTTTCGCGCTCGCGATCGCCTCGCGCAGCGTTATCTCGGTCTACCGGCCGGTGCTCGAGCCCTACGGCCTCACGCATCCGCAGTACCTGGTGCTGCTGGCCCTGTGGGAGCGGAGCCCCCGGTCGGTGAAGGACCTCGGGGCCGAACTGCGGCTCGACCCGGCGACGCTGTCGCCGCTGCTCAAGCGACTGGAGGCGGCCGGCCTTGTCACCCGGAATCGCAGCGCGGCCGACGAACGGCAGCTCGATGTCGCGCTCACCGAAGCCGGCACAGCGCTGCGCAGCGAGGCCGAGACGATCCCCCCGCGGATCATCGACAAGCTCGGCATGAGCCTGGACGAACTGGTCGCCCTGCGCTCCTCCCTGTGGCGCGTGATCGAGGCCGCCGGGGGCGCGTAGCGGGACTCGCGCGCGCGCCTCCGCGGAGGGGCGGGTTCGGCGCCAATTTGACAGGGGTGGGCAACAGAGTAGTGTCGTCCCTCGTGGCACCTGAGGGAACCCCCCAAATTCCGGAAACGCGTTCACCGAAACGGTGGATCATCGGCGATCCGCTGCCGAGCGAGCACCTCGAGGGCCAACTCCTTCCCAAGCACCTCGCCCTGCCGATCTTCGCGAGCGACCCGCTGTCGAGCGTCGCGTACGCGCCGCAGGAACTTCTGATGATCCTGACCCTCGGCGGGCTGGCCTTCCTCAGCTTCGCGCCGTGGGTCGCCGGCGTCGTCGTGCTGCTCCTGATCACGGTGGTCGCGTCGTACCGGCAACTGATCAAGGCCTACCCTTCCGGCGGCGGCGACTACGAGGTCGCACACAAGAACCTCGGCGAGAAGGCCGGCCTGGTCGTCGCATCCGCCCTGCTCGTCGACTACGTGATGACCGTCGTCGTGTCGGTCGCCAGCGGCGTGGACAACATCATCTCGGCGATCCCGGAGCTCAATTCGTTCCGGGTCGAGATGGCCGTCGTGTTCGTGATCCTGCTCGCCGCGGTCAACCTGCGCGGGGTGCGGGAATCGAGCAAGGCCTTCGCCGTTCCCACCTACCTGTTCGTCGCCAGCGTCGTGATCATGGTCGGTGTCGGCCTCGCCAGGACGCTGCTCGGCGACGCCCCGGTGGCCGAGTCGGCCGGGTTCGACGTGGAGTCCCAGAACCTGGCCCAGACCGCGTTCATCCTGCTCCTGTTGCGCTCCTTCGCCAGCGGGTGCAGCGCGCTCACCGGCGTCGAGGCGATCGCGAACGGGGTGCCGGCCTTCCGGCATCCGAAGGTCAAGAACGCGCAGGCCACGCTCACCCTGATGGGCGGTATCGCGATCGTGCTCTTCATCGGGCTGACGGCGCTCGCGCTCATCTCGCAGGTGCACTACGCGGAGAACCCCTGCGACCTGATCGGCTGGGACGAGTGCGCGACGAATCCGCAGCGCAGCCTGATCGCCCAGATCGCCGCGGCCACCTTCGGCAACAACTCGATCATGTTCTTCGTCCTGCAGGCGACGACCGCGGCCATCCTGCTCCTCGCCGCCAACACGGCCTTCAACGGCTTCCCGCTGCTCGGCTCGGTGCTGGCGAAGGATTCCTACGCGCCGAAGTCGCTGAGCACTCGCGGCGACCGCCTGATCTACTCCAACGGCGTGCTGATCCTGGCCCTCGCGGCCTGCGTCATCATCATCGTGTACCAGGCCAACCTGACACTGCTGATCCAGCTGTACATCATCGGCGTCTTCGTCTCCTTCACCCTCGGCCAGACCGGCATGGTCAAGCACTGGATCTCGCTGCTGCGCACGAATCCGCCGAACCGCGGGTCGATCATCCGGAGCATGTCGATCAACGCGTTCGGCGCGCTGCTCACCGGAGTCGTGCTCATCGTCGTGACCGTGACGAAGTTCACGCACGGCGCCTGGCTCGTGTTCCTGCTGATGCCGGCGCTCTTCATCCTCATGCTCGGCGTCAACCGTTATTACCGTGATGTCGCCAAGGAGATCGAAGTCGACCCGGTGACCACGTTCGGTTCCAAGGGCGACCACGCGATCGTGCTCGTGGGCAAGATGCAGAAGCCCGTGCTCAAGGCGCTCGACTACGCCATTGCCGCCCGACACGAGAGCCTCGAGGCCGTGCACATTTCCATCGACGACCTGGAGACCAAGCAGCTCAAGCGCGACTGGGTGAAGCAGAACATCCAAGTGCCGCTGCGCATCGTCTCGTCGCCGTACCGGGACATCAGCTGGCCGCTGATCAGCTACATCAAGGATCGCCGCGAGGAGCACGGCTCCGAGGTCGTCACGGTGTACACGCCGATCTACATCGTCGGGCACTGGTGGGAGAACCTGCTGCACAACCACAAGGCCAGGCGCCTGCGCCAGAAGCTCATGCTCGTGCACGGCGTGACGATCGCCCTGGTCCCATGGCTGCTGGACTCCTCCGAGCTCATCTACGGCCGTCGCTCCCGGCCGATCCCAGGCCAGGATCGTCGCGGCGAGCCGGTGCGCCCGCGCCCGGTGCCGCGCAAGCCGCTGACCCCGGCGGCGGTGGAGGCCGCGAATCGGGCTGCTGCCGCGACGAAGCCGCCGGTCGTCGGTTCGACCCCGCCGCAGTCCCGGCCGTCGGCGTCGCGCCGTCGGAAGCGCAAGTAAGCGGATGCCGCTCGCGCTGGCCGCTTTCGTCGGCGGCGTGCTCGGCACCGGCCTGCGCCTGGCCGCCGACCTCGCCTTCCCGCATTCGGATGCCGCCTTCCCGGCCTCCACGCTCGGCGTCAACGTGCTCGGGGCGCTCGCGCTCGGCTGGCTGGTCGGCGGGCTGTGGACGCGCCCGGGCGTTCCGCGCTGGCTGAAGGTCGCGCTCGGGCCGGGCGTGCTGGGGTCGTTCACCACGTTCTCGGCCGTCATGGTGTCGCTCGTGGAGCAGTCCTCTGCCGGGCTGTGGGGGCTCGCCGGCGGGTATCTCCTGGCCACCCTCGTCCTCGGCTTCGGCGCGGCGGCGTTCGGCCTCTGGTCGGGCAGCCGGCTCGCCCACCGGCCGATCCCGGTGGAGATCCCCGACGACGGGAGCACGCTGTGAGCGCCTGGGTCGCCCTGGGCGTACTGGCCTGCGGGGGCGCGGCAGCGGCCATCCGGTACCTCGTGTCACGGGCGCTGCCGGTGCGTCCGGGGCACATCCCCGGCGGAGTGCTGCTCGTGAACGTGGTGGGGGCGTTGATCGGCGGAGCGGTGCTCGGGCTCGCCGAACGCGCGGCGGTCTCGGACGATCTCCGGCTGATCGTCCTGGCTGGCGTGTGCGGCGGCCTCACGACCTTCAGCACCTGGAGCGTCGAGACGTTCGAACTCGTCGGCAACGGACGCTGGCGGGCCGGCCTGGTCAATGTCGGCGTCACGCTGCTGCTCGGCCTCGCCGCCTGCGCCGCCGCCTACGCCCTCTGCCGCTAACCTCGCCTCCCCTTTTCCCCGCGAAACCGCAGTTGTGCGCGAAATACGGGCGTTTTAACGCGCACAGCTGCGGTTTCGCGGGGATTTAGAGCAGGGCCATGACCTGGCGGGCGATGACACGGCCCGCCCTGGCCGCACCGATCGTGCTCGCCTGCGGTCCATAGCCGGCGAAGAATATCCGCGGGTCGGTCCAGGATGCGCCCGCGCCGACGGTCACGCCGCCGGCCTTCTCGCGCAGCCGGAGCGGGGCCAGGTGGCGGAGTTCGGGCCGGAACCCGGTGGCCCAGATGATGGCATCCGCTTCAACGAACCGGCCATCGGCCCAGCGCACGCCCCGCGGTTCGATCGACGCGAACATCGGCCCGGCAACGAGCAGGCCGCGGTCGATTCCGGCCGCGATGCGCCGGCTGACCGGGACTCCGGTGCCGCTCACGATGCTCGGCAGGGCGCGTCCGGAGCGGGCGGCCTCATCCTGCGCCGCGACCGCTGCCGAGGCGCCCTCGAGGTCGAGCTGGCCGGTGTGCACCCAGTCGATCGGGCGCCGGGCGACCCAGGTCAGGTCGGCGGCTGACTCCTCCAGCTCGAGCAGGAAGCCGATCGCCGAGGTTCCGCCGCCGACAACGACGACCCGCTGGCCGGCGAAATCCTCGGCGGCGGTGAACGTCGAGGTGTGCACGTGCCGTCCGGCGAAGGTCTGCGCCCCCGGGTAGTGGGGCAGGAACGGCGAGCCCCACGTTCCACTGGCGTTGACGAGCACCTGGGCGCTGATTTCCTGGTCGCCGTAGGCCGCGGACCGGGTGGAGACGACGAGGTCGGCCCGCCGGTTGGCCACGGAGGTGACGTTCACCGGGCGCACCACCCGGAGGTCGTAGTAGGCCTCGTAACGGTGGTAGTACTCGGCGACGACCTCGCGGGCGGGCCGGGACCGGTCCGCCGTGTCGAAGCTGATCCCGAGAGCGCTCATGCCGGGCAGGTCATTGACCCGGTGCGCGGTTCCGAGGCGAAGGGCCGGCCACCGATGCTGCCAGGCGCCGCCGGCATCCGGGCCCCGGTCGAGGATGACGAAGTCGGCTCCGGCGACGAGGTCGAACTTGCGCAGATAGTGGGCCACGGAGAGCCCGGCCTGCCCGGCGCCGATGATGACGACGGGCACGGTCAACTCGCTCGCCATCACACCCTCATTCCAGCAGCCGCGCCTGTGAGCGGCGTCGGCAAGGGCTTGCGCCCATCATGCTAAACTAGTGCCTAGTTTTCACCATTCCGTTCGGCAACTCCCGAGTGACTCATTCCTCACTTGGCCTGGCATCGTTAGGGGGTCACGCATGGGGCGCGGCCGTCAAAAAGCAAAGCACACCAAGGTTGCCCGCGAGCTGAAGTATTTCAGCCCGGACACCAACTACAACGCGCTCGAACGCGAGCTCACGGGGCATCCGGTCACTGACCCGCGCCTCGACGAGGACCTGGCCAAGTGGCCGGAGTACGACGCGCCCAAGGCGGATACCTCCGAGGAGTACGTCGACACCTACGCGACCGAAGACGAGCAGAAGCGCGCCTAGGCCGCAGTCCCGGCGACGGGCCGCGGCGCCGCGCTCGCCCACTTTGACCGTTCCGGTCGAGATTGACAGGTGCGCGCGGCGAAGTCGACCGCAACCGTCAAGCTCGGCGGCCACCGGCTCGCCCAGTGTCGCCGTTTCCGCCGAGGTGCCCCGTTGCGGCGGCGACTGTCGGCGGATTCGGCGACTCTCGGCGGACCTCGGACCTCGGACCTCGGGGCGCGGGCGTGCGGCGACGCCCGCAGGCGCGGCCCGCAGTCACGGGCTGGGCACGGGCTACCGGGCGAACGACCCCACGAGGCGCACGGCGCCGCCGTTGACGCCCTTGGCGCCCTGCTCGAAGCCGGCGAGGTCACGCGGAGCCGTCGACACCCGGCCGGCCACCCAGGACGGGATGCCGTCGGCCGCGAGGCGCGCGATGACGGAGGAGGCGGAATCCGCGGCCACGACCGCGAACATGCCCACGCCGAGGTTCCAGGTGCCCTCCGAACTTTCCAGGGACGCCCCGGCCATGTCGCTGAGCACCCGGAACACGGCTGAAGGCGACCAGGTGGCCCGGTCGACCTCCACCCAGGATCCGACCGGGAGCACGCGCGCGAGGTTCGCGGCGATGCCGCCGCCGGTGACGTGGCTGAGCGAGTGCACGGCCCCGGCCAGGTCGGGGTCGGCCAGCACGCGGAGCAGCGGCCCGGTGTATAGGCGCGTCGGCTCGAGCAGGACCTCACCGACGACGCCGCCGAGTTCGGCAGACGTGTCGGTGTAGCCGATGCCGCGCTGGGCCAGGATGTGGCGGACGAGGGAGTAGCCGTTGGAGTGCAGGCCCGAGGATGCCATCGCGACGACGATGTCGCCGTGCCGCACGTTCTCGGCGCCGAGCACCTGGTCGGCCTCGACGACGCCCGTCGCGGCACCGGCGACGTCGTAGTCATCCGGACCAAGCAGTCCGGGATGCTCCGCCGTCTCGCCGCCGACGAGGGCCGTCCCGGTCTCGGTGCAGGCCCGGGCGATGCCGGCGACGATCGAGGCGATCCGCTCGGGAACGACCTTGCCGCAGGCGATGTAGTCGGTCATGAACAGCGGGCGCGCGCCGACGACGATGATGTCGTCGACGACCATGCCGACGAGGTCCTGGCCGATCGTGTCGTGCTTGTCAATGGCCTGGGCGATGGCCACCTTCGTGCCGACGCCGTCGGTCGAGGTCGCCAGCAGGGGGCGGCGGTAGTCGGTCAGGAACGACACGTCATAGAGCCCGGCGAACCCGCCGAAGCCGCCCAGGACCTCGGGGCCGTGCGTGCGGGAGACCGCGGCCTTCATCAGGGACACGGCGAGGTCGCCGGCAGCGGTGTCTACTCCCGCTGCCGCGTACGAAGCGTTGCTCATTCCTGTCTTCCTGGATCGCCGAACGGGATTTGTCCCTGCCGGGCCAGCGCGGTCTCGCGCAGGATGGCCGGGTCGAGCACTGCTTCGAACTCCGCGTCGGGCCCGGGGTCGCATCCGTTGGATGCGACGGGGCGCTCGAGCAGGTTCTTGCCGAGGAGAGCTGAGTCGGGCAGCGGGATCGGGTATTTGCCCGTGAAGCAGGCGGTGCAGAGGCGTTCCCGCGGCTGCTCGGTGGAGGCGATCATGCCGTCTTCGCTGAGGTAGCCGAGCGAGTCGGCGCCGATGACCTGGCGCACCTCGTCGACGCCGAGCCCGGTCGCGATGAGTTCGGCGCGGGAGGCGAAGTCGATGCCGTAGAAGCAGGGCCAGGTGATGGGCGGGCTGGAGATGCGCACGTGCACCTCGGCGGCGCCGGCCTCGCGGAGCATGGCCACGAGGGCGCGCTGCGTGTTGCCGCGCACGATCGAGTCGTCGACGACGATGAGCCGCTTGCCCTTGATGACCTCTTTGAGCGGATTGAGCTTGAGCTTGATGCCGCGCTGGCGGATCGTCTGCGAGGGCTGGATGAAGGTGCGGCCGACGTAGGCATTCTTCACCAGGCCCTGGCCGAACGGGATGCCGGACGCCTGCGCGTAACCGATCGCGGCCGGGGTCCCGGACTCCGGGGTCGGGATGACGAGGTCGGCTTCGACCGGGTGCTCGGCGGCCAGGCGGCGACCCATTTCGACCCGGGCCTCGTGCACGCCCCGGCCAGCGATGGTCGTGTCGGGACGGGCCAGGTAGACGTATTCGAACACGCAGCCGGCGGGCTTGGACTCGGCGAAGCGCTGGGAACGCAGCCCATTCTCGTCGATCGTGATCAGCTCACCCGGCTCGACTTCACGCACGAAGGTCGCCCCGACGATGTCGAGGGCGGCGGTCTCGGAGGCGACCACCCAGCCGCGCTCGAGGCGGCCGAGCACCAGCGGGCGCACGCCCTGCGGGTCGCGGGCGGCGTAGAGCGTGGTCTCGTCCATGAAGACGAGGCAGTAGGCGCCGCGCAGGTGCGGCAGAACCTCGAGCGCGGTGGCCTCGAGGGTGTGGTCGAGGTCGCCGGTGAGCAGCGCGGTGACGACGGCGGTGTCGGTGGTGTTGCCGCGGGCGAGTTCGCCATCCGTCTCGGGGTAGCGCTCGTGCACGAGCTGGAGGAGCTCCGCGGTGTTGGTCAGGTTGCCGTTGTGACCGAGGGCCACGGTGCCACCCGCGGTACGGCCGAGGGTGGGCTGGGCGTTCTGCCAGCTGGATGCCCCGGTGGTCGAATAGCGGGTGTGGCCGACCGCGATGTGGCCGAGCAGGGTGCTCAGGGATGCCTCGTTGAAGACCTGGGCGACGAGGCCCATGTCCTTGTAGACGAGGATCTTCTTGCCGTCGCTCGTGGCGATGCCGGCCGATTCCTGGCCGCGGTGCTGCAGCGCGTAGAGGCCGAAGTAGCTGAGCTTGGCCACCTCTTCGCCGGGAGCCCAGACGCCGAAGACGCCGCAGGCATCCTGCGGACCCTTCTCACCAGGAAGAAGATCGTGACTTAACAGTCCGTCGCCACCGGCCAAGCCGCAGCCCCTTACTTGAGTGTTCTACTCGGTTTTTTCGGTAATTTCGGTGGAGCCCAGTCTATCGGCGACGACTTTCGCGGTCGTGCGCCGGAGCAGGCGGTCAAGGATGAGTGCGACGAGGCTGCCGAGCGCGACGCCGAGGGTCACGCCGGCCAGCAGCAGGAAGCCGAAGACCTGGGCCCGGTCGAAGTCGGGGTTCTCGGGGAAGGTGAGCGTGAGCACGAGGGCGAGGATCGCCCCGATCACGGCGCCGACGATCATGAAGCTGAAGTAGCGCGGCGAACGGTGCACCGTCACGGTGGTTACCGTTTCGGAGTCGGTCGGCCCGGGGGAAGTCACCTGTCTATTCTCGCACGTCCCTCGCCCCTGTTCGCCGGGGCGGGGACGAGCAATGGCAGACTGGCCCGGTGAACAGGATTGCGGTACTCGGCAGCGCGAACATGGACCTCGTCGTGCGGCAGGAGCGGCTTCCCCAGCCGGGCGAGACGATCTTCGGCTCGGGCTTCACCACTGTGCCCGGCGGCAAGGGCCTGAACCAGGCCGTCGCCGCGGCCCGGCTCGGCGGTTCGGTCGACTTCCTCGGCGCGGTCGGAGCCGACGCCTACGGGACGGAGCTGCGCGCGCTGCTCGTGGCCGAAGGCATCCGGGCCGACGGGCTCGCCTCGTCGCCGGAGCCGACCGGAACCGCGCACATCTCGGTGGTCGATTCCGGCGAGAACTCGATCGTCGTGGTGTCCGGCGCGAACAGCACGGTGACCGCGCTGACCGCCCCGCAGCGGGCGACCATCGAAGCGGCGGCGTTCCTGGTGATGCAGTGCGAACTGCCGGTGCCGGTGCTCGTGGAAGCCATCAGCGCCGCCCGGGCCGCGGGCGTCTTCACGGTGCTCACCCCCGCGCCGGTAGTACCGCTGCCGAGCGGATTCCTCGCCTCGGTCGACCTCGTCGTGCCCAATCGGCTCGAAGCCTCCGAGCTCACCGGCGAGCCGGACCCGGTGCGCGCGGCGGAGCTGCTCAGCGCAGGCAAGACCTGGGCGATCGTCACCCTCGGCGCCGAGGGATCCGTCGTCGCCTACGACGGCTCCGTGCTGGGGCTGGCCCCGGCCCGCCCGGTGCGCGCGATCGACACGACGGCGGCCGGCGACACGTTCGTGGGCGCGCTGGTGGCCCGGCTGGCGGCCGCGGGGGTTTCCGGTCCGGGCGCGGGCGCGGCTGCGGCCGGGGCTGGGGCTGGTCCGGGTGAGGCGGGCTCGGGCGAGGGTCCGGGCGAGGCCGAGATGGTGGAGGCGGTGCGCTGGGCGACCGTCGCCTCGTCGGTGTCGGTCACCCGGCATGGAGCGACCAGCTCGATGCCGACCGAGGCCGAGGTCGCCGCGATCCTGGGCTGAGCCCGCGCGCAGCTCGGCCAGGGACTTCCCCGCTGAACTGCGGAGAAAGTACCTTCGATGGGGCGGTGAAGGTACATTGTCCGCAAGTCAGATGCGATGCGAGGGCAGATGCAGCCAGAGTCGCCACTGCTGCCAACTGCTGCCAGCCGCACCTACGCCCGCGCCCAGTCCCACAGGCGAGCGTCGCGAACCCACCCCGGGAGTTGAACTGCGGAGAAAGTACCTTCGTGGGCCCGGGGAAGGGTGTTTGTCCGCAAGTCAACGTGGGGGCGAGCATGACACTGGCGCGTGAGTCCCCCGGGGGGGGTGCCCCTATGTTTTTGTCAAGCGGCGAGTGGGTGCTCGGCTTGATAGAGCGTGCCGTCGCGGAGCATGGCGTAGATGACGTCGCAACGGCGG
>NZ_SOEZ01000031.1 GCF_004402215.1 Cryobacterium tagatosivorans
CCGCCGGGATCGCGTTCTACACGCGGGAGAAGGCCGTGACCAGCCGCTGGCTCGACCCGAGCCACGGCGGCATCAACCTGGGCTTCCCGCAGCACGACTGACCCGCCCGGCGGTCGAGGCCGTCCCGGTGGTCGAGCTTGTCGAGACCCAATCTCGACGGGCTCGGTCACCGGCCAGAGGCACCAGGGGCAGCAGTGGCAAGCAGAAGCTGACCGGATTCGCGCCGGTGCCCCTGGCGGACGAGCTGTCGGTTACCTGCTCACCGGAACTACCCTGACCTTCCGCGCCGAGCGAGCCCGCTGTTCTGGGGCTATCTTGGTGCCGATGGAGTAGTCAGGAAGGCCTCGCGAAGATGGAGGATCGGATGGGAACGGACAGCCGTGCACGGGTGATCGTGCGAGAGGGACCATGGGGCTTCGTCTTCTTGTTGGCGTACATCGGGGCCGCGATCTACTTCATCTCGATCTCAAATGGCTCATTCTGGGGCGTCATCCTCGGGCTGCTGCAGGCAATCGTCTGGCCGGTCTACGTCATGTACCACGTGCTGCTGATGATCGGCGCCTGACCGCGCCGCCTCCGGGCCGGCACTAGCCCTCCACGCTGATTCTGGGTTCGAATACCACCACGGCCGTCTCCGTCGATCGGAGACGAGCGTAACCGTCGAGATCCTTGTCGAGTGACCGCCAGAGGTCCGAGAGCCGGGCACGCTCCGCTCCGGTCGCGGCGTGGGCGACGACCTCACGGGTCCCGTCGGCGAGCTGCGCACGGGCCTGCGGGTGCGCCTGCAGGTTCAGCCACCACGCGGGCTCTCCCTGGCCCCAGCCGTTCATCGCCAGGGCCGCCAGGTTCGGGCCGTCCTCGAGGTAGCCGAGCATCACCGACCGCTCCTGACCGCTGCGACGCCCGATTGTGGTCAATCGCATGGCGCCCCAACGCTGGGCCCGCGCCGGCCACAGGCCAAAACGACCACCGGTGACCCGGAACAGGGCGCGGTGCGCCTTCCAGAAGAGCACGATGAACCATCGCGGCTGAAGCCGCGGGGCCTGTTCGCTCTCACCAGGCATCCGGATCCGCCCCTTTCCTCGACGACACCGGTCATGGTAGCGGGACATGGTCACCCGCGCGCCCTGCCGGGACGCGACGGTTCCCTCGCTCCAGCAGTGGTGCTGGCGCGGCGTGTCGGTAGCCTAGCCATCCACCCCGCTCGGGTTGATGATTGCTGGTGTGACGGGATGGGGCGTGCCGAGCGGTCGCGGGTCATGAACCCGGCGGCGCGGCGCGTCCAGCGCGTCTACCTCACCCTCCTGGTCGGCAACACGCTGGCTGCATCGTTCATCTGGGGCATCAACACGCTGTTCCTGCTCGACGCGGGGCTGTCGAATTTCGAGGCGTTCGCCGCGAACGCGTTCTTCACCGTGGGCATGGTGATCTTCGAGATCCCGACCGGTGTGGTCGCCGACACGGTCGGGAGGAAGGCGTCCTATCTGCTCGGGACGATCACGCTGTCCGTGTCCACCGGGCTGTACTGGATGCTGTGGATCTGGCACGCGCCCTTCGCCTGGTGGGCGGTCGTGTCCGTGCTGCTCGGACTCGGCTTCACCTTCTTCTCCGGTGCGGTGGAGGCCTGGCTGGTCGACGCGCTGACCTCGACCGGGTACACCGGCGGCTGGGAGGTCGTGTTTGGCCGAGGGCTCGCGGTGACCGGGATCGCGATGTTCGCCGGCTCGGTCCTCGGCGGCGTGATCGCCCAGGCGACCAATCTCGGGGTTCCGTTCCTGGTGCGCGCCGGGGTGCTCGTTGCCATGTTCCTGTTCGCGTTCGTCGTGATGAAGGACCTCTGCTTCACCCCGGATCGCACGGCGGGGCCGCTGAAGGCGACCCGGAACGTGCTCACCCAGTCGATCCAGCACGGGCTGAGGAAGCGATCCGTGCGCTACGTCATCCTCTCCGCGCCGTTCGCATCCGGGGTGGGGATCTACGCCTTCTACGCGCTCCAGCCCTACCTGCTCGAACTCTACGGCGACAGGTCGGCCTATTCCGTCGCCGGGCTGGCCGCGGCCATCCTCTCGCTGTCGCAGGTGGCCGGGGGCGTGCTCGCGCCCCGGATCCGCGGACTCTTCGCCAAGCGAACCACCATGGTGATCGGGGCCTCCCTCAGCAGCGTCCTCGCGCTGGTGGTGCTCGGCGTGAACAGCATCTTCTGGCTCGCGATCGTCTTCCTGGTGGCCTGGGGGTTCGTGGTCGCCGTCGCCGCACCGGTGCGGCAGGGCTACCTCAACGACATGATCCCGTCCAAGCAGCGCGCGACCGTGCTGTCGTTCGACTCGCTCTTCGGCAGCCTCGGCGGGGTGTTCATCCAGCCGGCGCTCGGCCGCTCGGCGGACCTCTGGGGCTACGGGACCTCGCTGCTGATCGGCGGCGCCGTGGAACTCATCGGGATCCCGCTGCTGTTTGCCAGCCGGCGACAGCGCGACCCCGCCGACACGAGCGGGGCGCGACTGGAAGACGTGTCGACCCAGGGAAGCACCTTCGCCGACTGAGACGGGCGGACCGCGGATCGAGTTCCTGTGTTTCCCCCTCGAGATCGTCGCGCCGCGGTAACCTGTCGGCCATGAGCCTCGACCCCGCCCTGCTCGACTGGATGCTCGACGCCGACCCGGCCCTGCGCTGGCAGGTCGAGCGCGACCTCGCGGGCGCGCCACCCGACGTGTGGGGCGCGACCCGGGCCCGAATCGCGACCGAGGGGTTTGGGGCGCGGCTGCTCGCGCTGCAGGATCCCGACGGCCAGTGGGCGGGCGGGGCGTACTTCCCGAAGGACTTCGACTTCGACGGCCCCGAGGCGGCCGATGACGCGGGACAGCCGTATACCGCGACGACCTGGTCCCTCAACGCGCTCCGCGACTGGGGCCTCGATGCCGCCGTCCTGGCCGGCACGGCCGACCTGCTCGCCGCGAACAGCCGCTGGGAATACGAGAACCTGCCGTATTGGGGCGGCGAAGTCGACTGCTGCATCAACGCGTTCACGCTCGCCAACGGCGTGTGGCTCGGGGCGGACGTCTCGGGACTCGCGCAGTGGTTCCTCGACCACCAAACGGACGAAGGCGGCTGGAACTGCGAGTGGGTCGAGGGGTCGACCCGCTCGTCCTTCCACTCCACGCTCAACTCCCTGAAGGGACTGTTGTACTACGAGGCCGCCACCGGAGGCGGCGAAGCCCAGCGGGCCGCCCGACGAGCCGGTGAGGAATACCTGCTTCAGCGTCGGCTGCTGCGCCGGCTGTCCACCGGCGAGCTCGTCGCGCCGTGGGCGACGCGGTTCGCCTACCCGTTCCGCTGGTTCTACAGCGTGCTGGGCGCGGCGGACTACTTCCTCGCGGCCGCGCTGCACGACGGCACCGCGCCGGATCCGCGGCTCGCCGAAGCGATCGAGGTGATCCGCGCGGCCCGCCGCCCGGACGGCACCTGGCTGCAGGAACGCCGCCACCCCGGGCGGGTGTGGTTCGAGGTCGACGCGCCGGCCGGCGAGCCATCCAGGTGGCTCACGTTCTACGGCACGCGCGTGCTCGACTGGTGGGACGAGGAGACCCGCGCGTAGCCCGCGAGCTGCCCTTCCGCCACGGCGCGCAGCGCCGGGATACCCACGGGCTCGGCCGACAGCAGGGGGACAACCGCCAGCCTGTCGGCATACCGGGCTTGCACCTGGTTGATCTCGGCCAGCTCGTTCGTTGCTCGTGCCCGCAGGAAGGGGGAGTCCGGTGCGGCCGCCGCGATCGAATTGTTGATGATCCACGCCCAGGGCGTGATGCCGGCGCGACGCAGGTCCTCCTGCAGCTCGGCGGCCTCGAGCACGGGGGTCGTTTCGGCCAGGGTCACCAGCAGCACCTTCGTCTGCGCCGGGTCCTGCAGCTTCATCATCGGCGTGGTCACGTGCATCGTGCCGCCGATCTGGCGTTTGACCTCCCGGTCGTAGGAGCCGGTCGCATCCAGGAGGAGCAGGGTGTGGCCGGTCGGTGCGGTGTCCATCACCACGAACTTGCTCTTCGCCTCCCGGATGACGCGGGAGAAGGCCTGGAACACGGCGATCTCCTCGGTGCACGGGGAACGGAGGTCCTCGGCCAGCATCGCCCGACCCTGTTCGTCGAGGTGGGCGCCTTTGCTGCGCATGACGGAGTCGGTGTAGTGCTGGATCTCGACGGCGGGATCGATCCGGGAGACCTCGAGGTTCTCCACTGCGCCGTGCAGGGTGTCGGCGAGGTGCGCGGCGGGGTCCGTCGTCGTCAGATGAACCGGGAGTCCGCGTTCGGCCAGCGCCACGGCGATCGCTGCCGCCATGGTGGTCTTGCCCACGCCGCCCTTGCCCATGAGCATGATGAGGCCGCGGCCTCCGGCCGCGATCTCGTCCACGAGGGCCGACAGGGGAGCATCCGGGGTGACCAATGAGACGTCCGCGGAGCCGGTGGGGGAGTCTCCGGCCTGGAGCAGGCTTCGCAGTGCGGTCAGGCCCACCATGTTGCTGCTCTTCAGGTCGATCCGGTCTGTCGGCAGCGCCTTCAGGGCCTCGGACATGTCCGCGAGGGCGAGGCGTTCGCGGTCGTGGATGGACGCGGCCAGGGCGTCGGCGCCCACGGCATCGTCGGGGAGAATGCCGTTGACCACCAGGTACTGGTTGCGCATGCCGATGCCGGCCAGTTCCGTGTGGGTCCGGTCGGCTTCCTGCAGGGTGGACTGCTGGGCACGGGCGACGAGGACCAGCCGGGTGCGTGCGGGGTCCGCGAGGGCGGCGACGGCTTCGGCGTAGATCGCCCGCTGCTTCTCCAGCCCGGAGAGCGGGCCCAGGCAGGAGGGGTCGCCCTTGCCCTCGTTGAGGAAGTCCGTCCAGGATCCGGGCAGCCGCAGCAGCCGGATCGTGTGGCCGGTCGGCGCCGTGTCGAAGATGATGTGGTCGTAGGCGGCGGTCCACGCGGCATCCGTCAGGAGGTCGGTGAACTCGTTGAAGGAGGCGATCTCGGTGGTGCAGGCGCCGGAGAGCTGTTCCTCGATCGAGGCGACGGCCGCGGCCGGGAGCACGTTGCGTACCGGTCCGACGATGCGTTCCCGGTACTGCTGCACGGCCTGCTCCGGATCGATTTCCAGCGCGGACAGGCCCGGGACGGAGCCGATGGGTGTGACCGTGTTGCCGATGGTGACGCCGAAGACCTGGCCCACGTTGGAGGCCGGGTCGGTGCTGACGAGCAGAACGGATGCCCCGGCATCCGCGAGTCGGACCGCCGTCGCACAGGCGACGGAGGTCTTGCCGACTCCGCCCTTGCCGGTGAAGAAGAGGAAACGCGGCGCCGCGTCGAGGAATGCCAGGGCGGTCATCGGCGTCCTAGCAGCAGCTGGTTCCGCCGCAGCAGGCGGAAGCGCCCTGCTCCGCGTCCGCGGCCGTGGCCATCGGCAGCAGCCGGGGTGAGCCCTCGGGCTGGGTCGGGGCGGTGGCGGGCGGCGTTGCCGCAGCGCCGGGAGCCGAGTCCAGTTCGGCCCAGCGCGCCAGCTCGGCGCGGGTCGGGTAGCGGCCGGTCAGGACGGTGGCGCCGTCAACGAGGACGACCGGGAGGCCTTCCTCGCCTGCCGCGTGCAGGAAGGTGCGGGCGGTGTCGTTTTCGGCGAATGCGGACGGCTCCTGGGCGAGGTTGAACCGTGAGACGTTGCCGCCCTCGGTGCGTACCCAGTCCATGTCGGCGGAGAACGTGATGAGCTGCTGGTCGACGTCCACGCCGCAGATGCCCGTGCCGCAGCACAGGCCTGGTTCGAAGATCTGGATGTTAGTCATGAGGGAACCGTTCCTTTATCGCCGTCTTCCGAGACCGGGTGTCCGTGGCGGCTGCCCTTCCACCATATCGACGGTTGTCGATGCAATGCAAGGCGTGGACCTGCCAATCTCCGGTGTGCTTCAGGCCTCAGGGTCCGCCGCTGCAGTGGGAAGAATCTCGGCGAGCAGCTTTTCGATTCGCGCCTTGATCTCGTCGCGGATCGGGCGGACCGCCTCGATGCCCTGGCCGGCCGGGTCGGCCAGTTCCCAGTCCTCGTAACGCTTGCCGGGGAAGATCGGGCAGGTGTCCCCGCAGCCCATGGTGATCACGACGTCGGAGTCCTTGACGGCTTCGGTGGTGAGGATCTTGGGCACGTTGTTCGCGATGTCGATGCCCTCCTCGGCCATGGCCTCGATTGCGACGGGGTTGATCTGGTCCTTGGGGGCGGAGCCGGCGGAGAGCACCTCGACCTGGCCGTGGGACAGGGCGGTCATGTAGCCGGCGGCCATCTGCGAACGGCCCGCGTTGTGCACGCAAACGAAAAGTACGGAGGGCTTGTCAGACATGGCGTTTCCTTTGCTCGTGGCTACTCAGCTAAAGCATAGACGTTCATCTATGGGATGTGGAGCGGCCCGGCGGAAATTCAGCCGCCGTTCACCTTCGCGGCCGATTTCTCGATCTCGGTCAGCAGCTCCCGCACGCGCCGGGTGATGTCGTCGCGCACTGCGCGCACGCCGTCCAGCGGCAGGCCCACCGGGTCGGCGAGCTCCCAGTCCAGGTAACGGCGGCCGGCGTAGACCGGGCAGGCGTCGCCGCAGCCCATCGTGATCACGTAGTCGGCGGCGCGGACGACCTCGTCGGTGAGCGGTTTGGGGTACTCGCCGGCGATCGGGATGCCGACCTCGTCGAGCGCGTTGACCACGAGCGGATTGACGAGCTCTGCGGGTTCGGACCCGGCGGTCCTGACCCGCACTCGGTTCCCGGCGAGCGAGCGCAGGATCGCGGAGGCCATCTGGGAGCGTCCGGCGTTCTGCACGCACACGAAGAGCACCTCGGGGGTCGCGTCGGTGACCAGGTTCTCGGCGGTCGCCAGTGCGCTGAGTCGCTCGCCCGCGAATCGGCTGGTCAGCGAGGGCAGGTAGCGGGTGATGCGTGCCCGTTCGGCCAGGAGGGCGTAGCTTTCCCTGACATAGCGGTCGATTGTCTCGACCGAGAAGACGCCGCGGAACCGCACGGCGAGGTCGTCGGTGATGCGCTCCAGCACCGCGGGCGCCAGCGGAATCGGCTGCGCACCCCGGCGCGCGCGCAGCACCTCGGTCACGTCCGCCTGGCGGTCCGGTGCCACGGAATACCAGGCGACGCGGCCCTCCTGCTCGCGCTCGAGGAGGCCCTCTTCGACCATGACCCGCATGTGGTGGCTCACGGTCGGCTGGCTCAGGCCCAGAGAGGCGGCGAGCTGTCCGACGAGGGCACGGCCGCCGGGGCTGTCGACGACCATCCCCAGCAGCTGCACCCTGGTCGGATCGGTCAGGACTCGCAGGCTCCGGGCGATGCCTTCGGCGGCGTCGCGAGTCGGAATGGCCATAATCGGAAGTCTAATCCGGCCGAGGTCGGGGTCCGGTGTCAGGCCAGGCCCACCCGGTTGCTGCGGCGCTCGACGAACCATACGTCCCGCCACGTGCCGGCGAACGGACCGTAGGTCATTTTGGCCAGGCGCTCCCGCGTTCCGACGGTGTGGAACCCGAACCTTTCATGCATGGTCAGACTCGCGGTGTTCTCGGCGAAGATGCCCGACTGCAGCGTCCAGTATCCGAGGTCTTCGCTCTTCTCAATGAGCGCGGTCAGAAGCATCCGTCCGACGCCGCGATTCCGCGCGGCCGCCGCGACGTAGACCGAGTGCTCAGCCACCCCTGCGTACACGGGCCGGGATGAGATCGCGGATGCTGCCGCCCAGCCGACGACGCGCGATCCGTCGACGGCCACCAGCCTGAGGTCCGAGATTTTGCCGGCGTCGAATGCTTCCCAGGTTGGCGTGCTCGCTTCGAAGGTGGCATGGCCGGTGTCAATGCCTTCCTGGTAGATCGCCTCGACCGCCGGCCAGTCCTCGGGCTCGAGCCGGCGGATAGTCACTCGGTGATCCATCAGCAGCAGCTCGAGGCGCCACCGGCATCGGTGGAGCAAACCCCGGTCGCCGGCAGGACGAGCTGCACCTGCCGGGCGGCCGCGCGGTTGCCCGCGAGTTCGTCCGCGATCGAACGGACCTGCTCGTAGCCGGTCGCCAGCAGGAACGTGGGGGCGCGGCCGTAGCTTTTCATACCGACGATGAAGAAGTCCCGCTCCGGCTGGGTCAGCTCGGCCACCCCGTGCGGAGGCACCGTGCCGCAGCTGTGCAGGTTCGGGTCGATCAGCGGAGCGAGGGCGCTGGGCGCCTCCACGATTTCATCCAGCGAGAGACGGATCTCGCGGAGCATGTCGAGGTTGGGGCGGAAGCCGGTCGCGTTCACGATGAGATCCGCACGAACGTGCTCCAGCCCGCCGTGGCGGGTGCCGACAATGTCGACGCCGTCGCCGTCTCGTGCCAGGCCGACGATCTCGAATCCGTCCAGCCGGCTGATCGCGCCGGATTCGGCGAGCCGGCCGACGGCCGCCCCGATCGACGCGCGGGCCTGCAGCTCGTCGTCCGCGGAGCCGAGGACACGCACCGCGGCCTTGTTGCGGATGATCCAGGTGGCGGCCGTGCCGGGCTCCTCCCGCGCCAGCCGCGCCAGGGCGATCAGGGTGTTGGCGGCGGAGTGGCCCGCCCCCACGACGGCCGTGTGCCGGCCGGCGAAGCGGCGACGATCGGCCCCGAGCACGTCGGGCAGGGCGTGGCTGACGAGGTCCGCGACGCCCGGGAATCCCAGCGGGTCGAGTCCGTTCGAGCCCAGGCTGTTGGGGTTCAGGTAGGTCCCAGAGGCGTCGATGACGGCGGCCGCGCGGACATCCGTGATCTCCCCGTCCGGCCCGGCAAGGCGCAGGACGAACGCGCGGGAGCCTCGGCCGACGGTGCGGGTGCGGTCCATCCCTTCGCGGCTGACCGCCGTGACGGTCGTGCCGGTGTGGATCCGGGAGGCGATGGCGTCCACCGCGGCCAGGGGCGCGAGGTAGTGCGCGATCAGTTCGCTCCCGGTCGGAAGGGAGGACTCCTCGGGCTCGGCCCAGCCGGCGGCCGTCAGCAGCCGCCAGGCCGCTGGATCGATGAGGTGCTTCCAGGGGGAGAAGAGCCGGGTGTGACCCCAGGCGGCCATGCTGCTGGCGATGCTGTCGCCTGCTTCGTAGACGATGAAGTCGATGCCGCGCTCGTGAAGGTGCGCCGCGGCGGCCAGCCCGATCGGTCCGGCTCCGATGATCGCCACGGGCAACCTGCCGAGGTGCGGATTGCGGGCTGCGGGAGCCGTCAGATCGATGAGTGTCATGGCGCTGGTCTCCCTATATATCGATGAACCTCGATGAAGAAATTATCGACACAATATCGACAGATGTCAATGTTGACTTATGCTGGGGGCATGTCCACTTCCACCGCGCTTCCGCTCAACGAGGCTTCGGCCTGCTGCGCTCCGCTCACCCGGCAGCCGCTCGACGCCGAGCAGGCGGTGGACCTCGCCCGCCTGCTGAAGGCGATCGCCGATCCCGCCCGCCTGCGGTTGCTCTCGATCGTTGCCGCCTCCGAAGGCCAGGAGGCCTGCGTGTGCGACCTGACCGAGCCCATCGGGCTCAGCCAGCCCACCGTTTCGCACCACCTCAAGGTGCTCATGGATGCCGGCTTCCTCAGCCGCTCCAAACGAGGCACCTGGCACTACTACGCACTGGTCCCGGGGGCCCTGGACTCCCTCGCGACGGTGCTGGTCACGGCGTGAGCGACTTCGCCCGGCGCGTCTCCGCCGAGTTCCTCGGGAGTCTTCTGCTTGCCGCGCTGGTCGTGGGTAGCGGCATCGCGGCGCAGCAGCTGTCCCCGGGCGACGTGGGGTTGCAGCTGCTCGAGAACGCCATCGCGACCGCCCTCGGACTGTTCGCGATCATTCTGGTCTTCGCGCCGATCAGTGGCGCCCACTTCAACCCGGTCGTCTCCCTGGTCGACGCCGCGCTCGGGTGCCGGCCGTGGCGCGACGTGGCGGCGTACGTTCCGGCGCAGGTCCTCGGCTGCGTCACCGGAGCCGTTGTCGCGAACCTGATGTTCGCGCTTCCGGCCGCGAGCGTCAGCGGGACCGAACGCCTCACCGCTCCGCACCTGCTGGCGGAGGTCATTGCCACGGCGGGCCTCGTGCTCGTGATCTTCTCCCTGGTCCGGTCGGGCCGGGCTAACCTCGCCCCGGCCGCGGTCGGGGCCTACATCGGTGCCGCGTACTTCTTCACGAGTTCCGCCAGCTTCGCGAACCCGGCGATCACCATCGGCCGGATGTTCTCCGACACGTTCGCGGGCATCGCGCCATCCGCCGCGCCGGGATACGTCGCCGCCCAGCTCGTCGGCGGGCTTCTCGGCTTCGTCCTGGTCCGGCTCTTCTACCCGGCTGCCGGCCACGGCGTCGGAGCGGCCGCGGCGAAGGCCGTTGAGCCGGCGACAGCACTGCGCTGACCGTCAGCCACTGGCTGTCAGCCACTGACTGTCAGTCTGGGCCACGGAGATCCGCGCCGAGGAGATCCACGCCGAGGAGATCGGTGGTGGCGAGGTCGGGGGCGAGCACCCACGAGGTCACGCCGACGACGAGCCCGGCGACCAGCACGGTGACAAGAAGGCGGCGTGAGACCAGGTAGGCGAGGGCCAGGGCCGCCGCCATGAGCAGTGCCGCCCAGCTGTCGTCGGCGTAGGTGCCTCCGCTCACCGATTTGAACAGCATCGCAGCCGGGATGGCCGGCAGGATGACGGCGATGAGCACCTTGCCGGGCCAGCGCCGGGCGAAGGAGCTGGTGTCGCGACCGAGGGCCGCGCGAGCCAGCCGATGGCGTAGCCCCAGGTGCCTCACTTGCTCTCCCTTCGATTCCGTGACCCGGACCGTTCCACTCGTCCGAGCCACTTGAACCCTAGGTTTTCTGCCCGGCCTCCTGTTTGTCAGATCGGCAGATGCGGACCGTCGACGTTCCGCGTTTCGGACAACCGGGCGGGGGAGCGACCGCTCGGTGTGGGCGAAAGCCATCGCGAGAGTGAACCGATTCGGGTCCCGTGACGTGATTCCTGCAGCGGTTCATTGCCGCCAGTCACCGTGATGCGCCAGTCGGCGCACTCCAACATCTATGGAGCACATCGTGAAGACACCATTCGCTCTCACCCTCGCCGGCGCCGCTTTGGCCCTGCTGGCCCTCGCCGGATGCGCGACTCCGGCGAGCACATCATCGAGCTCCCCGCCGCCGATTGCAGCGGGCACCGACGCCGCCGTCGCAACCACGGACCTCGGCACGATCGTGGTCGACGGCAAGGGCATGACCGCATACTTCTTCGACAAGGACACGGCGGATTCGGGCTCGAGCGCCTGCACCGGCCAGTGCGCGGCGAACTGGCCGGCCATCACGTCGGCATCCGCGACGCCGAGCGTCACCGGCATCACGGCGAAGGTGGGCACCATCACCGGCGTCACCGGCGACAAGCAGCTGACGGTCAACGGACGGCCGATCTACACCTACGCCGGCGACACGGCTGCCGGCGATACGAACGGGCAGGGCGTCCAGGGGGTGTGGTACGTGCTTTCCCCGGCCGGCGATGAGATAACGACGAAGCCGGGCCGGTCCGGATACTGAGCCGGTCCGGACCTGAGCGGGTCCGGACGCTGAGCGGGCTGCGGCTACGCCTGCCTGAGCGTTGCCGTTGCCGCTTCCCGCACGACGCGGGTGAGCCCGTCGAGCTGCGGTGAGGCGAGGTTCCATCGCTGCCAGTAGAGGCGAACGTCGATCGGATGCTGCGGTGCGAGCTCGACGAGGGAGCCCGCGTTGAGGTGGGCGCCGGCCTGCTGCTCCGGCAGCAGTCCCCAGCCGAGGCCGAGCAGAATCGAGCGGGCGAAGTCGTCGGAGGTCGGGATGAGGTGCCGAGGCCCGGACGGCTCACGGCCCAGCACCGTGCGCACGAAACCGCGCTGCAACTCGTCCTTGCGGTCGAAGTCGACGACCGGCATGCGGTCGAGGTCGGACAGGTCGGCGCGGGGACTCCAGCGGGAGAGGAAGGTCGGGGCGGCGACGGCCCGGTAGCGCATGACGCCAAGCAGGCTCGAGGTGCATCCCTGCACGGCCTGTTCGGTCGCCGTCACGGCGGCCATGACGGTGCCGGACCGGAGGAGAGCGACGGTGTACTCCTCATCGTCGCGGTGGACGTCGAAAATGGCACCGAACCGCTCGTGGGCCGTCGCGAGGGCGGGCAGGAACCACGTCGCGAGGGAATCCGCGTTGACGGCCACGGCGATCGAGTAGGTCGCCTTCTCCCGGCCGTCCTCGCCGAGCTCCCGGCGGAGGTCTTCGCCGAGGAGGTCCACCTGGCGCGCGTAGCGTGCCACGCCAACACCAGCGGCGGTGGCCCGGGCTGGATTGGTCCGCTGCACCAGGACCTGCCCGGTCGCCTCCTCCATCGCCTTGATCCGCTGCGACACGGCCGACGCGGTGACGTGCAGGCGCGCAGCGGCGGCGTCGAACGTGCCCTCGTCGAGGACCGCGACGAGCGTCCGGAGGTGCTCAAGGGAATATGACGGCATTACCTCTCCTAATGGTGATTTAGAAACATTAGCTGTTCTGTCGGCAGGCGGCTGCGTAGGGTCGAGGAATGCAGAACATCATCGCGGCTTCGTTGATGGGCCTCGGGACCGGTCTCGCCCTCATCGTTGCCATCGGCGCCCAAAACGCGTACGTCCTGCGGCTCGGCATCGCCGGCCGGGGCCGGGAGATCCTCGCCGTCGTTGCCATCTGCGCCGCATCCGATATGGCGCTGATCACCGCCGGTGTGCTCGGCGTCGGGGCCGTGGTCGAGCGTTTCCCCGTTCTGCTCGTCGTGCTGCGCTTTCTCGGCGCCGCCTTCCTGATCGGCTACGGCGTTCTGGCCGCTCGTCGCGCCGTGCATCCCGGGGCGTTGCCCCTCGACGACAGCCCCGTGGCGCCGGCGCCGGGTGCGGTCACGACCGAGACTCGGGCAGGCGCGACGCTGACGATCGCACGCCCCCTCCGCGCGGCGGTCTTGACCGCGCTGGCCTTCACCTGGCTCAACCCGCACGTGTATCTCGACACGCTGATTTTCGCCGGATCCATCGCCAACCAGCAGGGGCCCGACCTGCGCTGGTGGTGGGCGGCGGGCGCCATGGTCGCGAGCATCGCGTGGTTCTTTTCCCTCGGCTTCGGCGCGCGCCTGCTCCGGCCGATCTTCGCCCGACCGGCGGCCTGGCGCGTTCTTGACAGCTGCATCGCGGTCGGAATGATCGGCCTCGGACTGGGCCTCGCCATCGCCGGCTGACCCAGCGCTCTGGAGGGGGAACGGGTGCAGTTTCCGAGCTGACGGGAAGAGGGTCCATGGCACGTTGACGGCGGTGAGACCGCGGGCCTGGCCCACCGCACCAGCTAGAAATTCACCATGCCAAGATGCTTGTGCCGGGACGTGGGGGAGCGCTAAAATACAACCAAATGGTTGTAGATAGCGTGATTGCAGATAGCGTGAGTGCAGACAGCGTGAGTGTAGACAGCGTGCTGGACGACGAGGCAGGCCGTATCTTTCATGCGCTCGCGGATGCCACGCGCCGGGATATTGTGGCGCGGGTCGTTCAACGTGAGCAGTCGGTGTCCATGCTCGCCGCGAGCTATGCCATGAGCTTCGCGGCAGTCCAGAAGCACGTGGCGGTCCTCGAGCGGGCGTCCCTCGTCGTCAAGGAACGCCGCGGGAGGGAGCAGATCGTGCGCGGAAACCTCGAAACCGTGCGCAAGGCTTCCCGGCTGCTCCAGCACTTTGAGGACCTCTGGCGGTATCGCGACCAGAGCATCAGCGACATCCTGTCCGAAGATGGAGAAGAAGGAGAGAGTTCATGACCGTCGTTAGTTCACACAAGGATCCAGAGGCGCTGACCCTCACGTTCGTGGCCGAGTTCGACGCGAGCGTGGAGCGGGTGTGGCAGATCTGGGAAGACGCGCGCCAGCTCGAGCGGTGGTGGGGCCCGCCGACCTGGCCGGCCACCTTCGACCGGCACGACTTCGTCCCCGGGGGACGGTCGAGTTACTACATGACGGGCCCGGAGGGCGAGAAGGCCCGCGGCTGGTGGGTGACCACGTCGATCCAGCCGCCGCACCGGCTGGAGTTCGACGATGGTTTCGCCGACGAGAACGGTCAGCCGGTCGCCGACATGGGCACGGTGCACGGCGTCGTGACCCTGGAAGAGTTCGAGGGTCGCACCCGAATGACGTCGGTCTCGACGTTCGAGAACATGGAACAGCTCGAGCAGATGTCCGCCATGGGGATGGAGGAGGGCATGCGAGAGGCGATGGGCCAGATCGACACGCTGCTTGCCGAAGAAGTGAGGGCGTGACCGAGGCTCAGGAGTGAGCGGCTGATGGCCCGTCGAGCCCGGCGATCCTCGCCAGTGCCGCCATGACAATCGTCTGCGCCGGGTCGCCGATGACCTCATGGTTGAGGTAGAACGTCTCCAGCCAGGTGAGGACTTCCGACTCCGGCAGACCGACCGCCGCCCAGTCGGTGCCCGGCTCGCCCGCGCTCGTCGGCTCCCCGGTCTTCGGGTCCAGCCAGGCGCGGGCGATCGGCGTGTCCGGGATGCCGTCCTGCTCGGGGTTCCACAGGAGCAGGATCGGGTTGCCGGGCTCGTCAGAGTGCGCATGGTCGACGAGACCCGCACCCAGCCACGGGAGCATCAGCTGCTCGCCTTCCATCTCGACGTCCACAATTTCCAGGGGGACGGGCCCGTAGTCGCGGGCGTACACCGTCAGTCCTTCCCGGTGCCAGGTGGCGGCTTCGTCCGCGTCCTCGATGAGGTCGGGCAGCAGCGGGTAGACGTGTGCGACCAGGTGCGCCGCCCAGGCGAGAAGCGCCGTCGTGTCGGCTTCCGGCCACGGGCTGTCCGAGCTCTCGGCGCCGGAGTCGGCGGCGTGGTGGAAGTGAAAGTCCACACCCTCGTCGGTGAACTCCAGGTGAAGCTGGCCGTCGGCAAAGCCGAGGTACAGCACGCCGAGCTCCTCCTCCTCGTCCCAATCGGCGTCCAGCGTGGGATGCGCGAACCGGGCGGGGAGGGGAGGCGTGTCGAGGGGGAGGTCGCCCAGGTCGAGGACCGCGCGGAACATCGTGTTGGGCAGCCGAAGCGACGGATCAGTCATGGTTTCGACCATAGCCGGTGGCGCACAGGGCTGGCGCGGGCGCCCGGGCTGCGGAGAGACAGCGGTCGCGGGCCTCGCCGCAAGCATGTAGCGAGGGGCGGGCGTCAGCAGCAGGAATCCGTGTCGAGGGTCCGTTCGCCCGTCAGGGCGCTGATCGGAGCCGCGCAGGTGTCTCCCCGCCACGCTTCCGCTCCCTCCCGGATGGCGAAGCCGGCAATCACGAGTGCGGCAATCGAGTCCGCCCACGCCCACCCCAGTAGCGAGTTGAGCAGCAGACCGCCCAGGAGTGCGGCCGACAGGTAGCTGCAGATAAGGGTCTGCTTCGAGTCCGCCACGGCCGAGGCCGACCCCAGCTCGCGGCCGGTGCGGCGTTCCAGCCAGCTCAACACCGGCATGACCGCGAGACTGACGGCGGCCAGCGCGATCCCGACCGGGCTGTGCTCTGCTTCGCGCAGGCCGAAGATCGACAGGCCCGCGTCGACGATCACGTAGGCAGCCAGGCCGAAGAAGGAGTACGCGATGACACGCAGCGCGACTTTCTCGCGTCTCTCGGGGTCGGGGGCGGCGAACTGCCAGGCGATGGCGGCGGCGGAGAGGACTTCGACGATGGAGTCGAGGCCGAAGCCGATCAGGGCGGCGGAGGAGGCCACGGTGCCGGCGGTCAGGGCGATGATCGCCTCGATGACGTTGTAGGTGATCGTGACGGCGACGATGAGCCGGATCCGGCGCTGCAGGACCAGTTTCCGGGTGAGGTCGACGGCGCGGGCGGGTCCGGGCCCGTTCGTGGTGGCGGTCATTCCCCGGTCCCGCAGCAGAGGGGCAGGTCGCAGTCCTGGTCGGAGCATTCGACGCCGTCGTCCACCGCGAGCACGACGTCGACGAGCAGGGCCAGGGCCCGGGTCAGGTGTCGGTCGGCGATTTCGTAGCGTGTCTGCCGGCCCTCGGGAACGGCGGCAACGATGCCGCAGCCGCGCAGGCAACTCAAATGGTTCGACACGTTCGAGCGAGTAAGGTCGAGGTCGCGCGCCAGCTGGGCGGGATAACCGGGCTGCTCCAGCAGGCTGAGCAAGATCTTCGAACGAGTCGGATCGGCCATCGCTCGACCGAGCCGGTTCATGACATCCAGGCGTGATGGAAGAGTCAGCATCCACTGACCATACAGTCGGGACTGACCATTGATCAAGCGCCCGCCCAATCTCCCCAGCCCGCGCGGGCGTAGAATCTGAGCTGACCCTGGCAGGGAGGTCGGTGACGTGGTCGACAAGCCGACGATGGACGTGTTCGTCTTTGTCGGCGAACGGGCCTCGATCAATGCGACGGATCGCCGATTGCTGGTCGATGCGGTCGCGTGGGTGTCCGGCGAGGACAGGCGCACGATCTCCATCGAACAGCGGTGCGAGCACTGTTCCGGCAAGCATGGACGACCCGTGGTGGTGGCCCCGGCCGGTCCTGCCCGTGACCTGCACGTCAGCCTGAGCCGGGCCGGTCGGCTGGTCGCCGTCGCGGTCACGTTTGCCGGACCCGTCGGCGTCGACATCGAGAGCCCCGAGGCCGTCGCCCGTTCATCGTTCGACGATGTCGCCTTCGGGGCGGCCGAGAGGGCCGGTCTCCTCGGACGCGAGGACTCCGACGCCGACTGGGCGCGTGCCTTCCTGTGGACGAGCAAGGAAGCGGCACTGAAAGCCACGGGGACCGGCCTCAGGTCGGACCCTCGCGCCATCTCCGTTTCCGTCCCTCGGCGCGGAACTCAGGGCCATCCGGCCATCGAGGTGTGGCGGGACGCGGATTTCCCGGTCGAAACGATGAACTTGACGCATTTTGAGCCAGGGGAGGGTCTCGTCGGGACGGTGGCCGTGCTCGCCCCAACTCGCCCAGAGGTTCGGCTCTTTGACGCGTCGGCCGTGTGCGCGGATCCGAAAGCCGGGCTCACAGCTCCGGGAGATCGCTCGCGTTGATCCAGGCGCTGACGATGGGCCCGACGCCGGCCTTGCCGGAGCGCGAGAAGAACTCGACGAAATCCTCGGTGGAGATGCTGCCGTGACGCCGACCTCGGGTGAACGCCCTGAGGACCTCGAAGAACACCTCGTCGCCGAGATGCCTGCGCACCGCGTGCACGGCCAGTGCCCCACGCTTGTAGACGCGGTCGTCGAACATCGCGTGCGGGCCGGGGTCGCCGACGACGATGTCGTGCGGCAGGGCGTCAACCTGGTTCCAGTGTCGAATGGCGTTCTCCTCGGCCGACCTGCCGCCGCGTTCTTCCTCCCAGAGCCACTCGGCGTAACAGGCGAAGCCCTCGTGAAGCCAGATGTCCTGCCATCGTGCGATCGTCAGGCTGTTGCCGAACCACTGGTGGGCGAGTTCATGCGCGATGAAACGGTCACTGCCGTGAGCGCCGTCAACGTGGTTGCGACCGAAGATGGCGAGGCCCTGGGCTTCGAGGGGGATCTCCAGCTCGTCGTCGGTGACCACGACCGAATAGGAATCGAACGGGTACGGTCCGAAGAGCTCGCTGAACAGTGAAACCATGTCGCCTAGCCTGGCGAAGTCCACGGCGACCTCGTGGGCGAGGTCGGCCGGGAAGAAGATCCGCTGGACGACGGGTGACGCGACGACGTCCCGGCGGATGTACCGGCCGATCTGCACCGTCGCGAGGTAGCTCGCCATCGGCTCGCGCACATGGAACGTCCACGACGTGCGCCCCGACCGAGTGGACTGGGAGGTGAGCGCGCCGTTCGAGATGACCGTGTACGGGGATTCGCAGGTGACGACGATCCGGAAAGTCGACTTGAAGCTGGGGTGGTCGTTGCAGGGGAACCACGAGGCCGCACCGCAGGGCTGCCCGGCGACAAGCACTCCGTCGCTCAGCTCCTCCCACCCGACTTCGCCCCAGGGACTCCGCAGCGGACGCGGAGAGCCGCGGTAGCGCACCATGACCTCGAAGCTGTCGCCGGCTTCGATCGGCTCCGCGACCGTCACAGTGAGTTTCCGCGCGGTATGGGTCACCTTGCGGGGCGGCGAGCCGGCGACCGTGATCTTGTCGACGCTGAGACCGTCGAAGTCGAGGCTGAACCGATCCAGTCGCATGGTCGCGCGCGCCGTGATTGTGGCCGTGGCGCGCAGCCGGTTGGTGGCGACGCGGTAGTCGAGATCGAGGTCGTAGTGGTCGACCTTGTATCCGCCGTTCCCGCCGGCGGGCACATACGGGTCACCGAACGTCGAGGAACCGTATCTGGATTGCGAGGACTGGGGCATGGGCATCGTCAAGTCTGCCATGGCGGGGCTCGCCACGGCGTGATCGGGTTGCCGGCCCAGAGGGACCCGCCGGGAACGCGTTCGCCGCGCATCACGAGTGACGCGGGGCCGACGGTGGCGTTCTCGTCCACCGACGCGGCCGGCAGGATGACGCTGTGCGGGCCCAGCGTCGAGCCGGCCGCGAGTGCCACGGCATCGAGTTGCATGAGGCGATCGTGGAACAGGTGTGTCTGCACGACGCAGCCCCGGTTGATCGTGCAGCCGTCGCCGATGGCAACCAGATCCGCCTCGGGCAGCCAATACGACTCGCACCACACCCCGCGGCCGACTTTCGCGCCGAGGGTGCGCAGCCACAGCGCCAGGGCCGGGGTGCCCACGGCGCCCGCGGCGAACCAGGGACGGGCGACCATCTCGACGAAGGAATCCGACACCTCGTTGCGCCAGACGAATGACGACCACAACGGATGCTCGCTCGCCGCGATCCTGCCGACGAGGAGCCACTTGGCGCACGTCGTCACAGCCGCGGCGACGACGCCGGCGGCCAGCATGACGGCACCGGACAAGACGAGCGTCCAGCCGAGGCCGGCCGTGAGCCAGAGCCAGTCGAGCGCGGCGAGAACGCCGAGCGCGATCAGGGCCGTGACGACGACGGGGACGATGCGCAGCGCCTCCCACGCCGCCCTCGCCGGACGGAGTCGAGCGGGCGGATGGAATGTCCTCGCCTCGTCGAAATCGGTCACCGTTCGCCGGAGACGCACCGGTGGGCTGCCGAGCCAGGAGGACCCGCGTTTCGCCTTGCGCGGCGTGGAGGAGAGCACGGCGACGAGCCCGTTCCGCGGCACCCTTCGTCCCGGTCCGACGATCGCGCTGTTGCCCAGGAAGGCGCGTCGGCCGACCTTGGCCTGGCCGATCCGCATCCAGCCGCCGCCGAGCTCGTAGGAGGCGACCAGCGTGTCATCCGCGAGGAAGGCGCCGGGCGCGATCGTCGTCAACGACGGGACGAGTAGCACTGTCGACGCTTCGACGTTCGCTCCGACCTTTGCTCCGAGCAGGCGCAGCCACGTCGGGGTCAGAAGGCTCGCGTACAGCGGGAACAGGAGGGTTCGGGCGCCGTCGAGGATGCGTTCCGTTGTCCACACCTGCCAGCCGACACGGCTGCGCACGGGATGACTTCCCTCGCTCAAACCGATCCCGAGTGCTCGGACCGCAGCGACGACCAGGATCGCGTAGGTGGCGCCGGCGACCAGCACGGCGAGGGGGATGGCCAGGGCGGCGCGCAGGGTGGCAGTCCAGAGGGTGCCGGCGTCGCCCACCGCGTTTCCCACGACGAGTGCGCCGAGCACCACGGCCACGGCCGGCAGGGCGGACATGCCGATCGAGCCCGCCGCGTAGGCAACGAGCCAGCGACGCGCGCGGGGCGGGCGTTCCGCGGGCCAGTCCCGGCGCGCGGACCCGACCCGGGCCGCCGGAGATCCCGCCCAGCGCTCTCCCGCGGGAACCCGGCCGCTCACGGCAGCCCCGGCTTCGACCTCTGCGCCCTTTCCGATGTTGGCGCCTCCGAGCAGGATGCTGCGCGAGCCGACCGTCGCGTCGGCACCGATGTGCACGCTGCCGAGCCGCAGCACATCGCCGTCGAGCCAGTACCCCGACAGGTCCGTCTCGGGTTCGACGGCCGCCCGGGCGCCGATCGAGAGCATCCCGGTCACCGGTGGAAGGGTGTGCAAATCGACCCCGGGCCCGATCCGGGCGCCGAGGGCACGCGCGTAGTAGCTGATCCACGGTGCCCCCGCGAGACTGGCCGGATCGACGAGCAGCGCGACTTGCTCGGCGAGCCAGAGCCGAAGGTGCACGGATCCACCCCGCGGGTAGTCGCCCGATTCCACGCCGCGCAGCAGAAGCCTCGACGTGGTGACCACGATTGCCATCTTGCCCGGCGGCATCACCAGGAGCAGGAACCCGGCCGCGATCCACCACCACGAAACGGTGGGGGCGAACGACGCGCCCCCCAGGGCGAGCAGATTGTTCGCCGTGGCGAGATAGACGAGCCACCGTGCCCCGACGAGGACGTGCAGCGGAACGGTGAGGAGCGTCTGGGCGAGCCCGCTCGCCACCGGCGTTGGGCGAACCTGTCGGGCTGCTGGGCGATCCGCCGGAGTGCGCCCGTCCAGCGCGTCGGCGAGGGAGCCGATCCGCGGGTAGTCGTAAATGTCCGCGACGCGTGTCTCCGGGTAGCGCCGTCGGATCGCGGACACGAGCTGGGCGGCAGAGAGCGACCCTCCGCCGTGCGCGAAGAAGTCGTCATCCGGTCCTCCCACCGGCACCCCCAGGATCGCGGTCCAGCTCTCGGCCAGCCACTGGACCGTCGGCGACAGGCCCACCGCCGGGGGTTCATTCCCGGTGACGGGTAGCGGCCACGGCAGGGCGGCCCGGTCGACTTTGCCGGATGTCCGCGTGGGGAGATCCGCGACGACGGCGAGGAGAGGCACGAGCGCGGCCGGAAGTTCGGCGCGCAGGCGCTCGTTCGCAGCCGTTCGATCGAAACCGGATGCCTCAGTGGCGAGGGCGAGGTAGCCGACGAGGACCTGGTTGCCGGCCGGGGTCTTCTGCACAGCCGCGGCGGCTGCGGCGACGCCGGGGAGCGCCCGCAACGCCGCCTCCACCTCGCCGAGCTCTATCCGCCGGCCGCCGAGCTTCACCTGGTCGTCGGCCCGACCGACGAACACCAGCCCGTCGCGTTCGAAGCGCACCAGGTCGCCGCTCTGGTACGCGCGCTCCCAGCCGAGGGTCGGGTGCGGGGCGTACTTCTCGGCGTCTTTGTCCGGATCGAGGTAGCGCGCCAGGCCAACGCCGCCAATGATGAGTTCGCCGGTCTCACCCTCGTCGACCCGGGCGCCCCGGGCGTCGACGACGGCCAGGTCCCAGCCGTCCAGGGGGAGTCCGATCCGCACCGGTCCGTCGCCGCCCAGTGGGGCCGCGCAAGCGACGACCGTCGCCTCGGTCGGGCCGTACGTGTTCCAGACCTCCCGCCCGCGGGCAGCGATGCGAGCCGCCAGTTCGGGAGGGCAGGCCTCGCCACCGAAGATGACCAGCCTGACCAATTCGAGCGATTCCTCCGGCCAGAGCGCGGCGAGGGTGGGGACGGTCGACACCACGGTGATGCCGTGCGCTATGAGCCACGGCCCCAGGTCGGCACCCGCACGCACGAGGGACCGGGGAGCCGCCACGAGGCAGGCGCCGTTCCGCCACGCCAGCCACATCTCTTCGCACGAGGCGTCGAACGCCACGGAGAGCCCCGCGAGTACCCGGTCGCCGGGGCCCACCGGCTCGGAGCGCAGGAACAGTCGCGCCTCCGCGTCGACGAACGCCGCAGCCGAACGGTGGGTGACGGCGACTCCTTTCGGCACCCCGGTCGACCCGGACGTGAAGATGACCCAGGCGTCGTCGTCGACCGCCGGAAGCGTCCCGGACGAGCGGGCGAGAGCCGGGTCGTCCTCAGCGGGCAGTGTGCGGTCAGCCAGCATCGCCCTGTCGACGCCGTCACGCAACTCGAACACGCCACGCGGTCCGATGACCCCGACCACGCGCGCCTCACCGAACACGAGCCGCGCCCGTTCGTCCGGATCGTCGGCGTCGACGGGAACGTAGGCCGCGCCCACGGACAGGGTTGCCAGGATGGACACGTACAGGTCACGGCTTCCCGACGGGAGGCGGATGCCCACCTTGTCGCCACGACGCACCCCGTCGCGGCTGAGCCTCGCCGCCTGCTCGCTGACCAGCCGCACGAGCCTCCGGTAACTGATCGCACCGTCGGCATCCTCGAGCGCGAGGGCATCCGGATTCAGAACGGAGGTCGCCATCAGGATGTCGATGAGGGTCCGCGCGGGCGGCCTTCGCGCCCCTGCCTCGAGCACGCTCTGGCCGGGGAGGATCTGGGTCACGCGGACTCCTTGTCGAGGTCGCCTCGACATGCAGTCCACCGGGGGCGAGTCATCATTTTAGGGTATCCAGGTAACAGGGGGATGAACGAGATCCAGGTCGCCCTGGTGCCTTCATCAGAGAGTCATCTTTTGTTCACTCCGGCGAAACTGGACCCCAGAACACTGTGCTCATGAAGCCGTGCACTCTTCCTGGGCGGGTGACGACAGACCTGCGCCTGATTGGCTCCCTTGACGCCGCCACCCGCGACCGCGTCACTGCGGCCCTCGGTCACCTGGATTTCCCCGTGGGACAGATGCGCACCGGCGAGGCACTCGTCCGTTCATACCTGCACCGGGCCCCTGACCGCTCCTGGGCACTATTCCAGGGGGATGAAGCCGTCGGGGTTTTCGCCGTGGTGCCCTACCTCGAGCTGCCGGGGACCTACCAGACCTCCACCTATCTCACGCTGGCTGCGCGTGGCACGGGCCTGAACTCCTCGTTGAAGCGCGCCGTGGTGCTCGCGTCCCGTGCGGAATCACTTCCCTTGTACTCGTCGATCCATCACGCCAATGCCAGGTCCCTGGCGGCGACGCGAAAATTGTTCGTGTCCGTGGAACCGACGATTGTGTTCGAGCGCGTGGCTGGACGTGTGGCGTGGCGGTTCGAGCTGAGCGTCCAACGGACACAGCTGGCGGCCGGTCCGGTAGATTCCTATATCGTCGCCCTCCTGGGCACTGCAATGCGGCAACCGGCGCTGCAGGCGGCCTGAGGGCCCCGGCCGGGTGCGCCGCCGCCCGCACGATTCACACGACCTGAGCCGCCTACTCGCGCATGAGCATCGCCTGGGCCTCGCGTTCGAGGTCGACGTACGGCTCGCCGCTCACGTCGATGGCCACCCGGTTGATCGTGCCGCCGGTGAAGGCCCACGGCGCGGTCCCCGGGTAGCTGCCCGTGACCGGACGGAGAAGTGGTACCCCTCGGCTGGCGACGAGGGCTGATCGACGGGGTGATTGTCGTAGACGAGATCGGGGTACCACTGGTTGGTCTCGGCGCCGAGGAATCCGTACCAGCGCTCGAAGCCACGGCCCGTGGGCCAGTTGCGGCGGGTCGGGCCTGTTCTTCATGGTGCCGGTGTACCTGCAGATGACGCTGGGCCTCGACGCCCTGCAGACGGGGATCAAGATCTTCCCGCTCTCGATCACGCTCATCCTGTTCTCCATCGTCGGCACCCGGCTCTCGCGGCTCTGGTCGCCGCGGCGGATCGTGCGATGGGGCCAGGTGATCCTCGTGGCCAGCGCCCTCGTCGTGCTCGGATCGGTATCGCTCGACCTGCGCAGCGCCTTGTTCGCCGGCGGGATGTTCTTCGCCGGGGCCGGGCTGGGGCTGCTCGCGTCGCAACTGGGCAACGTCAACATGTCGAGTGTGACGGAGAGGGAGACGAGCGAGGTCGGGGGGCTGCAGGGGGTGTTCCAGAACCTCGGGTCATCACTCGGGACCGCCCTGATCGGTTCCGTGCTCATCGGAGCCCTCTCGACGTCGTTCGTGACCGGGGTGGCCGCCAGCGACCTGCCCGCAGCCGTGCGGTCGGCGGTGAGCCAGGCGACGCAGGGCGGAGTGGCCATCGTGCCGGCCGCGAGCGTCGACGACATCGCCGCCGAAGCCGGCCTGACGGCCTCCGAAGGCGAAACGCTGACCCGGATTTACAGCGAATCGCAGGTGTCGTCTCTCCGGACGGCCTTCTTCGCCCTGATCGCGATCGCCGTCCTCTCCCTGCTGTTCTCGCGCGGCATTCCGACGGAGATCGCCGAGCGGGAGCGACGGCCGGGCCGGGCGAAGACCCCGTGAGCCGGGCGCCGCTCGAACGCAGCGGCATCGTCACTGCGGAGTCGGTGTACGGGATCCTCCTCGTCAGCGGCATGATCGTCGCCGCCGGTGGGCACGGCGAGAGCTCCTGGGCGGTGTTCCTCAGCGTCTTCGGCACGGTCATCGTGTTCTGGGCCGCACACGTGTGCGCCGGCACGGTCGCCGGACACGGGGTGAGCGTGGGCGGTGAGCAGACGACACTGAAGACGGCCTTCCGGCAGTCGCTTCATCGCTCCCTCGGCCTGCTCACCGCGGCACTCATCCCGTCGGCGATCCTGCTGCTCGGGGCACTGCGGGCCGTCGAGGATGCCGCGGCGCTCTGGGTCGCGCTCTGGTTCGGAGTCGTCCTCCTCGCCGTGATCGGCTACAGCGCCTTCGAAATGCGAGGCAGCAGCCTGGCCATGCGGATCGTCGGCTCGCTCACCACCGCGGCGTTCGGCGTGGCGATGATCGTGCTCAAGGCCGTCATCCACGGGTGACGAGCGCCGCGTGTGCCTGGCCGCGGGACCGATGCGCGACCTCTGCCCGGCCGGTGCGCGCGCAGTACGCGGCTGCGCGCGTGATGCGCCACGCGCGCAGCGATGAGCGTGCAGCACGCCGCTACGCGGGAGGTGCGCCACCCGCGTAGCGGCGCATCGCCCGCGAAGCGCGAACTCTCCGCGCGGTCGGGCCATTGGGAGACAGGCGCTAGTCGCGGTAGGACTTCCGGTCCGGCCGGTCGCCGCGGTCGTCCCGGCGGGGCGCGCCGCCACGGTCGGGGCGGATCTCGATGAGCTTGCCGCTGATGCGGGTGTTCTCCAGCTTGCCCAGGACATCGCCGCGGAGGTCGGCGGGGAGTTCCACGATCGAGTACTCGGGGTTGATCTGGATGTGGCCGAAGTCTTCCCGGCTCAGTCCGCCCTCGTTGGCGATCGCTCCGACAATCTGCCGGGGCTCCACCTTGTGGCGCTTGCCGACCTCGATGCGGTACGACGCCATCGGCTTGCCGGTGGAACGAACGGGGCGTTCACTCCGCAGCACGCGGTCGCCGCGGTCTCCGCGATCGTCACGGCCTCCTCGGTCGCCGCGCTCCGGACGCTCAGCGCGATCCGGACGGTCTCCGCGGTCACGCTCGACGCGCTCGTGGCGCTGCGCCCGGGCGTCCTCGGGGGAGAGCAACAGGGGCGTCTCGCCCTGGGCGACAACCGCGAGGGCGGCGGCCACATCGGCCTCGGGCACGTCGTGGTGCTCGACGTAGTGACCGATGATGTCACGGAACGTCGCGATGCGGTCGGCCTGGCCGAGCGCCTCGGTGATCGCATCGTCGAAGCGGGCGAGGCGGGTGACGTTCACATCTTCGAAGCTCGGCAGCTGCATCTGCGTCAAGGGCTGACGGGTCGCCCGTTCGATGGCGTTGAGCAGGTGACGCTCGCGCGGCGTGACGAAGCTGATCGCCGCGCCGCTGCGGCCCGCCCGGCCAGTGCGGCCGATGCGGTGCACGTAGGACTCGGTGTCGATGGGGATGTCGTAGTTGACCACGTGGCTGATCCGCTCGACGTCGAGGCCGCGGGCCGCGACATCCGTGGCGACCAGGATGTCGAGCTTGCCCGACTTGAGCTGGTTGACGGTGCGTTCACGCTGCACCTGGGGCACGTCGCCGTTGATCGCCATGGCGGAGTAACCGCGCGCACGCAGCTTCTCGGCGAGGGTTTCCGTCTCGTTCTTGGTGCGGGTGAACACGATCATGCCCTCGAAGTTCTCCACCTCGAGGATGCGGGTGAGAGCGTCGACCTTCTGCGGGTAGGACACCATCAGGTAGCGCTGGGTCGTGTTCACGGAGGTCGTGGTCTTGTTCTTGACCGTGATCTCTTCGGGGTCGTTCAGGTACTGCTTCGAGATCCGTCGGATCTGCGCGGGCATGGTGGCCGAGAACAGCGCGACCTGCTTGTCATCCGGGGTGTCCTTGAGGATCGTCTCGACGTCCTCGGCGAAGCCCATCTTGAGCATCTCGTCGGCCTCGTCGAGCACCAGGTACTTGAGCTGCGAGAGGTCGAGGGTGCCCTTTTCGAGGTGGTCCATGATGCGTCCGGGCGTGCCGACGACGATGTGGACTCCGCGGCGCAGGGCGGAGAGCTGCGTGCCGTAACCCTGGCCGCCGTAGACGGGCAGGACGTGCACGCCGCGCATGTGCGCGGCGTACTTCTCGAACGCCTCACAGACCTGGAGCGCGAGCTCACGGGTCGGCGCGAGGACGAGCGCCTGGGGGCTCTTCTGCGACACGTCGAGGCGGGAGAGGATCGGCAGCGCGAAGGCGGCCGTCTTGCCGGTGCCGGTCTGGGCGAGGCCGACGACGTCGCGGCCGTCGAGGAGCGGAGGAATGGTGGCGGCCTGGATGGCCGAGGGGGTCTCGTAGCCGACGTCCTTGAGGGCCTTGAGCATCGCATCACTGAGCCCGAGGTCGGAGAAGGTAATTGTTTCGCGGGCAGTGTCTGCCTCGGGCGCGGTTGTGTCAGGAGACGTCATACTCTAACGGTACTCGTTAGAAGTGTGCGAACAGTGCGTGGGGCCGGATGGTCCCGCTCAACCGTCCTGTGTTCCGACGAAATAGGCGGTGACAACGCCGCGGGTGCGGAGCGGCCCGGCGCCCGAGATCGATGCGACCTCGACTGTCCACTGGGGTGATGATCGATCGATGCCGTCGGCGCTCTCGGCCCAGACCGCCTCGGCTCCCTCGCAGGAGTACGTCCCGTACCAGCCGGTGTGCCGGTCCAGGTCGTTCCAGACGCCTCCGCTGCGGATCCGGCAGCGACCGCCATCGCTCAGGAGCAGGCCCAGCGGTTGCGCCTGCGGCGGCGCGGATGCCGCGGGAACGCCGCCGACGGTCGGCATCCGGACCAGGCTCTTCGTCCACGGGTCGCGGTAGCAGACAGCCCTCGACGGGGACGGATCCTGCCAGCAGGCGACGGCGTAGGCGCTCGACGGTAGGCAGGCCAGGATGTCGTCGTCGACGGCGACCGGGGACGGCCGCGGTTCCAACGACGCGGCGCCGCAGTCGAGCGTCACCGAGTCGTCCAGGGTGACGCTGAAGCCCGGGGCCGGAAGGCCGGACGGGGTGACCGGTCGAATCACCACTCGTTCGGTTGCGACGCTGGGCGCCGCTGACGTGAACGTGGTCGACGGCTGCGAGGCGCATCCGGCCAGGAAGACGAGCGCAAGGGCCAGGGCGATCGGGAGCCGGCGGATCGGGAGCAGGCTGATCGGGAGCAGCGTGCGCATCAGCCCTCCGTCTCGTGACGAACGCATCCATCCCATGATTCGCCGGCGGACAGCCGCGCGCCACGGGGTTGACACCGGTGGTCGAGCTTGTCGCCGGTGGTCGAGCTTGTCGAGACCCTGCCCCAACGGGAGTCGGTCGAGAAGCTGGCTGCGGATGCCGCGGCGCTGGGCCCGGTGACGACCGTCATCCACACGGCCGGCCTGTCGCCCGTCCAGGCGCCGGTCGGCGCGATCCTCGCGGTCGACCTGGCCGGCACCGCCTTCGTCCTCGACGCGTTCGGCGCCGTGATCGCGCCCGGGGGAGCCGGCGTCTTCATCGCCTCGATGGCGGGCCACCTGGCCCGGCTCGCCCCGGAACTCGAAGCCAAACTCGCCACGACGCCCACCGCGGAACTACTCGGACTCCCCGAGCTCCAGGCGGAAGCGATCGCCGACCCGGGCGCGGCGTACACGCTCTCCAAGCGAGCGAACGCCCTGCGGGTGCGCACGGCGTCGCTGGCCTGGGGTGCGCGGGGAGCGCGGGTGAACTCGATCAGCCCGGGCATCATCTCCACGCCGATGGGCGCGGCCGAGCTCGCGGATCCGAGCGGCGACCAGATGCGCGGCATGATCGCGGGCAGCGCAACCGGGCGGATCGGCACCCCCGATGACATCGCCGCGGCGATCGCCTTCCTCACCGGTCCGGATTCCACGTTCATCACCGGAACGGACTTGCTCGTCGACGGCGGAGTCGTCGCCTCGCTGATGACCCGGATGGCGACCGGGTAGGCGCCTCACCGGGCGCGGGCGCGGGGGCTACGGCGTGTGCGACGCTTCCATGCACTGCCGAACCTCGACCGGCTCGCGCAGCTCATGGGCCACCCGGGCCGCGATCTCGAGCGCGCGCGACTCGTCGGGCACCTTCACCACCCAGAACCGCACCAGCGGCGTGTCGACCGTGTTGAAGTTTCCCCGGCGCCGGTCGCCGCCCGGCCGCACGAGCGTGGCGGCCGAGCCCCACTCGAGCACCTCGGTGGTGACGATTTCGCCGCGCTGCGCAAGCTCGTCCTCGAGCTCAGCCAGGAAAGCGACCTCGTGTTCGATCCGGTCCGGGATGCGCTCACGCAGGCCCGCCTCATCGCCGAACACCATGATCATGAATCGCATCGGACGCGCCTCCTTGGGTCATTGCTTGGGCTGGACGTTGTTCGGGCGGTGGTTGATCGGGCTCACGTTTGTTCAGGGCTCGGCCGGGCGGAGGACGACCACCTCGATCGGCTGCGACCGGCCACGGATGTCCACCATCCGTCGGGGGAGGCCGTCCGTCAGCGTTCCAGCGGCCTCGGCCGCGGCCACGCTCACGATCAACTCGCCCGCGCCGGCGGCCGAGGCGAGCCGCGCCGCGGTGTTCACCGGATCCCCCAGCGCGGTGAAGTCGTTGACGGTGCCGGCTGGTCCGGTCGCTCCCACGAATGCCTCGCCGGTGTGCACGGCGGTCCCGACGCGGATCGGCCCGGACGGCGAGGCGTCGGAACGCGCCGCGAGCGCGGCCAGGTCGACGGCGGCGAAGATCGCTGCCGCTGCGTGCTGTGGCCCGCTGATTCCCCCGAAGAACAGCCCGATCACCTCGTCACCGACGATCTTGTCCACGACTCCGTCATGAGCGAGGATCGCGCCTGCCGCCAGCCGATAGAAGCGATCGAGGAAGGCATAGAACTCGCTCGGGTGCATGTGCTCGCCCATGGCGGTCGAACCTCGGATGTCGGAGAACAGGAGAGAGACGGGGATCTCGACGCCGGTCAGCCCCTTCTTGCGCAGCACGATGACGCACTTCATGCAGAGCGCCGGGTTTCCGGGGGATTGGCCGTACCCGGCGGGCTTCAAGGCGAGCGCGCCGAGCCCGCCGAACGGCGCCGCGCACAACTTGCAGCGCGGCGAAGACGGCAACGCCCGGAACAAGCGCCGCGTTCTGGCCAGGCCGGGACTCTCCCCGGTCATGACGGCGCGCACCTCTTCACGCGTCAACTCCACGCGATCGGCCATACACCGGATTTTACGCCGGACCGGTCCGCCTGGTCAGTGGAAGGGGCACCCGATTCGGCTCAAAAAAAGGAACCCGCGGGGTGGCACAAAACGCGCATCGGCATACCATCGGCACAAACCGGGTGCCGGCATCCGAGCCACGGGAGGTCAGAATGGCTGTCAAGCGAATAAACGCCTACTTCACCGGCGTCACCGAAACGGACGATGGGGACTTCCTGACCGCCGAAAGCGTCGCCGTGATCAGTACCGTCGACGAGCACGACCAGTACACGGAAGTCCTGCGGCTGCCGGCCGGCGACGTCATCCGCGCGGAGGAGTTCACCTTCGACTCGGACGACTACGACATCCTGTTCGATCGCGTCGTCGACGAGCTGGACAGCACCGTCGAGGACTACGCCCAGGAGAACGGCCTCACCATCACCGGCCGGGACAGCGACGACCAGTTCTCCTGGGACGTCGAACCGGCCCGCTGAGCGGAGCGCCCTCTCCTCGCTGACCCTTTCGTCCCTGAAAGATGGCTGCAACTGACGATTTCATCTCTCGAAGGGCGCAATCGGAACGGAAAACATCTGCCGGATATCGAGTCGAGCACCATCGACCCGCCAGACTGCGGCAGACTGTACCTACACGAGAGTGGCGGTCCACTCTCGGTTGGCGTTAACGAAGACACCTACAGGAGCGATCATGAGCAAGTATGTCGTCACGAACCCCGCTACCGGAGTCAAGGGAACAAGCTTTCCCCTGGCAACAGACGAAGAGGTGACCGACGCCATTGGGGCCGCGGATCGCACCCACAGCGAGTTCTCCCGCGGCACGTCGGTTACCGAACGCGCTGCCCTCATGCAGAAGGTCGCCGACCTGCACACCGAGCGCCGCGAACACCTGGCCGAACTCATCGTGCGCGAGATGGGCAAGCCCCTCGAGCAGGCCCTCGGCGAGGTCGACTTTTCCGCCGACATCTACGGGTACTACGCCACCCACGGCGAGACATTCCTCGCCGACGAACCGATCGAGCTGCTCGGCGGCGAAGGCTCGGCGTTCATCCGCAACGCATCGCTGGGTGTGCTGCTCGGCATCATGCCGTGGAACTTCCCGTACTACCAGGTAGCCCGCTTCGCCGGCCCGAACCTGGTACTCGGCAACACGATTCTGCTCAAGCACGCCTCGCAGTGCCCCGAGTCCGCCGCCGCCATCGAGCAGATCTTCACGGATGCCGGCTTCCCCGAGGGCGCCTACCGCAACCTCTACGCGTCCAACGCCCAGATCTCCGACATCATCATCCCGGACCCCCGAGTCTGCGGTGTTTCGCTGACCGGTTCGGAGGGGGCCGGCGCCGCCGTCGCGGAGGTCGCGGGCCGCAACCTAAAGAAGGTCGTGCTCGAACTGGGCGGATCCGACCCGTTCATCCTGCTCAGCACGGACAACCTCCAGGAGGCCGTCGACGCGGCCGTTGACGCTCGCCTGGACAACTCCGGCCAGTCCTGCAACGCCGCCAAGCGTTTCATCGTGATCGACGGACTGTACGACGCCTTCCTGGAAAGCTTCACCGCGAAGATCACCGGCAACGTCCCCGCCGACCCCACGTCGCCGGAGACCACGCTGGGGCCGCTCTCCTCCCTCGGCGCCGCCGAGAACCTCGAGGAGCAGCTCCAGCGCGCCGAGGCCCAGGGAGCCACCGTTGCCGCGCGGGGGAGCCGCAAGGGCGCCTTCTTCTCGCCGACGGTCCTCACCGGCGTCTCCCCGCAGAGCGACGCCTACCGGGAAGAGTTCTTCGGCCCGGTCGCCGCGATCTACCGCGTGCAGGACGAGGCCGAGGCGGTGCAGGTGGCCAACGACATCCCGTACGGGCTGGGTTCCTACCTCTTCACCACCGACCCGGAGCAGGCCCTGCGCGTCGCCGACCAGATCGACGCGGGGATGGTCTTCATCAACGGCTCGCTCCTCGACGGCCCGGAGCTTCCCTTCGGCGGAGTGAAGCGGTCCGGGTTCGGCCGCGAGCTCGGACGCTTCGGTATCGCGGAGTTCGCCAACAAGAAGCTCATTCGCATTCTGAAGTAGCAGGATGCCGCGTCGCCCGGCCGTGCGGGCGACGCGGCGGGGCGTTCGCGGGATGATGGGACCATGCCGAACACTGACCAGCAGCCCTGGCTGAAGAACTACCAGCCGGGAGTCCCGGCCGAGATCGACCTGCCCACGGAGTCGCTCGTTGCGATGCTCGAGCGCTCCGTGGCCGAGGCCGGCGACCACCCCGCGCTGGAGTTCTTCGGTCGTCGCACGACCTACACGCAGCTCGGCGACCAGATCGACCGGGCCGCCGAGGGCCTCCGTCACCTCGGGGTGAGGGCGGGCGACCGGGTCGCCATCATCCTGCCGAACTGCCCCCAGCACGTCGTCGCCTTCTACGCGGTGCTGCGCCTCGGCGCCGTGGTGGTGGAGCACAATCCGCTGTACACCTCGCGGGAGCTGCGCCACCAGTTCGAAGACCACCAGGCCCGCGTCGTGATCGCCTGGGACAAATCAGCGGCGTCTGTCAAGTCCTTCCCGGCCGACATCGAGATCGACCACGTCGTCTCGGTCAACCTCCTCGAGGCGTTCCCCGCCGTCAAGCGCCTGGCGCTGCACCTGCCGGTGAAGAGCCTGCGCGAGTCGCGGGAGGCCCTGACCGGCCCGGCGCCGGGAACCATCCCGTGGAAGCAGCTGCTCGGCCACGGCCGGATCGACCCTGAGCATCCTCGCCCGTCGGTGGGCGACCTGGCGGCGATCCAGTACACCTCCGGCACCACGGGCAACCCCAAGGGCGCCATGCTCACCCACTTCAACCTCTACTCCAACGCCCTGCAGGGCGAGGCGTGGATGCAGGGGGCCGAGTACCGCAAGGAGGTCTTCTACGCCATCCTGCCGATGTTCCACGCCTTCGGCATGACGCTCTACCTCACCTACGGCATCCGCAAGCAGGCCCTGCTCGTGCTCTTCCCCAGGTTCGACCCCGACCTGGTGCTCGCTGCGATGAAGAAGTCGCCGGCGACGGTCTACTGCGCCGTCCCGCCGATCTACGAGCGCACCGCGATCGCCGCGAAGGAGAAGGGGATTTCGCTGCGGTCGTGCAGGTTCTGCATCTCTGGCGCGATGAACCTGCCCGACCACGTCGTGGAGCTGTGGGAGTCGGTGTCCGGCGGGCTGCTGGTGGAGGGCTACGGGATGACCGAGTCTTCCCCGGTGGCCCTCGGCAACCCGTTCCACCCGACCAGGCGCACCGGCACGATCGGCGTGCCGTTCCCGTCGACCCTGATGAAGGTCGTCGACCTGGACGACCCCACCGTCGAGGTGCCGCAGGGCCAGCCGGGGGAGCTGCTGCTCAAGGGTCCGCAGGTCTTCCAGGGCTACTGGAACAACCCGGAGGAAACCGCCAAGGCCCTCCTGCCGGATGGCTGGCTGCGTACCGGCGACATCGTGACCGTGGACGATGACGGGTTCACGACGATCGTCGACCGAGCCAAGGAGCTCGTGATCACGGGCGGATTCAACGTCTCGCCCTCCGAGGTCGAGGGCGTCCTGCGTCTGCATCCGTCGGTGGCCGACGCCGCTGTCTTCGGCAAGGCGCTCGAGCGGGGCGGGGAGCTGGTCGTCGCCGCGGTCGAACTCAGGCCGGGCGCGGAACTCGACGAGGACGGCCTGCGGGCGCACTGCCGCGACCACCTCGCGGCCTACAAGATTCCGCGACGGATCGTCCGGGTCCAGGAGATGCCCCGCTCGATGCTCGGCAAGATCCTGCGGAAGAAGGTGCGCGAGCAGGTTCTGCCGGGGCTCTGACGCCCCTTAAGCCCGCATTCCCTGACTGAGTTGCGGAGAAAGTACCTTCGTTTCGAGCGGGAAAGTACTTTGTCCGCAGTTCAACTGCAAGGGGCGGCTACTCGGGCATCTCTGCCGCGACGACGGCGAGCACGTTGGCGGCGGGGTCCCTGAACCAGGCGATGGCGGCGCCGTCGTCCTCGTCGTGCATGATGCCTTTCGCGTCGTTCGGCGGCATGTCGGGGAGCTCGGCGTCGCCGTAGATCTTCGTCGTCACGCCTCGCGCGTTGAGCGCGTCGACGGTCTTCTCGACGTCGTCGGTGACGAAGTTCAGCACGGTGAAGCTTGCCGGCACGTGGTCGGGTTTCGCGTAGATGAACACCCGGCCGCCGTTTCCCAGTCGAACGTCGAGGTTGCCCATCATCCCGTCCCGCACCTCGAGGCCGAGGGTGTCGCCGTAGAAGCGCTTCGCCTCGTCGATGTTGTCCACCGAGAACGAACTGAAGGCCTCGGATGTGGCGAACATGATTGTCTCCTTCCAGAGGGTGAATCGATAGGGGAACCCTGTCGAGACTTGCACTCTCGGCAGGGGCCGTCCAGTGCGGGCCCTACCGGCGCCGGGCCCTACCCGGCTCTCTTCGCGAGGATTATCCTGAGGTTCAGGCCGTCCACGCCCGGTGGGCCGCGTGCCCGGAACCCCTGCCAATCGGCCCTCAAGAGTCAAAAGAGGAAGTCATGTCAGACACGATGTCCGCGCTGCAGGTCAAGTCCTTCGACGCTCCCGATGAGCGTCGCGCGCCGGAGAAGACCAGCCTGGACCTCAACCATCTGGGCGAGTACACGATCGGTCGGATGAAGATGGAGCCCGGTTGGGCCTGGTCGGAGTGCATCAAGCCGGTGGTGCACACCGATTCCTGCCGGCTCCTGCATGTCGGTTACTGCGTCGCGGGAACCCTCGAAACGGTGCTCGACGACGGCACCCGAGCCACCATCAAGGCCGGTGACGCCTACTCGATCCCGCCGGGCCACGACGCTCATGTCGTGGGCGACGAGGCATTCGTGGGGATCGAGTTCGCCAGCGCCGCGCAGTACGGAGTCCCCGCCCCGTAGCCGGCACCCTCGCCCGGATGCCGCGGCCGCGGCATCCGGGCGCTTTTTGAGGGTGGGGTCAGAATGGGCGCATGCCCTTCGTCCTGTACGTCGTCCGCTCGGCCATCGCGCCGCTCACCCACACGCGACTCTTCCGCTCCGCGGCGCCCCGAGCGATGCCCCCGATCGAACGACTGCTGAAGCGCCTGAGCCGGGGCCGGGTGCAGCTGAGCGGACTGCTCGTGCCGTCGCTGGTGCTCCACACGACCGGCGCGAAGACCGGTCTCGGTCGCGACACAGTGCTGATGTACACCCCCGACGGGCGGGGGCGCGCGATCGTGGCCGGCACGAGCTTCGCCAGGGGGCGACATCCGGCGTGGACCTACAATCTCCTGGCGCACCCCGCTGCGGCCATCAGCGTGCGGGGCCGGCGCCTGCTGGTGCGGGCCACGCTAATCGATAATGCCGACCGGGACGAGACCTGGCGCCGGATCGAGCGCCAGTGGCCGGGTTACCGTGACTACGAGCGGGAGTCGGGCCGGATCGTGCGGCTGTTCCTGCTCCAGCCTGTGCGGGAGGACCGGGGCGCGGCCAAGGCATAGCCAGAGCCGCGTTTGAGCGGTAAAACTACCTCATGACGACGTCGCCGTTGGTCCTCGGGCCCATGCTGCGGTACGTCGACGACGTGTCCGCGAGCCTGTGGTGCGAGACCGGGGAATCGGCAACGGTTGTCGTCAACGCGGGGAACAGGTCCTGGGCGGCGCGCACGTTCGCCGTGCATGGGCACCACTACGCCCTGGTCGAGGTCAACGGCCTGGAACCGGGCACCGTCACGCCCTACACGGTCCAGGTGGCGGGGGCGGATGCGTGGCCCGCGGACGGCTCGGAGTTTCCGGCATCCGTCATCGCCACCCTGGCCGAGGGGCGGCCGCTGCGGATGTCGTTCGGCTCCTGCCGCACCAGCGTGCCGCACGACGAGGGCGGCAACCGCACGCACGGCGTCGATGCCCTGCGCGCGTACGCGCTGCAGATGGCCTCGAACGACGGATCCCTGTCCTGGCCGGACCTGGTGCTCTTCCTCGGCGACCAGGTCTATGCCGACCTGACCAGCAAGGCCATGCAGGAGTTCATCCGCGCCAGGCGCGACATCACCGAGCCGCCCGGTAAGGAGCTCGCGGACTACGAGGAATACGCGCACCTCTACAACCTGGCTTGGTCGGACGAGGCGAACCGGTGGCTGCTGAGCACCGTGCCCACCGCCATGATCTTCGACGACCACGATGTGCGCGACGACTGGAACGCCTCGCTCAGCTGGAAGCGCACCATGGAGGCGACATCCTGGTGGCATGGACGGATCGTGTCAGGCCTGGCCTCGTACTGGGTCTACCAGCACCTCGGCAACCTCTCGCCCCGGGAGCGTGCCGGCGATGCGATCTGGCGGCGAATCGCGGCGCATGAGGGCGAGGCCGAACTGGACCTCAGCGTGGTGCTCGACGAGTTCGCCGAGCGCTGCGACCGGGAGCCGACCAGCTACCGCTGGAGCTTCTGCCGGGACTTCGGTGACGTTCGCCTGGTCGTCGTCGACTCCCGGGCGGCGCGCGAGCTCGCACCGGAGCGGCGAGCGCTGCTCGACGAGGACGAGACAGCCTGGCTGGACAGCAGGATGCGCGGTGGTTTTCGTCACCTCCTGGTCGGGACGTCCCTGCCGTTCCTGCTCCCGACCGGGCTGCACCACCTGGAGTCCTGGGACGAAGCGCTTTCCGAAGGAGCCTGGGGGAAGGCCATGGCGGGACTCGGCGAGCGGCTCCGCCAGGCGCTCGACCTCGAACACTGGGCGGCCTTCCAGGCGAGCTTCCGCCAGGTGGCGGCCATGGCCGAGGACGTCGCCGACGGAAAGCGAGGCCGCGCCCCGGAGACCGTGACCTTCCTCTCCGGGGACGTGCACTACTCCTACGTTGCCGAGGTTCGGAGGTCGTCGGGAAGCCGCATCATCCAGGCCGTTTGCTCGCCGATCCGCAACCCGCTGCCCGTTGCTATGCGATCCTTCTCCGCCGTGCTCTCCTATGGCATCGCAACCCGGCTGAGTGCCCGGCTGGCTCGTTCGGCCGGGGTTGCCGATCCGCCGTTCCACTGGGCGGGGATCACCGGCCCCTGGTTCGAAAACTGCCTGGCCACTCTTGCCGACACTCCCGAAGGTCTGAAATTGTGGTGGGTGTCGGGCGTCGTGCACGACGGTGACCAGCGTCATCCGCGGGTGGAAGAACTCGCCGCGCTCACCGTGTCCCCGCGGCCCCCGGACTCCGCATGACCCATGAGAAGAGAAGGAAGCTCCAGATGGCATTCATCACCGTTGGGCAGGAAAACAGCACCGAGATCGAGCTCTACTACGAGGACCACGGCACCGGCCAGGCGGTCGTGCTGATCCACGGCTACCCGCTGGACGGCCACTCCTGGGAGAGGCAGTCGAGGGCGCTCCTCGCGGCGGGCTACCGGGTCATCACCTACGATCGGCGCGGATTCGGCGCGTCCAGCCAGCCCACCGGCGGCTATGACTACGACACGTTCGCGGCCGACCTGAACACCGTGTTGACCACCCTCGACCTCCGTGACGTCGTGCTGGTGGGATTCTCCATGGGGACAGGGGAGCTGGCCCGCTACGTGGGAACCTACGGCGCTGGGCGCGTCGCGAAGCTCGCCTTCCTCGCCTCCCTGGAGCCGTTCCTGCTCCTGACCGATGACAACCCGTCCGGCGTGCCGAAAGAGGTCTTCGACGGCATCGCCGACGCGGCCCGGGGCGACCGGTACGCCTGGTTCACCGACTTCTTCAGCAACTTCTACAACCTCGACGAGAACCTGGGCAGCCGGATCAGCGAGGAAGCCGTCCGCGGCAGCTGGAACGCTGCGGTGAAGAGTGCGGCGATCGCGGCCTACGCGGTGGTCCCCACCTGGTACGAGGACTTCCGCGGCGACCTCGCGAAGGTCCGTGAGTCGAACCTGCCGACCCTCATCGCGCACGGTGACAGCGATCGGATCCTGCCGATCGACTCCACCGGGCGCCCCTTCCACGCGGCACTCCCGGACGCCGAGTACGCGGAAATCCCCGGGGCGCCGCACGGGATGCTCTGGACCCACGCCGACGAGGTCAACAGCCTCCTGCTGGCCTTCCTGGCTCGGTAGCCGCCTGCGGTTCCCGGCGGCCGACGCGGCACTTTGGGGGCCGCCGAATGACACGGCCGGGCGGTGGGGCTCGGCTAGTGTCGGGAGCTATGAAGTCATTTGCGTGCGGAGATGTCGTGCCCGGTTGCGAAGCTCGCTGGGTGTGCACCACCGAGGACGAGATTATGTTCCAGGTCGCAGCTCATGCTGCCTCTGCTCACCCCCTGGTCGAGGTGTCATCGACGATGGCCCAGGCCGTGCGGGCGGCAATCGTACCGGTCGGCTAGTCGTGTCGGCAGGGCCGCCGGACACCGGCGTGGACTCCGCCCGGCCCGACTGGGCCGAGATGCTGGATGCGGCCTGCCGTGGCGAGGGCGTCTCGTCCGTCTACCAGCCGATCGTCGACACGGCCCGGGGCTCGGTCGTCGGCTACGAGGCCCTGACCCGGTTCTCCGGCTACGCCGAGCGCAATCCCGAGACATGGTTCCGGGCGGCTCGGACGCACGGTATAGCCGAAGACCTGGAAGTGATGGCCCTGCGCACCGCGTTGCAAGCCCGCCCGACGATGCCGACGAACTGATTCCTCACGGTCAACGTGTCGCCCGATCTGCTGTCCTGCGAGAGTGTGCGCAGCGTCTGGCGCGACGAGGGCGACCTGGGCGGGCTCATCGTCGAGTTGACCGAGCAGGCGCCGATCGAGTCGTACCTCTCCCTCGAACCCGACCTCGACCGGCTGCGCTCGGCCGGCGCCCTGATCGCGGTCGACGACGCCGGCGCCGGGTACGCCGGGCTGCGACATCTGCTCGCCCTGCGGCCATCGCTGATCAAGCTGGACCGCGCACTGGTGGAGGACGTCGATCGGGACGAGGCCAAACGCGCCCTCATCGAGATGCTGGGAACGTTCGCCGGCCGCGTCGACGCGTGGCTGCTGGCCGAGGGCGTGGAACGGCTCGAGGAGCTCGACACGCTGGTCGCGCTCGGCATTCCCCTCGTGCAGGGATACTGCCTGGCCCGGCCCGCCCCGGCCTGGGTGGGGATTGACGAGGACGTGGCGATTCGCCTGGCGGCACGGCCCGTCCCCGGCACGACACGCGTCATCCGCGACTACCTCGAGATCGTGCCAACGGCCACGAGCGTGGCCGTTGCGTCGGCCGCCTTCTCGGCCGACCCCAAACTCCGATCCATCGTGCTGCTCGACGAGCACAGCCGCCCACTGGCGGTGCTCGAGGCCGACTCGTCGCTTCTCGGTGTGGTCAGCCCCGGCCTGCGGGTCAACCTCGAGACCCCGGTGACGGATGCCCTGGGCCGGGCGATGACGCGCGATCCGGGTGCCCGCTTCGAGCCGCTCCTCGCCACCGACAACGCCGGCCGATTCACCGGCATCGTGCGCCTGGAGCGTCTGATCACGGCCCTCGCGGCAGCTGACCACTGACGGGCGGCCCGCGACCAGTCGGGCCGATCCGAAGCGGGGCAATCTCGGGGCCATGACGGTCCAGCCGGATTCCCCAGCGGCCGAGTCCGGGCTGACCGACCGGAGGGTGGCATTCTTCGGCTTCGCCGCCGGGATCGTCGGGCTGGTCTGTGTCATCGCTCTGGGCTGTTCTACGCCGGAGAAGTCGGCACGGCCGGTCGGCGTGTGTTCGGGCCGTGGCGATTCGCTCTCCTGCTTGAGTCGCCGTTGTGGTGGCAGGTCGTGCTGCTCGCGAGCGCCGCAGCGCACTCGGATCGACCCTCCTCGTGTTCGACGCCATCGACTTCGCCATTGCCACGGCCCTGTCGGTCATCGCCATCGTTGTTCAGGCGTTCTGGCTGGTACTGGCCAATCGGCTGCTCTGTCGCGTCGACGGCTATCCGCGCGGGCTCGGCGCCTTCGCCATCGTGGGGGGAGTCGCGCTGCTCGCCGGAATGGCACTCGTCGGGATCGGACTGGTCCTGCAGCCCGGCGTCGAAACCCCACTCTGGTTCCTCGGCGTCGCGGTGGGTTTGTTCGGTTGGGTGTCCATGCCGGTCTGGTTCCTGCTCGTTGCCGTGAGCCTCCGCGGGGGATTCGTCCCCGGGTCTAACCTCGAGCCATGAAACGTGCGCTCGCGATCGGCCTGGTGTCCGCGCAGTTCCTGCTGCTCGCCGCGCTCGTCCTCCTGCCTCACGGGGCGCTGTGGCCCGTCAACGCCGGCGTCCTGGCCGCCGGAATCCTCCTCGTGCTGGCCGGCGCGATCCTCGCCGTCCTGGGAGCGCGTGGCCTGGGGCCGGCGCTGACCGCGAGTCCGATCCCGAGGGAGCACGCGCCGCTGGTCACCAGCGGGGTGTACGGCCTCGTCCGGAGTCCGATCTACACGGGGCTGATGACCGGCGGGCTCGGCCTGGCCCTGTTCGGCGCGTCGGTGTGGCACATCGTCGCCTGGCTCTGCCTCGTGCTGCTGCTGTCGGCCAAGACGCGCTGGGAGGAGCGGATGCTCGTGGCCGAGCACCCGGACTACCGCGACTACGGGGCTCGCGTCGGCCGCTTCCTGCCGGGCGTCGGCCGGTTGCGCCCACGACCCTGACCGGCCCGCCTCGGGACTGAGTCGCGGACAAAGTACCTTCGTTTCGCAAATGAAGGTACTTTCTCCGCAACTGAGCGTGGAATCCCGGTGAGCGGCTACCAGGCGTAGTGCTCGGGCGCCGTCTTGCGGCCCGGGAAGATCTCGTCGAGGCGGCCGAGGGCATCCGTGTCGAGGGTGACGTCCAGCGATCGCACGGCGGCGGCCAACTGCTCGGTCGTGCGCGGGCCGACGATCGGGGCCGTGACCGCGGGCTGGTGGAGCAACCAGGCCAGAGCCACATCGCCGGGCGGGTGTCCGAGTTCGTCGGCGAGCGTTTCGTACTTCTCGATCGCGTCCCGGTGCGTCGCGAGAACCTCGGCGACCTTGCCCTCCAGCCGTCGCTTGCCCTCGCCCTCCCTGCGAAGCACCCCGCCGAGCAGCCCGCCGTTCAACGGCGACCAGGGGATGATGCCCAGCCCGTTGCTCACAGCGGCGGGGATGACCTCCAGCTCGATGTCGCGGGTCAGCAGGTTGTAGATCGACTGTTCGCTGACCAGGCCGGTGAAGTTACGGCGCCGGGCCTCCTCCTGCGCGGTGGCGATGTGCCAGCCGGCGAAGTTGCTGCTGCCGGCGTAGAGAATCTTGCCCTGCGCGACGGCCGTTTCCATGGCCTGCCAGATCTCTTCCCACGGCGTCTGCCGGTCGATGTGGTGGAACTGGTAGATGTCGATGTAGTCGGTCTGGAGCCTGGACAGGCTCGCGTCGAGCGCCCGGCGGATGTTGAGCGCGGAGAGTTTGCCGTCGTTGGGCCAGTCGGTCATGGAGCCGTAGAGCTTGGTCGCCAGCACGGTGCGCTCGCGGCGCTGCCCGCCCTGGGCGAACCAGTTGCCGATGATGGTCTCCGTGCCGCCCTTGCCGGCGCCGTCGCCATAGACATTGGCGGTGTCGAAGTAATTGATGCCATAACCGTGCGCGGCGTCCATGATGGCGTGCGCGTCGAGTTCCGGGGCCCAGCCGCCGAAGTTCATCGTTCCGAGGCAGAGACGGGAGACGTTGAGACCTGAGCGGCCGAGGGAAGTGTATTGCATGCTCCCCAGCATGCGCCGCGACGCTGCCCCATGTCGAACCGGCAGGGTCTTGCGGTGGCGTTCATCTTCGTGTTCATTGGGGCCTGACGCCTTCACCGCAAGGAGCCTTCACCGCAAGGAGTTCCACCGTGCACGACAACTCCGTCCTCATTCGCGCCCGCATCCGTCGCTTCGTCAGTGAACGGGTGACTCCCGCCATCTACCGCGCGTCCGCGCCCCTGTCGGTGTCGGCCTGGGAGGTGCCGGATGAGCCGGTGCCCTTCATCGAGGCCCGGCGCCAGGCCTTCACGCCGTTCGCCGTGGGACGGCGGTGGGGGAAGCCGTGGGGCACGACCTGGTTCCACGTCACCGGGAGGGTGCCAGAGGACTGGTCCCGGTGGGGCGGCCTCGACACCCGCACGGAGATCATCGTCGACCTCGGTTTCCTGTCCGGCCAGCCCGGTTTCCAGGCCGAAGGACTCGTCTTCGACCCCGCGGGGAACATCCTCAAGGCGATCGAACCCTTGAACAACTACGTGCCCCTGCCGCTGGGGGCCGGTGGTGTCCTCGACGTGTATGTGGAAGCCGCCTCCAACCCCGATGTCGGCAGCAACTGGAAATTCCGGCCCACGCCCGTCGGCGACAAGGCGACGGCCGGGACCACGCCGATCTACCGGCTGCGCCGGATGGACGTGGCCCTGCTCGACACCGAGGTGTGGCAGCTCGACCGGGACATCTGGACGCTGTTCGGCCTGATGGAGGAACTGGGCGGCGATCTTCCCCGCACCGCGGAAATCCTCCGGGCGCTCGAGAAGGTGACCGACCGGATGGACCCCGACGATGTCAGCGGTACGGCCGGCCTCGGCCGCGCCATCCTGGCCCCGGTGCTCGCCCAGCCGGCCTACGCGAGCGCGCATCGGATCGTCGCCGTCGGGCACGCGCACATCGACTCGGCCTGGCTCTGGCCGGTGCGGGAGACCATCCGCAAATGCGCCCGCACCTTCGCCAATGTGCTGCAGTTGATGGACGAGAACCCGGAGTTCATCTTCGCCTGTTCCTCCGCGCAGCAGTACGCCTGGATGAAGGAGCACTACCCCCGGCTGTTCGAGCGCATCCGGGAGCGGGTGATCGAGGGCCGGTTCGTGCCGGTCGGGGGCATGTGGGTGGAATCGGACACCAACATGCCCGGCGGCGAGGCGCTCGCCCGCCAGCTGATCGCCGGCAAGTCGTTCTTCATGCGCGAATTCGGCATCGAACCGCTCGAGGTGTGGCTGCCCGACTCGTTCGGGTACACGGCCGCCTTCCCGCAGGTCGTCGTCGCCGCCGGGTCGAAGTACTTCCTGACACAGAAGATCAGCTGGAACGAAACAAACACGATGCCCCATCACACCTTCCACTGGGAGGGCATCGACGGCACCCGCGTCTTCACCCACTTCCCGCCGGTGGACACGTACAACTCGGTGCTCTCCGGGCAGGACCTGGCCCGGGCGCAACGCCAATACGCCGAGAAGGGCGCCTCGAACGTGTCGCTGGTGCCGTTCGGCTTCGGCGACGGCGGGGGAGGACCGACGCGCGAGATGCTCGCTGCCGCCGAGCGGACGAAATCCCTGGAGGGTTCGCCCACCGTGCGGATGGCCACCCCGCGGGCGTTCTTCGAAGAAGCGGAGGCGAGCTATGCGAACCCGCCGGTGTGGTCGGGCGAGCTCTACCTCGAGTTCCACCGCGGCACGTACACGTCCCAGGCCAACACGAAGGCCGGGAACCGGCGGAGCGAACACCTGTTGCGCGAGGCCGAACTGTGGGCGACGACGGCCGCCGTGCGCACAGGGGCGACCTATCCCTACGACCGGCTCGAGGCGGCCTGGCAGACCGTGCTGCTCAACCAGTTCCACGACATCCTGCCCGGCAGCTCCATCGCCTGGGTGCACCAGGTCGCCGAGGCCGCGTATGCCGCGGTGCGGCTGGAACTCGAAGACCTGATCTCCCGGGCGCTCGCCGCATTGTCCGGCCCGGATGCCGCGAGCCAGGATGCCGCCGCCCCGGATACAGCGGCAGCCGGCATCGCCGTGCCGGTCAGTTTCAACGCGTCGCCGTTCCCGGTGTCGGGGGTGCCGGCGCTGTCGGCCGGCCCGCGCGGGGCATCCGCGGACGTGCGCGTCGAGGCCCGGGACGGCGGGTTCGTGCTCGAGAACGGAGCAATCCGGGTCGTGATCGACGCCCGCGGACTGCTCGTGTCCCTCGTGGAGCTCAGCACCGGGCGGGAGGCGCTGCCGGAGGGCCGGCCGGGCAATCTTCTCCAGCTGTTCCGGGACACGCCAACGCAGTGGGACGCGTGGGACATCGACGACCACTACCAGCGCAACGGCGTCGAGCTGCTGGAGGCCGAGTCGGTGGAGCTGGTGTCGCAGGAGCTGGTGTCGCAGGAGCCGGTGTCGCCGGAGCCGGTGTCGCCGCACGCCGGGCGCGCGACGGTGCGGGTCCGTCGCCGCTTCGGCTCCTCGACGGTGTCGCAGGAGCTGACCCTGGCCGGAGACCAGACCGCCCTCGACATCGTCACCACGGTGGACTGGCACGAACGGCAGAAGTTCCTCAAGCTGGCCTTCCCGCTGGACGTGCACGCCGACCGGGCGGCCTCCGAGATCCAGTTCGGCCACATCTACCGGCCGACCCACGAGAATACGTCGTGGGATGCCGCCCGGTTCGAGACCTGCGCTCACCGGTGGGTGTTCGTGGGGGAGCCGGGCTTCGGGGTGGCCGTGGCCAACGACTCCACCTACGGCCACGACATCAGCCGGACCGGCAACGGCGGCGGCGGCACCACGACGACCGTGCGTGAGTCCCTGCTGCGCGCGCCGACGTTCCCCGACCCGGCGGCCGACCAGGGGGTTCATGTCTCGCGCACCTCGATCAGCCTGACGCCGGACGTGCTCGGCGCGGCCGAGCAGGGCTACCGGATCAACCTTCCGCTCCGGGACGTGACCGGAGTGTCCGTCGAGCCCGTCGTGGTGAGCGACTGCGCCGCCATCGTGGTCGAGGCGGTGAAGCTGGCCGAAGACCGCTCCGGTGACGTCATCGTGCGGCTGTATGAAGCGCGCGGTGGGCGCGCCGCCGGTGCCGTCGGCTTCGGCTTCCCGGTCGCGCGGATCATCGAAACCGACCTGCTGGAGAGGCCCGTCGCCCCGGTCGCGGTGAAGGCGGCAACGAGCAACGGCGTGCGGGTCGCGTTCCGTGCCTTCCAGATCGTGACCCTGCGGGTCTCCCGGCCCGGCGACTAGGGCGTGTCTCCTAATTCGTGTAACCAGATGGTGATGGCGCGGAGGACGACTCCTCCGCGGTAGGTCAGGGCAAGTTTGTCGTAGCGGGTGGCGAG
>NZ_SOEZ01000015.1 GCF_004402215.1 Cryobacterium tagatosivorans
CGCGACGGCCCGCCGCGGCGGCGGCACGCGCGACCCGGGCGGCACTCGACTCGGGCGCAGCGACGTCGCCCGCTGCCACGCCCGTTGCCACGCCCGCCGGCCCGACCGCCGGCTCATCCGGCAGGAGGTATGTCCAGGCGGACACCGGGGATACCCCCGCGGTGAGCAGCACCGCCAGCCGCTGGGTCACCGCCGCGACCTCGTCGATCGGTGGGTCGCCTCGCCGCCTCACGCGGGCTCCAGGACCAGTCGGCCACGCCCATCGAGGGTGAAGCGTCCGACCTGGGCCAGCCGCCGCGAGCCGCCGGCGCGTTCGAGGTGAAGCACCAGGCCGATGGCGCTGACCGTCTGCCGGGCCACCGCCTCCGCGCTCATCCCGGCGAGCGCGCCGAGCGCCTCCAGCCGCGCCGGGACATCCCTCAGGGAGTTGGCATGCAACGTGCCGGCGCCACCGTCGTGGCCGGTGTTCAGCGCGGCCAGCAGCTCCCGGACCTCCTCGCCACGGCATTCGCCGAGCACCAGCCGGTCCGGCCGCATCCGCAGCGCCTCGCGCAGCAGGCTCCGCAGGCCGATCCGGCCGGCGCCCTCGAGGTTCGCCTGCCGTGACTCCAGGGCCACGACGTGGGGGTGCGCTATCCGCAGTTCCGCGACGTCCTCGATCACGACGATCCGTTCTGCGGGGGGCGCCTCACCGAGCAGTGCCGCGAGGAGCGTGGTCTTGCCGCTTCCGGCGGCGCCGGTGATCAGCAGGTTCTCCCGGTCGCGCACGGCCCCGCGCAGCCTGGCGAGCCGGGCGGCTGCGGCCTCGCCGACACCGAACAGCCCGGCGTCCGCCAGGGCCGCGAGGCCGAGCCGCTCGGCATTGGGAAGCCGGATCGAGAGGAGCGTGCCCGTGCTCGAGACCGGCGGCAGCACCGCGTGCACGCGGATGCCGTCGGCGAGGCGCACATCGACGCAGGGGCTAGCCTCGTCGAGGTGGCGTCCGCCCAGGGCGATCAGCCGGACCGCCAGCTCGCGCAGCTGCTGTTCGGCGCAGTGCCAGTCCGGCTCGTGGACGAGGCCCCGGCCGCCGTCCAGCCACAGCCCGGCTTCCCCGTTGACAAACAGGTCGGTGACCGGTCCGGATGCCGCGTATTCGGCCAGCGGACCGAGCCCCGAGACATCCGCGGCCGGAGCAGCGGCCAGCGCCGCGGCCGGAGCACCGGCCGGCGCAGAGGCCGCAGCCGGGGCCGCAGCAGCTACGCGACCCGGGTCGGGCGCCTCCCCCTTCAGGGGCTGCCGGGGCGCCGGCGCGTACGACGGAACGGCGACGAACGGGGTAAGCATGCGCCGAAGTTACGCCGTGTTACGCCGCGGTGCGGGCCAACGGGCCCGCAGCGGTGAGCCGCCGCTCGACGGCCGGGCTGGGGAGGACGAGCAGCCGGCTCCTCGGGGCCCGTTCAGCCGACGGGGCGGGCCATGCGGACAGACTGCCGGTCCGTCGGCCGGGAGGGCGGGCGAAAAAATGACGGTTGATCAGGACGCGCGCCGAGACGGCCGTTAAAAAGAGGGGGGCGGCACCTATTGGGGGGAACAGGTGCCGCCTCGGCAACGCGCTGATTGGGGGGAACCATGCGCGTTGCTGTTCAGAACTTTCGTTCAGACGCGTCTTAGTTTACGCAAAATGGGGGGAAGTGCAAGTCCTCTGTGTCCTCATAAATGAGGACACGTTTCAACCGGTTCCGAGGAGCCCTGTCAACGGCCTCCGGAGACCTCGCTGTCGCCCCCATCGAGGGCCCTACCGGCGCGGTAAGGTACTTTCCGGGGGCCCCACCGCGCCTGAGTCACCTCATCGCAAAGGAGCGACACCAGAACCATGAGCGTCCAGATCGATCACCTCCTCAACGAAACCCGCCATTTTCCGCCCACCCCCGAGTTCGCCGCGCAGTCGGTGGCGACGCCGGAGTTGTACACGGATGCCGCGGCCGACCGCCTCGGCTTCTGGGCGAACCAGGCCCGGGAACTCCTGCACTGGCACAAGCCGTTCACCAAGACCCTCGACTGGACCAACCCGCCGTTCGCCAAGTGGTTCGAGGACGGCGAACTGAATGTCGCCTACAACTGCCTCGACCGGCACGTGCTGGCCGGCAACGGCGACCGCGTCGCCCTGTACTGGGAAGGCGAACCGGGCGAGACCCGCGCCATCACCTATGCCGAGCTGACCGCGGAGGTCAAACGCGCCGCCAACGTGCTGACCAAACTCGGCGTGACCGCGGGCGACCGGGTCGCGGTGTACCTGCCGATGATCCCGGAGGCCATCGTCGCCATGCTGGCGATCGCCCGGGTCGGCGCCGTGCACTCGGTCATCTTCGGCGGCTTCAGCCCGGAGAGCATCAGCGCGCGCATCGACGACGCGGATGCCGTGCTCGTCATCACCGCAGACGGCGGCTACCGCAAGGGCAAGGTGTCCGCGCTCAAGCCGGCCGTCGACGAAGCCCTCTCCAGCGGCGAGTCCTACGTGCGCAACGTGCTCGTGGTCAAGCGCACCGGGCAGGACGTGGACTGGAACGAACGCGACCTGTGGTGGCACGAGGAGCTGGCCTCGGTCGACGCCGAGCACGAGGCGCAGCCGTTCGCCGCCGAGAACCCGTTGTTCATCCTGTACACCTCGGGCACGACCGGCAAGCCCAAGGGCATCCTGCACACGACCGGCGGCTACCTCACCCAGGCCGCGTTCACGCACAAGAACGTGTTCGACCTGCGCCCCGAGACGGACGTCTACTGGTGCACGGCCGACATCGGCTGGATCACCGGCCACAGCTACGTGACCTACGGCCCGCTCGCCAACGGCGCCACCCAGGTTCTCTACGAGGGCACGCCGGACACGCCGCACCCCGGCCGCTGGTGGGAGCTCATCGAGAAGTACAAGGTGACCATCCTGTACACGGCGCCCACGGCCATCCGCACGTTTATGAAGCTGGGTCGCCAGATCCCGCAGAAGTTCGACCTGTCCAGCCTGCGGGTGCTCGGGTCGGTCGGTGAGCCGATCAACCCGGAGGCGTGGATGTGGTACCGCGAGGTCATCGGCGGCAACAAGGCCCCGGTCGTGGACACCTGGTGGCAGACCGAGACCGGCGGGATCATGATTTCCGCGCTCCCGGGGCTCACGACCACCAAACCCGGCGCGGCGCAGGTGCCGATCCCGGGTGTCTCGATCGACGTGCTCGACGACGACGGCAAGCACGTCGGCCACGGCAACGGCGGCCTGCTCGTCGTGACCGAACCCTGGCCGGGGATGCTCCGCGGAATCTGGGGCGACCCGGAGCGCTTCAAGGAGACCTACTGGGACAAGTTCGGCAACAAGGCGCTCTACTTCGCCGGCGACGGCGCCCGCCTCGACGAGGAGGGCGACATCTGGCTGCTCGGCCGGGTCGACGACGTGATGAACGTGTCGGGCCACCGGCTGTCAACGGCGGAGATCGAGTCGTCGCTGGTCGCGCATCCGATGACGGCGGAGGCCGCCGTCGTGGGCGCCTCGGACGAGGTCACCGGCCAGGCGGTCGTGGCGTTCGTGATCATCAAGTTCAGCCACCTCGACGACACCTCGCACGCGGACATCGCGGCGACCCTGCGCGCCCACGTCGCCCAGCAGATCGGTGCGATCGCCCGTCCGAAGCACATCTTCATCGTGAAGGAGCTGCCGAAGACGCGTTCGGGCAAGATCATGCGACGCCTGCTGCGGGATGTCGCGGAGGGCCGCGAGATCGGCGACGTGACTACGCTCGCCGACACGATGGTGATGCAGTCGATCAGCAACACGATGAAGTAGCCCCGCCGGGATCTCGACAAGCTCGATCACCGCGACAAGCTCGATCACCGCGACAAGCTCGATCACCGCGACAGGCTCGATCACCGATCCGGTGGTCGAGCCTGTCGAGACCGGTTAGGCGAAGGCGACGACCAGCTCGACCTCGACCGGGGCATCCAGCGGCAGCACGGCGACGCCGACGGCCGACCGGGCGTGCCGGCCGAGCTCGCCGAAGATCTCGCCGAGCACCTCGGAGGCCCCGTTGATCACGCCGGGCTGGCCGGTGAATGACGGGTCGGATGCGACGAATCCGGTGACCTTGACGACCTGCGTGATCCGGTCGAGCGACCCGATCACCGCCTTGATCGCGGCCAGGCCGTTGAGCGCCGCGATGCGGGCGTACTCCTTGGCGTCGGCGGCGGGAACGAGCCCATGCCCGTCGCCGACCTTGCCGGTGGCGGCCATGGCGCCCGACACCATCGGCAGCTGGCCGGAGGTGAAGACGAGCGCCCCGGCGACGACGGCCGGAACGTACGCGGCGACCGGCGGAACAACGGAGGGAAGATCGATGCCCAGCTCGGCCAGGCGTGCCTCAATCTGCGACATGGTCATGCTCCTTCCGACCCGGCGACCGGGCGCTTGAGGTAGGCGACGAGCCCGCCTTCCGGACCTGTGACGACCTGCACGAGCTCCCAGCGATCAGAGCCCCAGTTGTTGAGGATTGCGGCTGTGTTGTGGATCATCAGCGGCGTTGTGAGGTACTCCCAGGCTGGCATGTGTCTCCGATTCAGGCGGTTTTTCAGTTTTGTCCCTTACGCTCAAGTCTATGTCTGCCAAAAAACGAACGGTTAGCGGAGCTCTCGGCGGCTTCATCGGTTTTGTCGCCATGAGTGCTGTCGCCGGTGTTCTGGTCACCGCCGCCATCACGCCCGCGATCGCCGTTTCCGGCATGGCCGCGACCAACACGATCAACGTCTTCGAGAACCTTCCGGACTACCTGGCCATCGACCAGCTGTCCCAGAAGAGCAACATTTACGCCACCGGGTCCGACAAGAAACCGGTCTTGCTTGCCTCCTTCTACGACCAGAACCGGGTCGAAGTCGAGTGGGATTCGATCAGCCAGTACGTTAAGGATGCCGCCATCGCCGGTGAGGACCCGCGCTTCTACCAGCACAACGGCGTCGACCTGCAGGGCACCCTGCGCGCGACGGTGAAGAGCGTCGCTGGAGCACAGGGCGGGGGTGGGTCCTCCATCACGCAGCAGTACGTCAAGAACGTCCTCGTGCAGAAGTGCGAGGTAATCAACGACAAGAAGAAGCAGGAGGCTTGCTACAGCACCGCCACGAAGGCGACGCCTGACCGCAAACTCAAGGAGATGCGCCTTGCGATCGGCGTGGAGAAGAAGTACGAGAAGAACGACATCCTCCGCCAGTACCTGAACATCACGGGCTTCGGCGGAACGGTTTACGGCATCGAGGCCGCATCCAACTACTACTTCGGCATCAGCGCCGCGAAGCTGTCGCTGCCGATGGCCGCGAGCCTGGTCGCCATCGTGAACAACCCGGTCAAGTTCCAGCTCGACCGCCCCAATAGCGAGACCAACGGCGCCGCCAACGGCTACGCGGCCAACAAGGAACGCCGGGACTACATCCTCGGCGAGATGCTCAAGCACAAGAAGGTCTCGAAGAAGGACTACGACGCGGCCGTGGCCACCAAGATCGAGCCCAAGATCACCGAGCCGAGCACGGGCTGCAAGACGGCGGGCAACCGGGCTTATTTCTGCGACTACGTCACCAAGACCCTCCTCAACAACCCGACGTTCGGCGAGGACAGGGAGAAGCGGCTGCTCAACTTCCGACGCGGCGGATACGACGTTTACACCACACTTGACCTCGACCTGCACCAGGCCGCGGTCGACACACTGGACAAGCACGTCCCCAAGGTCTGGAGCGGCGGCGACGTCGGTGCCGTTGTGTCGAGCGTCCAGGTCGGCACCGGCCGCGTGCTCGCGATGGCTCAGAACAAGGATTACAGCCAGGACCCGGCCGTCCAGGCAACCGGCCGCAACTACTCCGGCCTGAACTACAACACCGACAAGTCCGACGGCGGCTCGCTCGGTTTCCAGCCCGGATCCACGTACAAGGTCTTCACCCTCGCCGAATGGCTCAAGGAGGGGCACACGCTCAATGAGCGCGCCGACTCCCGCCGCAAGGCCGACTGGGGAACGTTCCAGGACAGCTGCGACGGTCCCACGAGCTTCCCCGGATTCAACCCGCGCAACGACGCGAACGAGGCCGGCACTAACTACAGCGCCCTCCAGTCAACGGTCGGCTCCATCAATACGGGCTTCATTGGGATGGCCAAAAAGCTCGACCTCTGCGGCATCAGAAACACCGCCGAGTCGTTCGGCGTGCACCGCGCCGACAATAAGGACCTTGAGAAGGGTGCCAGTGCGGTTCTCGGAACGAACGAGATCGCGCCGCTGTCGATGGCCGTCGCCTTCGCCGGGATCGCGAACAAGGGCAAGACCTGCTCCCCGATCGTGATCGACAGGATCACCGGGCCGACCGGCGACGACATTCCGGTTCCGAAGTCGAAGTGCACGCAGTCCGTGACACCGGATGTCGCAGCGGGGATGACCTACGCGATGCAACGCGTGATGTCCGGAGGCACCGGCCAGGCCTCCAATAACAACACCTACCCGCACGTGCCGATGATCGGCAAGACCGGAACCACCGACGGCGCCAAGGACACCTGGATGAGCGGCGCCTCGTCCAAGGTGGCCACGGTGGTCGGCGTGGTCAGTGTCACCGGGAAGCTCAGCCAGCGGAAAATGTGGTTCGACAATGGCGAGAGGGTCTCTGACGCGCGCCACAAGATGTGGCCGGACATCATGTCGGTTGCGAACGCCAAGTACGGCGGAGACTCCTTCCCCGAACCGTCGTTCAAGACGATCCAGGCGCCCCAGGTGACCGTCCCCGACGTGCGCGGCAAGTCGATGGAGGAAGCGCAGGCCATCCTCACCGGCGCAGGCTTCGACTCCGTCGACGGCGGCGTCATCGACTCCGAAATGCCCGCCGGCACCGTGGCGGGCACCGACCCGGCCGGCGGAACCCGCACCGGCCGCGGATCCACCATCACCGTGTACACGAGCAACGCCACGCTCAAGGTGCTGCCGGATGTCGTCGGGAAGACCGAGGCGGAGGCGACGGCCGCACTAGCGGGCTTCGCGGTCGACAAGAAGGAACAGGATGTCACCGATCCGTCGCAGGTGGGCAAGGTGATCTCGATGGATCCGGGCGCGGGAACCGGGATGAAACCGGGCGGCAAGGTGACCATCGTCATCGGCAAGCTCGGCGCCGACCCCGGCAAGAAGCCATGACCCGGGGGCGCCTCGTCGGATCGACCGCCGTCGCCTTAGGCGCGGCCGGCCTGGCCGCGTTCGCCTGGGGCGCCCTGGTCGAACGCAAGCGGTTCACGCTGCGCGAGATCGACGTCCCGGTGCTCGCGCCGGGCTCCGACCCGATCCGGGTGCTGCACCTGTCCGACCTGCACATGGCCCCGTGGCAGACCGAGAAGCAGGAGTGGATTCGCGGCCTGGCCGAGCTGAAGCCCGACCTGATCGTCAACACGGGTGACAACCTCGGCCACGAAGACGGGATCCGCGGCGTCGAGTACGCCCTGGCTCCGTTCAGCGGCATCCCCGGGGTCTTCGTGAACGGCTCGAACGACTACGTCGGCCCGCGCCCCCTCAACCCGCTCAAGTACTTCGGCGGCCCGTCCGTCCGCCGCCAGACGGAGCCGCGCGCGCTCGACATCGGCACCCTGCACGACGTCTTCGCCGACCTCGGCTGGACCGACATCGACAACGCGGCTGCCGCGCTCGAGTTGAACGGGACCCGCCTCGAGTTCTTCGGGGTCGACGACCCGCACCACGGCCTGGACCGGCTCGACCTCATCACCCGGGCGATCGACGACCTGCGCGCGAACGACCCGCTCGCCGAGGAGACCTGGCCCGACCCGGAGCAGGCGCCCGACCCGCGCCCCACCGTCACGATCGGCGTCACCCACGCGCCGTACCAGCGGGTGCTCAACTCCTTCGTGAACCACGGCGCGCAGCTGATCCTCGCCGGGCACACCCACGGCGGCCAGGTCTGCGTGCCCGGCTTCGGCGCGCTCGTCACGAACTGCGACATCCCGCGCGCCCAGGTCAAGGGCCTGAGCCTGTGGGACTCCGGCCTGCACACGTCGTACCTGCACGTGTCGGCCGGCCTCGGCACGTCGATCTACGCCCCCGTGCGGTTCGCCTGCCCGCCCGAGGCGACCCTGCTCACCCTCGTCGGCGCGTAGGGCCGATCCACGGGGCTCCCGGGCCCCGTCAGCGGGCGCCCGATTTTCGATCTATACTTGTGGAGGCCCACGGGCCATCGGGGTATGGCGCAGCTTGGTAGCGCGCGTCGTTCGGGACGACGAGGTCGCAGGTTCAAATCCTGTTACCCCGACAGCAGCACAGAGGAAGGGCCACACATCGTGTGGCCCTTCCTCTCGTTCTACCCCGTGAGGGGTCGCATATCGACCTTCGTTGGGCCGGGGAAGGTCGATTTGCGACCCCTCAGCGCTCTCTCAGCGCTCCCTCAGCGGAGGGATGCCGGCGGGTGCAGCGTGAGGGTGTCCCGGATCAGGCACAGGAGCATCCGTCGGTCGGCGAGTTCGTCGGCGGCGATTTCGACGACGTGCCAGCCAGCCGCGGGGAGCCGGGCAACCCTGGTGCGGTCCTTGCGCCACCGGTCCGGCTCGCTGCGGTGGTAATCGCCCTGGTACTCGAAGATGACCCGGTGCGCGGGGAAGCAGAGGTCGGCCCGGGCGATGACCCGGCCGAACGCGTCTGTGATCGGATGGTTCACCTCCAGGCCGAGGATGCCGGCGCGCACGATCGTCACCCGGATGACCGACTCGGGCGGTGACTCGGCCCGTTCGTCGAGCAGCCCCAGCGCCTCGAGCAGGCGCGCCCGCCCGCGTCGGGCCGGGTGGCGCGCGGCGGCGGCCGCCAGGTCCGCGCGGCCGGCGAGCGGATGCCGGTGGTGGATGATGTAGTCCCCCGCGGCGACGAGGTCCTCGACATCGAGGACCGCTGCGAGGTCGCACCACGTGCGCGCGGCCGTCGTGAGCCGCAGTCCGAGCCACTCGCCCACGTCATCGATGTCGAGTTGAAGCTTGTGACCGATGGATCCCACGGCCCGGCAGGCGCGCATCGGCGCCGGCATGCCGACGTGGAGCTGCGGCGCCAGGGCCAGCCTCGGCGGGAGCGGGATGCCCATGATCAGCGCGGCCGTGACCGTGCAGAAGAACGCGGCGTCCGGCATCCGCAGTTGGAGCGCCTCGGCCCGCTCGCTCACCGAGACCGGGGCGGCCGGCGAGCGGATGCTGTGGAACGGCCGGGCGAGGTCCGGACCGCGCAGCCGACCCTCGCCGATGCCGTGATCGGCCGCCGTTCGGGTGGTGAAGGAGCCGTCGCGGAACTCGGCCGGGAGCGGAAGTCGGGAGGCCACGCGCCCAGAGTGCCGCATCCGGCTCCGCCGTGGTCGGGGTTATCCACAGCATCGGCGCCGGCCGGCGCGTGAGGGGTCGCATATCGACCTTCGTTGGGCCGGGGAAGGTCGATTTGCGACCCCTCGCGAGGAAAAAACAGAGCTACCGGGCGAGGGCCGGCGCGGGCGCCGCGGCGCGCAGGCCCGCCACGATTTCGAGCGAGCGGATGCGGCCCTCGATCGTCGAGGCCTGCGAGCTGAGCATCAGCTCGTCCGCGCCGGTCGAATCGAGCAGCGCGGTCAGTTTGGCGTCCACCTCGGCCGGGGTGCCGACCGCCTGGCGCCGGTTCCGGGCCTCGATGAAGTCCCGCTCCAGCGTCGAGAACTCGTAGGCCAGGGCCTCCGCGATCGACACGGGCTCGGGCTTCTGGCCCTGCCGCATCCGGAGGAAGGTGAGCAGCCCTGGCAGCGACTCCCGGCGCACCACCTCGGGGTCGTCGTCGCTGACGAGGCCGACGGCGATCATCGTGTACGGCGCGTCGAGGAACCGGCTGGGCTCGAACCGCTCGCGGTAGATGGCGAGCGCCGCCTCCGTGTTGTCGCCGGCGAAGTGGTGGGCGAAGGCGAACGGCAGCCCAAGCGCTGCGGCGACCTGGGCGCTGAAGCCGCTGGAGCCGAGGAGCCACATCTGCGGGGCGTCGCCGAGCCCGGGGTAGGCGGTGATGCTGCGCATCGGGTTGGCGTCCGCCATCCCACCGTGGAAGAAGCCGATCAGGTCCACGAGCTGCTGCGGGAAGTCGTCGACGCCGAGCCCCTCGGTGCTGCGCCGCAGGGCCATCGCGGTGGCGCCATCCGTGCCGGGAGCCCGGCCGATCCCGAGGTCGATCCGGTCGCCGTACAGGGCGCGCAGGGTGCCGAACTGCTCGGCAACGACGAGCGGGGCGTGGTTGGGCAGCATGACGCCGCCCGAGCCGACCCGGATGCGTTCGGTGCGGGCCGCGATGCCAGCGATCAGCACCGGCGGCGCGCTCGAGGCGATCGCCGGCATGTTGTGGTGCTCGGCGACCCAGAACCGGTCGTAGCCGAGGTTTTCCGCGGCCTGGGCGAGGCGGATGCTGCCGGCCACGGCCTCCGCGTTGGTTCCGCTGGCGGGGCGGCTGGCCAGGTCGAGCACGTTGATCGGTAGAGTTTTCATCCCTCGGTGCAACCCCGGGCCCGACGTGTTGATTCCCGGCAGCGACCGATGGGCCGGGCGGCGTTCACATCGGATCCGTGACTAGTATGGGGCGATCGACGGTGATGCGGTTTCAGCTGCGCCACCGGAGCGGAGCGGGCCTCTGCGACGGGTGAGGTGATTGAGTGAGCAGTGCCGACGTGATGCAGCGCACAGCGCTCCACCGCACAACGCTGTTCCTGACCTTCGCCTACCTGGTCGTGCTCGCCTTGATCGCGTTCTGGCCCGCCCCCGTCGACCGGGACGCCGAGCAACTGCTCGGCTCTTTCGTCGGCTGGCTCCAGCGGCACGGGGCGCCGCTCTGGATGCAGTACGACGCGATCGAATTCGGCGCGAACATCGCGCTGTTCTTCCCGGTCGGGCTCTTCGTGGTGATCCTCGCCGGCGCGCGCCGCTGGTGGCTCGGGCTGTTCGTCGGATTCACCGCCAGCTGCGCGATCGAGATCGGCCAGCTCGCGTTCCTCCCGGCCCGGTTCGCGACGGTCAATGACGTCGTCGCGAACACTGCGGGCGCCACCGCCGGGGCGATAGCGGCAGTGCTGCTACTGCTCGCCCTCGGCGTGCCGGCCAACCGCCACCTGTAGGGCCGGCCGCCAGATCTCCCGAGTTGGCCACCATCGGAGCGTCGATCCCCGGCGGACGGGGTGCCGCGGCGGATACTGGGGGAATGGCCAACGCGCGCGTCCGTCGTCCGCCGGGCGGCGATCAGCGCACCGGGCGGCACCGCACGTTGTCGGTGCGGTCGCGGATCGTGGTTTCGATCCTGGCCGTCGCGGCGCTGGGCCTCGCCGCCTCCGGAGTCGCGGCGTACCTCGTGCAGCGCGAGGGCGTGGTCGCCGGCATCGACGCACGGCTGCTGCGCACCGTCCCCGACCTGAAGGCCATCGCCTCCGGCGCGACCACCGACAGCGACGCTGCCGGCGGCGCCCGCACCGACGCCACCGCCGCGACCACCGCCACCGAGACCACCGCAGCCGCGACGAGCGCCGCCGCGCCCACGCCGCTGGCCAGCGTGGATGCCATTCTCCGGGTGGCCATGAAGCAGGTCATCCCGGCCGCGAACGAGAGCGTCCTCGGCCTGATCGACGGCAAGCCGGCCCTGGTGCCGGCGGCGAACCTGCCCTTCCGGCTGGACAAGGACGCCGCCTTCGTCGCGCGGGTCCTGGACGAGGCCGATCCGAGCCAGGTCGTGATCGGCACGGCGAAGAGCACGGACCGGACCCTGCGTTACCTGATCGTGCCGGTCAGCGCCGCCGGCGACCCGAGCTCGGGCCTCTACGTCGCCGCGTTCGATCTCGACGCGGAACTCGGCCTGGTCGCCGACTCCTTCCAGACCTTCCTGCGAGTGGCGCTGGCCGCCCTGATCGTCGTCGGGCTGGTCGCCTGGTTCGTGGCCGGGAGGCTGCTCCGACCGATCCGGCTGCTGCGGGATGCCGCCGCCGGCAGCACCAACGCCGCCGATCTCACCGAGCGCGTGCCGGTCACCGGCCACGACGACGTGTCCGAACTGGCCACGGCCATCAACGGCATGTTCGACCGCCTCCAGGCGTCGTCGATCAGCCAGCGCCGGCTGCTGGATGACATCGGCCACGAACTCAAGACGCCGATCACGATCATCCGCGGCCACCTCGAACTGCTCGACACGGCCAACGCTCGAGAAGTCGAGGCGACCAGGGACCTCGCCATCGACGAACTCGACCGGATGTCCACGCTCGTCTCCGAGATCTCCCTCCTGGCGTCGTCGTCGGCGCCGAACTTCGTCGAACCGGCCGAGGTCGACATCGAGTCGCTAACCGCCTTCGTCGGCGCGAAGGCCTCCGCGCTCGACCCGACGCGCACCTGGCAGGCCGAGTCCGCGACCGTGTTCGCCCGGATAGACTCCCGCCGGATCACCCAGGCCTGGTTGCAGCTCGCCGACAACGCGGCGAAATACTCGACCCCGGGGGCCCCGATCAGCATCCTCTCCGACGTCGCCGAGACCCCGGCGGGACCCCGGCTCAACCTGTCCGTGCGCGACTCCGGCCCCGGCATCGCCGCCGACGAGCAGGAGCGCATCTTCGAGCGCTTCCGCCGGCTCGAATCGAGCCGCCGGGTCCCCGGCTCGGGACTCGGCCTGTCGATCGTGTCGGCGATAGCCGAGGCCCACGGGGGCTCCGTGTTGCTGGAGAGCGCCCCCGGCACGGGATCCGTCTTCACGATCAGCATTCCACTCGTCGCCGAGGCGGCAATCCCCGACGCCCTCGTCGGCGCAGAAGCATAGGGAGCACCAGGTGACCAGGATTCTCATCGCCGAGGACGAGTCGCGCATCGCGTCATTCGTCGAGAAAGGGCTGCGTGCGGCCGGTTTCCAGGTGACGATCGCCGGCGACGGCCGGAGGGCCCTCGCCGAGGCCGAGACCGGACAGTACGACCTGATGGTGCTCGACGTCGGGCTGCCGGGCCTCGACGGCTTCGACATCCTCGAGACCCTCCGCGGGGAGGGCAACCGGATCGCCGTGATCATGCTCACCGCCCGCGACTCGGCCGGCGACACCCTGCGCGGGCTCGAGGGCGGCGCCAACGACTACATGTCCAAGCCCTTCCGCTTCGACGAACTGCTGGCCCGCGTGCGGCTGCGGTTGACGGATGCCCGCCCGGAAGACCCCGGGACGCTGACGACGGGCGACCTCGAACTCGACCTCCGGACCCGGCGGATCCGGGTGGCCGGCACCGCCGTCGACCTCTCGGCGCGAGAATTCGGCCTGGCCGAGGAGTTCATCCGGCACCCCGACCAGGTGCTCAGCCGGGAACAGCTCCTCAGCCGCGTCTGGGGCCTGGACTACGACCCCGGCTCGAACGTGGTCGAGGTGTACGTGCGGTACCTGCGCGCGAAGATCGGCGCCGACCGGATCGAGACCGTCCGCGGCATGGGCTACCGCCTGAAATAGAAGAAGCCGGGGAGCGTCCAACCCGATGGACGCTCCCCGGCTCTGGGTACTGCCGGCAGGGGGGCGCCGACAGAGTGTGTGGGGGTTAGTGGTCGGACTCGCCCGACTTGTCCGACTCCGAACCACCGGAGTCGTGCGAGTCGCCTGAGTCCTCTGAGTCGTCGGAGTGATCCGCGTCGTCGGAGTGGTCGGCCTCGTCGGAGTCGTCTTCGACCTCGACCTCGACCGCGTCGCCAGGTTCGACGGCCTCAACGTGGTCCGAGGAGTCGGATTCCGACTCGTTCTCGCCGGCGTCGTCGGCGTCGTCCTCGACGGACGACGAGTGCTTCTCCGCCTTGGCGGCATCCCTGGCTGCCCGGGCGGCATCCTTGGCGGCGTCCCTGGCGGCCTTGTCGGCCTTGTCTTCGGCGCCCGGCGCCTCGTCCTCCGGCGCATCGGTGGATTCCGTGCCCCAGCCGAACAGCCCGTGGGCGTTCGGGTTCGCGTGCTCAAGGCCGTTCTCGCTGGCGTGTTCGGAGGCCGGCCCGACGCCGCTTACCGGCACGACCTCGCCCGGGACATCCAGGGATCCGGTGGTGGCGTACGCGCCGCCGGCGGCCAGGGCGACTCCGAGCAGGCTCGCTGCCCCGGTCATGATCAGCTTCGTTGACTTCTTCATGGTGCGCCCCTCGTTACCGGAACCCGCTGGTTCGTTGATGCAACACTGGCGACAGGTTATGAGTTCACCCGGAGAGTCGGATGAGAGAATTCTCATTCGCCGCGCGTGGTCTCAGCCGATCGTTTGCAGCTCCGGCTTGTAGGCGTCGACGGTGTCGGTGCGGAATGCCGTGCGCACCGCCTCGAACTTCCCCCAGTCGATGTTCACGATCGACTGCCCGTCCGGCGAGGAGCCGGTACCGCTCGTCGGCATGGTGAAGAACGTGACGTCGTCGGCGCGGATGTCGCGCAGCTCCACGCCGGTTGCGGCCATGTAGGCCAGGGTCAGCCCGTCATCCACGGCGAGGTGCGGGGTCACCGCGCTGACCAGCGTGCCGATCTTGCCCGGGCTGACCAGGGCCTGCCGGGCCAGGATGCTGGTCAGGAGGGCCTTGATCAGCAGCTGTTGGTTGCGTACGCGCTGGAAGTCGCCGTCCCGGAAGGCGTACCGCTCCCGAACGAAGGCGAGCGCTTCGGCGCCGTCCAGATGCAGGGGCCCCTTAGCGAAGTAGCGCGCCTTGAAGTGGGTGGCGGAGAAGCCGACCGGGTTGGTGAGGTCGACGCCGCCGAGGGCATCCGTGACGCCCTTGAAACCCTCGAAGTCGATCACGGCGACGTGGTCGATCCGCACGCCGAGCAGGCCCTCGATGGTCTCGACGGCGAGCGGGACGCCGCCCCAGGACAGGGCCGCGTTGACCTTCGCCTCGCCGTGGCCGGGGATCTTCAGCCAGCTGTCACGCATGATCGACATGACCTGGACATTCTGCCGGTCGGCCGGGATGTGCACGACCATGATCGTGTCGGACCGCTGGCCGCTGAGCCCTGCCAGCGACTGCCGCTTCGTGCCGCGCGTGTCCGAGCCGAGGAACAGGATGTTCTGCGCCTTCGCCGCCTCCCCCTCGAGCGCTCGCGGCCGGGTCGCCTGGTTCGTCGGGAACGCGCCGGGAATCTTCTCGACCTGGCTATCGAAAGTCTGGCTGAGATTCCAGGCGCTGACGCCGGCCACCCCGGCCACGCCGAGGACCAGCACGGTGACGGCGACGGATGCGATCCGCCAGACCCGTCGCCGGCGCGAGCGCGGTGCAACTGCAGCCATCGGATGGCCTCCTGGAACCGGACGGGAAAATTGTGACCTTAATATAGCCCGGCCTGTCACGGGGCGAAACGGAGCTACCGCCGGCAGGACGGTCGGCCAATAGACTGGATTCGGAAAATGAGGACTCGGCCTCGGAACGGTCGGAGGGCAAGCGATGGGGGAGTTCATACGCTGGGCGCTGGTGCCGGTCATGCGGGCCTGGGCCGCCCGGGCGGGCGCGGGGCTCGGGCACGTGCCACGGCCGACGGATGCCCCGCACGCGCGGTCGGCGGGCATTGACAGCGACCGAGTGCTCGTCTTCGGCAGCGGTCCGGCGGTCGGCTGGGGCGTGCTCAGCCACGATCTCGGGCTGCCGGGCTCACTCGCCCGGGCGCTGTCGGCCCGCACCAGGCGCGGAGTGGAGGTCGACGCCATCTTCAATCCGCATTCGACCGCCCGATCCGCCGTGGCGGACCTCCGCGACCACGATCTGAGCCGCTACGACGCCATCGTCGTCACCCTCGGCGGCAACGACGCGCTGACCCTCACCTCGGTGCGCGCCTGGCGCCGCGACCTGTCCGCCTTCCTGCGGATGCTCGTGCGCGGCTCCTCGCGCAGCACTCAGGTCTTCATGATGGGCGTCCAGCCGATTCGAGCCGTCCCCGTCTTCGACGGGCCGCTCGGCTCCATCGCCGAACGCCACGCGCAGCTCCTCAACCAGACCACGGCGGTGCTGTGCCGGTCGCTGCCCCGCACGACGTTCGTTCCGTTGACGGCGCGGCCGGGCGTCCCGTCCGACCGGTTCCGCACCGCGGAGGATTACCGCCACTGGGCGGGGTTGCTGGCCGACAGCATGGTCGGCCCGCTCGGGGTCGAGCGCCCCGGCGAGCGCGAGAGTCCGGCCTAGGAACCATACGGCCCACGCCCAGCCTGGTCGGATTACCCTCGATCCATGGGCAGGTTTGCGGACAGCTGGCGATCGCACCTCCTCACGACCTTTTCCGGCAACGCCGAGGGTCGCCCGCACTGGGTCGGTCCGATCGAGCAGGGCGACGACGCCGGCTACTTCGGCCCGGACTCCGCGGCCTGGGCGGTGCACGGCGGGATGGCGACGATGGTCGCCGGCATCCGTGCGTTGCTCATGCAGACCCTGCACCCGGGCGCGATGGCGGGCGTGCACGACTGGTCGCGGTACCGCGAGGACCCACTCGGGCGGCTCGGCGGCACCATCCAGTGGCTCGTCACGGTGACCTTTGCCGACACGAAACTGGCCGAGTTGGAGTCGTCGCGGGTGGCTCGCTTCCACGACCGGGTGGCGGGCACCTACCGTGACGCGCAGGGCGTCGAGCGTCCGTATTCGGCGGGCGACCCGGAGCTGCTGTCCTGGGTGCACGTGGTGTTCACCGACGCGTTCCTCGCCTGCGAGCAGCTGTGGGGCGGAGACATCCCGGGCGGAGCGGACGCCTACGTGCGGGAGTGGGCGACCGCCGGCGAACTCGTGGGCGTGCCGGCTACGCCGCGCTCGGAGCGGGAGCTGCGGGCCCAGCTGGCCGCGTTCTCCGAGGCCGGGGTACTCAAGAGCGACGAGCGCGTGGCCGAGGCGGTGCGCTTCATCCGCAACCCGCCGCTGCGGCGCTCGATGATGCCGGCCTACCGGGTGATGTTCGCGGGCGCGGTCGCGTCGCTGCCGGAGGAATACCGCCGGATGCTCGGGCTCCGGCGGTCCAGGCTGCCCGTCGTCTGGGCGACCGGGCTCGTGCTCGGGGCGGTTCGGATGCTCCTCGGCAGCTCGTCGACGTCCGAGGATGCCGCGCGGAAGCGAATCGCCCGGCTGGACGGCGTCGCCTCGGCCTGAGCCCGGGTCAGACGCCGCCGCCGGGAGTCGCCGAGAATCGGCGAGAATCGCCGTTTGTGCCGAGAGTCGCCGCAGCAACAGGACCTCTCGGCAGAAACGGCGACCCTCGGCGCATCCCCGCCGAGATGCCTGCGGCCCCGCTCGATGACGACCGAGGCGTCGAAAACACCCCGTGAGGGCCCGATCGACGCGTTTTGGTTAGAATCGTCGGATGCCTCCCGCCGGTTCCCGTCTCTCCGCTGCTGCCCGCGGCTGGTTGCGCGACCGGTTTCGCGGCCCGTCTCGCGGTCGGCTGCTCCTGATCGCCGGCGTCGTCGGCATCGTTGTCGTCGCGGCCATCGCCTTCACTCAGGTGCAGACGAGCGAGACAGTGCACGTCAGCCGACCGGCGAACCAGCCGCTGCGGGTCCTGTTCGCCGGGGATTCGATCACCTACGGCCTCTCCGCCGAGGACCGGGACCTCGGGTACCGGCCGCTGATGGTCGACGCGCTGTCCGCGGGCGGTCCGGTCACCGAACTTCGGGCGAACAGGGCGGGCGCCGACACGGGCGTGGTGTCCGGCATCCTGGACGCACCGACCAACCTCGACCTGGCGATCATCGAGCTCGGCACGAACGACGTGGTCGAGAAGACGCCGCTCCCCCGGTTCGAGACCGTCTACGGTGCGTTGCTGGACCGCATCCGTCACGAGTCGCCGGGCGTGCCGCTGCTCTGCGTCGGCACCTGGGGCAGCGAGGGCGGCGCCGACGGCTCGGATGTCTACAACGAGGTCATCGAGGACGAGTGCGGCGAGCGCGGCGGCACATTCGTCAGCCTGTACGGGCTCTATCCCGTGGAGGCCAACCGCGGCCCGGCCGGCCGGGACGTCTTCGGCGGCACCAGCGACAACTTCCACCCGAACGACCGCGGCTACCGCGCGATCGCGGAGCTGCTCCTCGCCCGGATCAGCGTCGGCTGACCGGCGCCTCTCCGCCCGCGCGCGAAACCGCCGAGATTGACACTTGTGGTCGAGTTGCCCCCGCGCACCAGGCAAACTCGACCGCAACAGGCAAACTCGGCGCGCACCGCACCCGCACCCGCACGGGCTTCGAGGGGGCCGGAACTCGGCGAGAGTCGCCGATTCTGCCGAGAATCGCCGTTGCAACGGGGATTCTCGGTAGAAACAGCGACCCTCGGCGCCTCCCCCGCCGAGATTGACACCTGCGGTCGAGTTACCCAGGCCAGGCCACGGTCGCCGACTTCGGGAACAGGTGCCCCGCGAGGCGCCCCGACCTTGTGCGCCGCTGGCGGGCGGTCCTTACTGGGAATGCGCGTACCCCCGCGCCCATTCCTGGAGGAGAAACCATGTTCGCTCGCGTCACCACCTACAAGACCGGTCCCGACACCGCCCTCGATCCGGCCACGGAAGCCGACTCCGTCAAGCGGGTGATGGAGATCCCCGGCTCCCGCGGCGTCTACTTCCTGACCGGCGGCGAGGGCGGCAAGGCGCTCTCGATCACCCTGTGGGACACCGCGGATGCCGCCGCCGCGAGCCGTCCGGCGGCGAACACCATCCGCGAGGAGAGCAGCGCCGCGCAACGGATGCAGATCGTCGACGTGGAGGAGTTCGAGGTCACCTCGAGGGCCCTCCGCGACTGACGCCGCAAAGTGCTGGTGCCGCGACTGACGCGGGCTCAGCCGCCAAGGGCCGCCACCGCCGCCGCGGCCTGGTCCACCTTGCCGAAGACGGTGAGCACGTAGACGACCATGATGGCCGCCCAGACCCACATCGGCGCGAGGCTGGCGCCGGTTCGACGCCGCACGGTGACCGAGCGTCCCACGACGTAGGCCCCGGGCGAGAGAATCGCCCAGGCCCAGTGGAACGGCTGGTCCAGGCCGTCGCGCAGCAGCTGCCGGCGGTCGAGGAAGGCCAGGAGGACGCTGCCGATCGAGATGCCCCAGCCCAGCAGGGGCGACGCGGTTTCGGCCGAGGTGAGCGCCAGGAACGAGACCACGGGCAGCAGGGCGATGGCCCAGAGGTAGTTATTGAAGACGGCTGCGCGTGCCCCCAGCGCCGATCCTTCGTCGATCCCGTAGGCGTTCCGCTCGGGATCGTGCAGGTGTTCTGTCCACTGCTCGCCGTCCCACCACCGCTTCTGGGGCAGCCCGGTGGGATCGGCGTACCAGCCCCGCTGGGTGGGGACGTCTGGTGAGGCGTCGCTCACGATGGCTCCTTGCAGGTCGACTCCGGCAAGTCTACGTCGGCGGCTACTTGACGCTGCCCGCGGTCAGGCCGCCGATCAGTCGCTTCTCGATCAGCATGAACAGCACGACGACGGGGATGATCGCCACGACGGACACGCCGAAGACGTAGTGCCAGCTGGTTTCGTACTGGCCCACGAACTTGGTCAGCGCCACGGCCAGGGGCTGGTTGCCCGCGGTCGACATGATCACCAGGCTCGCCGCGAACTCGTTCCAGCAGGCGACGAAGGTGAACACGATCGCGGTCACGATGCCGGGCCAGACGAGCGGCAGGTTGATCCTGAAGAGCACCGCGAGGCGCCCGGCTCCGTCGATCTGGGCCGCTTCGTCGATCTCCTTCGGCACCCCGGCGAAGAAGCTGTGCATGATCCAGACGGCGAAGGAGAGGTTGAAGGCGGCGTTGATCAGGATCATCGCCAGCCAGGTGTCGGAGATGCCGAAGAAACTGAACTGGCGGAAGAGCCCGGAGGTGAGCACGGCCGGCTGCAGCATCTGCGTGACGATGACCAGGAACATGAACACCATCCGCCCCGGGAAGTGGGCCCGGGCCGTGTAATACGCGGCCGGGAGGGCCACCAGCAGCACCAACAGCGTGGCGAAGACGGCGATGATGATGGTCGAGACGAGGTTCTGCACGAGCGGCGTCTCGGGCGTCGACCACATGGTGAGGTAGTTCTCCCAGCGCCACGCGGTGGGGAAGTAGGTGGGGTTCACGGATCGGATCTCGCTCTTGGACTTCACCGAGCCGAAGAACATGATCAGGTACGGGATGACGAAGATGGCCAGGACCACGGCCCCGGCGAGCATCCTGAGCAGCATGGTCCGAAGCGGAACCTGGTCGGCCGTGAACCGGCGCCTCCGGGCGCGAATCGGCGCCTGCTCGATGACGGTCACAATCACAGCTCCTTCATGGGCTTGACGAGCTTCACGTAGATCGCGACGATCACGACGACGATGAGGAACGCGATCACGCTGAGCGCGCTGGCGACGTCGATCTTGTGCTCGTTCTGGATGTACTTGAAGATCATGGTCATCACGGTGTCCGCGTCATAGCCGGGGATCGACCCCGTCATGATCTTCAGGATCGGCAGCGAGTTGAAGACATTGATGATGTTGATGAGAACCGCCACCGACAGGGCCCCGCGCAGCTGCGGCAGCACAATGGCGACGTAGGTGCGGATGCGTCCGGCCCCGTCCATCTTCGCGGCCTCGAGCACGTCGGCCGGCACCGTTGCCAGGCCGGCGAGGATCGTATAGGTCGTGAACGGGAGGGAGACGAAGACTGCGATGCCGATCGACCAGACGAACGCGCTGGTCGCGTTCTTGGTCCAGCCGTAGGGCGCGTCGATCAGGTTGATGTCGACGAGGAACTTGTTGATGATGCCGATGTAGCCCTCGAGCCCGTAGTACACGACGAGGGTGGTCATCACGACGCTCGCGGCCCACGGGATGAGCACGGCCATGCGCACGATCTGGCGGCCGGGGAACGCCTTGTTGAGGAACTGGGCGAGGGCGAGGGAGGCGAGCACGGCGATCGTCACGACGGCGAAGACCCAGATCACGGTGCGCACCATGATCCCGCCGAGCGGCGCGAACGCGAACAGGGTCTCGTAGTTCTCGAAACCCACCGAGCCCTTGTCGATGCCGCTCAGGCTGATGTCGCGGGTGGAGTTGTAGATCATGACGACGGCGGGGAACAACACGACGCCGAAGATCAGGATGAGCGCCGGCCCGATCCAGGGCAGCGCGGAGAAAAGGTCGGTGAGGCGGGTACCCGCCGCCGCACGTGCTCGCACGACCCCCGCGCGGGGACGGCCGTTGGCCGCCCCCGTGGGGACCGGTGGTTCGTCAATGCTCTGAGTCATGTCGTCAGGGGTCATTTCGTCAGTCACCGGTATTCGTTCGTCGTCATGCCAGGCGTTGTGCGTTGTGCGTTGTGCGGGCCCGGCTAGCCGGCGTCGGCCTTGGCCTGGATCTCCGACAGTACCGCCTGGGCGTCCTTACCCTGGGCGAGCTGGCCGACCAGGCTCTTGAAGGCCGCGTTCGTCGCGTCCCACTTCGGGTTGGTGCTCGGGTAGAACTGCGCGTCCGGCAGCATTTCGAGGAACGGCAGGAGATCCTCGTTGCTGTCCATGGCAGAGGAGCCCGACTTCGTGGTGGGGAGGAACTTCTCGGCCGTGACCCAGGGAACATACTGGTCTGCCGAGTAGAAGAAGTCGAGGAACTTCGTGATCGCGGCCTGCTTCTTGCCGTCGTTCTTGAAGGCCATCAGGTGGTCGGCGACGCCGAGCGTGAACGGCTCGCCGTCCATCGTCGGGATCGGGTTGACCGAGTACTTCATCTCCGGGTTTCCCTCGGCGATCTGGCCCACGGTGGGCGGGAGGCCGATGATCATGCCGATCTTGCCCTGCACGAAGACGTCCATCAGCGGGCTGCGGTCGGTCGCGCCGGCATCCGGCTGGGTTGCGCCGGCCTCAACCAGCTTCTGGATGAACTCTGCGCCCTTGAGGTTCTCCGGGGTGTCGACGGTGATCTCCGTCGCGTCACCGAAGCCGCCGCCTGCGCCGTAGAACCAGATTGCGCTCTCGGCCTGGGCCTCTTCAGAGCCGAGCGGGAGTCCGTAGCCGGCCACCCCTCCGCCGATCTTGGAGACCTTCGTTGCCGCGGCGAGCAGCTCGTCCCACGTTGCGGGAACCTCCGTGACGCCGGCCTGGGCCAGCAGGTCTTCGTTGACGAACAGGGCGCGCGCCGACGCGAGCAGCGGTGCTCCGTACTGCACGCCGTCCACCGACGCGCTCTCGACGAACGATTCCTGGAAGTCGCCGAGGGTGTCGGCCGAGACGACGTCTTCGATCGGGTAGAGCAGCTCATCGGCCGCGAATCCGGCGAAGGGGCCGCCGTTCATGATGTCGGGGGCCTTGTTGCCCTGCACCTTGGTGGTGACGACGTCGTTGAGGTTGTCCCAGGACTGCACCTCGAGCTCGACCGTGATGTCCTTGTTGGCCGCTTCGAAGTCCTTGATGACGGTTTCCCACAGGCCCTGGGTGTTGTCGGAGTAGCTGGGGACCAGCAGGTTCAGGGTGGTGGCTTTTCCGTCGGCTCCATCGGATGCCGTGCCGCCGCCGAAGCCACAGCCCGCGAGCGACACTGCCGCCAGCGCCGCAGTGGCGACGATTCCTCCCATACGCAGAGACTTCTTCATCGTGGTGAGTTCCTTACCGTTTGTGATTGATAGTGAGCGTTTATTCAACTGAAGAGTCATTATCATTCAGAAGTAGCCATAGCCTGTCGCTTTCGGCCGGGCAAATCAATCCATGTTTTGTGATCGTTACACGTCGTTAATAATCAAGAATAGACTTTTAGTGATTATTAGTGGAGGTTTATAGTCATTACCAATCACAAATCATATCGTTCCGCAATCTTCGAGGAGTCCCGATGACCGCGACCGCCGAACACATGGCCGTCGAACTGGCCTCACAGCCCGAGACCTGGGCGCGTGCAGCCGGGATGACGCGCGAGCAGGCGTTGCTGCCCGCACCGGGCCTCCGGGTCGCCGTCGTGGGCTGCGGCACCTCCTGGTTCATGGCCCAGTCCTACGCGGCCCTGCGGGAGTCCGGCGGCCAGGGCGTGACCGACGCGTTCGCGGCATCCGAGGCCTTCGTCAACCGCGACTACGACGCCATCATCGCCCTGACCCGGTCCGGAACGACGACCGAAGTGCTCGAACTGGTGCGCGCCCACCGCGGCGCCGCGCCCATCATCGGCATCGTCGGCGACACCTCCTCGCCGCTCGTCGACGAGGTGGACGAGGTCATTGCGCTGCCGTTCGCCGACGAGCAGTCGGTCGTGCAGACGCGCTTCGCCACGACCGCCCTGGCCCTGATGCGGTCCGCCCTGGGCGAAGACCTCAGCGGCGCCATCGCCGACGCGGAACTGGCCATCGCCGACGACCTGGACGACGCTCTGGTCAACGCGGAGCAGTACACGTTCCTCGGCCGCGGCTGGAGCGTCGGCCTGGCGCACGAGGCCGCCCTGAAGATGCGGGAAGCGACCCAGTCCTGGACCGAGTCCTACCCGGCGATGGAATACCGCCACGGTCCGATCAGCATCGCGGCCCCGAATCGTGTGGTCTGGATGCTGGGGACGCCGCCCACCGGCCTCGTGCAGGATGTGGCGCACACCGGCGCGCGGTATGTGTCCAGCGCGCTCGATCCGATGGCCGAACTCGTGCGGGTGCACAAGCTCGCCCTGCTGCTCGCCAGGGCCAGGGGGCTCAACCCCGACCTCCCCCGCAACCTGACCCGATCTGTCATTCTCGACTCGTGACTCTGATCACCTCTCCTGACCGGCCGCCGCAGGCTGACCGGCCGCAGCCGCTCGGCCCCGGAACCGCCGTCGCCGCGTTCGACGTGGGCGGCACGGACATGAAGGCCGCGCTGTTCGACTCGTCCGGGCAGATGCTCGGTCTGCGCCGCACGCCCACGCCGCACCGCGGCACCGAGACCGCCGAGGCCGTGCTCGAGCGTGTCGAGGAGCTCCTGGCCGAGTTCGCGCACACCTTTCCGCACGTGCGGCCGGCCGGCATCGGCCTGATCGCGCCGGGCGTCGTCGACGACGACCAGGGAATCGGGCGAGAGTCCGTGAACCTGGACTGGAACGACGTCCCGTTCAGGCGGCTGCTGGAGGATCGGCTGCACCTGCCCGCGTCGTTCTCCCACGACGTGCGCGCCGCCGGCGAAGCCGAATTCCAGCTCGGTGCCGCCCGCGGGTTCGGCACGGTCGTCGTGATCATCGTCGGCACGGGCATCGCCGCGTCCCTCATCGTCAACGGCCGGGCCCACGTCGCCGGCGGTTACGCCGGCGAGCTCGGGCACTCGATCGTCGACCCCCGCGGCGCACGGTGTGCCTGCGGGGCACGCGGATGCCTCGAAACCGTAGGCTCGGCCGGCGCCATCAGCCGGCGCTACGCCGAGGCGACCGGCCAGGAGCCGGTCGGAGCCCGGGAGGTGCTGGCGCTGGCCGCGGCCGGCGATCCCGCCGCCCGCAGGATCTGGAACGAGGCCATCGACGCGCTCGCGCTCGGCATCGCCCAGGTCACCGCGATCCTGGCCCCGGAGGCCGTCGTCATCGGCGGCGGGCTCGCCGAGGCCGGCGACTCCCTGTTCGTCCCCCTCCGCGAACGGGTCGACGCCCTGCTCAGCTTCCACCGCCGGCCCCTGGTGTTGCCGGCCCTGATCGGCGAGAACGCCGGACTCATCGGCGCCGCCCTGCGCGCCCGGGCCGCGGCCGACCGTTCGGGGCAGGCATCGTGATCGTCACGGTCACGCCCAACCCGGCCCTCGACCTCACCTACCGCCTTCCCGCGCTCACCCCCGGCGAAACGCATCGCGTGCCGGCGGCCGCCGTGCGCGCCGGCGGGAAGGGCCTGAACGTCGCCCGGGTGCTGCACCAGCAGGGCCACCCGGTGCTGGCCGTCTGCCCGGCCGGCGCCGCCTCGGGCGAGGAGTTCGCCGCGGAGCTCCGGTCCAGCGGGCTCCCCCATCGGCTCGTCCCCGTGCTGGCGCCCACCCGCCGCTCGGTCGCCCTCGTCGACGAGGGACACAACCGCACCACGATCCTCAACGAATACGGCGAGAACCACTCCCCGGCCGAATGGCTGGCCCTGGCTGACGCCACCGCGGCGGCGCTTCCGGGCGCCACCTGCCTGGTCGGCTCCGGCAGCCTCCCCGCGGGCGCCGACGTCGGCTTCTTCCCGAGCCTCGTGGCCCTGGCGAGCGCCCGCGGCCTGCCGAGCGTGATCGACACGTCCGGCCCCGCGCTCCTCGCCTCGGCCCGGGCCGGGGCGACCGCGCTCAAGCCGAACCGGCAGGAACTGGCCGAGGCCACCGGCGAGCCCGACCCGGTGCGCGGCGCGCGGATGCTGCTCGAGCACGGCGCCGGGATGGTCCTCCTCTCTCTCGGCGAAGAGGGCATGCTCCTGCTCACGGCCGCCGAGCCCGGCCGGCTCTGGCGAGCGCGGCTGCCCCGCGTGCTGCCGGGCAACCCGACCGGGGCCGGCGACGCGGCCGTTGCGGCCATCGCGTTCTGCCTGGCCACCGGCCTCACCGACCCGGCCCGGATCATCCGTCTGGCCACCGCGTGGTCGGCCGCGGCCGTGCTCATGCCCCTGGCCGGCGAAATCTCCCCCGACCATGCCGCGCTGGCCGACGAAATCCAGGTTGACGAACTCCCAGCCGACGAACTCCCAGCCGGCGACATCCCGATCGAAGGACCCCGATGACCCTCACCCCCACCCGAGAGCTGATGCGCTCCGCCGCGACCGGCGGCACCGGGATCGGCGCCTTCAACGTCATCCACCTGGAGACGGCCGAGGCGCTCGTGGCCGCGGCCGAACGGGCCGCTCTCCCCGTCATCCTGCAGATCTCGCAGAACTGCGCGAGCTACCACGGCGGGCTGAGGCCGATTGCGGAGGCGACCCTGGCGATCGCGCGCGCCGCGGCGGTGCCCGTGGCCGTGCACCTCGATCACGCCGAGGACGAAGAGCTCGCCTGCCTGGCCGTGGACCTCGGCTTCGGTTCGGTCATGTACGACGGGGCGCACCTGGACTACGACGAGAATGTGGCCAGCACGGCCCGCGTGGTCGCCTACGCCCACGCGCGCGGCGTGTACGTGGAAGCCGAGCTGGGCACGATCGGCGGCAAGGGCGGCGCCCACGCGCCCGGGGTGCGCACCGATCCGGACGAGGCCGTCGCCTTCGTGCGGGCCACCAATGTCGACGCCCTCGCCGTGGCCGTCGGGTCGTCCCACGCGATGACCAGCCGCGTGGCCGCGCTGGACCTCGAACTCATCGCCCGGCTGCATGCCGCCGTTGCCGTGCCGCTCGTGTTGCACGGGTCATCCGGTGTCTCCGACGAGCAGATCGTCGGCGCGATCTCGGCCGGCATGACGAAGATCAACGTGTCGACCCATCTCAACGGCTTCTTCACCGCCGCGATCCGCGACTACCTGGGCGCCAATCCGACCGTGGTCGACTCGCGGAAGTACGTCGCGGCCGGTCGCGCGGCCCTCACCGGTGAGGCGGCCCGGATGCTGCGGCTGTTTTCGCTCTCGACGGCGATAGATTTGCAGAAGCCATGAGGAAGAACAGGAACCCATGAACCGCGCCGAGCGACTCAACGCCGTGCTGGCCCTGCTCGCCGAATCCGGCCAGCTCGAGGTCGACGACATCATCACCCAGCTCGACGTCTCGGCCGCAACGGCCCGCCGCGACCTCGACACGCTGGCCGCCCAGCAGTTGCTCACCCGCACCAGGGGCGGCGCGATCGGGCAGACCGTCGCCTATGACCTCCCCCTCCGGTACAAGAAAGAGCAGCACGCGCCCGAGAAGCAGCAGATCGCCCTGGCCGCCAGCGCGCTCGTCTCCCGCGGCGACGTCGTCGGCCTGTGCGGGGGCACGACGAGCACGGCGATCGCGAGCGTGCTCGGCGCCCGCGCCGACATCATGGAGGCCTCCCCGAACCCCAACCTCACGATCGTCACCAACGCCCTGAACATCGCCGCCCAAATGGCCATGCGCCCGCAGGTGAAGACGGTCGTCACCGGCGGCGTGGTGCACTCCCGCTCCTACGAGCTGGTCGGGCCGTACTCCGACGTCGTGCTGCAGCAGGTGACCATGGATATCGCCTTCATCGGCGTCAACGGCATCGATCCGGCCGTCGGGGCGACCGTGCACGACGAGCGGGAGGCCGCGGTCAACTCGCTGATGGCGCGCCGGGCCACCCGGGCCGTCATCGTCGCCGACTCCAGCAAGATCGGCCGAACCGTCTTCGCCACGCTCGGCGACCTCGGGATCTTCAGCACGCTGATCACCGACGCCGGCATCACGCCCGAGCAGGTCGCCGCGTTCACCGACCGCGGCCTCGAGGTGATCGTCGCGTGAGCGCCCACATCATCCACTCGGCCCGTCTGGTCTCCGGCGGCAGCACCACCGCCGATGCCTGGGTCTCCTTCGAGGGCGACACCGTCGCCGCCGTCGGCACCGGCACCGCCTGGCGCGCGTTCGGCATCGACCCGGCATCGACCACGGATGCCCGCGGCCGCCTGCTCACCCCCGGCTTCATCGACATCCACTGCCACGGCGGGGGCGGGGCGTCGTTCGAGGATGGCGCGGAGGCGATTGAGACCGCGCTCGGCCTGCACCACCGTCATGGCACCACCCGGATCGTTTTGTCGCTCGTGACGGCGAGCCAGGCCGACCTCGAGTCGAGGCTCGCCGTGATCGCCGACGAGACCGAGCGGAATCCGCTCGTTCTCGGCGCTCACCTCGAGGGGCCGTTCCTCGACGACGCCTTCCGGGGCGCGCACGATCCTGCCCTGCTGCGCGCGCCGGACCCGCAGTCGATCGACCGGCTGCTCGAGGCCGGGCGCGGGCACATCCGCCAGGTCACGCTCGCCCCCGAGCTGCCCGGCGCGACCGCCGCGATCCGCACCCTCGTCGATGCCGGGGTCGTCGTTGCGGTCGGGCACAGTGCCGCGGACTACAGGGAGGCGATGGCCGCCTTCGACAGCGGCGCGTCGATCCTGACCCATGCCTTCAACGGGATGCGCGGCATCCACCACCGGGCTCCCGGCCCGGTCGCAGCGGCGACCCGATCGCCGCAGGTGACCCTCGAGGTGATCAACGACGGGGTGCACGTGCATCCCGAGGTCGTGCGGCTCGCCTTCGCCGGCGCGCCCGGGCGGATCGCGCTGATCACCGACGCCATGGCCGCGGCGGGGTCCTCCGACGGCCGGTACCGGCTCGGCACGCTCGCCGTGACCGTCACCGACGGCGTCGCCCGGGCCGACCAGGGCGGCTCGATCGCGGGGTCCACGCTCACCCTCGATGTGGCGCTGCGACGGGCCGTGACCGAGGTGGGTGTCACCCTTGAGGACGCGGTGACCGCCCTGACCGAGACCCCGGCCCGGGCGATCGGGCGCGCGCACGACCTCGGGCGGCTCGCCCCCGGCTACGCGGCCGACGCCGTGCTGCTGGGCGACGGCTTCGAGGTCGACGCCGTGTTCGCGGCCGGCCGCCGGCTGCACTGATCAGGCGTGCCGACACGATGACGCTCGTCGAAATCTGCGTGGACGACCTGGCCGGCACCCTCGCGGCCGAAAGCGCCGGCGCCGACCGGGTGGAACTCTGCGCGAACCTCGTCGAGGGCGGGACAACGCCCAGTTTCGGCCTCATCGCCCGGGTGCTCGAGTCGGTGACGACCCTCGGCGTGCAGGTGATGATTCGGCCGCGGGGCGGCGACTTCGTGCACTCGGCGAGCGAACTGTCGGTGATGCTCGCGGATGTTCGCGCCGTGCGGGACCTCGCCGCCCAGGCGCCCGTTCCGGTCGGGCTGGTCTTCGGCGTGCTGACCGCGGCCGGCGACATCGACATCCCCGCGATGCGGGAGCTCATCGCCGCGGCGGAGGGGGTGCCGGTGACATGCCACAAGGCCTTCGACGCGGCCCGCGACCTGTTCGCCGCGCACGACGCGCTCACCGGGCTCGGCGTGGTGCGCATTCTCACCTCAGGCGGCGCGGCCACGGCCACGGCCACGGAGGGATCCCCGGTTCTGCGCGAGCTGGTGGCGAGGGAGCCCGGGGGTCCGGTCATCCTCGCCGGCGGCTCGGTGCGCGTGGCGAATGTCGCCCGGCTCGTCGCGGACACCGGGGTCACGGAGGTGCACCTGCGCGCCCAGGTCCCCGGCCCGCGCGGTGACGGCGGCCTGGTCACCGACGCCGCCCTGGTGCGCGCCTTCATCGCCGAGCTGGGCGCCACCCGGCCCTGACCCGGCGCCCACGACGCGCCGGGCGCGCACTCCCACGCGCCTGCGATTCACCGGCAACGGCCCCCTCCCGGCAGCATCCGCGCAGCCGGGAGCGTACCGTTGGAGCCATGTTCGGCAGCAACCGGGTCGACCGGGACAGCGGCCGGGTGCACCACACCGATCAACCTGAAGGAGATTCAGTGTCGAATCACGATCATGAGCCATGCGCGGCAGAACACCTCGAGGTGCGTCATCTGTCCGACCACGAGTGGCGCGTGGGCGACCGGCGCCGAGACGAGCGGTCCCCCAAAAAGGTGCTCGGCTACATCCGGCAGCGCGGTTTGAGTTTCGAGGTCATGAATATCGAGGCGCCGCGCCGGCACTACCTCTTCGACCGTTTGGATGCGGCGATCGCATCGTTCACCACTGTCACGTCCCGCTGACGAGACCCCTGGGCGCGCCCGCGCACCTAGGCTGGACAACGTGGCGCCCTGACCGGGGCGCAAACGTTCTGCAGAACGACCGGTGGGAACGACTGGGTGTCACGGCCCGAGCGAAGGAGCTTGCGTCATGGCAACAATCGGATGGATCGGCCTCGGGAACATGGGCGGCCCGATGACCGCAAACCTCGTGCGGGCCGGGCACGCCGTGCGCGGGTTCGACCTCAGCCCCGCCGCGCTCGCTGCCGCCGCGGCATCCGGGCTCACCCCGGCCACGAGCATCGCGGATGCCGTCGCCGGCGCCGACGTGGTGTTCACGATGCTCCCCAGGGGCGAGCACGCTCTCGCCGTGTACCTGGGCGAGGGTGGCGTGCTCGATTCGGCCGCGCCGGGCACCCTGCTCGTGGACTCCTCCACCATCGACATGGACTCCGCCCGGAAGCTGCACGATGCGGCCGCCGAGGCCGGGTTCCGGTTCGTGGACGCCCCGGTGTCGGGCGGGATCAGTGGCGCGGAGGCCGGAACGCTCACGTTCATGATCGGCGGCGATGCCGCATCCGTGGCCGCTGCAAGCGTGTTCATCGAGCCGATGTCAGCCAACATCATCCCGACCGGGGCCGCGACGACCGGCCAGGCCGCCAAGATCTGCAACAACCTGATGCTGTTCATCAACCTCGCGGGGGCCGCGGAGGGCGCCGTGCTCGCCGACCGGCTCGGGCTCGACAAGCAGGTGTTCTGGGACATCGCCTCGGTGTCCTCCGGGGACAGCTGGGCGCTGCGCACCTGGTATCCCGTGGCCGGTGTGGTGCCGTCGTCGGCGGCCAACCGCGACTTCGCGCCCACGTTCACGGCCGAGCTGGCCAACAAGGACATCAACCTGGCCATCGCCGCGGCGAAGGCTACCAACACCCCGCTGGAGATCGGCGAGCACGTGCAGCAGCTGATGCAGCGGCTGATCGACGCGGGCGAAGGCGCCCGGGACTGCTCCGCGATCGTGAAACTCGTCGACGGGACCCTCGGCGCGACTGCCGCCCCGGCCCCGGACTCTGCCCCGGCCACGGCCACGGCCACGGCCTCGACGCCGGCGCCTCGCGCATGACCCTGCTCGAAAGCGCGATCATCCTGGTCGCCGGGGTCGCCGCGGGCATCATCAACGTGGTGGCCGGCGCCGGCACGCTGATCACCTTCCCGGTGCTGCTGGCGCTGGGTGTTCCGCCGATCACCGCGAACGTGTCGAACACCGTCGGCCTGATCCCCGGGTCGGTCGCCGGCGCCTACGGGTACCGTCGCGAGCTGGCCTCCCAGTGGCGCCCGGTCGCCTGGATGGCGCTGTTCTCCGCCATCGGCGGCATCTCCGGCGGGCTGCTGCTGCTCGTGCTCCCCGGGGACGTCTTCTCCGCCGTCGTGCCGTTCCTGCTGCTGCTGGCCGCGGTACTCTCGGCCATCCAGCCGCGCGTGGCCAGGTGGGTGCGGCGCAAGGCGCCGGCCGCCCCGGCCGGCTCGGTGCCGACCGAGACCTCGGTGCTGACCAGGACGGATACGCGGCCGCTCACCCTCGGGCTCGTGCTCGGGGTGCTCGCCACGGGCGTGTACGGCGGCTACTTCGGCGCGGCGCAGGGCGTGGTGCTGCTGGCGCTGCTCGGCATCCTCTGGTCCACCGACATGCACCGCGCCAACGGCGCCAAGAACGTGCTGGCCGGGGTCGCGAACCTCGTCTCGGCGATCATCTTCATCACCAGCGGCACCGTGGACTGGCAGATCGCGATCCTGATCGGCATCGGCGCCGCCACGGGCGGCTGGCTGGGCTCCCACATCGGCCGCCGCCTGTCCGCGCCCGTCCTCCGCACGATCCTGGTGATCGTCGCCGTCGTCGCCGCCGTAGTCCTCTTCGTGACCTGACCCGGCCTGACCTGACCCGACCCGGCCTGACCGGCCTCCCGGGCGCCCCGTCTCGCGCCCCTGACCCACTGATCGGCCGCCGCGGAGGGTGGGCGGCCGATCAGAGGAGTGCCCAGAGGAGTAATGCAGAAGGGCTGGTACCTCTAGAAGCCGAGGAGTCCCTTTTTCGGAGCCGCTTCGGTGTCGGCCGAGCCGCCGGCCCAGGCGGAACCGCCGACCGATCCGTCAGCGGAACCGCCGGCCGAACCGCCGGCCGAACCGCCGGCGGCGGCGCCGCCAACCGAACCGTCGGCCGCGGCGTCGGCCGAAGCCTGTGCCGCGGCATCCGTTGCGGTGGCGATCAGGCCCGTCAGCGTGTCGCCGAAGGTGCCTTCGAGGGTGCCGCCGAGGGTGCTCTCGAGTGCGTCAACCGGTGCCGCGGCGAGAATGCTCTCCAGCGTGGCAACGGGTGCGCCGGCAAGGATGCCCTCGAGCGCGCCCACGGGTGCGCCGGCGATGAGGCTCTCAAGGGTTCCGACGGGGGCGGCCGCGATCAGGCTCTCGACGGTTCCGGCGGGTGCCGCCGCGAGGATGTCCGTGAGGGTTCCGGTGCGCGCATCGGCGAGGAGGTCCGTGACGGTGCCGACCGGGAGCGCGCCCAGGATGCTCTCGAAGGTGCCGGTCGGTGCGCCCGCGAGGATGCCCGTGACCGTCCCCAGCGGCGCCTCGGCGAGAACTCCCCTGAGGGTGCTGACCGGTGCATCCGTCAGGGCCTCCGTGAGTGACCCGACGGATGCGAGTTCCAGCCTCTCAAGAGAACCGCCGAGGCTGCCCTCGAGCGAGCCGCCGAGCTCGCTGGCCGCGGAGGACGTGCGGGCGTCGCCGAGGAGACCCTCGAGGGTGCCGGTCGGTGCCGTGGCGAGCAGGCGCTCGAGGGTTCCGGTCGGAGCCTTCGCGAGGATGGCCTCCAGGGTTCCGGCCGGCGCCTTCTTGAGCAGCGCGGTGAGGGTCTCGGCCGGCGCGGCGGCGAGAAGACGCTCAAGGGTTCCGGTCGGAGCCTTCGCGAGGATGGCCTCGACGGTTCCGGTCGGAGCCTTCGCGAGCAGGCTCTCGAGGGTTCCGGCGGGTGCCGCCGCGAGAACGCCCTCGAGCGTTCCGGCGGGGGAAGCGGCGAGAACGCCCTCGATGCTGTCGGTGGTGCCGGCGGCGACGTCTCCGTCGAGGAAGCCCGGGACGCTCGACGAGATGAGAGCGGCACTGCTGGCGCTGATGCCAGAGCTCAGGGCCGCTGCGGGCTCCTCGGATGCGTTGGCGGCGCCGACGCCGGCGAAGGAGATGCTGCCGACGAGGACGGCGCAGGTGATGCTTTTTGCGGTGAACGAATTCATGGTGATGGTGCTCCTAATTGATGTCATGGTGTGCTCCCTAGGGGAGTCTTTGATCGCGTCTGCCGCGGGGCGGCAGAGGGATCCCATCAGTCAGGAGGTGAGTCGAGTGCGCCGGGAGACGGCGAGAGAGGGGCGTCGTGCACGCCGGCGATGGCGAGTTCGGCCGGCCCGGGCGCGGCTGGCGAATCGAAGAGCGCCTCAGCGGCCGCGGTCGGGATGCCGTTGGCTCCGCCCGAGCCGGCGCTCTTGGAGGGGGTCGCCGGCGCGACGGCGCGGTTGGCGGGGGACGGCGGGGACGGTACCGGCAGGTCCTGCGGCGCAGCAGCGGCGATTTCGCTGCTCGCGGCGACGGGCGCGTGGCCGGGCAGCGAGCGGGATGCGGCGGGGGCCGGCTCGACAGCCGCCGGCACCGGAGCGGTTTCGGCGGCGGGAGCGACGACGACGGGCACGGCGACGGGCAGGGCGACGGGCAGTACCACGGGCACCAATGCAAGGAGGTCGCCGACGGGCGCCAGCGTGTTCAGCAGCGGCGCGGTGACGGTGCCGACGTCACCGATCGTGGCGGCCAGGTCGGTGACGGGCACGGCCTGGTCGGCCAGGGGAACGGCGACCTCGTCGACCGGGGACACATCCGTCACGACATCGAGCGCGACGAGGGATCCGTTATCGGAGCCTGGCTCGACCGCCGAAGCGGAGCTGGGCGCGGCAATCGCACCCACGACGGCCCAGGCGACGGCCAGGGACGCGCCGAGAAGGATGAGCCGCAGCACGTTCGAGTGCGCCTGGGCGAACGATCCTTCAGCCATGCTCACCCGCCTCACGCTGTATCAAGTCGTCTAATACACAACCACACTTCCGGTGGCCCGACGAACCCGGGCGCCCCCACACGCGCCCCTGACCCATCCGCCGAACTGTGAGTTTGGCACCTTCCCACGCCCAACGAAGGTGCCAAACTCACAGTTCGGCGAGAGGACGGGTGGGGCGGATGCGCGGGGGCGCGCGGCGCGCGCGCCAGGGGGAGGCGGGCCTAGATGCCCTGCCAGGCGGGCTTGTTCGCCCAGGCGTAGCGGTAGTAGTCGAGGTTCGCGAGCATGCTCGCCGCCGCCTCGTCGACGACGACCGTGACGTGCGGGTGCAGCTGGATGGCCGAGCCGGGCTGGCTGGCCGTGACCGGCCCCTCGACGGCGGCGGCGATCGCCGCGGCCTTTCCCTCGCCGACGGCCAGCAGCACGAGGTGGCGGGCGCGCCGGATCGTGCCGAGCCCCTGGGTGATGCAGTGCACCGGCACCTCGTCGGCAGAGGCGAAGAAGCGGGCGTTGTCGGCCCGGGTCTGCGGGGTCAGGGTCTTCACCCGGGTGAGCGATTCGAACGACGAGCCGGGCTCGTTGAAGCCCAGGTGCCCGGTGCGGCCGATACCGAGGATCTGCAGGTCCACTCCCCCGGCCCGCACGATGGCCCGCTCGTAGTCTGCGCCGGCGGCGGGCAGGCCGGCCGGGTCGCCGCTGGGCACGTGGATGTTGCCCGGCGTGAGCCCGAGCGGGGTGACGACTTCGCGGGTGATGACCGAGCGGTAGCTTTCCGGATGTCCCGCCGCCAGGCCGACGTATTCGTCCAGGGAGAAGCCGCGCACCTGTGAAACATCGAGCGGGCGATCGGCGAACGACCGGGCCAGCGAGCGGTAGATCGGCAGCGGCGTCGACCCGGTGGCCAGGCCGAGGACAGCGTCGGGCCGGGCCTCGATCAGCGCGCGGATCGAGGCGGCGATGAGCTCACCGGCGGCATCCGCGTTCTCAACAACAATGACTTCGGCCATCGGACATCCGCCTTCGATCTTGATTACTTATGACCCCAGAATACTAGTTTGGATCACTTTCAATCATCAACGGGTCCGTTCATGGTGCGTTTGCCAGACCAGCGCCACCCATTAAGCCGACGCCGATAGACCTAAGCCTGTTGAACATTTGAAACGAACCGAACCAGCTTGACCACGCAAGGAGCGCGAAATCGCCACCCTCCCGCCCGCTCCCGCCCTGAATCGCGCTCTTCTTGCGTCCCGATCTTCCATTCTCCTGGGGCTCGTTTTCCTCTTCCTGATCGCGGGAACGTTGCCGGCTTCCGCTCACGTGCGTGACACCGCCGGCTACTCGACAATTCACGGCGACGGCCGTGAAATCTCCTACGCGCTCAGCCTCGAATACGAGATCCTCGCCAAAGCTGTCGACCTGGGGCCGGATGCCCGGGGCGCGGTCGACGATGCCTCTCGCCTGGCGGCGCTGGAGGCCGGAAAGGCGAACCTTTCGGCATACCTGTACGAACGGGTCGTCATTTATCTGGATGGCGCAGCGTGCGAGCCTCACCTCGACGGAGTCTCCACGACGACCCGTGACGAGAATCCGTACGTGCAGATGGACCTGACCTACACCTGCCCGGGCGAGTCGGGCCAGTACCAATTGACGTACGACGTCTTTTCCGACGTGGACGCGATCTCCGACGAGCACACAAACATCGTGGAGTACCAGATCGGCGCGGACAGCGGCCGCACCGTGATGGACGGCGGCCACAATGAACTCCTCATGGGCAAGAACTCGGTCATCGTCTCGAGTTCCAGATTCGCGCTGATGGGCATCGAGCACCTCCTGTTCGGCCTGGACCACGTGCTCTTCGTCGTCGCGGTGATGCTCGGCGCGACGAACCTGCGCAACCTCGTGGGCATCGTGTCGATGTTCACCCTGGCCCACAGCGTGAGCCTGATCACCGCGCTCCTCGGCTGGGTGCAGGTGGGGGCATCCATCGTGGAGCCCCTGATCGCACTGTCGATCACATTCGTGGCCATCGAGAATCTGTTGGGCGCCCCGCGCCGAAGACACCTGGTGGTGTTCCTCTTCGGTCTGCTGCACGGGCTGGGATTTGCCGGTTCCCTGAAAATCACCGACGACGTCAGCTGGAACCTGGTGGCCTCGCTGCTCAGTTTCAACATCGGAATCGAAGCGGGCCAGGTACTGCTGCTGCTCGTGATCTTCCCCCTACTCCTGCTCGTGCGTCGGAGCCGTTTCTCGGCGCCGGTCGTGCGGGGGGCGACCATCGTGGTCGCAGTCTTCGGACTCATCTGGTTCCTAGAAAGGTTCTTCCTCGTATGAAACACCTGGCACCCAAACGGCTCCGCCGTTGGCTTTACGCGGTCACCGCGATCCTGGGCGGGCTCGTGGTCGCCGCGCCGCTGAGCTCGGCCGTCTCGCAGACGATCGACCCACCCAGCGCCGTGGTCTCGGGAACCGTCTTCGAAGACGGCAACGGAAACGACGTGTTCGACGCCCGGGAAAAAGTGCTCCCCGGTGTCACCGTGTCGGATGGCGCCACGATCGTCGTGACGGATGCCGACGGTCGCTACAGCCTCGACACCCCCATCGAGCGGCGAACGACCGACCTCGTCTTCATCACCCAGCCCGCCGGGTATTCGGTCGGCACTGACGAGTTCAAGACCCCGCGTTTTTACCGCGATCTGGGTGAACTCGCCACCGGCGAGGCCAAAAGCGTCGACTTCGGCCTGACCAAGGATCCCAAATCCGCGGGCAGCAATTTCACCTTCGGAAACGTCGCAGACCCCCATGTGAACGCCCAGCTCGCCGATCAGGTGAAGGAGATCAACTCCACCAAGGAGGATCTGGCCTTCATCCAGGTCAGCGGGGATTTGACCAACAACGCCACCACCGCCGAGTTCGACTTCTACAAGGCGGCCACGGCCCTCTCCCCCGTTCCGGTCTGGCCGGCGGTCGGCAACCACGAGTATGCGGCCGGCGTCGGCTACGCCGCGCGCATCAACAATTACCGCAGCAATGTCGGGCCCGAGTGGTATTCCTTCGACTACGGGGACCGGCACTTCCTCGTTCTGGAAAACAACGGTGCGGCACCCTTCGAGGAACAGCTGGAGTGGGCCAAGCAGGATCTTGCCCAGAACGTCGGGGACAAGCGCCTGGTTGTGCTGACCCATCAGCCGATGAACGTGCCCTTCGGGTCGAACTCGATGTATGACCAGTACGGCGCGATCCTCGAGCAGTACGGCGCCGAACTCATCCTGGTCGGCCACGAACACTCCAACGACGTCGAGCCGAACAGCGCCTTCGCCGGCTCGGCCAAACACGTTCAGACCAGCTCCAGTTCGTACACGATCGACAATTCCCCGCGCGGTTTTCGATACGTGGAGATGACGGATGAGACCTTCAAGAATCCGTTCCGGATGTACGGGGCCGAGCAAGACCTCACCATCACCAGCCCGGCCGCCGGTTCGTCCGTTCCGCTGGACGGCTTCCCCGGAATCCAGGTGAATGCCTACGACACCTCGGACGCGCCGACCAAGGTGCACTTCAAGGTCGACGAGGGCAATTGGCGTCCGCTCAAATCCAGCGGCGAATTCACCTGGCATTCGGCCCTGCCGGATGACGTTCGCGCCGGCGCACACACCGTCGAGGTGCGCGCGGTCGACGCTGCCGGGGCATCCTGGAGCACGTCGTCGAAATTCACCCTGACGAAGGAAAGCGCGATTCTGCCCAAGGCGGGCGCGAACTGGTCCCAGCACCACGGTGACCAGGGCCACACCGGCGTCGCGACCGACAAGATCGAGGCCGGGCAGCGCCTGGCGTGGTCCTACCGCACCGAGGGGACGTTCCTCACCGGATCTCCCGTCATTGTCGGCGGCATTGTCTACGCCGGCACGCGTGACGAGAACGGCGACGGCAACAGTGCCGTGCACGCCGTCGACCAGGCCACCGGCAAGAAGCTGTGGAGCTACCCGGTTCCGTCCTCGGTGCACGGCAGCATCGCCGTGTCCGACGGCCTCGTGTTCGTCCCGACACTGCGGGGCACCCTGTTCGCCGTTGACGCCGCCACCGGAAAGCTGAAGTGGCAGCACGACCCCGAGCCGGCCCCCGAGGGCTACAACCAGCGCACCTACGGCTACTACGGCGTCACCGTGGCCGAGGGCAAGGTTCTGTACCCGTATCAGTCGCGGCACGGCGAGGCCAACCTTGGCCTGCTCATCGCCCTGGACGTGAAGACCGGCGAGCGGATCTGGGCATCCGCAATGAGCGGCGCCATCATGAGCGACGGCACTCCCGCCGTGGCCGACGGCCGCGTCTACGTGGGCAACCAGACCGCAGACCGCGTGATCGCCTACGACCTGACCACCGGCGCGAAACTCTGGACCGGGGGCGCCCAGCTCGGCGGCTGGCAGGACGGCGTGCCGTCCGCCGCAAACGGGCGCGTCTACATCGGCTCCAACAACGGCATCATCGCCCGCGACGGTGTCACCGGAGCGACGCTGTGGACCTACAAGAGCCCGCATCCGTTGTTGGTGAACGGCGGCGCCACCCCGGCCGCCCCGACCATTGCCGGCGACGTGATCTACATGGGCTTCCCGAGCGGCGCAGTCACCGCCCTGGATGCCGCCACCGGTTCGGTGCTCTGGGATCGCCTTCTGCCCGGCGCACAGTACCGCGCCGGCGTCCACAGCTCGCCTGCCCTCAGCGGTGACACGCTGTTCGTCGGATCGAACAACGGCAGCTTCTACGCCCTCGATTCGAACACGGGCAAGTCATTGTGGGAGCACGAGATCGGCACCTGGGTGTCCGCGGGCCCGGCGGTCAGCGGCAACACCGTCGTCGTCGGCGCCTTCGACGGCAACCTGTACGCCTACACCCCCGATGGTGAGGCGGCCAAGCGGTCGGTACCGGGCAAGTGATCAACCGGCGCGTGAACGAGTAACCCGAGCCCCTGCAACCGCAACGGGGAGGGATGGCCACCATGCGGCCGCCCTCCCCGTTGGTCATGGCGGGGGCGGATGCCCAGCGCGGTGACGATGCGCGTGTCCCTCGGCCAGCGCCAGCCCCAGTTCGGTGACCTGTGCCGCGAGTCCAGTGTTGAGGGGGTCTGCTGAATAGGCTTTCAGCGCCTCAGAGAGGGCGGGGACGTTTGGGTCCACGCTGCCGTCGATGATGGCCGTCCACAGTTCCTCGACCGTGTCGCAGAGCTTCGTCGCACCAGTGGGGCCGGCCATGAGCCAGTTGTCAACTAGGGCGGTGACCCGGGGGACACCGGGAACATGTCGGCACACGGCATTGATGGCCTGGGCCACGATGATCTGCTGGCGCATCGTTCGCACGTTGCCGAGGATTGGGTCCTGGACAGTCCTCCTGCCGCACGCACCGCACATATGATGTTCCCCTTCTTATGGCATCACGTCGCCGGAGTTGGGTCCGAGCGTCTGGCCCACGTACAGGTTCCCGCCGGGTTCGCTGGCAAGCAGCAGTGCGGTGGGGGCCACTTCCGCCGGAACACCGAATCGCCCCAGGGGCAGTTCGGCGCGTTTAGCAGCCTTCCAGCTCTCCGAGATGCCTTCGACCAGCGGGGTCTCGATCGGGCCGGGTGCGATGCTGTTGACCAGCACATTGTCAGGGGCAAGCTCCAGGGCGAGTGCCTTGGTCAGTCCCACCACGCCGGCTTTCGCCGCGCTGTAGTGGCTGAGCCCCTTCCCCCCTTTTATCGCCAGCTGGGAGGCAATGTTGATGATGCGGCCCCACTTCTGGCTGCGCATCTCCCCCACCACCTCCCGGCAGCAGAGGAAGACACCGGTCAGGTCGACCGCTATCGTTTCGCTCCACATTGCGAGGGTCATTTCCTCCAACGGTGACTCCGTAAGCAACCCGGCGCTGTTGACGAGGATCTGGATTGGTCCGAGGCGCTCCCTGGCGAGGTCGAAGGCGCGGCGTACGCTGTCTTCGTCCGAGACGTCTACCCGGATGACGTCGCCTCCGCCGACCCGGTCCAGGACGGCCACCCGGTCACCGTTCGCCCTGAAGGCTTCAACGATTGCCAGGCCGATTCCGCTGCTGCCGCCGGTGACGACCACGGCCCGCCCGTGCCCCGCGTGAGGTTCGCTTTGCATGCTCATCAGGTCCTCCTGTTCTCAGGCACGCATTTTGACGGTCAGTCCGCCGTCGACGGTGAGCGACTGCCCGGTCACGTATCGGGCATCGTTCGAGGTGAGGAATGCGATGACGCTGGCAACCTCCTCCGGTTCCCCGACGCGACCCCAGGGGATGTCGTTCCCTGCTTGCTGGAGGCCGTCGGGGCCGAGCGAGTTGACCGGGTCAAGCGATTGGGGCGTCTTGATGAGTCCGGGAACGATGGCGTTGACGCGGATCTGGCGCGGGCCGAGTTCCACGGCCAAGCTGCGAACGAGTCCGAGTACCCCTGCTTTCGCTGCGGCGTAATGGGCATGTCCCTCCCACCCGTAGACCGCGCCGGCAATCGAAGAGACGGCGACCATCGCCCCGCCGTCCGGCATTCTTCCGGCCCCGGCGCGTAGGGTCCGCAGCACTCCCGTGAGGTCGACGTCGAGCATCTCATTCCATCGATCGTCGGAGAGATCCTCGAGGGCGGAGTTGCGGAGGATGCCGGCGTTCGCGACTACATAATCGAGTCGCCCGAATTCCGCCACCGCCCTTTGGGCGAACGCTTCCACCGATTCCGTCCTGCGAACATCCACCTCGTGGATTACGGCCCGGCCACCTGCTTCGATGACGAGGCGCAGGGTCTCCTCCGGGTCGTGGGGATCTGCAGGGAAAGTACCGATGATCGTGGTTACGCCCTGCCGCGCATAGTGGATCGCTAGGGAGCGGCCGATGCCGCTGGCCGCCCCCGTGATGATCGCTACTTTGGCTTCAGGCATTCGCGACCTGAGGAAGTGCCTCGGGCGGGCTTTCGAGGAGCGCTTCGACCGGTGGCTTGGCCGCGATCATCAGCAAGCCCGAGAAGAGGGTTCCCAACGCGCCCACCCAGAGGGCCGCGGTGCCGGTGTCTGCTCCGGCGGCGACGGCGGTGAACAGTGCCCCGCCGATGATGATGCCGGGCTGGCTCATGGCGCCGATGAACGTTGTTCCGGTTGCGCGGCAACTGACCGGGTAGCACTCCGCCATGAAGTACTGGATGGCAGCGTAGGGGCCGACGAGGAAGAACAGACCGGCGCCGTAGGTGAGGATGATCATTGCCGGGCTGACTGCCAGGGGGCTGAGCATGATGGCGAAGGAAATTCCGGACAAAATCCAGCCTCCGATGATGGTCCTCTTGCGCCCGATCTTGTCGCCGAGCCAGCCGTGGAAGATGTATCCGAAGTAGGCCAGGAGGTTGATGACGATCAACATCCAGAAGGCATCGGACAGCTCCACACCCTTGGCGTTCTTGAGGACGGAACTGCCAAGAATGCTGAAGATCATGATCCCGAAGAAGTTGAATATCCAGGCGAGAGAGAAGACAATCGTGTTCCGGCGCAGGTGAGGTTCCCAGATGCGCTTCAGCGGAGCCACCGACGAGTGCTCAACGCCGTAGGAACGAGCCAGTGCGTGTGCATCGTCTGAGCGCCCGTGCTTCTCCAGCCGGGTGAGTTCGTGGTGGAGTTCAAACTGTGGCGTCTCCTTGAGCTTCTTTGCAATGACCCAAACGATGATCACTGCGGGGACTGTTGCCATCAGGTACAGTGCTCGCCAGCCCAGCGTGGGCAGGAACGCAAGGGCCAGGGCGCTGGCCAGCAGGAAGCCCAGCGGCCAGCCTCCCTGGATGAAGGAGTAGTAGAAGCCGGGGCGCTTGCGCTTCTTCGCGTCCTCTGTGACCTGGTAGATCTCGTTCATGTAGGTCGCGTTGACGGCCTGTTCCGAGAATCCCAGTCCTCCGAAGGAGCGGATCAGTACGACGAGTCCGCTGCTGAGGAACGCGATCCCTGTGGGAATGATTGCGGTCAGTCCCGAGACGATCGCCGTGCCCCCGACCGTGACCATCATGCCCTTCCGGCGGCCCAGACGGTCGATCACCGGTCCGATTCCGAAGGCTACGATTGCCGTGCCAACAGCGATCCACGTGTTGATGGCATAGGATTCCGTCGCTGTCCAGCCGAAGGATTCCTGCATGGCCGGCAGCAGCGTGCCGAAGAGCCCGTAGTCGAAGACGGCGATTGTCCAGGCCAGCAAAGCCAGGATGGTGGCAATGTTGGTGTCCCTCTTCGAGAAGGCGGGGAACCTGCGCTTCTCGTTCAGCTTCGGTGCCGTCAGATCGACGGCCGAGGACTGTGTGCTCATGAGTTGATTCCCTTTCGTGGTGCGCGGCTGATGAAGGAGTCGGCGATCTGGTCGAAGGTGAGCCAGTTCACGCCGTCGTGCGAGTTGATGTGCTCGATGAGTCGCTCGAGCATGAGGAGCACCTGCGGGCGGCCGGAGACATCCGGGTGGATGGTCATGGTGAACACCGCCTGGTCCATTTCGCGGTAGACCCAGTCGAACTGGTCACGCCACATCTGTTCAATGTCGCGGGGATTGACGAAGCCGTGCGAGTTCGGGGCGGCCTTGATGAACATCATGGGCGGAAGGTCATCCAGGTACCAGTTGGCTGGAATCTCCACGAGGTCGGTTTCGCGGCCGCGAACCAGCGGTTCCATCCAGGTTTCCGCCGCCTTGCTGTAATCGATCTTCTTCCAGCTGTCTCCGACACGGACGTAGTACGGCTCGAAATCACGGTGCATGAGTGAGTGGTCGTACTTGATGCCGCGCTCGAGCAAAATCTCGTTCGTGACAGGCGAAAACTCCCACCAGGGGGCGACGTAGCCGGTCGGGCGACGCCCCGATACCTTTTCAATCAGCTCGATGGATCGGTCCAGGATGGCAGTCTCCTGCTCCCGGGACATGGCGATGGGGTTTTCGTGGGAGTAGCCGTGGACCCCGATCTCATGGCCCGCATCGACGATCATCCGCGTGAGGTCAGGGAAGGTCTCGATGGAATGCCCGGGGACAAACCAGGTTGAGGGCAACTCATACTTCTCGAAGAGACGAAGGAGCCTGGGCCCGCCCACCTCGCCGCTGAAGAGTCCGCGTGAGATGTCACAGGGCGAGTCTTCTCCGCCGTAAGAGCCGAGCATTCCGGCGACGGCATCGACGTCGACGCCGAAGGCGACCTGTATGTCCTTTTTCATGAATCAGCCTTTCAGTATTGGTGTATTGACTGGGTACGTGGGGATTTCGAACCGGGCTGGGGATGCGCTCCGTGCCGGGCGAACGTCTGGGCGATCTGTTCGCGATCCATCCCCAGCCGGAGCAGGAGGCCGAGCAGAACCAGGGCTTGGGATGGCTTGAGCAGCCCTGACGGGATGGCGCCGGCGGTGGCTAGATCCTTGCCCCCACCGTGGCCGTACACCGGCAGAACGGGGCCGGCCTGCACGCGGGTGCTCGTCACGATCACAACGCCGGCGGCAGTGGCATCTGCAATGGCCTGGCACATCACCCGGTTGGCGTTACCACTGCCCGTCGCCTGCAACACCACGCCCGACGCGCCAGCGCCGCAGGACGCCAGCAACAGCAGGGAATCCGCGCCAGGATAGGCCGCCACGAGATCAACGCGCGGGTCGTCTCCGTCGCCGGCGGACGGCAAAGGCAACGGGTCCAGCCTGGGCAGCACGTCGTCCATCTGTATGTCGCCCGCCGCCGAAATGAATCCGGCCTGCCCGAAGTCAGGATTCGTGAACGCGTGGAGATCGAAGGTCTGGGCCTTCCGGACACCTCTGGCTGGGAAGATCTCGCCGGCAAAGCAGAGGAGCACCCCGCGTTCGCGCGCTGCGGCCGAGCCGGCGAGGGCGATCGCTCTGGAAAGGTTGTCTGGCCCGTCCGGTTCGGCCGAATCGGCGGGCCTTTGCGCCCCCGTGAATACGACCGGGCGCGGATCATCATGGGTGAGGTCCGCGAGGAATGCGGTTTCCTCCATGGTGTCGGTGCCGTGGGTGACGACGACACCCATGACCAGGGGATCGGAGAGAGCGTCTGTGATCTTCGCGCAAATGTCGGCCATGTCACCGAAGGTCAGAAGGTAGGAACCCTCATGGAAGAGATCGACGACCCGCACCGGATAGGGAGGCTGCGAGCGCAGGCTCCCCAGAATCTGCTCGCCGCGATCAATCGCGACTGTCGCGCCACCGAACGCCGGCTGCACTCGAGAAGATATCGTGCCGCCCGTTGCCAGTAGCACCACGTGGGCGCCTCCTGGGTCTTTCATGTTCACTCCGATGTGAGGCAACGCAATCGATTGGGTAATCGCGCCAGGCCAGTCCGCGGATATCTGGAGAGCTGCGGGTGGACGACACGGGTGTCTGCAAGAGCGGGTTCCGCAGGCCTTGTGGCCGATGTCACCCAATCGATTGGGTTGCGGTAGAGGAAACTATAGAATCTGTTGAAGGGGCACGTCAAGCAGCTGCTGAACATTGGTGTCGATCGCATGCGAGCACGCGCGAGATGAAGGGGTCCAGATGAACGACAACAGACCGCCCGAACGCGCCGTCACGTTGAAGGATCTGGCCAGCGAGCTCGGCCTGCACTCCTCGACGGTGTCCCGCATATTGCACTCGGGCACGGACGTCGCGCGGAGCGCAGCCTCTCCGGGGACGGCCGAGCGCGTGCGAGCACTGGCCCGCGAGATGGGCTATTCGCCGGACCCGCAAGCGACGAGCCTGCGAACCCGACGCACGCACCTTCTGGGAGTGATCGTCCCCAGGCTCTCCGACCTGGTGCTGGCGATAATGTACGAGGGGATCGAAGAAGCGGCCGCCGAGGCCAACTACTCCACTTTTGTCATGAATTCCCGAGATGACCAGGAACTGCAGCGCCGTAAGACGGAGATCATGTTGGCCCGGCGGGTGGATGGCATGATCTTCGGGGACGCCCATCTCGACGGCAGTCTCCTGGCGGAGCTGTCCGACCGGGGGGTTCCGTTTGTTCTCATGAATCGGCGGGTTCCCGGTTATCCATCGGCCACCTGCGACGATGTTCGGGGAGGCGAGCTCGTCGCTGACCACCTGTGGAGTTCGGGGCACCGCACTGTCTCCGTGATCGCAGGGGAACCCTACGCAAGCACCGCCGTCGACCGGGTGGCGGGTTTTGTCCGCCGCTGGCGGGAGCTAGGCGGCGATATCCCGGACAGCGCGGTCGTGTGGTCTGGCTTCGATACAGTCGGAGGCAGGATCGCGGCGGAGAAGATACTTCAGAATGATGCGCGTCGACCCACCGCGTTGTTCGCAGTCAATGACTTCGCTGCCATCGGCGCTATGGGCGCTGTGCGCTCCCAGGGTTTGCAGGTTGGCCAGGACATGGCCGTTGTCGGATACAACGACACCTCTCTCGCGGCTCAACTTCCGATCTCTTTGTCTTCGGTATACTCCCCCATGCTCGAGATCGGACGCTCCGCGGTGCAGTTGCTTCTTCGTGTTCTCAATGGCGAGCAGGCTGAGTCGATCCGGCTGGAGCCGACGCTCTGCGTGCGTGAGAGCAGCGCATAAGGCGAACTCGAGCACACGACCGGCCAGACGGGCGAGCGCCGCCGACTCCGCCGCCGAGGTTACCGGTTCCGGTCGAGTTTGCCCGGCGCACCAGGCAAAGTCGACCGGAACCGGCAAACACACTCGGTCGACCGGCCAAGGTGCGACTGTCCAACCGGGAAACCCCCGCCCCGCGGCGCCGGGCGACGGCCGCGGCCAGGCACGGATGCGCCGGCCTTGTATCGTGAGGCCAGTGAAGTCTTCCCTCGCCCTCGTGTTCGCCGCCCTCTTCTGGGCCGGCAATTACGTCGTCGGCGCCGTCGCCGTGCAGTCCATCTCACCCCTCGACCTCAACTGGTGGCGCTGGACGCTCGCCTCCGTGCCGCTCCTCGTGCTCGCCCAGCTGATCGAGAAGCCCGACTGGCGGGCCGTGCTGCGGCACTGGCCGCGGCTGCTCCTGCTCGCGGCGCTCGGGCTCACCGGGTATACCCTCCTGCTCTATGGGGCGCTTCAGTTCACGACGCCGCAGTCCGCGTCGCTGGTCAATGCGGCCAACCCCGCGGTGATGGTCGTGCTCGCCGCCCTGCTGCTGCACGAGCGGATGGGCTGGCGCGGCATCCTCGGCCTGCTGGTCAGCCTGTTCGGGGTGCTGCTGGTGATCACCGACGGGGCGCTGGCATCCGTTCTCTCGCTGAAATTCAACCTGGGCGACCTGCTCATGCTCGGCGCGATCGTGGTCTGGAGTCTGTACACGATCTTCGGCCGCGGCCTGAAGGTGCCGCCGATCACCGCGACGGCCGTGCAGGCCGTGATGGTGGCGGTGCTGATGGCGCCGGTGGCGGTGGCCGGCGGCGTGTCCTGGCCGGCCGAGGCGCCCATCGCCTGGGCGCTCGTGTACATCGTGGTCTTCCCGTCGATCGGCTCCTACCTGCTGTGGAACATCGGGGCGCACGGCATGCCGGCGGGCCGCGCCGGCCTCTACCTCAACCTGATCACCGTCTTCACCGTGGTCATCGCCGTCGCCCTGGGCGCGGTGCTCACCGTGCCCCAGCTGCTCGGCGGCCTGATCGTGTTCGCGGGCGTCGCGCTGAGTTCGCTGCGCCCGGCCCGCCCGGATGCGCCGGCGCCGCGGGACGCGCCGGCCGCGCCCGCGGAACGCCGGTCGGTGGAGCCCTAACCCACCCGCGTCAGCACCGTGAACGACATCGTCTTGTTCGAGCCGTTGATGCAGGTTTGGTAGAGCAGGTCGTACCCCCGCGGGATGTTGCCGGTGCCCTGCGTGTTCGCGTTGAGCACCGCGGCGACCCCGCCCACCCGGTAGGTTCCGGACAGCACGCCCGACAGCGTGATCAGGCCCGAGCTCGGGAAGCGGGATCCGCCGCAGCTCCAGTGCTCGCCGATCACGCGCACGCCGTAACGCCCGGTGAGGTCGACCGCACCGTTGCAGGCATCGATCTGGGCCTGCCAGCCCGCCGTCCAGACGTACTTGTTGAACCGGGCCGTGCCGGCGGGCGGCCGCCCCGCCGCGGTCGGCGCCTGCCACGCTCGCGCGGGGGCACGCGCGGCCGCCGCACGAGCAGCCTCCG